>NZ_JAPTNL010000020.1 GCF_026891095.1 Roseovarius salincola
GCCAGCTATTTGGGGAGCGCACGCGCCATGGCGCTTGGTGCCCCACCACTGGCCTGGTTTTGCGCCGCCAAGTGGCCGGTTTTGTCTCCGCCGTTGACAGGTCTGAACTTCTCGCCGTTCTATGATTCCTATGACTGGTCGCGCCTCACCGAAGGCATGGTCGTTTCGGTCAAACTGATCGCGGCCATCGTCACGGTGTCGCTGGTGATCGGCGTGATCGGCGCCGGCGCGCAGACCTCGCGCCTGCGGCCCGTGCGCTGGTTCGTGGCCGCCTATATCGAGATTTTCAGGAACACGCCGCCGATCGTGCAGCTCTTGTTCTTCTATTTCGGCCTTGGCGCGATCACGCCGCAGGTCGATATGGGGGGCTGGTATGAACCCATGATCGGGTCGTTCGGCTGGGCGGTGATCGCCATCGGCATCTTCGGCGGAAGCTACAATGTCGAGATCTTCCGCTCCGGCGTGGAAGCGGTGCCGACCGCAACCACCGAGGCCGCGGAATCGCTCGGCTTCTCCAATTTCAAGATATTCGTCTATATCACCCTGCCGCTCGCCTTCCGCTTCTGTCTTCCGGCGTTGACGAACAACATCGTCAGCCTGGCCAAGACATCGTCGCTGGCCTATGTGATTGCGGTCCCTGAAATCACCTACTCCCTCAGCGGCATCTGGTCGGACAATGTGAACGTGCCCGAGATGATGCTTTTGCTGTTCACCTATTACATTGTGCTTGTCGCGATCATCGCCAAGGCGATGTCGCTGCTCGAGCGCAAGCTTGCATTGCCGGGGTACGGGCAATGAGCGCATATAACGTGACACGGATGACATGGCGCGCCCCGGTGCTGGCGCTCGGTCTCTGCGTGGCCGGAACGGTCGCCGCAATGGCTCAGCAGGGCGGCGATGCCCGCCCCGGCGCACTTGCGACGCTGGTGACATGGATGCCTTTCATCCTCGAGGGGTTCGTGCTCAACCTTGTCATGAGCATCCTTGCGATGGCGATCGCGACCGTCACCGGCGTGATCCTGGGGTTCATGCAGATCAGCCCGATCCAGGTCATTCGCCTGCCCGCCAAGCTGGTGACCCACCTCTTCCGCAATTCGCCCTGGCTGGTGATCCTCTTCGCGATCATGTTCCTGATCCCGTTTCAGGTCCCCATGCCGGGCGGGGGCACGGTGATGATCCCGGACTGGGTCAAGGCGACGATCGGTTTCGCGCTGCCCGTGATGGCGAATATTTCCGAGATTCTGCGCGGCGCGGTGGCGTCGATCCCGTCGGGCCAGTGGGAAAGCGCCGAAAGCCTCGCATTCACCCGATTCCAGACCCTTCGCTACATTATTTTGCCGCAATGCATCCGCCGGATGATGCCGCCCTGGATGAACTGGTACGCGCTGTTGACGCTGATGACCCCGATGGCCGCGATCCTTGGCGTGAACGAGGCACTGGGCAATACGCAGGCGGCGATGGAAGCCGCCGGCGCGCGCCCCGAACTGCTGGTGCCGTTCTACCTGTTCCTGATGACGATTTTCTTCGTCTTCATCTATCCGATTTCAATTTACACCCGCCGGCTCGAACGCCGTTTCGCCGCCGGGTCCTGACGCAGGAGCGATTTACCAATGACAGTTTCGCAAGGCTGGACACCCGATCAGCCCATCGTCGCGCTCAAGAATGTTCACAAAAGCTTCGGGAATTTCGAAGTCCTCAAGGGGATCGACCTTACGGTGATGAAGGGCGAGGTGGTCTGCATCATCGGGGCCTCCGGCTCTGGCAAATCGACCCTGATCCGCACGATCAACGGGCTAACCCCCGTGAACGAAGGCTCCGTTCAGGTCGAGGGGCAGGAGGTCCACGACGGCAATCTCGACAAGCTGGCGCTGCGCCGCAAGGTCGGGATCGTCTTTCAGCAATACAACCTGTTTCCGCACCGTACCGTCCTGCAGAACATCATGATGGCGCCCCTCCTTGTGCTGCGCGAGAACAAGGCCGAGGTCGAGGCCCGTGCCCGCGCGCTTCTGGCCAAGGTCCAGCTCCACGAAAAGGAGAACGCCTATCCGGCCGAGCTGTCGGGCGGGCAGCAGCAGCGCGTCGCCATCGCGCGCAGTCTCTGCATGCGTCCCGATGTCATGCTGTTCGACGAGGTGACGGCCGCGCTGGATCCCGAAACCGTGGGCGAGGTGCTGTTGACCATCAAGCAACTCGCTGCGGACGGGATGACCTGCATTCTGGTCACGCATGAGATGGGCTTCGCCCGCGAGATCTCCGACCGGGTCTATTTCACCGATGCGGGCAGGATCTGCGAAACCGGCCCGCCGAATGTCCTGTTCGACAATCCGCAGGACCCGCGAACCAAGGAGTTCCTGTCGAAAGTTCTCTGAGGTCTGATGTCCGACAGGTTCCAAACCACCGGGCGGGGATGAGACCCTTTGCCCGACACGAGAGGTGCGCCATGACGCAAGAACCGACCCCACGCGCAAGCGATCCGCTGCTGGCGCCGCTGACCATCAAGAAACTCGTGCTGCGCAACCGGCTCCTGAGCACATCGCATGCATGCGGGCTGGAAAAGGACGGGTTTCCGCAAGACGCCTACCAAGCCTATCACGAGGAAAAGGCGAAAGGCGGGCTGGCGCTGACCATGTTCGGGGGCTCGTCCAATGTGGATATCGACAGCCCCAGCATCTTTCAGCAGCTCAATGTGGGCACCGACAAGATCATCCCGCATTTTCAGCGCTTCTCGGAACGGATTCACGCCCGTGGCGCCGCGCTGATGTGCCAGATCACACATCTCGGGCGCCGTGGCGATCCCTATGCGCAGGACTGGCTGCCGCCGATCGGTCCGTCTCCCATCCGCGAGACATTGCATCGCGGGATTCCGCGCGAAATGGACGAAGACGACATCGCGCGCGTCGTGCGGGCCTACGGACAGGCCGCGCGCCGTTGCGAGGCCGGCGGCCTTGACGGGATCGAGACCCTGGCATCGGGGCATCTGATCGGGCAGTTCCTTTCGCCCAAGACCAACGAACGGACAGACCGCTTCGGCGGCTCCCTGGAAAACCGTGTCCGTTTCGCCCTGATGGTGCATGAGGAGATCCGCCGCAATGTCAGCGACGATTTCATTGTCGGCATGCGCTATGTCGTGGACGAGGGGATAGACGGGGAACTCACTCCCGACGACTGTATCGAAGCGGCGCGGATCCTTCAGCGGGAGGGATCCGTCGATTTCTTCAATGCGCTTTATGGCTCGATGGATACATCCCGCTCGCTGTCCGAAGAGGTGTTTCCGGGCATGGGCGTTGCGGCCGCGCCCTGGGTGACTGCGGTCGGGCGCTTCAAGCGCGAAGTCGACCTGCCGGTCTTTCACGCCGCCAAGCTCTCGGACATGGCATCCGCCCGTTTCGCGGTGGCCGAAGGGCATGTGGACATGGCCGGACTCACCCGCCCGCAGATCGCCGACCCGCACATGGTCTCCAAGCTGATCGCGGGCGAGGAACACCGGATCCGCCCCTGCGTCGGCGCGGGGCATTGCCAGTCGCAGCATCGTCCCAAATGCCTGCATAACGCGGCAACCGGGCGGGAGCTCAGCATCGGGCACAGTATCGAAAAAGCCGCCACGCGCCGCCATGCGGTCGTCGTCGGGGCTGGGCCGGGCGGCCTCGAGGCCGCGCGCATCCTGGCCGAACGCGGCCATGACGTGTCTCTCTTCGAGGCAGCGCCCCAACCGGGCGGCCAGCTCCTGCTGGCGGCAAGTGGCTGGCGCAAGGATCTTGTCGGGATCATCGACTGGCGCCTTGGTGAACTCGAACGGCTGAGCGTGCCTGTTCTGTGCAATCGCTTCATGGAACCCGAGGACATTACCGCGCTTGATCCCGACCTCGTGATCCTGGCGACGGGTGGCATCCCGCAGACGGATTTCGGCGATGGCGCGGATCTCGTGCTTTCAGCGTGGGACGTGGTCGGGCGACAGGTCAAACCGCAGGGCGATGTCCTGGTCTGGGACGGGACGGGCCGTCACCCGGCGATGCTGGCGGCGTTCTGCGCGATGGATCAGGGCGCGGATGTTCAGCTTGCCACGATCGACGCGAGCGTGGCCGAGGATCTGGTCTATCCCGAAGCAACGCGCTGGCAAAAGGAAATGGCGAAATCCGGGCTCCGATCCGACGGCCATCTGCGTCTCGTCAAGGTCAGTCGCGAGGGCAATCGCCTTGCGGCCACCCTGTTGAACGAACTGACGCATGAACACCGGACACGCGTCGTCGATCAGGTCGTGGTGGAGATGGGGACGCTCCCGATGGACGACCTTTTCGATGGGTTGAGGGGCGGCGCGTCGAATGGCGGCAAGACCGACATCCACGCGCTCAAGGACTTGCGCCCGCAGCCGCGCCCGCATCCCGGCTTCGAGTTGCACCGCATCGGCGACGCGCTTTCGTCACGAAACGTTCATGCGGCCATCTATGACGCCCTGCGGCTCTGCGCCGTGTCATGATTGAAAACAAGGCCTGCCGCGCCCCCGGCTTCATTTGGCTAAAAACACCTCGGGGGAGTCGCAGCTCGCTGCGACGGGGGCAGCGCCCCCATCTTGCGGCGGGCCGTTTTGTCTTGAAACACAGGGTTGAGTTCTGAAGCGATCCGACCCCCGATTAAAGCGGCGCCCCCGCGAGCAGCAATCGTGAGACGGTTTCGACAACGTATCGATTTCAACCTTGCCGCGCCTCGGAAGAGGGCAGACCGGGGTGTCTCCAGCGCGTGGTTCCGACACTTTTCTGCCACTGTCCAGGCGCATGCATTCCGCATTTACCTGCTTCTCTGCGGGATGGCTTGTGGCTGTTTGATCGCACAACCGCGATCTCGGATCGAACATGGCAGTCACTCAAAATGATGACAACGGATTCTCAAGGAGATATCATGCCTCGTCCATTTAAAATTCTGGCGCTGACTGCGGGTTTGGCCTCAATGATGGTGCTTCCGGTTGCGACAGTTGCAGCTGTCTTTATTGCCGACGTCGCCATCGCAAAGGGTGCTGGCGGCGGCGGCGCTGGTGGTGGCGGCGGCGCTGGTGGTGGCGGCGGCGCTGGTGGCGGCGGCGGCGGCGCTGGTGGCGGCGGCGGCGGCGCTGGTGGTGGCGGCGGTGCTGGTGGTGCTGGTGGTGCTGGTGGCGGAGCCGGTGGCGGTAGCGCTGGTGGCCACGGAGATGCTGGTCAGGGAAGTGGGCCCGGGTCGTCGACAGGAAATCCGGGCAACGATCGTGACGTTGGTCGCGCGGGCGAGACCCCAGATGGTGATGAAGATGGATGGGGCGGCGGCAGCGTTGGAAAATCGGACGCCGAGACGCAGAGTGCCGATGGCGATGAAGGGTCGGAGAGTGATACTTCTGAGTCGACCGGTGCCAGCGATACGGGATCGGGCGTCACCGAGGACGAGACACGCGGCTGACACGCTTTCAGGCGAGCGGTCATCACACAGCAGTCGAACGCGGCGCTTGGAGAGCCGAAAGCCGCATTTTCCGGCGAGTATTATGAACCCTGTGTATCTGGCCCGGCCTACGCGGTTTCAGATACTCCAGCGTCGAAACGCTCGCCGGATATCATGGCGAATTGGTTGCGGGCTGCAAACCATTCCCGGACATCGCGGCCGTTTTAGTCGAACCTTCGAATGGCCAGACAGATCAGCTTGGTCACGGCCTCATCCGTCGGGAAGGAGCCTCGCGTCTTGATCGATTTCCGGATCACGCTGGATTGCCCATACAGATATTAAGCCGAGCCGGGATGCGACAGGCGCGCGTTCACATGTGTTGTCTTGTATCAATGGGCGTTTCGCTGTCTGTGCAGGCGGCGGATGAATCGGCGTGGCGCGATCCAAGGTCGTTGGACGGTTTGATCAAGCACCTGGAGGTGTGGCTTCACGTGAAGACAGACCTGACCTGCCGCGTGGCGAACCCGGCAGGCGTGGTTGGCTGAACTGGGGTTGGAACTGAGCGTGAACTGGTCCGCGATCGTTCTGGGAACCGGATGCATGCGGCGTGACATCCATCCGGACTGAGCAGGGCATCTGACGCGTCGGCAGGACCGGCAACCGCGCGCTTCAGGGCGCGGGTGACGTGGCCGCGCGCTCGTGCGCATGGCGGTTGCGCAGTATGAGGGCCGTGATCACTGGCAAGGCGGCTGCGGCGATAAACATCGCGTCGGGACTAAATGTATCCGATATGATACCGGCCGCCGCCGGCCCCAGGATGCTGCCGGCCGCAGTCGCAAGCAGTGCGGCCGTGAAGCTGAACGACGGCAACTGGGGGAAAAGCCTTTCCGACCAGAAGGCCAGAACGGCACTTGTCATCATCACGTGAATGCCTTGCAGCCCCGCCGATACGATCAGTGCAGGCCAACTTGCGGGTATGACGGCAACCAGAACAAGCGATACCGCGCTTGTCAGCATGAGCAGACGCAAGATACAAGGCAGGCCAATCGCTTGTTTCACGTGTCCGGCAAGAAGCCCGGTCAGACCAAAGACCCCGTAGCACAGGAAGACAAAAGCGGGCGTCGCGGCGGTGGGGGTGCCCGGCACGCCGCCATGTGCCCAGAACGCGTCGGGCGCGAACGAGATATAGATTGCCGAGGTCGCGCCGTAGACGAAGGCGATGGCGAAAAGCGGAATCGCCATGACATGACGCAGCGCGCGCCACGGCATCGTCGTTTCGCGTGCGGGTGGCCTGTCGATCTGACGCAGGACCGACCAGTTCAGGATGAGCACCGCGAAGCCGGCCAATGCGAAGAAGGTCCAGCAATAGCGCCAAGACAGGTCCGCGAAGACAAGGGCCAGGGCGGCGAAACCCGCTGCGATCACGCCGACACCGGTGCCTGTGCTGATCAACGAGAGCGCGGTCGGGCGGTCCCAGTCACGAATCTTGCGATGCACCGGATCGTTGAACGGCGTCCATGCGAAACCCGCGCTTGAAGCCGCAAGAATGACGCCGAGCGCCAGCATGGCGGCATTCTGCGCAAGCGCGATGATGCTCATGCCGACCATGGCCGCGAAGAGCCCGGTCAGGACAGGCATCTTGGGGCCCATACGGTTGAGCAAGCTTTGTGCCACCAGCAAGCCGATGAAAAATCCGCAGAAACCGAGACTGGCGATGAAGCCGACTGTGGAGCTTGAGAGAGCGAAGGTCGATTTGAACTCGGGAACGAAAAGGCCGAACCCCATGCGGCCGGGGCCGTAGCTGATCGCGGTTGCGGTAAAACCGGCGGCTGAAAGGCTTTGGAAATAGGTTATGGGCGCCTCCTTTCCCTTGGCAAATTCCTTGCAAAGAAATGAGTTCCAGCACCGGATAACTTATTTCGGTAACGGACGCGATCCGTTCCGTTCGGGTGCCTCTGACATGGCGGCGCGCGTCAGAGGCAGCGCCCCATCAGGCGATAGACGATCTGGGCCGCGGTGAAATCCCAGGCCGCATTGCCGTCGGGTGCGAGTTCCACCAGGTCAAAACCCACGCAGCGCCGCCCTTTGAGCGCATGTTCCACAAGGTGAAGCGCCTGGTAGTAATCCAGCCCGCCGGGCACAGGCGTGCCAGTGGCGGGCATCTGCGACGGGTCGAGCCCGTCCACGTCGAAAGAGACATAGACCAGCTCGGGGAAATCCGTGGGCAGATCCACCTGATGAATGCGGTTGGTGACGAGCTCCTCTGCATCGCGCCAGAACACCTTGTTCGCCGCGCGGCTGTCGGCCTCTTGCTGGCAGATCGCGCGCACGCCGAACTGGGCGAGGGGAATCCCTTCTTGCGCCAGGAGGTGCATGACCGAGGCATGCGAGTGTTTCTCGCCCTCATAGGCGACGCGCAAATCGGCATGAGCGTCGATCTGCACGACCCCCACAGGCTGCCCGAGCGCATGGGCGACACCCATTACCGCGCCGTAGCTGAGCGAATGTTCACCCCCCAGCGTCACCGGAATGCGGCCAGCCCGCGCCGCCGCTTCTGTGCGAGCGGCCAGACGCGCCATGACCTCGGAGAGGGGGCCGTCGCAATCGACGGGCGCTTCGGTCAGGATGCCCGCGCGGCAGGGTTCCTGCCCGAGGCAAAGCCGCTCGAGCTCGTTTGAGGCTGCGATGATCGCTGCCGGTCCGCGTGCGGTGCCCGCCCCGTAAGACACCGTGCGTTCGAGCGGCATCGGGATTACCCGGAAGCGGGCGGATTCGCTTTTCTCGTCGGCACTGAGTTCACTGGCGAGAAAGCTGCTCATGATAGGCGTTCCTTGAAGTCGAGATAGCCGAACTCGCGCAGGATCCGCAGATCGTCGGTGCGGCTGTTCCAGATGGCGATGGCGGGCAGGGGCACGCCGTTGAAGGTGTTGGTCTTGACCATCGAGTAATGCGCCTGATCGAGAAAGGCGAAACGTTGTCCGATATCAAGCGGGGCGGCCCAAGTATAATCGCCGATGATGTCCCCCGCCAGGCAGGACGGCCCGCCCAGCCGGTAGGTATGGCCGGTCTTGGCCTCGTCGAGCAGTGCAGGACGATAGGGGGCCTCGATCACGTCGGGCATGTGGCAGGTTGCCGATATATCGGTGATCGCTATGGGCATCGTGTTCTCGAACGTGTCGAGGATTTCACCCACCAGGATACCGGCATCGAGCGCCACCGCCTCGCCTGGTTCCAGGTACAGCTCGACGCCGTGGCGTGCGCGGATATCCTTGATGAAGTCGATCAGTCCGGCGCGATCATAATCGTCGCGGGTGATATGGTGCCCGCCGCCCAGGTTGATCCATTGAAGGCGCGCCATATGGGGCGCCAGCAGCGGCTCCACGGCCTCCCAGGTGCGCCGGAGCGGGGCGAAACCCTGTTCGCAAAGCGTGTGCATATGCAGCCCCGCGACCCCGTCGAGCGCGGATGCGTTCAGTTGCGAGACCGGCACGCCAAGGCGCGAGCAGGGCTGGCAAGGGTCGTATTTCTCCACTTCGCCTTCGGAATGCTGCGGGTTGATGCGCAGCCCGACGGACACGCCCGCCGCCTGCGCGCGCGCGCCAAAACGGTCCTTCTGCCCGAGACTGTTGAAAATCAGGTGGTCGCTCAGGCCGAGAATCTCGTCGATCTCGGACTCCTTGTAACCGGTCGAGAAGGTCGTGACCTCGCCGCCATATTCCTCGCGCCCGAGGCGCGCTTCGTGCAATCCGCTGGCGCAGGTGCCCGCGAGATACGAGCGCACCAGCGGCGCCAGCGAGAACATGGAAAATGCCTTGAGCGCGCAGAGCATCCGCGCGCCCGAGGCCGTTCCGACATATGCCAGCACCTCAAGATTGGCCTCAAGCGCGACCTCGTCCACCACAAAACAGGGCGAGGGCACGCGTCCAAGGTCGAAGTGCCGAAAGGCGCCGGCATCCCCGGCCTGGGTCTGCATGGGCTGGGTCATGGCGTGGATGTCCCGGTTCGGTTCAGAACGAGACCGGCCCGTCCAACTCATGCACCTGCCAGGGCAGGCCATGCTTGTTCAGCATGTCCATGAAATCATCCGGATCGAGCTGTTCCATGTTCCACACGCCCGGCGCCGTCCAATTGCCCTTGAGCACCTGCGCCGCGCCAATCATCGCCGGGACGCCGGTCGTATAGGACACCGCCTGGCTGCCGACCTCGGCAAAGCATTCTTCGTGGTCGCAGATATTGTAGATGTAATAGGTCTTTTCGCCCGACCCGTCCTTGGCCTCGCCTGTGGCGATATCGCCGATACACGCCTTGCCCTTGGTCTGCTCGCCGAGGTCGCCGGGATCGGGCAGCAGAGTCTTGAGAAACTGGATCGGGATGATCTCGACCCCGTTATGCATGACCGGGTCGATCCGGGTCATGCCGACATTCTGCAAGACCTTGGCATGGGTGATATAGGCATCCCCGAAGGTCATCCAGAACCGCGCGCGCTCGATCTCGGGGAAATGGGTGCTCAGGCTTTCGAGTTCCTCGTGATACATGAGATACATGTTCTTGGGGCCGATGCCGGGGAAATCGAACTCGACCTTGTGGGTCATGGCCGGGGTCACCTGCCAATCGCCACCCTCCCAGTGCTTGGCATCCTGCAACACTTCGCGCAGGTTGATCTCGGGGTTGAAATTTGTGGCGAAGGCCTGATCGTTGCTGCCGCCATTGGCATCGAGAACGTCGATTTCGCGTATGCTGTCGAGCTTGTGCTTTTTCAGCCAGGTGGCGAACACGCTGGTCACACCGGGGTCGAACCCTGACCCGAGGATCGCCGTCAGCCCGGCCTTGCGAAACTTGTCCTGATAGGCCCATTGCCATCTGTATTCGAACTTGGCCTCGTCCTCGGGTTCGTAATTCGCCGTGTCGAGGTAATGGCAGCCCGCCTCGAGACAGGCATCCATCAGTTTGAGATCCTGGTAGGGCAGCGCCAGGTTGACGAGGATCTCGGCCCCGGTCTTGCGGATCAGGGCGACCGTCGCTGCCACGTCCATCGCGTCGAGCGCGGCGGTGTCGATGTCGACACCGACCCGTTCCTTGACCGATCTGGCAATCGCGTCGCACTTGGACTTCGTGCGGCTGGCCAGGGTGATATGCGTGAAGATATCGGCATTCATCGCCATCTTGTGGACGGCGGCATGGCTGACGCCGCCGGCGCCGATTACGAGTGTGTTTCCCATGACCTCTGTCTCCCGGGTTTGTTCGCTTATTCGTAGTAGGTGTAACCGTTGATGCTGTCGCGATAGGCCGCCATCAGCGGGCGCCGTTCCTCGACGCTGATGACACCTCTGGAAATCGCACCATCCACCAGCTTGCGGAAGGCGTCCACACAATCACTGGGGTCGTATTCGACGTAAGAGAGAACTTCGGCGATGGTGTCTCCTTCCTGTTCGTGAAGCAGATCAAATCCCGCATCCTCGCGCAAGTCTATCGTAACCACATTGGTGTCGCCGAACAGGTTGTGCAGGTCGCCCAGCGTTTCCTGGTAGGCACCGACAAAGAACACGCCCATGTGATAGGGCCGGTCCTGGGGCAGATCATGTACCGGCAAGGACGGCGACGTGCCATCGGCGACGATGAAATGATCGACCTTGCCGTCGCTGTCGCAGGTGATGTCCGATAACACCGCGCGGCGGGTGGGGGCCTGATCCAGCATCTGAAGGGGCATCAGCGGATGCAGCTGGTCGATCGCCCAGACATCAGGCAGCGACTGGAACAGCGAGAAATTGCAGTGATAGATATCGGCGAGCTTGTGCAGCTCGTCCTCGATATCCGCGCCACGCTCGTCAGTGGCGGCCACTGCCTTGATGCGGGCCATCAGGTGGCGGTAGATCGTTTCGGTACGGGCCATCTGGCGCAGCCCGACATGGCCGCGCCGAAAGAGGGCGCGCATCTCGTTGCGATAGAAGCTGGCGTCGTTCAGGCATTCGCGCAGCCGGTCCCCCGACAGATAATCGCCGACGGCCGTCAGGTCGCTGACGTAGTGGTGATCGTCGGGTTCGGCGGCGGGTGCGTCTGGGGCGTCGAACAAGGTTGCCTCAAGCACGTTAAAGATCAGCATCGAGGAGGTCGCGACCGAGGCACGCCCGCTTTCGGTGACCAGGGTGGGATGCTCCACGCCAGCTTCGTTCATCGCATAGGCGACCGTTTCGACGATATTGGCGCAGTATTCCTCGACGCTGTAATTCACCGAATTGGCTGTGGCCTTCTGCTCGCCGGTATAGTCGAAGCCAAGCCCGCCACCGAGGTCGAGATGCGTGAGCGGCGCCCCTTCGGCCGTCATCTCGCAGAAATAGCGGCAGGCGTCGCCAACGGCGCGGCGGACATCGTTCACGTCGGGCACCTGGCTGCCCAGATGCGAGTGCTGAAGCGTGAGGCAATGCAGCAGGCCCGCGTCACGAAGCTTGTCGATCACCTCGACCAGTTGGGCGGTGTTCATCCCGAAGGTCGAGCGATCCCCGGAACTGGCGGCCCAGTTTCCGCTGATCTGGTTGGTCAGCTTGACGCGCACACCCAGCATCGGTTCGACCCCGAGCGCGCGGCTGGTTTCGATGACGGTATCCACCTCCATCGTGCTTTCCAGGACGATGACCGTGTTGAAGCCAAGTTTGCGCGACTGGATCGCGAGGCCGACGAATTCCGTATCCTTGACGCCATTGCAGACGATCAGAGCGTCGTCGGGGAGCTTGTGGGCGAGGGCTATGACCAGCTCGGGCTTCGATCCCGCCTCGAGCCCGAAATCGTATTTGCGCCCGAATTCCACAATCCGGTCCACGACCTGAGCCTGCTGATTGACCTTGATGGGAAACACCCCGCGATAGGTGCCTTGATAGCCGGTGCGCACGATCGCGTCGCGGAAGCTCTCGTTGATCTGGCGGATGGCATCTTCGAGATAGGAACTGACGCGAAGGATCATCGGCGTGTGGATGCCACGCTTTTCGAGGTCGCGGATGATCTCGGGAAGGCTGACCGGGGGGGCGTCGGGCGATAGCGGGTTCTTAAGCGCGACATCGCCGTTTTCGAGAACCTCGAAGAACCCGCGCCCCCAGCGCTTCAGCCCGTAGATGTCTTCATGGGTGTCGCTTGTCGTCATGGCGTTCGCTCCCGTGGGAAGGGTGATGGGGTCCGCGCCCCGGAGTGTCAGCCGGGAGCGCGTTTCAAACAGAACAAAGAGCTCTTCGCGCCGTAGTCGCCGGCGCAAGATTCGTCCAGTGCTATTGCGCGGCGAAGGGTCTCGCGTTCAGGTGCGCGCCGACGTGGTGGTTCAGGGCGCCGTGTTTGCAGACCTACGGCGTCGGCGAATTTGGAGGAAGGCAACCGGCGACCACAGGGCCAGCCCGATCGCCATCGTCGTGAGGCCGGGTGCAATGAACAACAACGATGTCAGCGCCACCGCCCAGCGTTCCAGCCGCGTCAGCGGGGCGATCAGAAAGCCCGAGAAGGCAACCCCCAGACCGCCGATACCCAGCATGGCACCTGCCAGCGTGATCGTGAACGACGCCCAGGTAAAGCCCTCGGTTATCAGCAAAAGTGCGGGAGAGTAGACGAAGACGAAGGGCACGAGCGCCTTGGCGATCCCGAGCCGGAAAGCGGTGTTGCCGGTCTTGAAGGGGTTCGATCCCGCGATCCCGGCTGCTGCATAGGCCGCGAGCGCAACAGGCGGAGTGATATCCGCCAGCACTCCGTAATAGAACACGAAGAAATGCGCGACGAGCGGTTCGACGTTCAAGACCGCCAGAGCGGGGGCCGCGACCGCCACGAGAATGATGTAAGTCGCCGTGGTGGGAATGCCCGCGCCCATGATGATGCAGGCGATGGCGATCAGGATCAACGAGACGAACAGCGCCCATTGTTCGATGGCGAAATAGCTGAGCGGCCAGAGGGCGCTCAGAAAGCCGCCCATGTCGGTTGCGGTCTGAACCACGACATAGCCGAGGCGAAAGCCGACGCCGGTCAGGGTGACGACGCCAACGACGACGCCAACGGTCGCAGCGGCGGCGCCGACTGCCAGCGTGTTGCGCGCACCGTCAGCCAGAGCCCGCCAGAGGTCCTTCAGTGTCAGCCGGTTAACGGGGTTGAGGAAGCCCACGACGATGCAGGCAATAATGCCGTATACCGCCGCATAATCCGGTGTCTTGCCGCTCAGGATCAGGTAGACGAGGATGAAAAGCGGGATCACGGACAGCCAGTGTTGGCGCAGCACAAGTCCCGCCTTGGGAAGCTCGGACGCAGCAAGGCCGCGCAGTCCTAGCTTGCGGGCCTCGAGATGGACCATGATGAAAATCCCGAAATAGTGCAGCAGGGCAGGGAACAGGGCTGCCGCCAGGATATCGCGCAGGGGAATTTCCAGATACTCGACCATGATGAAGGCCGCGGCCCCCAGGATCGGCGGCGTGATCTGCCCGCCGGTAGAAGAGGTGGCCTCGACCGCGCCCGAGAAATGCGCCGGATAGCCGACGCGCTTCATCGCCGGAATGGTCAGCGCACCGGTCGTTACTGTGTTGGCGATGGACGAGCCCGAGATCGTCCCCATGAAGGCCGATGAGAAGATCGCGACCTTCGCAGGGCCGCCCGCAAAGCGCCCAGCGATCACCATGGCAAGGTCGATGAACAACTGCCCCAGCCCGATCCGCGTTGCCAGAACGCCGAAGAGGATGAACAGGAACACATATTGCGCCATCACGCCGATGGCGATGCCGTAGATCCCCTGATTGGTCATGTAGAGATGGTTAATCAGCCCTTGCCAGCTGGCGCCGCCATGTTTGAGAGCCCCCGGCGCCCATGGGCCGAAGACCGCGAAGGCCACGAAGATCAGCGCGATGACCGGCAATGTCGGGCCGACCGCGCGCCGCGTCGCCTCGAGGGTCAGCAGCAAAAGCGCCGTGCCCATGAGAACGTCCATGTCAGAAGGGTTGCCGACCCGGATCGAGACCACCTGCGGCGGCAGAAGCGGAAGGTAAAGTGCTGCGCCCACTGCCAGCATGGCAAAGACGATATCGAGCAGTGGAACGCCGTCGGGGCGATACCACGCCGGGGCGGGTTGCAGATCAGTCGCGCGACGCCGCCACGAGAACAGCAGAAATACGAGTCCGAGGACGAAAGAGAGGTGGATCCCGCGATGCAGCAGCTCACGGACAAGCCCAAAGCCCGAGGCATAGAAATGATAGGCCGACATCGCGACCAGCGTGACCGAAACAATAAGGGCGATCCGGCGGCCGGTGGTCCGAAAGGCCAGTTCGGGATCGTATTTGCGTTCAATCTCGTGCAGCTCTTCGGCTGTGAGTTCGCGGTCTTTCGTCGGTTCTTCGGCCATCGTCTGCACCCGGCAAGTTCAATCAGGACAAAAGAAGCCCGACCGCCGAAGTGGCAGCCGGGCCGGATACGGCAGGGCGCGTGATCACTTGATCAGCCCGGCCTCCTCGTAAAAGCGCTTGGCGCCTTCATGCAGCGGCACGCCAATACCTTTGAGTGCGGTTTCCGCCGTGATCGTCTTGCCCTTTGCATGGCCGACATCCAGCAGCTTGCGCGATTTGTCGTTCCAGAGCGCCTTGGTGATCTCGTAGATCAGCTCGGGATCCTCTTCGGCCGAAGTGAACCACTGTGCGCCCACGGCGACCGTTTCGGTGGCGGCGACGCCTTCATAGGTGCCTTCGGGAATCTCGCTTTGCGCAAAGAAGCCGAATTCGCTGGTCAGCTTGTCGGCACCTTCGCCCGAGATCGGCACCAGTTTGATGTCTTCGGCCGAGGCCAATTCCACCAGCGAGCCGGTGGGATAGCCGGCGACCACGAAGAAGGCGTCGATCTTGCCGTTGCGCAGCGCCTCGGAGGCGGCGTTGCCCTTGAGCGCCTCGGCCGTCACGTCATCGACCGACAGGCCATTGGCTTCGAGGATCAGACCGGCATCGACATAGGTGCCCGAGCCCGGCTCGTCGAGCGAGACGCGCTTGCCCGCCAGCTCCGCGACGGAATCGATGCCGCTATCTGCGAGCGCGACAAGGTGAATGTGCTCTTCGAACAGGGCGGCGATGGTGCGCAGGTTCTCGGCGGGCGGTTGGCCGTCCATCGTGCCGGTACCCGTATAAGCCCAATAGGCGACATCCGACTGTGCAAAGCCGGAATTGCGCAGGCCAGAGACAATTGCGTTGACGTTGTCCACGGAACCGCGCGAAGAGACAGCCGAAGCGATCAGCCCGTCGACGCCGCAGCTTCCGCCTTCTTCGCAGGGGCGCGATCCGGGCGGTTTGGAAATGGCGTTCGCGATCACGCCGCCGACCGGGTAATAGGTATAGGCCGTGCCACCCGTGCCGATCGTGAAGAACTTGAGGTCCTGCGCGGTCGCGGATGCCGCCAGTCCGGTAACGAGCACGGCCCCGACGATGAGGTTGCGTGCGCTGCGAATGAATTGCATGAGTGTCTCCCTGTGCATATGTTTGCTCACCTTGCTCCTGGTGGCGATTGACCTGCCTGGCAACGGGCGAGCATGAGCGACGTTATGACAAGCGCAGGGGCGCCGCAACCGCAAGTAAGAGCCGACGCCGCGCGCCATCCGCGGGGGTAGTGCCTGCTCTAGCTTCACCCTGGAGCGAGCACGGTACAAAACGGTCATGTGTGCTCCGGGATGAAGTCGGGATAGATGCCGGAGACGGTGCATGCCCTTGCGCAATCCATCCACTTGAGCATGCCGTATCCCAGAACCCGCGCGGTTCTGAACCCAAGCTCCGGCGCCCCCGGAACATCGCTCTGCAACGTGTCGCCGGCCATCGGAACCCGCGTGCCGGATCGGGCGGCGAGACGAGGCGCGATAGTGCAATGTCGACTATCTCGGGGAAGGGTTTACAGAAGACTCGTGGCGCGTAACCGGTGGTGTCGGCCAGGCGGTGCGCGAGATGACCGGATTCCAGCGATCACCCGGCCTCTCGAGGTGCCACCAGGTCTGGATTGCCGACCAGCACTGATCGGAGATCGTGCAGCAGTGCAGCCTCTAGCAGAGCCTGACGCATGGAATTCCAACCCGCCGAGCCGATCATCAGAAACCCGTCCACTGCAGCATAATCGGTGGGATCGTCGCCAAGGAAGCGCAGGGTCAGCCCTCCAATATCCTCGACGCCATGATCTGGCGAAAGCATCGCGCCCCAGTGATATGTATCGCCTGACAGATGGGCAAGCAGGGCTTCGCGGCTCGAGGCGACCTTGTGCAGCGCGAAGTCGAAACCAAGTCGCGCGTGACCTTCCCTCATAAGCCGCTTGGGATAGCTGGCCGAATTCGTTACGAGGCAAAGCCGTTCACCGGCCGCACGCAGGGCGACCATGTGCGCCACCGCGCCCGACACCGGTGCTCCCCACCATTGAGAGCGCCGTAGGAGTCAAGCAAGATCAGGCCGAACGGCTCGGCCACGGCCCCAAGTCGGGGGTGCATCGCGGCACCGGGAGAACCCGGCGCAGGAAGCCGCGCACGGATCGCATGATATGCGGCGAAGGCCGAAGAAGGTCAGTCATGCGCGGTGATCAGCATTGCGGGATCCGCCGCTTGCGCAGCTATGCCTCGGCAACCTCTTACATGATCAACAGACCGTGGATGCACATCAGGACCATGACGGCCTAGGACCAGTTGAACGTGCCGATCACGCTTTGCAGGATGATGCCGATCCCGCCCGCACCGACGCCGCCAATCATCGCCGAGACGAGCAGATTGCTGTCCAGCCGACAGATCGAGAGGCGGATCTGGCGTGGCTGGATTTGCGGGAAGACGGGGTAGAACAGCATCGAAAGTTACGGCGCGCCCGCCGCGCGCATCGCCTCGGCCTGACCGACCTGACCGAAATCGACCCCTTAGATGCGTTCGGCAAGCATCTTGGCGACGAAGCCGATGGAATAGACAATCAGTGTCAGCCCCGCGGCCAGCGGACCGAAACCCACCGCCTTGACGAAGATGATCGCCACGATCGCCGGGTGAAGGTTGTACGCGAGGATGATAACCGCGTGGCCCGGCAGGAAGATCGGTTGCTGGGCGATACATTGCCGGCGGCCATGATGGCTATGGGGATCGACAGAAATATGTAGCCCGTCGATCAGCACGCCGCCGCGCGCGGAACTCGGGGAAAAGCGCCGCTAAAGATGCGTGCGGCGCGGGCCAGACTCTGGCTGACGCGCTCCCAGTCAATGGGCAGCTCATAGTTCGCCGAGACCACACGGATTGCAATGCCCAGCCGTACCGCCCAACACAACACGGGGTTGGCGATGATTGGGCGAGGTATGCGCGATACGCTTGTTGGTAATATCCTCCATCGCGTTAATACTCGAATCCTCGCGCGTGTGGACCTTCAATGTGTAGCCGAACGCGCTCTCGTCCGATCCCATGATAGCAAAAGGCACAGCGTCTGCCAGGTTCACCGCGAATGGTGTAGGCCCGGTCGGGAAACCGGCGAAATGAAGGCGGTCCGAGCGCCGCGCTCGCATTCCTGAACCTGCGCCTTGCTGGCCATGCCGAGGATCAATGTTGTCGGTGTCACAGCTTGCTCCTCCTGATGCCCCGGTTCTGCCGATCGACAGGACTTAGAGTGTGGAGCTTTCAACATTTCAGGCATTACAGCTGCACCATGAAATGGAGTTGTCATAAAACCGTGCCAGACTGCGCGCCGGAGAGTGTGATGATCAACCCGGACCACAAGCTGAACAAGACTGCCCGCCGCGAGCGCATCCTGCTGGAGTTGCGGCTCACGCCGCACCTGCGGACCAGTGATCTGGCCGAGCGCTTCGGCGTCACCAGCGAGACGATTCGCCGTGACGTGACCGCGCTGGAAGGGGCAGGGCAGGTGAGCCGCGATTTTGGCGGCGTGACCGCCACAACGCCGGGCATGCGCCCGCAGGTGGAGACCCGGAACCGTTCGCATTTGAGCGAACGCGAACGGGTCGGACGGCTTGCTGCCAGTATGGTGCGACCAGACGATCTGGTTATGATCGACGCGGGATCGACCACGCTCCAGTTCGCACGCACATTGGCGTTCTCAGAGACCCCTGTGAACGTGATCACAAACAGCGTGAATGTGGCCATCGTTCTTGGCCAGAGTCGTGCCGCGCATGTTCGGTTGTGTCCGGGCGATTTCATGGCCGCCGAGGCCGCGGTCGTGGGGCCGGAGACCATCGATTTCCTGCGCCGTTTTCACGCCACTTACGCATTTGTCGGGATGTCGGGGATCAGCGAGCGCGGCTTCAGCGAGGCGGTGCCGGGTTTCGCCGGGATCAAGCGGGCGATGCTGGCGCAAAGCGAACATCTGGTTGTCATGGCCGACAGCCACAAGTTCGGACGCACCGACTCCGACCTGATCGCCGTGTTCGGACCGGACATGACAGTGATCAGCGGCGGTGCACCGGCCCAGGACCTGGCCGGGGCAATGGCGGCCGCGGGCTGTCTTTTGCGCATCGCCTCATCCTGCGCTAGCGGTTGAAATCGGAGGTCTCCGAGAGGCTCTGATCAAGAGTGATCCCGCGTTTCTCGGCGCTCTTGCGGACGGTTTCGCGCAGAATCGGACTGCGCTTCAGCAAACGGCGGAACCGGGTCTCATCCAGCACCAGAAGCGTTGATGGAACGATCGCGCGCGCTTCGGTGCGGCGCGGCTTTTGCATGAGAACCCCAATCTGGCCGAACATCTCGCCGCGTCCTAGCCGCCATGTCTGACCGGCTGCCTGCAATTCCACTGCGCCCGAGGCGATGAAGAAGACCCGTCGCGACGGGCTGTCCTTGTGCAGTATATAGTCGCCAGCGTTTACATAGCGCGTCCTGAGAGCGCGCACGAGGCGTTTTCGCACCGGCGCATCAAGATCCTTGAAGAGCGGAAAGCGCTTGACGAGCTCGACACGCTGCAATGCCAGATCCAGCGGCGGACGGTCCTCGGCGGCGGCGCGGCGACGGGCGATGTCATGCATGAGTGCGGTATAAAGTTCGGACCCGATCAGCCCGTCTTCGCGGATCGCCGCGTATTCGCGTTCTTCCAGGCGCAAGGCGGTGCGGCGAATGAAACGGCGTTCAAGATCTTCGGCATAACCCGGATATTGCAGCCTCAACCCCTCGAGCGCGGTCTCGACCATCTCGACCCGGCGCGCCAGCAACTCGTTGAGCAGTTCCGCCACGCGCCGACCGTGAATTCGCCGGATACGGCTGTCGATGAACCCGCCAAGGTCCCGCAGGATCAGGCGCTGCGAGAGCAGAAGCTCGAAGCGGTCGGCCATCAAGCGGGCAAGCGGAAATGAGATGCCAAGCCGGTTATGAAGGAATACCGCCCAGCGAAAGCCGCGCCCGAAGCTGACCACACGGCGCGCCGCCTGCTGATAGCCGCTGCGCCCAGCCGAACGCGCGGATTCAATCAGACGCCCGGCATCCGAGAGCACCTGTTCGGCCAGCCGCGCCGAAAGCGTTCGCTCACGCACCCGCGCCAGAATCGTGTCGCGCTCGGCTCCCGCCAGTGCGATCAGACCGAGGGTGATGCGATCGCGGTCAGCAACATCGGGATTATCCTCGGCGGTTTTCACGGCCCCTTCCAGCCGCTCGCCGAAACGCACCGCTTCGGCGCGCACGATATCGTGGTTCAGTTCATAATTCTCGGTGGTCTTGGCGACATCCTCGCGAACCGTCTGAAGGGCTACGGCGATGACCTGGCGCGACAGCGCCTTGTCGAGCGGCGACAGTTGATCCAGCCGAAGACGCCCGATCAGCCAACGCAGCGTCGTGCCCTGCACAATCAGGGTGAACAATGTGAAACCCGTGGCAAGGATGCCCACGACGCGTTTGATTTCGAGCGGGACACGGAAGCTTTCGGTGACCGCCAGTGCCAGTGCAAGCGTGACCGCGCCGCGCAAGCCGCCCCAGAGGATCGCGGTGCGGTAGCTGCGCTCGACCATGGGCGAAAGGCGCAGCATGGTCAGCATCGGCAGAAGCCCGAACAGTATGACTGCGCGCGCAGCGATGGCGGCCAGAATGACTACACCGATCAGCAGGAAATCGTCAGCCCGGACACCCTCTAGAAGGCGCGGAATGAGCAGCGCGGCCAGAATAAAGATCAAGGCCCCCGCCCAATGCGCCAGAAGGCCCCAGACCTCGCGCATATTGGCCCAGGTCTGCGGCGGCAGACGCCCCGGCGCGGTGAGGTTCAACGTCATGCCCGCCACGACCACCGCGATCACACCCGAGGCGCCGATGCTCTGTTCGGCGCCGATGAAGGCAAGATAGGGCAGCGCGACCGAAATCGAGATCTGCGCCAGTTCGTACTCCGAGAACATCGACATGAGCCACACCGCGATACGCGCCATGAACCAGCCGACTAGCGCACCGCCCGCGATCAGGACCGGGAAGCGCGTGAAGGTGTCCCCGAGTGCCGGATCGGGAACGCCCAGCATCACAAAGCCCATAAACAGGCCGAACAGCGCGATGGCAGCCGCATCGTTGAGCAGGCTTTCGCCTTCGATGATTCGTGCAAGTCGACGCGGTGCCGATATCGAACGGAAGATGCCCACCACGGCGGAGGGATCGGTTGTCGACACGATCGCCCCGATCAGAAGACATGCAGCCAAGGGCAGTGCGCTGACCCAATGCAGTGCGTATCCGACGCTCAGCGTTGCCACGATCACCGCGACCACCGCAAGCACGATGATTGGCACCCAGTCGTCCAGCATCCGCCGCAGGTTCATTCCAAGTGTCACTTGGAAAAGGAGCGTCGGCAGAAAAACATAGATGAACACGTTCGACCGGATCGGCAACTGCATGATCGCTTCGGCGACCGGGTCGAGCGCGTCGGTAAGATCCGTGCGCAGGAAGAAGATCGCGGACACGCCGATCAGGATTCCGATGACCGCAAGGATCACTCCGAAAGGCACGCGCAAGCGTGCGGCCAGCGGCTCGGCCATACCGATGACAACAAAAAGCGCCGCGAGTATTGTGAGGATCAGTACAATGTCCATGGAACCGGAATAAGCGAAAAGACGGGAAAAGAGAACGGCAAGCAGGGGGGAACACGGTTAGTGGCGTAAAGCGTGGTCGGGCCGATCACAACCTGAGCATCTTGGCCGGTATCGGATCATGTTCTGAGCGAAAATGCCGATCCGGAAAGAGGGTGAAAGCGCGCAAGTGGTGCGAGGGGCTATATACCGTGGGCGGGCTTCAACGCGTCGGGTCAGGCGGTCGTGGGCACGGTTTCACCGATCAACTCGCCCGCATCAAGCAGCAGATCCTCGCGGAACTGGTTGGCGACAAGCTGCACGCCCACCGGCAGGCCCATGGCGGCGCCATTGGTCACGGTAAGGCCCGGCAGGCCGAGAAAGGGCAGGCCGATCTGCGGCATCTGAGCGGCGATGATCGCCTCGAAGTCCGCCTGGCTCGCGACATCGCGCAGATCGGCGAAGGGCAATTCACCCGAGACCGGGCACAGCATCACGGGATACTTGGACAGAAAATCACGCCATGCCCTTATCAGGCGGGAACGCGACTGCAACGTGTCCATGAGCATATTGATTTCGGCATCGGGTGTGATCGCCTGAAGATATTCATAGATCAGTTCTGCATCCTGATCTGCCTCGTCGCGCACTGCCTGCCCGGCGCCGCGGCGCATTTCCGACAGCCACATGATCAGCTGAAGTTCCATCGCTTCGCGCAAGGGGGGCGTGTCGCATTCGACAACCTCCCAGCCGGTAAGCGAAAGCCGCGTTGCGGCGGCGCGAAGGGCGTCCTTGACGGGCTCGGCCACGTTCATACCGTCGGGCGCAAGGCAAAGTGCGGCGCGCCGAGGCAGGGTGGGGCCATGCATCGGCGCATGCATGAACCAGGGGTCACGCAGGTCGGGTTGTGCCATCGCCTCCAGCGACAGGCGCAGATCGGCGATCGAGCGGGCCAGTGGCCCGGACACCGCCATCAGCTGCGCGCCGATATGGCGATCAGGTCCAGTGGCATTAAAGGCGGGCACACGGCCCAGCGAGGGGCGTAGCCCGTGGATGCCGCAGGCATAGGCGGGGTAACGTATCGATCCGGCGATATCCGTGCCATGGGCGACTGGCCCCATACCCGCGGCGACAGCGGCGCTGGCGCCGCCCGAGGACCCGCCGGGCGTGATCCCGGGCACGCGGGGATTGGTAGTGTGGCCATGCAGCGTGTTGCGGGTGAACCAGCGTAGCGAAAAGGCGGGCGTGTTGGTGCGCCCGACAATCACCGCACCTGCCTTGCGCAAGTTGGACACCACGGGGCTGTCCTCCTGAGCGATCAGATTGCGCTGGATACGCAAACCGTTGGTGGTGGCAAACCCTTTCTGGTCGGTGTTGACCTTGATCGTCACCGGCACTCCGGCCATCGGGCCGGGGTCGAGCCCAAGTGAAAGCGCCCGGTCGATCGCATCGGCGCAGGCCAGGGCCTCGTCATCGCAGCGCGCGACAATGGCGTTGCAACCGGGATTGGCTTGGTCGATCCGGGAAAGCGTGCTTTCGATGATCTCGCGGGCGGAAATGTCGCGCTTGCGAACCAGGGTGGCCATCTCGGTGGCCGTCAAAGCCCAAAGGTCGCTCATGCGGCGCCCTTTCGCCAATCGGTACCGGGCACGGCAGCCAGCAGGTTGCGGGTATATTCAGCCTGCGGCGACAGGAACACATCCTGCACCGGCCCGATCTCGACCAGCTTGCCGTGCTGCATCACCGCCACGCGGTCGCACAGCTGGGCGGCGACGCGCATGTCGTGGGTGATGAACATCAGTGACAGGTGAAGGCGTTCCTGAAGATCGCGCAGAAGCGCCAGTACCTGCGCCTGGATCGACACATCAAGCGCCGATACCGCCTCGTCGGCGATGATCAGGTCGGGGTCCATCGCAAGTGCGCGTGCGATGCCGATGCGCTGGCGCTGGCCACCTGAGAATTCGTGCGGATAGCGATCCGCCGCGCCCGCGTCGAGCTCGACGATCTCGAGCAACTCACGGGCGCGGGCATGGGCCTTTTCGCGCGGCACGCCCTGCACGATTGGTCCTTCCGAGAGCGCGTGGAGGATCTTCTTGCGCGGATTGAGCGACGCATAGGGATCCTGAAAGATCATCTGGACGCGGCGGCGCGCGCTGCGCAACTGATCGGCGCTGAGCAAGTTCATGTCCTCACCGTCAAGGATCACCTCGCCGCTATCGGCTTCGACAAGCCGGACGATGGCGCGCCCGACGGTGGATTTCCCGGAGCCGGATTCCCCGACGATCCCCAGAACCTCGCCCCGCGCAATGGTGAAAGAGACCCCGTCGATCGCAGTCACGCTGCGCTTGGGTCTGAAGAAACCGCCCGATGTGACGAATGTCTTGCGCAGATTGCGCACCTCCAGGACAGGCGGGGCGGTGACCGGCTCGGGGGTGGGCACATGATCCGTCGGGATCGCCTGAAGCAGGGCCTTGGTATAGTCGTGCTGTGGCGCTTCCAACACCTCGTTGCTGCTTCCCTGTTCCACGATTTCGCCATAGCGCATGACGATCACCCGGTCTGCGATCTCCGCTACAACGCCGAAGTCATGGGTGATGAACATCACGGCCATGCCATGGCGCTGCTGGATCGTCTTGATCAGGTCGAGGATCTGCGCCTGCGTGGTCACGTCCAGGGCGGTTGTCGGCTCATCTGCGATCAGGATCGCGGGATCGAGCGCCAGCGCCATGGCGATCATCGCGCGCTGACGCTGCCCGCCCGAGAGCTGGAAGGGATAGGCGCGGATGATCTTGTCTGGATCGGGCAGGCCCACTTCGCCGATAAGGGCCAGCGACTTTTCGCGCCGCTCGGTCGGCGTGTGGCGGTTATGTGCTTCGAAGACTTCGGCGATCTGGTCGCCGATCCGCATCAGGGGGTTCAGCGCGGTCATCGGCTCCTGGAAGATCATGCCGATCCGGTCGCCGCGCAGCTTGCGGCGTTCGGCATCGGGCAGGGCCATGATGTCGCGCCCCTCGAATTCGGCCTCGCCGCACGTCACCTCGACCTGGTCGGGAAGCAGCCCCATAAGAGCATTGGCTGTCATCGACTTGCCCGAGCCGGATTCACCTACCACGCAGAGGATCTCAGCCGCGTTCAGATCAAAGGTCACGTTTTGCACGGCATAGGCGCGGTCAGCCCCCGGTGGCAACGAAATCGCCAGATCGCGAATGGAAAGAACAGGTTTCATGCTCAGCGCCCCTTTCTGGCCAGACGCGGGTTCAGCGCGTCATTGAGGCCCTCGCCGATCAGGTTCAGCGCCAGCACCGTCAAAAGGATAGCTACACCGGGAATGAAACTCAGCCACCAGGCGCTGCGGATCACGGTGCGCGCGGCGCCGATCATGTATCCCCAGCTCATGATATTGGGATCACCGAGCCCCAGGAACGAAAGCGAGCTTTCCAGCAGGATCGCCGTTGCCACCATCAGAGACGCCATGACGATGATCGGTGACATCGCATTGGGCAGGATATGGCCAAACAGGATACGCGTGTTCGACAGCCCGGTAAGCCGCGCCGCATCGACGAACTCGCGTTTGCGCAGCGACAGCACCTCTGCGCGCACGAGGCGGGCGACGGGCGGCCAGCTGACAATGGCGATGGCGAGGGTAATGGTGGGCAGGGTCGGTTCCATAATCGCCACCAGCACGATGGCCAGCGCGAAATTGGGAATGGTCTGGAAAAACTCGGTGAAGCGCATCGCGCCATCATCCACAAGCCCGCCGTAAAAGCCCGCGAAAGCACCGAGAGGCACCCCGATCAGTAGCGCGACCATCGTAGAGACCAGCCCGACGATCAGCGACACGCGCGCACCATGCACGAGCCCCGCAGCCACATCGCGCCCCAGCGTGTCTGTGCCAAGCGGGAAACCGTCCATCGTGAATGGCGGCAGGAACGGGCGCTGCACCATTTTCCATGGGCTGTCGGGGTAGATCAGCGGCGCGAAGATCGCGAGCAGAACGACCGTCAACAAGATGATCAGGCCGATCAGCCCGCCGCGGTTGCGTGAAAAACGTTTGAGGAAATCAATCATCGGTCTGCCTCCTCATATCCGCGGGTCTATCAGCCGATAGGCGATATCGGTGATGATGTTGAAGACTATGACCATCGCGGCGGACACGAGGAACACACCAAGAAGCGTGTTGTAATCGCGCGCCGTCAGGCTTTCGAACATGAGCCGCCCGATCCCCGGCCAGGCAAAGACAGTTTCGGTCAGCACCGCGCCGCCCACCAGTTGTCCTGCCTGGAGGCCCGCGAGTGTCACCACGGGCAACAGCGCGTTGCGCAGGATGTGGCGGCGCCGGATCGTGCCTTCGGCCAGCCCCTTGGAGCGGGCCGTCTTGACGAAATCCATCTGGCTGACTTCAAGCACCGACGAGCGCGTCATGCGCAGATAGACCGCCATGAAGAACAGACCCAGCGTCAGCGCGGGCAGGAACAGGTGTCGAAGCCGGTCAAGCAGCAGATCGAAGCCGTTCAACCCCGCGCCCACGGTTCCATAGCCGAAAGCCGGGAACCAACCCAGATAAACCGAGAACAATACCACAGCCATCAGTGCCACCCAGAATAGGGGCGTTGCGTAGAACAGCAACGCCATCGAGGTGATCGCGGTGTCGCTCCACTTGCCTTGCCGCGCGGCAGCGGCCAGACCAAAGATGATGCCCAGAAGCAGCGACATGCCAAAGGCGGTCAGCGTCAGCAGCAGCGTCGCGGGCAAACGGTCGAGGATCAGGTCGAGAACCGGCATCTGCTGACGATAGGAATAGCCAAGATCCAGTTGCAGCACACCCGAGACGTAATGCCAGAATTGCACATAGAGCGGCTGATCCAGACCGAACTGTTCGCGAAGCTGCTGGAGGAACTGTTCATCCGCCGCGCCCGCTTCGCCGGCCATCACCATAGCCGGGTCGCCGGGTGCGGCATGGATCAGAAAGAAATTGAGGATGACGATCAACAACAGCGTGATCGCCGCTTTCGCGGCGCGCGCAAGGATCGCAACGGCAATGGTCATGATCTGGCCCCGGCCGGTTTGAAGATGTCAGGAAAAGCCCGGTACACCCGGCGGAGGACATGCCCCGCCGGGTCCCGTGTTTCGCTGTGTCTTATTGTTCGATCCACGCGTCGCGCAGACCGTCATTCACACCGATAGCGGTTGTCACGAGATCCTTGACCTCGCAGCGGTAGATCGTCGGGAACTCGATCTCCAGAAGCCAGGCAACCGGCACGTCGTCCACCAGTTGCTGCTGGATCTCAGTATAGATGTCCTGACGGGCCTCGCTGTTCGGGGCGACGGCGGCTTCGGCAAACATCTCGTCCATATCGGGATTGTCATAGCCCGCGACGTTGTTCCACGGGCTGCCTTTGGCGATATTGGACGAAAGATAGCTGCGCGCCACGCCGAGTGCCGGGTCGCCATACTGGTAGAGATAGGTAAAGGCGATGTCGAAATCCCATTCGGCCTGTTTCTGGTTCCAGCCGGCGACATCGGTCGCGACCACCTCGACATTGATGCCGACCTCTTCAAGGTTCTGCTTCATCGCCTCGGCCCAGCGTTGCCAGGTTTCGCCGTAGGGCAGGGGCAGGATGCGCACGGGCGTGCCATCATAGCCCATCTCGGCCAGCAGCTCCTTGGCCTTTTCGGGGTCGGTGTCATACATGATGGTGTCATCGGTGTAGAAATTCGTCTTTGACGAGACCGGGCTTGTGGCGACCGTGCCAAAGCCGTTCCAGATCACATCCTTCACGAAGTCCCGATCCATCGCATACATGACCGCCTTGCGGAAAAGCTTGTTCGAGGTCGGGCCTTCGCGGTTGTTCATCCACGCCATCGCGTGGGGCGCGAAATACTCCCAACCTTTGCCCGTGGAGCAGACATTATCCATTTCGGTCAGGCGTTTTACGTCCCAGTTCTCGACCGACCCGCCGGGCAGGACATCGACTTCGCCATTCTCGAAGGCGACGGCGCGCGAGGCGGCGTCCGGGATCACCCGGTAATAGACCTCGTCCAGGTAAGGCTTTCCATCGAGGTAGTAATCCTCGTTCTTGACGAGATGGATGTAGTTGCCCTTTTCCCAGGCCTCGAACTTGAACGGGCCAGTCCCGATCGGGGTGTTGTTGGCGGGGTTGTCGGCGTAATCGGTGCCCTCATAGATATGTTTGGGAACCATCGGCATCGTGCCGGCCTCGAACACGCCGATGAAGGGGCCGAAGGGGTTCTTCAGCTTGAAGACGACGGTGTGATCGTCAGGTGCGGTGATCGATTCCACATGTTCGAGACTGACCCGCAGGCGTGCGTGCTTCTCGCGCAGGAACTTGTCGACCGAAAAAACCACGTCCTCGGCGGTGAAGGACTCGCCGTCATGCCATGTAACGCCTTCATGCAGCTTGAAGGTGTAGGTCAAAGCATCGTCCGACACTTCCCACGATTTGGCCAGCGAGGGCTGCGGATTCAGGTCGGTATCGTAGCGCAGCAGGCTTTCATAGATGTCGCCTGCCACCAGCTGGGTCGGCCCGTTCTGCACGAGGCCCAGCATCAGGCTGGGCGGTTCGGGCTGAACGACGATATCGAGGCGGCCGCCCGCATCCTGTGCAAAGGCGGGCATCACCAGCCCTACTGACAGGAGTGACGCGGTAAAAATATTCTTCATCAAGTGGCTCCCTGTTGGCAATCGCGAGGGCCACGGCCAGACTCGCGACTAACCGCGAGCCGGGCAGACCCCGCCATGATCTTGTATCGCGCCTTGCCGGTGATCCGGTTCTGCGGCACGTTGTTCTCACAACCCGCCATCATAGGGGCGGGACGCATGAGTATAGTTCATCGGCAGGCCTGTGCCGAGTCAAGGGAAATTGTCGACAGGCGACAATTCGGTCGCTAGCTTAAGGGAATGACGATGGATTCCGAGCCACTTTTCGAACCTCTGACGCGCGATGCTCTGACCCAGCGGATCGCGCGGATCCTTACGGATGCGATCGTTTCGGGGAAGCTCAAGCCGGGGGACCGCGTGGCAGAATCCGTGATCGCGCGCGACCTGGGTGTCAGTCGCGCGCCGGTGCGCGAGGCGGGGCGCCTTCTTGAAAGCGCCGGATTGCTGGTGTCCATGGCCAATCGTGGGTTCTTCGTGCGAACCATCGACGCCGACGATCTTGACTCGCTTTATGAGCTGCGGCTCTGCATCGAGCGGGAGGCTACGGCGCGCACCGTCCGCGAGGGGCGCGTCGCCGCGATCCGCGACCAGCTCCTGGCCCAGATCAAGGACATGGTGGTGATGTCGGAGGACAATCAGTTGATCCATCAGATCGGCGTCGATCTTCAGTTTCACCGGTTGATCGTTGAAACAAGTGGTAATCTTCGCTTCCTGGCGGTGTTTGACAAGCTGGCGTCGGAAATTCAGGCCTGCACGGCCCTGATCGAAACGGTGTTTGACGAGCCGGGGAAGGTCGCGCGCAATCACCTGCTGATTGTCGAGGCACTGGATTCAGGCGACGAGGACGCAGCGCGCGCGGCTATGGACTATCACATCGGTGTCGCGCGCGACGCGGTGGTTGGCCATTTCCGCAGACTGGAAGGCGCGGGCGACAGCATCGTCTGAGCGGCGGCGCGCGTGCTCAGCCCAACTGGCTGGCTGCGCGCGCGAGGCTTGTGATCCGCGCCCAGTCGCCCTCCCGGAGCGCATCGGTGGGCGCGACCCAACTGCCGCCCACGCAAAGCGTGTTGGGCAAAGAGAGGTAATCACCCGCATTCTCGGGCGTGACGCCCCCGGTCGGGCAGAAGGCAAGGCTGGGCAGGGGGCCGGCCAGAGCCTTGAGCGCGGCAACCCCGCCCGAGGCTTCAGCCGGGAAAAACTTCAGCATGTCGTAACCGCGCTCAAGCAACAGCATCGCTTCGGTGGCCGTGGTCGCGCCCGGCAGCAGCGGCAGATCAAGTGCCGCGCAGGCCTCAAGAAGGTTTGGTGTACTGCCGGGGGACACTGCGAACTGCGCGCCAGCCTGGTGCGCCGCTTGCGCATCCTGGGAGTTCAGAACCGTGCCTGCGCCCACTATTACGCCCTGAACGGCGCGCATCGCCGTGATCGCTTCAAGGGCCGCCGGGGTGCGCAGGGTGACCTCGAGCACAGGTAAGCCGCCCGCGACGAGCGCACTCGCAAGGGGCGCGGCCTGCTCGGGAATATCGATCACCAGCACCGGGATCACCGGAGCCATGGCGCAAAGCCGGCGGGTCCTGGCGCTGCTCTCTTGGGGTGTCATTCTATGCTTTCCGGCGATTGGATGGCCGAAGCGCCAAGCGTGGCCGGGCCGGCGTTCTGACGAAACAGCGCGAACAATTCGCGCCCGATGCCATGGGCGTTGGCGTCAAGATCCGGAATGACGGGCGCACGATCAAGCGCACCTTCGGTCAACACGTCAAGCCGTCCGGCCTTTGCATCAACCCGCAGGATATCGCCATCGCGCAGCCGCGCTAGCGGACCATCAAGCGCGGCTTCGGGGCTGACATGCAGCGCTGCGGGCACTTTGCCGGATGCGCCCGACATGCGCCCATCCGTGACCAGCGCGACCCGATGACCGCGTTCGAGCAGAACCGACAGGACCGGGGTCAACCCATGCAATTCCGGCATTCCATTGGCACGCGGCCCCTGAAAGCGGACCACGACGACGCAATCCCCGTCGAAGTCTCCTGCGCGAAAGGCGGCCTTGACCTCTTGCTGATTGTCAAAGACGCGGGCAGGGGCCTCGATCAAATGCAGAGCATCGGCCACGGCAGATACCTTCATGATTCCGGTCCCGAGATTGCCGGTCAATTTCCTGAGGCCGCCGGTGCGCTGGAACGGATCGCGCACCGGGCGCAGGATCTTGTCATTATGGGATCGCGCCGGTCCGTCGCCCCATGTGGCCCGCCCATCCACAAGGCGGGGTTCCTGCGCATAGCGCGCGAGGCCCGGCCCGGCCACGGTGGTAACATCATCATGCAATAGCCCCTCGGCCAGAAGGTCGCCGATCATGTATTGAAGCCCGCCCGCCGCGTGAAAGTGGTTCACGTCGGCAAGGCCGTTTGGGTATACCTTGGCCATCTGGGGCGTGACCGAAGAGATCGCCGCGAAATCCTCGGGGCGCAGTTCGATTCCGGCGGCGCGCGCCATTGCGGGCAGGTGCAGCACCAGATTGGTCGATCCCGCGGTCGCCATCAGCCCGACGATCCCGTTGACGAAAGCGCGCTCGTCCAGCACTGACGCGGCCGGGGTGTAATCGTTTCCGAGCGCCGTGATCGCAAGCGCACGCTCGGTCGCGGCCTCGGTCAGCGCGTCGCGCAGCGGCGTGCCGGGATTGACGAAGCTGGCCCCCGGCAAATGCAGCCCCATGAATTCCATCAGCATCTGGTTGCTGTTGGCGGTGCCATAGAAGGTGCAGGTGCCCGGTCCGTGATAGCTTTCCATTTCGGCGCGCATCAACGCGTCGCGGTTGATCTCGCCGGCGGCGAATTTTTGACGCAGCATCGCCTTTTCGTCATTGGGCAGACCCGAGGTCATGGGTCCCGCGGGCACGAAGATCGCCGGGATGTGGCCGAAACTGGCGGCGGCGATGACAAGACCGGGAACGATCTTGTCGCAGACGCCGAGATAGGCCGCCGCATCGAAGGTATTGTGGCTGAGCGCCACCCCCGCCGCCATTGCGATCACGTCGCGCGAAAACAGCGACAGCTCCATCCCCGGCTGACCTTGCGTGACCCCGTCGCACATGGCGGGCACGCCGCCTGCGACCTGGGCGGTGCCACCGGCGCGCCGCGCGGCGTCGCGCATGCGATCGGGGAAGGATTCGAACGGGCGATGCGCCGAGAGCATGTCGTTATAAGCGGTGACAATGGCGAGGTTGGGGGCGCGATGTGCGGCCAGGCGATCCTTGTCGCCGCCCATCGCGGCATAGGCATGGGCCTCGTTGCTGCAACTCAGATGCGCGCGGCGCGGCCCGTCCTGTGCGGCGCTGCGCACCCTGTCCAGATATGCGCGCCTGCCTTTGGCTGAACGCGTGCTGATCCGGGCGGTAACATCCGCGATAGTAGGGTGAAGCGGCATCCTGTGGTCCATGTGATATGCGTTAGCGATAACATATCACCGCGCCCGGAGGGTTTCAAACCGAACCGAAGCGATCCGCACGATAGGGCGACAGATCGACATTGGGGGGGGCGCCATTTAGCAGGTCGGCCATGATGCGACCGGTGCGCGGCGCCATCATCAGCCCGTAATGCGAATGACCAAAGGCACCGTATAAACTGGGATGACCCGGGATTTCGCCGATGACCGGCAGGCTGTCTGCAAAGGATGGGCGGATGCCGCTCCACGTTGTCAGGGCGGCCGTGTTCAAACCGGGCAGCATCTGGCGCGCCAGCTTTGCGATCACCTCGGCGCGGCGCGGATCAGGTGGTTTGTCAAGCCCGCCGAATTCGGCCGTGCCGGCGGCGCGTATGCCGTCCTCCATTGAGCTTGCGACAAATTTGCGGTCAGTATCCATAACCGAATTATTGAGGCGCACTCCGGGATCGGCGAACATCAAGTGATATCCGCGCTCTGCCTCAAGCGGGAGTTTCAGGCCCAGAGGTTTTAGCAGCCGCGCCGACCAGGCCCCGGCGGAAAGAACGATGCGCCGGGCATGCAATGTCGTGCCTGCGCATTCGATCTGCCAGCCGCCATCGGTGCCCGGGCGCAGCGCCTTCACCTCATGCTTCAGGATTTCGCCTCCCGTTGAGCGCAGTTTGTCGGCCAGGGCCTGCATCAGCCGCCCGGGCGACGTGGCGCGCGCTTGCCCGTGGATGATGACCGCCGCGCGGAATTCGGGTGAAAGGTCGGGCTCCATCTCGCGCAGGGCGGCATCGCCGATCACCTCGACCCTGGCCCCGGCGGCGCGGCGCAATTCGCTGTCGAGCCCGGTGTCGCGGGCGGTATCGGGGTTGCGATGCGCCAGCACGTAACAGCTGTCCTGCAACAGGGCCTCGTGGCCGGTACCAGCAAGGTGCTGACGATAGATATCGACACTTCCGTCGCTCAGCGCATGCATCCCCAGCGAAATCTGGCGGACCCGCTCGCTCGTGCCGTTGCGCAGGAAACTGAGCGCCCAGGGGAGGAAGCGGGGCAGGTGGCGTGCATGCACCGTGACCGGCCCCAGCGGGTCAAGAAGCCAGCCAGGGGCCTTTTTCCAGACCCCCGGCATGGATTGGGGCACCACCGAAAAGGGCGAGATCACCCCTGCATTGCCCATCGATGCGCCTTGCCCTGGCGTGTCGCGGTCGATCAGGCGAACCGGGATGCCGCGCCCGGCCAGTTCAAGCGCGGTGCAAAGTCCGACTGCCCCGCCGCCCAGGACCGTGACCTGCGAGTCGGTATCATCGGGCGGCATCGCGTGCCGCCCCCTCCGCGCGCTTGCGTATCAACTGCGGCAGAGCGGCCAGCCCCACCACAAGCAGCGCCAGAAGGTCGCTTGACCCGCTTGGCGCAACCAGAAGCAGACCGCCGACGATCATGACAAACCGGCCCCATGGCCCCATGGCGGTGATGAAGTAGCCAGCAACCGACGTGCCTATGAGGAACACCCCTGTCGCACATGTGAGCGACACCTGTAGGAAGGACATGAGCGTGAAATACTCGGGCAGAACGATCAGGATCGTGGGCGCATAGACGAAAACCATCGGCACGAGGAGCTTACCAAGGCCCAGCGTGAAAGCATTCAGCCCCGTGCGGAACGGGTTTGCGCCCGCAATCCCGGCGGCCGCATAGGCCGAGGCGCAAACCGGAGGCGTGATCTCGGATATGACGCCGTAATAGAGGACGAACATATGTGTCGCGAGCGGCGGCACGCCCAACTGTGTGAGCGCCGGCGTGGCGACCGCCACAAGCATGATATAGAGCGCCGTGGTCGGCAGCCCTGCGCCCATCAGGATACAGGCGATGGCGATCAGGACCAGCGAGATGAATTGCTGGAGCGATGACAGGCTGAAGGCTTCGGAGGGAATCCAGCCCACGAAGGGATGCACCCAGGCCGCCATGTCCGCGGCACCGTTGGTCACCATGAAGCCCATGCGGAAGCCCACGCCGGTGGTGTTGATGACACCCACGACGATCCCCACCGCTGCCGATGCGGCACCTACGGCCAACGCATATTGCACGCCGACATGGAAGCTGTTCAGCAGATCCCCGAAGTCTTTGCGCTCATTGCGGTGTATTGATCCAAGTATCGTGAGCGCGGCAAGAATTCCTGCAAGTGTCGGAGAGAACCCGGCGCCGCTTAATGCGGATGCCTTCCAGAAAATGAACGCCAGAAGCGCCAGAGGAATCGCCAGGGTCAATGGCCGGTCGATGCCGCAGAAACCGACCACGATACAGAGCAATAGCCCGACGAATGCCGCCATGTTGGGTGAATAGCCCGAGAATAGGACCACCAGCAGTGCGATCAGCGGGATGATCGTATACCAACCCTTGCGCCAGACTTCGAGGAAGCGAGGCAACTGGTCCTTGGGATAGGCATGCAGGCCCAGGCGCTTGGCGGTGTAGTGCACAATGGACATCACGCCTATGTAATGCATCAGCGCTGGCACGATGGCCGCGATCACGATCGTGGTGTACGGCACCTCGAGATACTCGGCCATGAGAAAGCTGGCGGCCCCCATGATCGGCGGCGTGATCTGGCCCCCTGCCGAGGACGCGGCCTCGACACCGCCGGCGAAATAGCCGGGATAGCCCATCTTCTTCATGTTGGGGATTGTCAGGGATCCGGTCGAGACCGTGTTGGCGATGGAGCTGCCCGAGATCGTGCCGAAGAAGGCCGATGAAACCACCGACACCTTGGCCGGGCCGCCGGTATAGCGCCCGGCCAGCATCATCGCATTGTCGACGAAGAACTGCCCGAGTCCCATGCGCTGTGCCACGACCCCGAACAGCACGAAGTGAAAGACGACCGTGGACACCACCCAGAGCGTGATGCCGAAGATGCCTTCGGAGGGGAAATACATGTTGTTGACGAACTGCTGCCAGTCAACGCCCGGATGCTGAAGGATCTGCACCGGCATTGACGGGCCGAACAGCGCGTAGCCCATAAAGACCATGATGATCAGCGGCAGCACGAAGCCGATGGTGCGTCGCGCGATCTCGAGCGTGGCGAAGATCAGGATCGAACCGAGGATCACATCCATGCTGGTGGGATTGCCCTGCCGCAAACCTTGTTCAGGAATGTTGAGGCCGAAGCGATCGATCCCCCGCCAACTGACCCAGAGAAACAGCGCGGCCAGCATCCCCGAAAGCGCGATCGCCCAGTCATACAGCGGCACATTGCCGGGCCTCAGCCACCCTTTGCCTTCATAAGACAGGCTGCGCGGTGTCCGCAGGATGGGGAAGTAGATGAAGATGAACAGGAACAACCCTGCTAGGTGGATTCCCATATGAACATGATCGACGGGTGTGCCGAACCCGGCGGTCCAGACATGATAGGCGGCGAACAGAATGGACGCCCAATAGATCGCCGGGGTTAGGGTCGGGCCATTATCGCGGGTGTTGAGGGCGCTGTCGTATTTCTTTTCGAGCTCTTCAAGCTGATGGGCGTCCAGATCCGTGGACAGACGATCACTGGCCATGGGCATGTCCTTGGCGAAAGGGAATATGAAAACGAGCGGCGCGCGGACGCGCCAGGCGATGCGGTGGAATGCGATCTATCGAAATGGGCCAGCCGCGCAGGGCTGGCCCGAATCGTGTCAGCGGATCACTCCAGCATGCCGGCTTCCTTGTAGAAGCGTTCGGCACCCGGATGCAGTGGCACACCGATCCCGTCGACCCCGTCAAGGGCGGTTTCCATCGTGATCACCTTTGCTTTGGGGTGACCACTATCCATCAGCTTGCGGGCAGTATCAGACCACATTGCCTTGGTGACCTCGTAGATCAGCTCTTCGTCCTGATTGGCATTTGTCACAAGGATTCCCGACACGGCGAGCGTGTCAACATCGTAATCCACTCCGGGATAGGTGCCCGCAGGGATTTGCGACTTGATGTAGTAGGGAACGGCCTCGTTCCCGGCGGTCAGCTCTTCCTCGGACCAGTCGTAAAGTTCCATGCCCTTGGTGTTGTCGAGCTGGATCATGGCGGCAACTGGCGTGCCCGCCGCATAGAAGTAGGCATCGAGCTGACCATCAGCGAGGCGCTCGGCACTTTGGGTATTGTTGAGTTCGGCCTCCTGAATGTTGTCACGCGTGATGCCCTGCGTTGCCAGAATGAGTTCTACGGCGATCTGCGTACCGGACCCGGCCTGAGCGATCCCGACGCGTTTGCCCTCAAGATCCTTGAGGCTGTCCAACTTCGCGCCCTTGGGCATCACAAGATGTAGATCCTCGGGGAACAGATTGGCGATGACGCGCAGGTCGGGCTTGGGATCCCCCTCAAAAGCAGCGATGCCTTTATAGGCGAAATGAAGGGTAGCCGCGCCCGTGAGGCCGGCTTCCATCTGACCCGCCTGAACGGCATTCACGTTATGCGCCGAAGCGTTGGTGGATTGCGCCACCGCCACAAGGCCAGGCACGCCGCAGTTCCCGCCCTCTTCGCAGGGGCGCGATCCGGGCGGATTCGAGATGGCGTTGGCAATTATCCCGCCAATGGGAAAATAGGTGCCGCCTGACGCACCGGTCCCGATGCGGAAGAATTTCATGTCCTGCGCGGTAGCGGGCAGCGCCATGGCGAGGCCAGCGATGGTTGCTATTGCCAGATGTCTCATATGTTTCATGTGTCGTATGTCTCCCTGTGGGTCATTGGTTCAAGCCGCCGGTTGATCCGGCTCATCATTATGGGGCGTGATGCGCCCGGTGCGACCACGGTGCCAATTCCTGACTATAAACACAAATTCAAAGTTTATTGATTATCATAAAATTCGATTATAATTAACTGCACATGAACATTGGCCAACTCACTGCCTTTCGGGAAGTCATGCTGGCGGGGTCGGTCTCGCAGGCCGCGCGTAATCTGGGGCGCACGCAGCCGGCGATCAGCACTGCGATCGCCGCGCTGGAATCCGAGCTTGGCATGCAGCTCTTCGAGCGGCGCGCGCGCCGCCTTCATCCGGTGCCCGAGGCGCATTACCTGCTGTCCGAGGCGACGGGAATCCTGGGGCGCCTGGACAGTGCCCGCCAGAACCTGAGGAACCTGAAGTCACTGGATAGCGGTGAGTTGCGCATCGTTTCCATGCCGGGGCCATCTGTCTTTCTGGTGCCGCGACTGGTCAGCCGGCTGACGCAGGGGCGCGACGATATCCGCGTGACCATCATCACCCGCAGCTCACCACAGGTGCATCAACTGATCTCCACGCAGTCCTATGATTTTGGCATCGCCGACATGGGTGCGAATTTTGATCGCACATCGCAACTGGTCGCCACCCAGCCTGCCAGCAGCCGCTGCATCTGCGCGCTCCCCGCGGGCGACCCGCTGGCCGCGCAAGATGTTGTGACGCCGAGCGACCTTGACGGCCGGCCGATGGCGATGCTGCATGAAAACCACGCCACTTACCGCGACACCCGCGCCGCGTTCGATGCGGTCGGGGCCGCGTTTGATGTGCGTTACGAGACGCAGTATTTCATTCCGCTCCTCAATTTCGTGGAACTGGGGCAAGCCTGTGCCGTGGTCGATACGATGAGCGCAGAAAGCTACCAGGGCTATCGCGGCGCTGACATGCAGCGCATCGTTTTTCGCCGTTTCGAGCCCGCGATCACGGTGGAGTTCCACGTTCTCACGCCTGCGCACCGCGCCCCTTCGGCGCTTGCCTCCGCTTTCAATGCGCTGTGGCAGGACGAAGTTCGCCGGATCAACGCCGCGTTCTGAGGTCTTTCAGATGTTGATGATGATCAATGACATGTCCTGCATTCTGGCCATGATGGGGATCGTGTCGGTTGTGGCCCCGGACCAAAGGGCCGCTCCGGCGAAGCGAGGACAAGGAATCGAAGGGCACGGGGCCGCCCGATTCTGGCGGTTGTGGCTCTCGCGGGACGGGTGGCATGACAGTTTATGAGGACCGGCGCGATGCGGCGCGCCAATTGCTAAGGGCGCTGCCGCCGCTTGATGAGGGGGAGGACGTCGTCGTTCTGGCGCTGCCGCGCGGCGGTGTGCCGATCGGTGCGGTGATTGCAGAGGCGCTGAACGCGCCGCTGGATCTGATCCTGGTCCGCAAGGTGGGCGCGCCGCGAAATCCTGAACTGGCCGTTGGCGCCGTGACGGGTCCCGGCGCGCAAGGGCTTGTCGTTAATGAACCGGCGGCAAGGGCCTTTGATCTGACGCGCGCTGACATCGAGAGGCTGGCCGCCCCCGAACGCGAGGAACTGGAACGCCGCCGCCAAGCCTATATGGGTGACCATGAGCCCGTGCCTGTGAAAGGGCGCACGGTCCTCGTGGTCGATGACGGCATCGCCACCGGGACGACCCTGCGCGCTGCGCTGGCGGCGCTGCGTAATCTTGCACCCGCGCGGGTGATCGTGGCCGTGCCCGTGGCCAGCTCGGAGGTTCTGGACAGTCTTAGCAGTCTTGCTGACGAGATCATCTGCCCTGAACCGCAGCTGCGGTTCGGTGCGGTCGGCGGGGCCTACCGCGTGTTCGATCAGATTCAGGATGATGAGGTGATCCGTCTGATGCGGGACGCGATCGCGCGCAGGGCCATGCACTGAACGCAGCGCGTGCCGCGCCGCGAAGCGCGCAGGACCGCAGTCATCGCCCATGTTTTGCCGAAATGAGAGGCACGCAGCAGTGTCGCGGCTTCGCGGCGAATTTAGGCTTTGCATTCTTACTGATTCGGAGTCCAATGGACTTGCTCGCCTGGCTTGTATTGTCGCCAACCAGAGTTTTCCCGTTGCGGGCCGCCGGATAGGCCTCCGGCAGATGTCATCCGGTGCCTGATCGAGCGCGTCCGAAAGCGGGGAACAGACATGAACGTCATTTCGATAAGGCATTCGGCCTCATGCCACTGTAGCGAGTGTCCGGTCCTTCAGACCGGTCTGTGCAGCCATGCCGATGCGCAGACCCGGATCGAGATCAGCCGCGCGGCGCGACATGTGCGGGTAAGGCGCGGCCAGTCGATCATGATCCAGGGCGACAGCGCCCGGGATCTGGCACTCGTGACCTCGGGCGTCGTCAAGACGGTGCATATGACAGAGTCGGGGGACACGCAGGTGCTTGGCTTGCAGTTCACCGGGCATTTCCTTGGGCGTGTCTTTGAGCCTGTGATCCGGCTTTCGTATGAAGCGGCAACCGAGGCGACGCTTTGTCTTCTCAACCGTCATGCTTTCGAGGCGTTGTTGTCACGTTCGCCGGGGCTCGAGCATGGGTATCTGCTGGCCACGCTGGAGCAGATGGATTCGATGCGTGCATGGATGTGCCTGCTGCGCGGGCGCATGGCGCGCGAGCGGGTCGCGGCGTATCTCTATTTGCGCTTGGATTCCCGCAATAGTGCCGACGCGATCGTGACCACGTCCGGCGGGCGCAGCTTCCTGGAATTGCGCCTGGGTCGCACGGATCTGGCCAGTCTTCTGGACATGTCGCCAGAGACCCTTTGCCGCTGTCTGCACTCGCTGGCGGATCAGGGTGCGGTGCATGTCGGCGCGCCCAATCATATCGAGATCCGCGATGCGCGTCGGCTTCTGACATGTGCGGGCCCGTCGCTTGACGGGGTGCTCAAAGCGGGCGCGCGCGCGGTCGTCTGACCGGGGCGCGCATCCTTGTGCCGCTGTCGGCAGGATGGTCAGCCGCGCCAGCGCCGTGCGACCGGCAAGCTTATGCGCAACCGGCGCAAGGTCGAAAGCGTTACCCCGTAATAGGCAGCGATCTCGGCGTCGTCCAGGCCATAGCCGCGCATGGCGCTCAGTGCCTCGCCGGGCAGGGGGCCAAGCTTGTGGATAATGGCGCCGTGGCGGATTCTGGGCGATCGGCACATGCAGGGCGGCGGTGTGTCGTGGGATAGATCGGGCATTGAAAATTCCCTTCATTTCGAGCAGCGCGCTGCGCGATCCGGGGCCAGGTTGCTTTAAAATCTCGAAACAGTATTGACCTTGGTCAATGACGTTGATGTGTCATTTGTCCGATGCTTGGGCAAACGGCGGTGTTGCGTGACTGACGGCGGCGGCGCTGGCGAGCTTTGATCGATGCAAGCGCTATTCCCCGAAGTCCATCAGGCTGGGGCAATCCCATTGAACCATGAGCCAATTGAAGGAGACCCTTTATGCCCGATACCACCCCGAGCAAGGCATTGACGCGGCAGTCAGTGCGCCAGATGCGTGCGTCTATTGCGCTTGCCGCGATCCTGATGCCGCGCGTCAAGGATATGAGAGCCGCACAGGAGCAGCTCCTGGATGAGACAGAGAGCGTCTCGAAAGCATGGTTTGCGCGCCGCCATACCGCCGCCAGCACCGGCGCCGAGGCATTGCAGCAGATGGGTGCGGTGGCGCTCAGCGATCCGGCGGCGGCGCTGAAGGTGATGGGTGCGTGGCAGGCCGGGTCCATGGGACGGATCGCGCAGGATTTGGGCGAATGGTCGGGACTTTGCGTGACCTGTGCAAACCGCACCCTGACCGCCGAGGCAGAAGCCGGGCGCGCCCTGATCGAGGACGTTGCAAGCCGGTCAATGATGCCACAGAACACGGCTACGGATCACGCGACACCGGTCTGAATCAGTAATCGCGCTCATAAAATACACCGACGCCAGTATTGCCGTCGGTGCCCACGCTGCCGCGCACCGTGACGTTGTCACTGACATCGAGATTGAGGTCGATCCTTTGGTTGCCGTCACTGTCCGCGGTCACTTTGGAGTAGATGTTCTTGCTGATATAGGCCCCGGCGGTGAATTCGGTCGTTCCTTCGGCATTCGTCGTCACGTCAAGATTGCTCAGCCCGAGTGAATTACGTAGCCCGCTCATGAAACCGCCCTCCAGTTGCCCCGTGAGGGTGGCGACGGCAGCGGCCAGCTGTGCGGCCTGGAAAGGTGATATCTTGTCGATACTGCGTCCGAACAGCAGGCGTGAGACCACCTCTTCCTGAGGCAGTTCCGGGGTCGAGGTGAAGGTGATCTCTGGTGCACTGGCCAGACCTTCGATGATGACATTGACAGTCATGTCATCGGCTTCGGTTTGTGCCAGGAACCGGAGATAGGGGTCGAACGCGCCGCGCAGGTCGATCAGACCTTCGGTCAGTTCCAGCCGGCGCCCCAGTATGTCAAGCCGCCCACGTTGCAGCGCGAAGGTTCCACTGGGGACGACATTGTTGGTGGTACCTCTCAGAACCAGTGTGCCACCGAGTTCGGCATCAAGCCCCCGGCCACGCACGAAGATCCGATTGGGCGCAGTTATCGTGATATCGAGATCAAGGGCAGGGCCTTCGGGGGCATCCTCTTCCCGGACCAGGCCGGCGCGGCGGCGGGTCTCGATGACCTCTGCGGTATCGTTGCGGTGGCGGATCTGCGGAAGCAGGCCGACATTTGCGATGTCCGACGACGGAATGCGAATTTCCGTGGGGCCAAGAGCCAGATTGCCCGCCACTCGCGCACCGGCGGTCAGCGGCCCGGACACTGTCAGCCTGCCCCCGACAGCGGTGCGATAGAGTTCGGGATCGCTGTGAACCAGCGCGGCCAGCACGACAGCGAGATCGGTCTGGAAGGGTGGGGTCAGCTCGATGGGACCGCGCAGCAGGATGTCGCCGCCCTCGCCACCGGTGGCCCGCAGGTCGAACTGCGCCCGAGCGTCGGAAAGAGTGATCCGCCCACCAATATCCGTCAACGCCGCCGAGAGCGTGGGCAAGGACACCCGTGCGCCCGAAAGGTCGATATTGCCGCTTACCGAAGAAAGAGCGGGGGGGCCGTTCACCGAGAGGTCATAACGGGCCGTCCCTGCGACGGAGCGTGGCGCGATGAAACTGTTGGCCAGCCCAAGGGGCGCAGCGCCGCTGGCCTTCAGCGCCAGTCGCTGTCCGTGATTGAGGATATTGCCGGTGATGCGCGCCGCGGTGCCGCCGGGGCCGCTTGCCGAGAGATCAACGCCGATGTCCCGGCCCATGTCATCGCGCAGGGTAATCTGCCCGGTGGCCTCGGCGGGTCCCGAGACACCCGGTGCCAGCAGCCCCAGATCGTCAAGGCGCGCGCTTACATTGATCGGTGCGCCGGCACCCGAGCCCCGCGCCTCCAGCGACACCCGTCCGGATTTGAGCGATAGCAGATCAAGCGCGATCTGACCGGATTCACGCGTCGCCTTGAGGGCGGCATCGAGCCGCCCGGCGATCAGCTTGTCGAGTTCGGCCATGCCGCTGCGCAGTTCGCGCCCCTCAAGCGTGATGTCCAGCTGCCCGGTCGCCCCGCGCAGCGCGCCATCGCCTTGGGCGCGCAATGAGACTTGCCCGGCAAGCGGACGCCCGGCCAAGGCCGAGAAGCGTGAAAGATCCGGTGCGGTCAGCGAGACGCGTCCTTGGACCGGGAGGGCCTCTTTCGCGGGTTCGATCTGGCCAGTGGCGCGCAGTTCGGCCCCGGCAAATTCGGCGATGATGTCGCGAAACGTCAGCGCGCCGCCCGCTGTCCAGCCAAACCCGCCATTGACTTTTGCAGGCCCCGACAGCCGTGGTTCGACCAGCGAGGTTTCCGCAAGCGACACCGCGAGGTCAAGCGTGCCGGATTGGGCATCGAGCCGCCCCGAGATGTCGGCCTTGACCGCTTCGTTATCGAGCTGCAACCGGTCCAGCACCGTTCCTTCCTCGTCGCGTCGCGCGATGACACGCAGGGTTGTCGGCGGTGACAGGACCGGATCAAGGCGGGGCTCACCGATGGCCAGACCGTCGGTACCCGCCTCCAGCGTCAGATCGAACGCGCCGCCCAGAAGCGTGCCCTCACCCGACAGGCTGGCGCGTGCCGCGCCGGCCAGATCGCGCCCGGTTATGGGCCCGAAACGCGCAAGGTCGCCGGCCGTGACCGTGGCCTTGCCGCTGACCGGGAACCCATCCGCAAGCCCGTCCAGCTCGCCTTGCGCGTCCAGCGTCGCATCCCCGCTGGTCGCTTGCAGGCGCTCGATCTTGAGCGGCTCATCCTCTTGCCAGCGCAGGCGCGCGCGGCCCTGCGGTGCCTGGCCGACGGCCTGAGCCATTGCAGCGTCGTCATGGCTGAAGTCCTCGAGCGCGAATTCCAGCACGGCATCGAGCGCGCGGGGGCCGTCGAGAACGATCTGGCCGCTGCCTTGAAGGCGCGCACGCGAAATCCGCATCCCATCGTGGCGAAGATCGTCAATGGTGGCATCTGCCTGCCAGCCCTGACCCTCATCAGCATCATAGCGCGCCGATATCCTTGCGCCCGCCAGCCGCGTTGGCGGGCCGGTCATGGGCAAGCGCATCAAAGCGCCCGCAGCGTCGAGCTCGCCATCGAGCGACAGGCGCAACGGCCAGCCTTGCGAGTCCAGTTCCAGCGACCCGTCAAGGCGCAGCTGTTCGGTGCTGAGCTTCAGCCGGTCGATCACCGTGGCGCCGTCTCTGCCGCGCCGGCCATCAAGCGCGATGCGCGAGCGTGCACCGAAGAAACCGCGCAGGTCACTGGTGAAGAACGGTCGCAGATCGCCGCCCAAACGCGCCTCGAAACGGTGCGTGCCGCTCTCTGGTGTCGCCGGGTCGCCGCCGCTGGTATCATGCTGAGCAGGGGTTTCGGCGATCGCCCGCACGATGCCGGTCAGCCGTGGAATGTCGTTGCGCATCAGCGCCATGCGCGCCTCGTAGTCGTCGATCGGGTCCTTGCCGCGCAGAGTCAGCCCGAGGGCAGGGCGGTCGGGCATGTTCAACAGGCCCGAGACGATACCGCCCGGACCTTCGCGCAGTTCGAGGTCCATCGCGAGGATGCGGGTCTCGTTTGAATAGGCAGCGTCAAGGGTCAGCTGCGCCTCATCGTCAAGGCGCTCGACCGCAAGCTTGGCCGCGCCGTTGCCGCCTTCCAGCGACAGGCTGCCCTCAAGTGACAGGGCGACGGCCTCGCCAAGCACCGGCGGACCCAAATCGACCCGCGCGGCGCTGACGTCACCGATATTAACCGAGACCGGCAATTCGGGCAGGGCGAACGATGTGGCCTGCGCATTCTCGGGGGCGGTCCCCCCGGAGCCGTCCTGCGCATTGGGCAGACGCTCCAGAATGATCTCCTGCGCGGTCAACCGGTTCACCTCGAGGCGCCCGCGCAGAAGTGCGCTGCGGGTCCATTCCAACGTGACATCGCGCAGCGTGAGCCAGATGCCGTCGGAATCCGCGATGGTCAGTTCCTCAAGGCTGGCCTCGGAAGACAGCGCGCCTTGAAAGCCGCTTATGCGCACGCCGTGCCCGGCCCCTGACAGATTGTCCTCGATAAAGGCCTGGAGGAGGCCACGTTCGCGCGCCGTGTCAGTCTCCGCGTCCTGCGCCGACAGGCCACCCGCCCAGACCGCCAGCAGGGATATGATCAGAATGATACGCATCAAAAGGCCTGTCCGATCCCGATGTAAACCTCTACGTTGCCGCTTGAGCCGCCGCTGACGGGCGTCGCCACGTCGAGGCGGATCGGTCCGATCCCGGTATTGTAGCGCAGGCCAAGCCCCGCACCGCTATGCCAGTCACCATTATCAGTGCCCCAGCTGTCAGCGCCCACGAACCCAACGTCGTAAAACGCCACCAGCGACAGCGCGTCGCGCAGCGGCGCGCGCAGCTCGCCCGAGAAAGCCATGAAGGAGCGCCCGCCGATCTCGAGGCCGCCGCCAAGATCGACCGCCAGCGATTGATAGGGCTGTCCACGCACCGTGCCCGCCCCACCGGAATAGAACAGCATCCCCGGCGGCACCTCGGCAGCAGAGGCGCCCGAGACCGACCCGATCTGTGCGCGCCCCGCAAGCACGAAGCGGTCATCCTTGCCAAAGCCCAGATAGGCGCGCGCATCCCCATAAAGCCGCGCTCCGGCCGATCCCCCGTCGAGCCCCGCAAAAGGGGTTGCTTCGACATCGAGGTAATACCCTTCACGCGCATCAAGCTGACTGTCGCGGGTATCCCAGGTCAGGTTCAGTGGCAGCAGGACATGTTCAAGCGTGCGCGACCCGAGATCGTCATCAACTTCGGAATATCGATACGCGATCCCGGCCTCGCCTGTCAGGCTGTCAGAAAAGATATGCGTCAGGCCGCCTCCGACGCCGGCACTGCGTTCACGGTAGCTTGGCTCGTTCTCTTCGGCGATATGGGCATCGAGATAGAGCCCGGTATCGGGTGTGAATGTCGCCGGGCGGTCGAAACGTGCCGAAAGATTGTAATCCTCGCCTCCGGTGTCGCCACCAATCCCGCTGATCGAGGCATCGAAGCGGAGTCGCTCAGCGCCACCCAAAAGGTTGCGATGCAGCCAAAAGGCTGACAGGCCCAGCCCCTCGAGCGAGGATATCTCGGCCCCGAACCCGATGCGGCGGGGCTTTTCGTCGACGACGCGTGCTTCGATGTTCAGGGTCCCGTCGGGTGAGGGGGTCTCCGCCTCGGTTACCGAAACAGAGCGGAAAGCGCCTGTGCGCCGCAGCCGCTTGGCCGCCTCGTCCACCTCGTCGGGCGAAAAGGTCTTGCCGCTCGGAAGCCCTGCGATCTCGCGCAGGCGGTCGGGGCGCACGCGTTCGGTCTTTCGCACCACCAGGTCGCCGAAACGCAGGCGCGGTCCCGGTTTGAGACGGATATCGGCGGTCAGGACATTGTTCTTGTGATTGGCGACGATCTTTTGACCTGCGATTTCGGCCTTGGCGTGCCCAAGATCGCGCCACCCGTCGATCCCGGCCTGCGCGGCATCCGATATGAGGCCGCTTTCGGCATAGGCGCCAAACTTGAAACCGTCGGGCAGCTCCGTGCCCGGTGCACGCGGGGTGACATCAGCACGCGCGAAGATGAATCGCGGCCCCGCCAGGACCCGGACCGAGACCCGGTCGATCCGGCGGATCCGCGAGAGCGGGGGAATCTCGGCGGCTTCGCGCCCATCGACAATGATCCGGATCACCCCGCCATAATAGCCCGCGCCATAAAGCACGCTTTCGAGCCGACCGTAATCCGCCCGCGCCGCCGACAGAAGATCCTGTGGCGTCACGGGTTCGTCACGCTTGGCCGTGCCCAGCGTGAGTGATGCCGACTCAAGCTTTTCGACGAGCGCACCCGGCGCCCCCGGTGCGTTCAGATTCAGTTCGGTGGCAGATGCCCCGCCAGCAGCGGTGATGATCGCGAGAATGGCGACGGCGCGTTTCATCAGGTAAATTGATTCGAACAAATCTGGGCTCCATTGACGCCAGTGATGTAACCTGAACCTGATCCGGGATGCGACCGTTTCAATTTGCTGTGGCGCAAAAGCGCCGCATCATCAAATTGCGTGATCAGCGTCGGACAATTCCTTCTCAAGCGCGTTTTCGACGGCGCCGCGAGGTCGGGTGAACCGGGCGAGAAGGTCATACAGAACCGGTGTCACGATGAGCATCAGGGTGGTGGCCATCAACAGACCCGCGATGATCACGGTGCCGATGGCATTGCGGCTTTCGGCACCCGCGCCAGTGGCCAGCACAAGGGGCAGGGCGCCGAGAACCGTCGAGATCACGGTCATCACGATGGGGCGCAGACGCAGCACTGAGGCGCGGATCACCGCCTCGCGCACCTCGAGTCCCTCGTCACGCAGCTGATTGGCGAATTCGACGATCAGGATGCCGTTCTTCGCCACCAGCCCGATCAAGAGTATGATCCCGATCTGACTGTAGACATTGATCGATAGCCCGCCGACCGCCATCGCATAGATCGCCCCCGCGACACCCGCCGGAACGGTCAGCAGGATGGTGATCGGATGCACGAAACTCTCGAACTGGGCCGAAAGCACGAGGAAGACGATCAGGAGCGAAAGCGCAAAGACAAGGCCCGCGCCCGCCGAGGTATCCTTGAAGGTGCGCGACTGGCCCTCGTAACCAAGCGCGGCTTCGGCGGGAAGGATTTCAGCCGCGGCGGCTTCGAGGCGGGCCAGTACGGTTCCCAGGTCTTCGCCCGGCGCCAGCGCGCCCGAAAGCTGGATCGACGGCAGGCGGTCGAAGCGTCTCAGCGACGGTGCGGCGGCGTTCTCGCTGACGGTCACAAGCGCCCCGAGCGGTACCAGTGTCTCGCCGTCGCCCGAGCGCACGAAGATGTTGTCGATATCCGAGGGTGTGCGCCGGTCCTCCTCGACTGCCTGCGCAAGCACCGGATATTCCCGTCCGCGGCTGACGAAGGTCGTCATCTGACGAGAAGCCAGCATGGTTTGCATCGTGTTGGCGATGGTGTCGATCGACACGCCGAGGTCATCCGCGCGGGCGCGGTCGATCGTGACGTCGAGCTGTGGCAGGTTCTGTTCGAAATTGATCTCGGGATTGACCAGCCCTTCGATATCTTCGGCGCGTTCCAGCAGCTCGAGCGACCAGGCCTTAACGCTATCGAAATCCGGCCCACCTATCACCACGCGGATCGGCGTTGAACTCCCGCGCAGGCCCAACCCGGCAGGCGTTACCGGAAAACCGCGTGCGACGGTAATCTGGCCCATCTGCGGCGCGATGCGGCCCACCACCTCGGAGACGTTCATGTCGCGCTCGTCCCAGGGCGCAAGGCGAAAAACGACAAAGCTGCGCCATGCACGGTTGCCCCAGCCGGTAAAGGTGAAGACTGTTTCGATGACGCCTTCCTCGCGCAGGGGCACGAGAATCTCTTCGACCTGTCGCGCGGCACGGTCCGTATAGGCCACGGTGCTGCCCTGCGGCGCGGTCAGCGGGATAAAGCCCACGCCACGGTCCTCGCGCGGTGCCAGCTCGCGCGCCAGGCCGTCATAGAACAGGAACGCGCCGCCCGACACCGTCAGTGCCAGCGTCAGGACAACCAGCGGCGCGCGGATCGCGCGCGTCAGAAGCGCCGAGTAGCCTTTTTGCAGCCAGCCCCGCGGTGCGTATCCGCTGCGAGGTTCGGTGGTCTTGCCCGCTTTCAGAACCTTGGAAGCAAGCGCGGGACAGGCGGTCAGTGCCACAAAGGTCGAGATCGCGACGGTGCCGGCCATGACCCAGCCAAACTCAACGAACAGCTTGCCGACCTGGCCGGGCATGAAGGACAGCGGCACGAAGACGGCGATCAACGTGATAGACGTGGCCAGAACCGCGAATGTCACCTGGCGCGCGCCCTTGAGGCTGGCCACAAGCGGGCTTTCGCCATTCTCGATCCGTCTCTGGATGTTCTCGAGCACCACGATGGCGTCGTCCACAACCAACCCGATGGCCAGCAGCAGCGCCAGCAGGGTCAGCGTGTTGATTGAAAAGCCCCAGATACCGATCAGAATGAAGCAGCCCAGCAAAGACACCGGAATGGTTATGGCGGGAATGAGCGTGGCACGGACGCTGCGCAGGAACAGCAGGATCACCAGCACAACCAGCACCAGCGAGATCGACAACGCGATCAACACTTCGCGGATCGACGCGCCGACAAACAGCGCGTCATCCGAACCGATGATGATCTCCATACCTTCGGGCAGGGTCGGGGTCAGGCGGGCGACTTCGGCGCGCACGGCATTGGAAATCTGCAGCGTGTTGGACTGGCTCTGACGCTGGATCGCCATCCCGACGGCGTCCTTGCCATCGCTGCGTGCGAAGGTCGTATCGCTTTCGACGCCGGGCTCGACACGCGCGACATCACCCAGCCGGACAGGATAGCCCGCCACCCGGTCAAGCACCACGTCGCGGAAATCGTCGACACTGGCAAGGCGGCTGTTGAGGCGTACCGACAACTGCCGGTTTTCGGATTCGACCTCGCCTGCGGGCAGTTCGACATTGTTGCGCCGCAGGGCCTGTTCCACATCCGACACGGTCAGCTTTCGTGCCGCCAGCGCGCGCCGGTCCAGCCAGATCCGCACGGCGAAAGAGCGGTCGCCGTAAACCCGCACATTGGCGATCCCGTCCTGCGTGGCAAGGCGGTCGAGGATGAAGCGGTCGATATAATCGGTGATTTCTGCGGTGGTCATACGGTCCGAGGTAACGGCGAGGCGCATGACGGGATCGGCGTCGGCATCGGCCTTTTCGACCTCGGGTTGGTCGGCGTCCTCGGGAAGGTTGTCAAGAATCCTGCCGACGGAGTCGCGCACATCATTGGCGGCGACATCGATATCGCGGTCGGGCTCGAACTCGATCGTGACGCGGGATCGCCCCTGTCGGCTCTCGGAACTGATCGAGCGGATACCCGCGATCGAGGCGACGGCGCCTTCGACGGTTTCCGTGATGTCGGTATCGATCACTTCGGGGGCTGCGCCGCGATAGGTGGTGGTGATCGAAACCACCGCGTTGTCCACATCGGGCAGCTCACGGATCGGCACGTCGCGAAGGGCGCTGACCCCGAAGACGATCAACAGCAGGCTTGCCACGGCCGCCAGAACCGGACGGCGGACGGACAGGTCCGACAAGGTCATGTGTTGTCGCCCTCGGTGGCGTTTTCGGCAGCGACGTCGTCGCTGTCGCCAGTCTGACCGATGACCGCGACAGGGCCTCCGTCGCGCAGGCGCTGAAGGCCGCGCAGAACGATGGTGGTGCCTTCAGCGACCCCGTCGAGGATCGCAACCATTCCGTCGCGCCGCTGACCGGTACGCACGACCACGCGACGCGCAATACCGTCTTCGACAACGAAAACATAGGTCTCCGCCGCCTGGAACACCAGCGCCTCTTCCGGGATGACGACCCGGTCGGCCTGCGAGAGCGTCAATTCCAGCGACATGAACATACCCGCGGGCAGTGTGCCCTCGGGATTGGGGATGATCGCGCGGGTGCGAAACGAGCGGCTGACCGGATCAATGCGGTTATCCACCGCTTCGATCTTGCCCATGAACACCTCGCCTGGAAAGGCGACGGTGGTCGCGGTCAGGGGTTGGCCTTGCGCGACCTGTGCGAACAGGCCCTCAGGGAGACCGAACTCGAGCTCGACCTCGCTCAGATCGTCCAGCCGGGTGATCGGGGTGCCCTGAACGACGCGGGCGCCGGGATCCACGTTTGTCAGCCCCACGACACCCTCGAAGGGTGCGCGGATGGTACGCTCCTGCAGGCGGCGCGCGGCGCGATCCAGCTGCGCCTCGGCCTCGGCGAGGCGGGCCTCGGACTCTTCGACCGTGGCCTCGGCCACGGCGTTGGAGAGGCGCAGCTGCTTGGCACGTTCCAGCGCCTGACGGCGTTCCTTTAGGCGCGCTTCGGCCTCGGCAAGGTCGGCGCGGGCGATGTCGTCGTCCAGCCGCACCAGAACCGCGCCTTTCTCAACTGTCGTTCCCGACGAGATGGCCAACTCGACGATACGGCCATCGGCCTCGGGGACGATGTCGACCGACTGTCGCGCACGTGTGGTGCCGACGGCCTCGACAGTGCGGGCGAGCGTGCGGATCTCGGCGCGGGTGATCTCCACGGAAGTCGGGCGGTCGCCGCGGGCCGACGCGGCGGTCGAGGTCTCGCTCGGGGCGAGGTATCTTTGATAGCCCTCATAGCCACCATAACCGATGGCTGCGAGGATGCCGATCAACAGCAATTGTTTCCAAATCGGCACGCTGTAACACCCTTTCGCAAAAGCCTGCATGAAAGTCCCTCGAAGACAACTTACAGCTGGCACCCGAATTGGCAACGCTCTCGACATCAAGTATTCGGCATAACATGATCATTCGCGCACGACGGGCGCGATGCGGTCAGGCCGCGCGATCGCTGGCCGCGAGCCAGTCAAGCGTCTCGCTCCAGGCGGTTTCGAGTTCGGGCAGCGCCTTTTCCAATGCGTCAGTATCGCCCTTGCGCGCGGCGGCCTCGGCGCGGGCAGCGGCGCGGCGCAGGTCAAGTGCCCCGACCGTCGCCGCAGCCCCCCCAAAACGATGCAGCCGCATCGCGATATTCATCAGGTGCTCGTTCCGGGCTGCCGACAGTGCCGCAAGCAGGGCTTGTCCCTCTTGCTTGAAACCCTCGATCAGCCGGATGAACTGTCCCTCCGAAAGAATCGCCCGCAGCTCGTCGGTTACCGAAGGATCAAGGGCTTCAACCGTGCGCCGGCTTTCGGACGCAGCCTTGCTGCAGAGCATCCGGCGCAGGTCGTTCAGGCGCAGCGGCTTGGTATAGACGTTGTCGATACCCGCGTCATGCAGCGCGATGCGGGCGTTCCGGTCCACATGCGCCGTCAGCGCCACGATACGCGTATCGGATGACGGGCCATGTCCTTCGCGGATGCGCCTTGTGGCTTCGAGCCCGTCCATGCCGGGCATGGAGACATCCATGATGATCAGATCGAACCGCCGGGCCTCGGCGGCGGCGACACCGGCGGCGCCGTCTTGGGTCTGGGTGACGCTGTGGCCATCCTGTTCCAGCATCGTTCCAAGAACGAAACGACTGGCGGCATTGTCCTCGACCAGCAGAACATCCAGGTTGGGAATGCGTTTCAGGCTATCGTCGCTGCCTGTGGCGCTTTCGCTGCTCCGGCCCTTTGCGGCGGGCAGCGGAAGGCGCACCCAGAAAAGGCTTCCTTCACCGTGGATGCTCTCGGCGCCGATCCTGCCGCCCATGAGCGTGGCCAGGTTGCGCGCGATCCCGAGGCCAAGCCCGGTGCCCTCGACACGCGTCGCATCCGGGGCAAGACGCACGAAATCGTCGAAAATGCGGGAAAGGTCCTGTTCATGGATTCCGATGCCCGTATCTGCAATCTGGACCTCGATCAGATCGGGGGTCTTGCCGGTGCTGGCGACGCGGGTGCATTCTACCGTGATCTCGCCTGCGCGGGTGAACTTGATCGCGTTTGACAGCAGGTTCAGCAACACCTGCTGCACCCGGTCGCGATCACCGAGGACCTCGCCGACGGGCGGGCCGTTGCCAAGGACACTGATGCTGGTGTCGTTGGCTTCGGCCTCGGCTTGCTGAGCGGTCACGATCCCGTCGATCAGGCTCTCGAGGTCGAAGACGGTCTCGCGCAACGTCAGATGGCGACCGTCGGACCGCGCGATATCAAGCGCGTCATTGATCTGGTTGAGCAACAACTGCCCCGAGCTTTTCATGATGGCCGTGTAGCGCTCCTGATCGCGGGACAGCCGGGTTCCGTCCAGCAGGTCAAGCGCCCCGAGGATACCGTGCAGCGGGGTGCGCATCTCGTGGCTGCTGCGGCCCAGAAACCGGGCCTTTGCACGCTCGCTGGAAAGCGCCTTGTCGCGGGCGGCCTGGATTTCGGCTTCGACGGCGACACGATCGGAAATGTCGCGGATGAAGCAGACGCAGACCACGTCATTGGCCCGCATCGCCCTGTTGGCCGAAACCTCGACGGGCACCAGTTCGCCATCAGCGCGCCGCGCCAGAAGCTGCTGCGCGCCCTTGCCGGGATCGGTGGGAAGGGACTGCAACCGTTTGCCGTCGACAGCGGTCAGCGAGCCATCCTTCCCGCGCGCCATGAGGATATCGCCAAGTCTGACAGGCGTTTCGGTGGGCCGGTCGAGACCAAAGGCGCGCCGCGCTGTCTTGTTGGTTTCGGCGAGGCTGTCGTCGGGCCTGACCACCAGAATGGCATCCCCCGATGTGTTCAGGATCGTCGAAAGCCGGCTGAGCGTCATCCTGTTCTGCAGCGCGCGGCGCCGGTTGAGCGCGTTGAGCCGCCAGAGCACCCACATCAATGCCAGCATGGCGGCCACCATCAGCAGGCTGATCACCGTCACCTGCCGCAATGTCGTCGTCAGGGTGTTGCGTTCGGCGTCGGCGCGCGCGGCGTCGAGGGCGATCCCGGTGCTCGACAGGCGCCGGATCGCGTGAGTGAGGCTGGCCGTGGCCTGACTCAGTGCCTGGCGCCCGGCGATCAGCTGCTCGTCGCTCGCGTCGATCAGCGCCACCATGTCTTGCAGCGTTTCGTTTATCGCATCAATCTGCGTCGAGGCGACGCTGTTGCCGTCGAAAGCCTCTCGATAGGCGTCACTGCTCTTGAAGGTGGCCGCGCGGCTGTAAAGCACGTCGAAACGCAGACGCACCTCGCGGAGATGTGCGGGAACGGGCTCGTCAAGTTGATCGAGTGCGCGGGCCAGCTTGACCTGATCGACCTCGAGTTGCGCCAGTGACCATTCGATATTGTCGTTGGCGGCACTGCCATAGCGATCGAGCTGCAGAAAGACCTGAACGGCCAGAAACGCGGTCGCCGCCATACAGGCCAGCGACAGGATCGCGAACAGGACAAGCGGCGCGTTGCGGTGGAACAAGCGTTTCTGAAGTTGTGCAAGCACAGTCACGTTGAGATCCGTCCTTCGAAAGGCAGTCAGGCTAGCGCGTCGCGACGATCCGGTCCAGTTGCCAAATACTCCGGGAATAGTGCGTTTCCGTCCTGTAGGCAGGGTCGTTATCCCAGTCATAGACCAGCCAGAGCGGCCCTTTCTGGCGCAGGGTCATGATCTCGTCATTGCGCCGATAGGCCAGCAGCGCGCCGCCGGGGCGGATCTCGTCGACCGGGATGCGCACGACATAGTCGTTGATCGCGAACAGCTCGAGCATGCCGGAATGGATCGCATGGCGGTCAAGCAGGGTGGCAAGCCAGACGCCGGTGAAACGCTGCGTTCCGAAGGTCCAGTTGGTGCTTGTCTCGATGGTTGCACGGGGCATCGCCTGAAGCTCTGAATAGGTCAGTTCGATGCGCTCTCGGGTGCAGCCGCGATTGGTAGTTTTATCAATGATTTCAATGGAAAGAATGGGATCAGCCCCGTGCTCCTCCGCGGCGCGCAGAGGCCCGGCCGATGCCAGCATGATCAGGCCAAGCAGCGCCGCGAGCCAGGGCGGGGCGTGAGGATATCGTTTATGTGCCAACACTGTCTTGCAAGCTCCGTCGGGACCCGCTTAAACCCCGTCATGCGCGGACGCACGGCATTTTCCTATGCAACGCCTAGACTATCACTAAGCCTGTCATGCTTGGTATGTAAAGTGAGTGATGAGTGCGGCTCTGGCGGAGCAGAGGGTGGTTTGCCTTTGAACTCAGGCATCGTTACGCCAGAGACAGGTTTGGGGACGTGACATGAAGAAGCTATTGATCGCAGATGACCATGAACTGGTCCGGGAGACCATCGCGGACTATCTGCGATTGCAGGGCGGGTTCGAGGTGGCATCGGCCGATACGCTGGATGGCGCGCTTGAGGCCGAACGCAAGAGCGGCCCCTATGATATTGTTTTACTTGATTATTCCATGCCGGGCATGGAGTCCCTTTCGGGGCTGGCGCGCATGCGGGCCGCGACCGATTGCCCGGTGGCGATCCTGTCGGGCACGGCGACGCCCGAGGTGGCGCGCCGGGCGCTCAGGGCCGGGGCGGCTGGCTATCTGCCCAAGACATTGGGACCGAATGCGCTGATCGAAGCGGTGCGCGAGATGCTGGACGGGAATATATATCGCCCGGAAGAATTCCTTGCGGATCAAGACGGTAGCGCCGAAATCGTGCATCTGACGCCACGCGAACTGGATGTGGTGCGGGGGCTGACCGAGGGCAAGTCCAACAAGGAAATCGCCCGTGACCTCGAGATTCAGGAAGTCACCGTGAAGCTGCACGTAAAGACCCTGTCGCGCAAACTGGGGGCAAGAAACCGGACCCATGCCGCGATGCTGGCGCGGGATCTGGGGCTGATCTGATCCTCGCCCGAGAATCACCCTTCAACCAACTGATTAACAACGAAAAACGGTGATCGGCATTGCGGCTATATCACGTCGGTATCGCGTCGGTGTCGCGCACCGCATCGGATGGGGGTTAACAGGGCGTTCGTCATGAAGTGGGGGGTGGTTTGTACGGAAGCGGAATGCGCGCCGTGGGTGGCGGTTGGCTGTGGGTGGGGCGTGTGTTCTTGCCCATCCAATGACCGGTGCCAGCCCGAAGCGGACCCAATGCTTCACACGCTGATCTGCGATAGCTGGCCTTCGCTGCGCGGGTCATGAACTGGTAAGATGCGGGACAAAGCCGACCTTGAACAGACTGTGGCCAATGCACGCTTCATCCAGATGTAAGTCTGATCTTACCTTTCCGCACGTGTGACGGCAGCGGCAAAACAACCAGGTTTCGCGTTGTGTAGATGAGCGTAAGACACGTGCTCGCATTCAAAAGCCATAGTGATGGCTTCCGCAAGGTTTTCGCCGTGCAGTACGTCAGCATCAATCATCATGTGGTTTCGGTCAAAAAGCCGTAGCGAAATCAGGCGAGAGCGCAGAACCTCCGGCACTTCTCCGACAGCTAGCTCGGCTTGAGGCGCGCCTTCTCGAACGAAGATCGCGTGGGAAGCTTTGTATGGCGAATTCGCAGGTTGATGTTCATAGTTCAGCAGAATGACGGTTTCACCCACTTCTGCATCGGCCATGCTCACACGACATGGAGTGCCGGGCTTCGATTGAACAACTTGGCGGCAAACACTTATTTTCGCCAGCTCTGAGTCAGAAAGCGTGAACAGGTGTGCAAAGTCTTCTGCTGGCAAAGAATGAATTTGGAAGCCCATGTTTCAAGTTCCTTTGGTGTCCGGCACTCAGATAGCAACAGTCATCGGGATCGGGCGACCCGAAACTTGCTGATTATCAAACCTGTCATTCGCGCAATTCGCAGCATCGGGCACAATGGGCTCCCGCCCGACTCTCGCCGCATCCAACACGAAGGGCCGCTGTAGGGAAACGTGCTAAACTTTGCAAAATCCGCTCCCTGCGCATAGCTGACGTTCATGCAAACCGGAGTATTTCGCTCTACAGACTATCACCCAACATAAGCGAGCTATGCGGGAAACTGGGTGACGGGGTTTGAGAAGGCGGCGTATCGTGGCGGGTGATCAAGCCTGCCAGAACTTCCAAGAGGAACGATACGCCTATG
>NZ_JAPTNL010000021.1 GCF_026891095.1 Roseovarius salincola
CAAAGGTGCTGACATGATCCATCCTCCCAAACAGGATGAATCACAAAATCACACGTGTGGGAATCCCCGCGATTCAGGTTTTTGGCGGGGCGCTTTAAGCGCTATAGGCTGACCCAAATAAGGACGGATGTTCCTGTTCAGGTCAGATTGCGCCGAAGCGTTCCATGCGGAAAGGAAATCGGAAAATGGCTGTTCGTCTCGATGAACTGGATCGGAAAATCCTTGTGCAGCTGCAAAAGGACGGTGGGCAATCGCTGGATGAGATCGCCCGGATCGTGGGCAGTTCTAAGACGCCGGTCTGGAACCGGATTCGCAAGATGCGTGAAGGCGGGATCATCAAGCAGCAGACCTTTCTGCTGGATGCCGAGGCGCTTGGATTCGAGGCTTGCTTCTTTGTTCTGATCCGCACGTCAGAGCATGACGCAAGCTGGCAGGCAACGTTCCTGCAAGCCCTGCGCGACCACCCCGAAGTTCAGGAGGCGCACCGTCTGGCAGGGGATATCGACTATATCCTGAAGGTACGCGTGGCCAATGCCCGCGCCTATGACACCTTCTATCAGGCGCTGATTTCCGAAGTGAAGGTGCATAACGTGACGGCGCTCTTGTCGATGGAAGAGATCAAATCCACCACCATGCTGCCGCTTTGAATGCTCAGGTCGCGGCCTCGAGAGCGGCGATGATCGGCGAGAAATCCGCGGCAGTAAGGCTGGCGCCACCGACCAGCGCACCATCTACATTTCCCACAGCGAAGATATCCGCGGCGTTGGCGGGTTTCACCGAACCGCCATATAGGATGCGGATCCCGGTGGCGGTTTCGCCGAGCCGTGAAATCAGGTTTTCACGAATGAAGTCATGCACTTCAGAGATCTGCTTCATGTCCGCAATCTTGCCCGTGCCGATCGCCCAGACGGGCTCGTAGGCGATGACGGTGTTCGCGGACTCCGCGCTGTCGGGGGTCGAGCCGTCAAGCTGCGCGCCGATCACATCAAGGGTGCGGCCCGCGTTGCGTTCGTCCAGGGTTTCGCCAAGGCAGATGATCGCCATAAGCCCCGCCGCATGGGCCGCACTGGCCTTGGCGCGCACAAGCGCATCGGTTTCACCATGATCCTGGCGGCGTTCGGAATGGCCGACAATGACCGCCTGCGCGCCCGCATCGGCGATCATCGGCGCCGAGATATCGCCTGTATGCGCGCCGGAGGGAGCGCTGTGGCAATCCTGCGCGCCGATCAAAAGCGGCGTATCGGCGCTTAGTGCTGCGGCCTGCAAGAGCAAGGTCGCGGGCGGGCAGATCAGGATATCGACCGCCGGATCTGGATGCGCGGCAGTCATGGCCTGCAACGCGTCAAGCGCCTCGCGGGTGCCGTTCATCTTCCAGTTTCCGGCAGCGAGTTTGCGCATCATTCCGGCTCAACCTTTTGTTTTTATTGTTATGTTGATGGGCTGTGGCGGTTTACATGTTTTCGAACTTGATCGACTCGCCGCAGCCGCAGGCCTCGGTCACATTGGGATTGTTGAACACGAAACCGGATTCCAGAAGCGAGGTGCGGTAGTCGATCTCGGTGCCGAACAGGAACATCTGAGCCATCGGCGCGATCATCACCCGTGCGCCATTCTGCTCGACCACCTCATCATTGGGGTCGACCTCGCTCACGTAATCCATCGTGTACTCCATGCCTGCGCAGCCGCCTTTCTTGACCCCGATGCGCAAACCCTGATGGCCATACTTGTCCATCAGATTCGCGATCCGGGCCGCCGCGGCGGGCGTCATGGTAACGGCTTGTTTACCGGGGATGCCGAACATTGTGCCTCCTCATGTGTCTTGGTTGAATCTAGGGCGTTCGGGGCGCGATCTCAAGCGGGGGAAGCACAGATAGGAGCGATTGGGTGGCAAGAGCGATCAAGATGGCCCAGCCAAAGGAGGCCAGTGTGCCGATAATCACGTATTCGGCACTGCGCTGGTCGCGGTTGGCGGTGCCGTAACGCAGGATGGATTTGGCGGCGATCAGGAAACCGACGCCGATGGGCTGGTTTGCCAGCACCAGCAGGAAGATCAGACCGCGCTCAAGCAGTCCGATCTGGCGGCCGCCGTCGCGAAGCCCGGCGCCGCGCATGCGACTGCTGTGGCGGCGCATCAGAAGCCCGACGGCATATTGTCCGGCGGTGAGGCAGAGGATCAGCCCGGCGGCAAGCGCCATGAGCGGCAAAAGGGTGGGCTGGGCGGACCAGAGACCGGATTGCCAGAGGTCGGGCATCCAGAAGGCGACGACAAGAATCGTGGCGAGATGCGCGCCCTGATCGAAAAGAAAGGCGGAGAGGGTGTTGAATTTGCTATATGTTTTCGCGGTGTCAATCAGAAGATGGGCGAGCGTCAGCACTGCCAGCGCCGGGGCGTAGAGATGGCCAAGTGCCAGATGGGCGGTGATCAAGACGAGAAGCCCATGCAGCGCCATCACATGCGGGCGGGCCTTGTTGGTGTTGATCCAGTTGGTTTGCAGGGTGAAATCGGCGAGGGCGTGGGCGAAGAGCAAGGCCGTGACGGTTTCCAGCATCAGCGTTGCTCCGGCGTGCGATTCACAGATGAATAATGATCTTCATCCGATTGAATTGCGGCTGAAATCCAATGATATCCGGCGGCGGTCAGGGCCTGATCGACGGCCTGCCGGGAGATCCCGAGGCGGGCGGCGGCGTCGGCATGGGTGGTGGAGTCGGGTGGCAGCATGGTGAAGATCGCGCGGGCCTGCGCCGGGGTCCAGCCTTGGGAGATGTGGTCTGCAAGCAAAATCAATGCGTTGACAGTGCCGCCCGATGCGTGACCCATGGTGATATGCGGCCCCCGAAGACTGGCCAGCAAGCGGCCTGAGGCGGTGAAGGCGGGGCCGGAGGCGGCGTTGGGATCGCGGTTGTCGGGCAGGTGGCCATCACCGCAGGCGAGGGCGATGCGGGTGGAAAACGCCTTGCCCAGACGCCGGAGCGCAGCCCGGAGATAGAGTGCAGAGCGCAGCGCAAGATAATGATCTGAAATGGAAAATTGCCAACCATCCCCGCCGCTGCGTGCGAACCCGGTGACGAGATCGGGCGACCATTGCGAGATGTCGCCGGCAGCTGAGTCCAGCGATTGCAGGGCGGTATCGACCTGGTCTGCGCTGAGCGCGCTGGAGTCGACAAGGTCACCGGAAAGGACGCAGACGCGGGTCATGATTGGCAAGTCATAATGCCTGCATATCGAAAAGGCAAGCAAATTCACTTGACATTCTAGCAAGCAAAAAAGCTTGCCTTACATGAATCCTAACTCAAGGCGCGCTTCGTCGCTCATCATGTCCATGCCCCAGGGGGGATCCCAGACGAGTTCGACATCGACCTGTTTGACGCCGGGCACGGGTTCGATGGCTTCGGCGACCCAGCCGGGCATTTCACCGGCGACGGGGCAGCCGGGTGCGGTCAGGGTCATGATCACACGGACGGCGTTTTCGCTGTCGATCTCGATCGTGTAGATCAGACCGAGATCATAAATATTCACTGGAATTTCAGGGTCATAGACAGACCGGCAAGCCTCGACGAGTTGATCGTAAAGGGGATGTTCGGTGCTCGATGGCGCGATCAGTGGCGCACCTTCGACTGGGTCTGGGCTATGAGTCATGGCTGAATCCTGCGCTGTTCCTGACCGAAGATATAAGATTTATGACCGCGGTCGTCCAGAGGGGCGGGCCGGTACAAAACGTCTGTTTTGTACGCGGCTTTTGTACGAAAGCCGGACCCGGCCCGAAAAGGTTGGTACAAAACCCCCGGAATGGCCGCCAAGCATCAACCGGAAGATTTCTTCACGCCGGTCTTGCGGCGGCGGATCGGGGCGGGGCGCACGCGGCTTTCGATCTGATCATAGAGCCGCCCGACGATGTTCTTGCCGGTCGATTTCTCGATCCCCTCGAAGCCGGGGGAAGAGTTCACCTCGAGCACCTTGGGACCGCCTTCGGAGCGCAACAGGTCTACACCGGCCATGTTGAGATCGAAGGCGCGCGCGGCGCGGATCGCGGTCTCGCGTTCCTGCTTGGTGATCCGCACTGATTTGGCGGAGCCGCCGCGATGCAGGTTCGAGCGGAAATCGCCGTCGGCGCCGGTGCGCTTCATCGAGGCGACGACCTTGCCGCCGATCACGAGGCAGCGGATATCCTCGCCCGCAGCTTCCTTGACGAAATCCTGCACCAGGAAATTTGCCTTGAGGCCGCGGAAGGCGTCGATCACCGATTCGGCGGCCTTCTTGGTTTCGGCCAGCACGACGCCCTTGCCCTGGGTCGATTCCAGCAGCTTGACGATCAGGGGCGCGGTGCCGACGAGGCCGATCAGATTGTTGGTGTCCTTGGGCGAGGCGGCAAAGGCGGTGTTGGGCATGCCGATCTTGGCGCGGGCCATCAATTGATGGGCATAGAGCTTGTCACGGCTGGAGGTGATCCCGGCCGAGGAGTTCACGCAATAGGTGCCGATGGTTTCGAACTGGCGGATGATGGCGGTGCCATAGGGCGTGATCGATGCGCCGATCCGCGGAATGACCGCATCGAAGCGCGGCAGGCGCTTGCCGTCGTAATGCACTTCGGGGGCCATGGCGTTGATCGCCATGTAACAGCGCGTGGTGTTGATCACCTCGACCGAATGGCCGCGTTTCTCGCCCTCTTCGACAAGGCGGCGGGTGGAATAATTGTCTTCGCGCGAAAGCACGCAGATGCGCAGTGCGCGCGCCGGTGCCTGGTGGCGCATCTTGGCGGTGTGATAGACATCATAGCTGAGTTCGGGCTGCATGAAGCGGTCCGTCGCCACGATGGTGATGTGATCCTTCAGCGCCTGACGCCCCAGCAACATCCGCGACTGCATGGTGGCGCGGTTGGTGAGGGTCAGTTCCACAGGCCAGCTGTCGCCGTTGACGTGCAGCGTGCTTTCGATGACGTAGCGCAGCTCCTTTTCACCGTTGGATGAGGTCACTTCGCGGCGGTCGATGATCGGGGCCGAGCAGGGGATCACGAAATCGTCGCGCCCCGGTATCGGGTGGATGGTGAAACGGACCTTGGGTCTGGAGGAGGGGCCGAATGTCTCGATGTCGAAGGCATGCAGAGCAGAGGTGCGCGCGCCGGTATCGACCTTGGCCCGGATTGCCGGGACGCCGAGATCGGGCAAAGAGACCCATTCTTCCCACCCGAATTGCAATTGTTGCGTTTCATCGGGTGTGTCGGTCATGGGCAATTCCCTTTTTTCATTCAAAATAATGGCTCGTGGCTGACGACCATAGCTTGATCGGAGCCATTCTGCCAAGCCGGCATGGCAAAGCGCTATTTGTTGATGTCGTCATGGATCACGCGACTCTGGTCGTTGCGCGCCCGGAAGACCCGCCGCAGGATGATCCATGACAAAAGCGACAGGATTGCGAAGATCGCGATCATCGCCGCTGGCGAAAGGTGCACGGGCAGGGCCACGATCAGCGCCATGAGCGCCGCGCCCAGTGCGATGCCCAGAAACACGTAGCCCGGAATCAGCGTTTCCAGAATGGCGAGCGCCAGCGCGCCCCCGAGCCAGGCCCACCAGAGCGTCCAGATGCCGCTCATGCCTTGTTCCCCTTGAGCATGTTGAAGGCGTTGCCGAAGGCCTCGAGTGCCTGAGCGGGCACGAGGACCGTCTGCGAGGAGGGGCTGTTGCCCAGCGCGTTGAGGGCTTCGACCTGTTTCAGGGCGACCTGATATTGCGCGGCCTCGACGCCGTTTTCGGCGATGGCGCGGGCGACGACCTGGGTGGCGTAGGCTTCGGCGTCGGCCTGGATGCGGCGGGCCTTCGCGGCCTGGTCGGCGGCGTAAAGTTCGGCATCGGCATGGAGTTCGACGGCGCGTTTCTTGCCTTCGGCCTCGGTCACATGGGCGCGCCGGGCGCGTTCGGCATTGAGCTGCTGGAGCATGGCCGCGCGGGTGGCCTCGTCGAGGTTCACATCCAGAAGCTCGGCGCGGGTGACTTCGATGCCCCAGTTCTCGACCGCGTCCTCGACCGCTTCCTTGATGGTGGTGATCAGTGCCGAGCGGTTGGCCTGCACGTCATCGAGATCCATCTTGCCGATCTCGGCGCGCACGATACCGGCGACGGTGGTGGCGATGGCGGCATCGGCGTCGCGGATGCGGTAGACCGTCTTTTCAGGCTGAATGATGCGGTAGAAGACCGAGGTTTCCACTTCGACCAGCACGTTGTCGCGGGTGATCGCGTCCTGGCTGGCATTGGGAAGCTGGCGTTCCAGGATCGAGATCCGGTGGCGCACCACGTCCAGAAACGGCACGATCATGTTGATTCCCGGCCCCAGCACCGCGCGCAGGCGGCCGAAACGTTCGACCACGTATTGTTCGGATTGCGGAACGATCTGGATGCCCTTGAAGATCACCACGAAGATCAGGATCGCGATCAGGATCCAGATCAGGTTCGACCCCAGGAGGCTCAGGATTTGGTCTTCGGTCATATCATTCTCACTCATGAAAAAGGGCCGCGCGGGCCACGCGGCGTTTTGCAAGTCAGGTTAAACCGCTTTAAGGGAAGCCGAAAGACGGCAATTGCGGGAAAATCAGGTGACAGTCAGGTTCGAGTTGACGGCACGGGACGGGGCGGCGCGCGCGGGCGTGATCCGCACGACGCGGGGTGATGTGCGCACGCCGGCCTTCATGCCGGTGGGCACCGCGGCGACGGTCAAGGCGATGATGCCCGAAAGCGTGCGCCAGACGGGCGCCGATATCCTGCTGGGCAATACCTATCATCTGATGCTGCGCCCCGGCGCCGAGCGCATCGCGCGGCTGGGGGGATTGCACCGTTTCATGAACTGGGAGCGCCCGATCCTGACCGATAGCGGCGGCTTTCAGGTGATGAGCCTTGCGGGGCTGCGCAAGCTGAGCGAGGCGGGGGTGACCTTCAAGAGCCATGTGGATGGCTCGCGCCATGAATTGACGCCGGAGCGGTCGATGGAGATCCAGCGGCTGCTGGGCAGCGATATCGTGATGTGTTTCGACGAATGCCCCGCACTGCCCGCCAGCGACGCGGAGGTGGCGCGCGCGATGCGGCTGAGCATGCGGTGGGCGGCGCGTTCGAAGGACGCCTTCGGGGATCGCCCCGGTCACGCGCTGTTCGGGATCATGCAGGGCGGTGTCAATCGCGAGCTGCGCGAGGAAAGCGCCGGGGCGCTGGTGAAGATCGGCTTTGACGGCTACGCGGTGGGGGGGCTTGCGGTGGGCGAGGGGCAGGCGGCGATGTTCGGCGTGCTGGATTACGCGCCCGGCTTTCTGCCCGAAGAGAAGCCGCGTTACCTGATGGGGGTGGGCAAGCCCGACGATATCGTGGGGGCCGTGAAACGGGGCATCGACATGATGGATTGCGTGTTGCCTTCGCGATCGGGGCGCACGGGGCAGGTGTTTACCCGGCGCGGGCAGATCAACATCAAGAACGCGCGCCATCAGGACGATCCGAGGCCGCTCGATGAGGATTGCACCTGTCCGGCCTGCCGCAATTACAGCCGCGCCTATCTGCATCATGTGTTCCGCAGCCAGGAGATCATTTCCTCGATGCTGCTGACATGGCACAATCTGCATTACTATCAGGAGCTTATGCAGGGCATGCGCGAAGCCATCGCCGAAGCGCGGTTTGATGCCTGGGAGGCGGATTTCCATGCGACGCGGGCGCAGGGCGATATCGCGCCGCTTTGAGTGCTGACGGGCGGTGACCGCCCGCGAAAAGCGCCTTGCGTCAAAGCGTTGCACGCAGCGCGCGCAAATGCGGGCAATGAGCCCTTGTGAAGCCCCGGCGGGAGGGGCAAACTGCGTCAAATCGGTTGAAACGGGGGCAGCGCCGCCCCAAGTTACACCGCAGGAAACGCGGAGACGGACGTGACTGCCTGATCGAGGGGTCCGGATCGTCTGCCCAGAACAAGGAAACGAGCATGCAAGAGCCTCTCAACGCATCCTATCCAGTGCTGCCGCTGCGCGACATCGTGGTTTTTCCCCACATGATCGTGCCGCTGTTTGTCGGACGCGAGAAATCCGTGCGCGCGCTGGAGGAAGTGATGCAGGACGACAAGCAGATCCTGCTGTCGAGCCAGATCGACGCCAGTATCGACGATCCCGATGCCGAAGGTATCTACAGGACCGGTGTGCTGGCCAATGTGCTGCAATTGCTGAAGCTGCCGGACGGCACCGTGAAGGTGCTGGTCGAGGGCGTGGCAAGGGTGCGCATCGACGAATACCTGGAGAATGACAGTTTCTTCGAGGCGCGCGCCGAATACCTGACCGAGATGCCGGGCGACAGCGCCACCATCGAGGCGCTGCTGCGCACGGTGAGCGACGAGTTCGAGCGCTATGCAAAGGTCAAAAAGAACATCCCCGAAGAGGCGCTGGCCGCCGTCAGCGAGACCGAGGAGCCGGCACGGCTGGCCGACCTCGTGGCCGGGCATCTGGGCATTGATGTGCCCCAAAAGCAGGAAATGCTGGAGACGCTTTCGGTCAGCGAGCGGCTGGAGAAGGTCTATGGCATGATGCAGGGCGAGATGAGCGTCCTGCAGGTCGAGAAGAAGATCAAGACCCGCGTCAAGTCGCAGATGGAACGCACGCAGCGCGAATACTATCTGAACGAACAGATGAAGGCGATCCAGAAGGAGCTGGGTGACGGCGAGGATGGCGAAGGCGAAATCGCCGAGTTGGAAGAGAAGATCGCCGCCACGAAGCTGTCCAAGGAAGCCCGCGACAAGGCCGAGGCCGAGCTCAAGAAGCTCAAGAACATGAGTCCGATGAGCGCCGAGGCGACGGTCGTGCGCAACTATCTCGACTGGATGCTGTCGATCCCCTGGGGCGTGAAATCGCGCGTCAAGAAGGACCTGGGCCGCGCCGAGCGGATCCTCGACAAGGATCATTACGGCCTTGAGAAGGTCAAGGAGCGGATCGTCGAATATCTGGCGGTGCAGCAGCGCTCGAAGAAGCTGAAGGGGCCGATCATGTGCCTTGTCGGCCCGCCGGGCGTGGGCAAGACCAGCCTTGGCGAATCCGTGGCCCGCGCCACGGGGCGCGAGTTCATCCGCATCAGCCTGGGCGGCGTGCGCGACGAATCCGAGATCCGGGGTCACCGGCGCACCTATATCGGCTCGATGCCGGGCAAGATCATCCAGTCGCTGAAGAAGGCGAAAACCACCAATCCGCTGATCCTGCTCGATGAGATCGACAAGATGGGCCAGGATTTCCGGGGCGACCCGGCCAGCGCGATGCTGGAGGTGCTGGACCCCGAACAGAACGGCACGTTCGTCGATCACTATCTCGAGGTGGAATACGACCTGAGCAACGTGATGTTCCTGACCACGGCGAACTCCTACAACATGCCGGGGCCGCTTCTGGACCGGATGGAGATCATTCCGCTGGCCGGTTACACCGAGGATGAAAAGCGCGAGATCGCCAAGCAGCACCTGCTTGCCAAGCAGATCAAGAATCACGGTTTGAAGAAGGGCGAGTTCGAACTGTCGGACGATGCGCTGACCGCGATCATCCGCCATTACACCCGCGAAGCGGGGGTGCGGAACCTCGAGCGCGAGATCGCCAAGGTGGCGCGCAAGGCGGTGACGCAGATCATCAAGGGCGAGGCCGAGTCGGTGACAGTGACCGCGGAAAACATCGACGATTTCCTTGGCGTGAAGAAGTTCAAATACGGTCTGGCCGAAGAGAAGGATCAGGTCGGTGTCGTGACCGGGCTGGCCTATACGTCGGTCGGTGGCGAGCTTCTGAACATCGAGGCGTTGCGCCTGCCGGGCAAGGGCCGGATGAAAACCACCGGCACGCTGGGCGACGTGATGAAGGAATCGATCGATGCGGCCAGTTCCTATGTCCGCTCCATCGCGCCCGAGATCGGAGTCAAGCCGCCGCGCTTCGAGAAGTGGGACATTCACGTTCACGTCCCCGAGGGCGCGACTCCCAAGGACGGGCCGTCGGCCGGACTGGCCATGGTCACGTCGATCGTGTCGGTGCTGACCGGGATTCCGGTGCGCAAGGATATCGCCATGACCGGCGAGGTGACGCTGCGCGGCAATGCGCTGCCGATCGGTGGCCTCAAGGAGAAGCTGCTGGCGGCGCTGCGTGGTGGCATCAAGACGGTGCTGATCCCGCGAGAGAACGAGAAGGATCTGACCGAGATCCCCGACAACGTGAAAGAGGGGCTGGATATCATCCCTGTCGATCACGTGCGCGACGTTCTCAAGCTGGCGCTGGTGCGCACGCCCGAGCCGGTGGAATGGGACGAGGAGGCCGAAGAGGCCGCCGCCGCCGAGGCCGCTCTCAAGGGCGAGAGCAGCGGCGAGGGTGCCACGGCGCACTGAACCTTGCCCCGCGCGGCCGCGTCAATCAGAGCTGCCGACCGAACAGACCCCGCCGGCCCGCGCCGGCGGGGTTTTCATGCGCGAAAGGAAAGGGGCGATTGCACGCGACACTGGCATTGGCGGCGCAATTAACGTAGTCTGATGCCCAGAGCAGCAAGAAACGAGGCATCATATGACCACGCGTCGCAAGACGACCGCCAGCACCGCAACCAAGCCCGCTGGCACCGCTTCAAAGACTCCGGCCAGCGCCAAGACAGGCAGCACGATAGCGAAATCCGCCAAGACCGCATCGGTGCGCCCCGCGCCCGCCGCCGTCACCGCCAAGCCCGAACTGGTGCGCGACACCAGCGTCGAGGTGGCCGGTGCGGATCTCAAGAAACGCGAGTTGATCGACAAGGTGGTCGAGCGCTCGGGCGTGCGCAAGCGTTTTGCCAAGCCGGCGGTCGAGGCGATGATCGACATCCTCGGCGAGGCGATATCCGAGGGGCGCGGGCTGAACCTGCAACCCCTTGGCAAGCTCAAGCATCAGCGCCGCAAGGAGACCGGAAACGCCACCATCACGGTCGCCAAGATACGCCAGAGCAAATCGGCATCCCCCGCGCTCGATAAAGCGAAAGAGAGTGTTGCAGAGCCTGACGAGTGACGCTACATAGCGCGCCAACGGGTGATTAGCTCAGTGGTAGAGCGCTTCGTTCACATCGAAGATGTCAGGAGTTCGAATCTCTTATCACCCACCATGAACACGCAGCGGCGTGCCCGGAAATCGGGCGCGCCGTTGTCGTTTGGGGGTGAATTTCGTCGGGCTGAGGGTGCTGGTGGCTTGCCTTGGCTGGCCGGCGCGGCAATGATCGGGCAGGTGAAACGCGTGTGGGTCGGGGGCGGTCATGGACATCGAGAAGGACATCCTGTTGCACGAGCTGACGATGCTGCGCGAGGAGAAGGCGCGGCGCAGTCGCCAGCAATTCGAGTATGTGCGCCTGAGCCTGATCAATGTCGGGGTGTTGTCGTTCTTCGGCATTTTCAGCGTGGTTGCGGGCGGTGGCGAGGTGGCGCAGAAGGTGGCCGAGAATGCGGCTTTCGTCTTTGCGCTGATGTGTGTTCTGACGGTGGTGTCGATCACGCTGTTCCTGTTCTGGATCGACGATGCGCTGAGCATCGCGGGGATCGACCGCTTCCTGCTTTGGAAGGAGCGCAGCGTCGATGACAGGGGCGATGTCTATTGGTTCGAGTATCGCCAGCAGTTGAACCGGACCGCGTCCTTCCGGCTGAAGAAATGGATCTTCAACCTGGCGGTGGTCCTGTCCTTCGTCAGCCCGCCATTCCTGTTCGGGCTGTTCACGGTGATTCACACGATGTTGCAGATTCCCTGGTGGGTGCAGCTGGCGGGGGGCGCGTTCTTTTTCGTGCTGCTGGTGACGCCGCTCTTGATGTGGCGCAGGTTCAGCCGCCGGCTTTATGGCTGAGGGCGGGGTATTGCGGGGTCTTGCAAGGCGCGGGAAGCTTGGCTAAGACGCGCGGGACGGGTCGTTAGCTCAGTTGGTAGAGCGCTTCGTTTACACCGAAGATGTCGGGAGTTCGAGCCTCTCACGACCCACCATTCTTCCGATATATGCGCCGTGGGCGCGCCGATTGGGCGCCCGGCAAGGCAGGGCACGGGGCGCGTCTGCGGGAATGCGCATTTTCACCAAACGGGCGCTTGACGGCGCGCGGCGCTGCCCCTAAGAAGCTCATCACGCCTGAGCGATCGGGCGGGCAGTGAGCGGTTGTAGCTCAGTTGGTTAGAGTGCCGGCCTGTCACGCCGGAGGTCGCGGGTTCGAGCCCCGTCAACCGCGCCACCGCTGCCCCGGACGGATCGTTTCATCGTGCATGCGCGGTTGTAGCTCAGTTGGTTAGAGTGCCGGCCTGTCACGCCGGAGGTCGCGGGTTCGAGCCCCGTCAACCGCGCCACTTTTCCCCGATGTGCAACCCCCCGAAGCTCAAGACGAGGCCGAGACGCCGATGGGTCATCTTCTGGATCAGATTTCATGGCTGCTGGTTGTGGTGCTTTGTGCGACGCTGGGCCTGTCACCCTATGTGCCCGAGCCCCATATCTGGCAAAAGCTGATGATGTTGCGCGCGGGCGATCCGCTGGCGGCGATCGACTGGTTCGATCTGGCGTTGCACGGGCTGCCGTGGATCTTGTTGCTGGCCAAGCTGGGGCGCGTATTTCTCAGGCGAGGAACGCGCTGAGCGCCTCGATGGTGGCAAGCGGGTCGGTATCGGGAAAGAAATGCCCGCCGGGAATGGCGCGGCTTTCGATATCGAGGCATTTCGCGCGCCATGTGGCGGCCATGTCGTAATGGCGCGCCATGGCGCCGCCGGCCCCGTAAAGCACCAGGACCGGACAGGCGATGCGTTGATTGAGATCGGCGGAATCGTCGGCGAAATCATGGGCCAGCGTGGCGCGGTAATCGTTGCACATCCCCCGGATCGTGTCGGGATCGCGCCATGCGGCGCGGTAGGCGGCAAGCTGGTCGGGGGCGAAATCCGTGAGCTGCGAGGCGCCCCAGCCCAGCAGGCAGCTTTCGAAATAGGCGTCGGGGTCGTGGCCGATCATGGTTTCGGGAAAGGGTTCATTCTGCGCCAGGAAAAACCAGTGGTAATAGCTTTGCGCCACTCTCGCATCGAGCCGGTCCAGCAGGGTATGGGTGGGCACGATATCCATCACGCAGAGCCGCTCGAGCAGGTGCGGTGCGTCGAGCGCCAGCCGGTGCGCCACCCGCGCGCCGCGATCGTGGCCCGCAACGGCAAAGCGGTCATGCCCCAGATGCGCCATCAGCGCGCTTGCGTCGCGGGCCATCGCGCGAAAGCTGTAATCGCCGACCTCTGCCGGTTTGCCCGAGGCGCCATAGCCGCGCAGATCCGGGCAGATGACCCGGTGGCGCGCAGCCAGTGCAGGCGCGATGCGCGCCCACATGGTGCGGGTCTGGGGAAAGCCGTGCAGCAACAGCAGCGGCGGCCCGTCGCCCCCCACGGAAAACGCCAGCTCGACGCCGTTGAGGCGCGCGCTTTGGTCGTTGAAGCCTGGGATGCTCACTTCTGGCTCAGCGCGTCGAGGATGCGCGCCCAGCTGCGGGTGCCCTTGTGGAAGCTTTCGAGGTCGTATTTCTCGTTGGGGGAATGGATCGCGTCGTCATTCTTGCCAAAGCCGATCAGCATGGCGTTCATGCCGAGGATCTGGCGGAAATGTCCGGCGATGGGAATCGAGCCGCCGCAGCCAACATAGGCCGCCGTTTCGGGCCATTCATCCGAGAGCGCCCGGCGCGCGGCTTCGAAGGCGGGGTCTTCGGTGGACATGACCGAGGCCGCCGAGCCGCCATGGGCCTTGAAATCGACGCTGCAATCCTCGGGCAGGCGGGCGCGCACGAAGGCGCGGAAATTGTCGCGGATGGTGTCGGGGTCCTGACCGGCCACGAGGCGAAAGCTGATCTTGGCATGGGCCTTGGCGGGCAGCACCGTCTTGAAGCCTTCGCCGGTATAGCCGCCCCAGATGCCGTTGACCTCGGCTGTGGGGCGCGACCAGATCATTTCAAGCGGCATGCGCCCCTGTTCTCCGGCGGGTACACTGAGGCCGACCGAACCCAGAAAGCCGCGCCAGTCGAAATCGAGCCCCTCCCACTGGGCGCGCACCTCGTCGGTCAAATCGGGGATGCCGTCATAGAAACCGGGGATGGTGACGCGGCCGTGATCGTCATGCAGATCGGACAGGATGCCCGCAAGCGCGCGGATCGGGTTCATCGCCAGCCCGCCGAAAAAGCCCGAATGCAGGTCCATGTCGGGGCCTTTGATGGTCAGTTCCTCGCTGACCATGCCGCGCAGCATGGTAACGATGGCCGGTGTGCGCGACTGGAACATGCCGGTATCGCAGATCAGCGCGATATCGGCGCCGAGTTCGTCGGCGTTCTCTTTCATGAAGGGCACGAGCGAGGGCGAGCCTGATTCTTCCTCGCCCTCGAAGAAGAAGGTGATCGCGCAGGGCAGGGTGCCGTTCACCGCCTTCCAGGCGCGGCAGGCCTCGACAAAGGTCATGAGCTGGCCCTTGTCGTCGGAACTGCCCCGGCCACGGATCACCCGGCCCTTCGGCGTTTCTTCGATGCGGGGGTCGAAGGGATCATTGGTCCACATATCCAGCGGATCGACCGGCTGCACGTCGTAATGCCCGTAAAACAGCAGGTGCGGCCCATCGCCTTCGACATGGCCCACGACCATGGGGTGGCCGGGGGTGGCGCGTTTCCCGGCCTTGATGCCAAGGCTTTGCAGGTCCATGACCAGCCAGTCGGCGGCCTTGTCGCATTCGCCCGCAAAGGCCGGGTCGGTCGAGATCGACGGTATGCGCAGAAGATCGAGCAGCCGCGCCGTGGCCTCGGGCAGTTGTTCGTCGATTCGGGCCAGCACGGCATCCAGTGACATGGGCGCTCCTTATGTATTAAAATGAAGTCGTCGCGAGGGTAACAGGTGAGGCCGGACTGTCCAGCGCGCTTGATCGAGGTCAAGGTGGCGGGGAGCGGCAATTTGTAGCCTGTTGCGTGAGCGGTGCGCGATCTATATGCATCTGACTTGATGAATATGTCGCCTGACGCGCGACATCCGCCCGGAACGGGGGCGGTGACTGACCAGGGAGGGGACGCCAGTGAATTACGGGGCGAAGCTGGACGACGCGATCAACCGTCTGCATGACGAAGGACGGTATCGGACCTTCATCGACATCGAACGCCGCAAGGGGCAATTTCCGCATGCGATCTGGCGCAAGCCGGACGGCAGCGAGCAGCCCATCACCGTATGGTGCGGCAATGACTACCTTGGCATGGGTCAGCACCCCGATGTTCTGGCGGCCATGCACGAGGCGATGGACGCCACCGGCGCAGGCTCGGGCGGCACGCGCAACATTTCCGGCACGACCGTCTATCACAAGCGGCTGGAGGCCGAACTGGCCGATCTGCATGGCAAGGAGGCGGCGCTGCTGTTCACCAGCGCCTATATCGCCAATGACGCCACGCTGAGCACCCTGCCCAAGCTGTTTCCCGGCCTCATCATCTATTCGGATGCGCTGAACCATGCCTCGATGATCGAGGGCGTGCGCCGCAATGGCGGTGCCAAGCGCATCTTCCGCCATAACGATGTGGCGCATCTGCGCGAGCTGCTGGAGGCCGACGATCCCGGCGCGCCCAAGCTGATTGCGTTTGAATCGGTCTACTCGATGGATGGCGATTTCGGCCCGATCGAGGCGATCTGCGATTTGGCCGACGAATTCGGCGCGCTGACCTATATCGACGAGGTTCACGCGGTGGGCATGTACGGGCCGCGCGGCGCGGGTGTCGCGGAGCGCGACCGCCTGATGCACCGTCTGGACATCATCAACGGCACGCTGGCCAAGGCCTATGGCGTGATGGGCGGCTATATCGCCGCATCGGCGAAAATGTGCGACGCGGTGCGCAGTTATGCGCCCGGCTTCATCTTTACCACGTCGCTGCCGCCCGCGGTGGCGGCGGGGGCCGCGGCCAGTGTCGCGCATCTCAAGCGGGATCCGGGGCTACGCGAACGCCACCAGACCCAGGCGAAGATCCTCAAGACCCGCCTGAAGGGGATGGGCCTGCCACTGATCGACCATGGAAGTCATATCGTTCCGGTCATCGTCGGCGATCCGGTTCACACCAAGAAGTTGAGCGACATGTTGCTGGACGGGCATGGCATCTATGTGCAGCCGATCAATTTCCCGACCGTGCCGCGCGGCACGGAGCGGTTGCGCTTCACGCCTTCGCCGGTGCATGGGCCAAAGGAAATGGATGCATTGGTGCATGCTATGGATGCACTCTGGAGCCATTGCGCGCTGAATCGCGCCGATTTGACGGGCTGAGACAAGCTCAGGTGCAATCTCCCTTGTGTTGTGTTATTTTTGTGTGAACAAGAGTGGAGTTTTCGAATCGGGACGTTCGGAAACATCCAGACGTTTCGAGGGGCAGGCTGCATGATAGGGCGCCGTTTTTCGCGCAAGGCCGAAGAACAGGAAGTTGAACCCCGCGGGTTCGACGACTTCGATCTGCGCCTTGGCGACCTTATGCGCGGCGAACGCGCAACCCTTGGGAAATCCCTTCTGGATGTGGAACGCGAACTGCGCATCAGGGCCGCATATGTGGCCGCGATCGAGAACGCCGACCCGGACGCTTTCGATACGCCCGGCTTCATTCCGGGCTACGTGCGCTCTTATGCGCGTTACCTGGGCATGGATCCCGACCGCGCCTTCCAGGCATTCTGCAGCGAAAGCGGATTCTCCACCGCGCATGGCATGTCGGCCGAGGCGTCGTCGATCCGCAAGCCGATGGGCGAGGGCCTTGCCGCGAAACGTGACAAGCCCGCGCGCAATGCCGATCCGCTGATATCACCCAACACGCCCTTTGCGCCCGTTTCCGAAGGGGTGCTGTCGAGGATCGAGCCCGGTGCGATCGGGTCGGTCATGGTGCTGGTCGCCCTGATAACGGCCATCGGCTATGGCGGTTGGGCGGTGCTGAACGAAGTGCAGCGCGTGCAATTCGCGCCGGTCGAAAACACGCCCGACGTTCTGGCCGATCTCGATCCGCTGGACAACGCCGCGCGCCGGTCGGGCCAGGATGACGCCGACGAACTGGCGCAGGCGGATGGCGAGTTCCGCGCCCCCGATCTTGACCGGCTGGACCGGCTTTATCGTCCCGAGGCGCTGGACGTGCCGGTGATGGTGGCCCGCGATGCGCCGATCTCGACGCTCGATCCCGCGCAGGTCGGCACGTTGCGCCCCGACCTGCCCCAGGCGGATCGCTCGAGCAGCTATCATGCCAGTGCAGCAAAGCCCGAGATCGTGCCCAGTCCTCAGGTGGTGGAAGAGCCTCTGCCCGGTGTGCGCGTGGTCGCGGTGCGCCCGGCATGGGTGCGGGTGCGCGCCGCGGATGGCAGCGTGATCTTCGAAGGCATCATGAATGGCGGCGACACGTATGACGTGCCCGCGACCGAAGAGCCGCCGACGCTGCGCGTCGGGGAATCGGGCGCGATCTATTTCGCGGTGAACGGCAAGCATTACGGCCCCGCAGGCCCGCGCGGCGCGGTGACGGCCGATCTGGCGCTGGAGGCGGGCGAGCTGACCGGCGCCTACAGCGTCGCCGACATGACGCGCGACGAGGATCTGTCGCGCTATGTGGCCGAGCTTCGCACCGATACGGTGGTCCAGGATTGACGCCCGCGGGGCGGCTGGTTGAGTGCGCTCCGGTCGGTCCGATCCGGCGGCGGTGATTGCGGCGCGGCGCCATGCGCCTTATCTATGGGCCGAGGACTGATCCACGCGAATCCCCCGGGGGCCTATTCCATGTCGCTGAACCCAATCCGCCCGTGGCGCAATATTTATCGCCGCAAGAGCCGCCAGATCATGGTGGGCAATGTTCCGGTCGGGGGTGATGCGCCGATCACCGTGCAGACCATGACCAATACCGATACGACCGATGTGGCCGCGACGGTGGCGCAGGTGCAGGCCGCCGCCGAGGCGGGCGCCGATATCGTGCGGGTCTCGGTGCCTGACGAGGCCAGCGCGAAGGCCCTGAAGGAGATCGTGCGCGAAAGCCCGGTGCCGATCGTCGCGGACATCCATTTTCATTACAAACGCGGAATTGAGGCCGCCGAGGCAGGCGCGGCCTGCCTGCGCATCAACCCGGGCAATATCGGCAGCGAGGCGCGCGTGCGCGAGGTGATCGCGGCGGCGCGCGATCATGGCTGCTCGATGCGGATCGGGGTCAATGCGGGCAGTCTGGAGCGGCACTTGCTGGAGAAGTACGGCGAGCCGTGCCCCGAGGCGATGGTGGAATCCGGAATGGAGCATATCCGCATCCTCGAGGACAATGATTTTCGCGACTACAAGATCAGCGTCAAGGCCAGCGACGTGTTTCTGGCCGCGGCTGCCTATCAGGGCATTGCCGACGCCACCGATGCGCCGATCCATCTGGGCATCACCGAGGCCGGCGGGCTGACCAGCGGCACGATCAAATCGTCGATCGGGCTGGGGAATCTCTTGTGGATGGGTATCGGCGACACGATTCGCGTCAGCCTGAGCGCCGATCCGGTCGAGGAGGTGAAGGTCGGCTACGAGATCCTGAAATCGCTGGGCCTGCGTCATCGCGGCGTGAATATCATCTCGTGCCCGAGCTGCGCGCGCCAGGGGTTCGACGTGATCAAGACGGTCGAGGCGCTGGAGGAGCGGCTTGAGCATATCAAGACGCCGATGAGCCTGAGCATCATCGGCTGCGTCGTGAACGGCCCCGGCGAGGCGCTGATGACCGATGTGGGCTTTACCGGGGGCGGTGCGGGCAGCGGCATGGTTTATCTTGCGGGCAAGGCCAGCCACAAGATGTCCAATGCCGAGATGATCGACCATATCGTCACGCAGGTCGAGGCGCGGGCAGCGGAGATCGAGGCCGAGGAGGCTGACTCCGGGCGCCCTGCGGCCGAGTAACCTGCGGGCGTGGCGCCGGCGGCACGGACGGGAGCCTCCGGCGGGATTATTTCAGGCAAGATGAAGCGTGGCGGGCAGGGAGCACTGTCCGCGCTGTTCGCGAAGGGGGTGTTCTGCGGGGGCGTCCACGGGGCCCCGTCCTTCGGGGTAGCGGGTCATTGAAACCATTCGCCCGGTTGCGCGTTACACCTGTGGGGCGGTGCGGTCATGTGCCTGGCACCCGCGGCCAGCCCTGAGCGAAAGGAGTTCATACCATGAGATTGAGCCTGTTGATTACCTGCGCCTGCATCACCGCGTCAGCGGCGCTGGCCGAGAAACGCGCTGTCGTCCTGGGAGCGCAGGATTATGGGGGCCAGGCCGGAGCGACTGCCGCAGCCGATATTTCCGGCGCGGCCAAAGCGCTGGAAGCGGCCGGGTTCGAGGTGGTGTCGGGTGTCGATCTGGAGATCGGGGCGTTGCGCGAGGTCCTGGGCAGCCTGCTGGGCGAAGAAGCGCCCGAGCGCAGCGTGATCCTGCTGACCGGGCGGTTCGCCCATTCGGGCGGGTCGGGCTGGTATCTGCCGGGCGAGGCTGATGCGCCGTCGCTGGCCACGGTGGATGGGCGCGCGCTGTCGCTGGACACGGTGATGGAAATCGCGGGCCGCTCGCCGGGAGGAGCGGTGGTGCTGCTGGGATCGCCGCTGCGCGACGCGCCCGAGGACGCGTCCGAGGACGTGACCGTGGCGCTTGGGGTCGGACTCGAGCAGGGTATTGGCACGCTGGACCCGCCGCAGGGCGTCACCGTGATCACGGGCGAAATCCCCGATATCCTGGATTTTGCCGGAGGGCATCTGGTCGAGTCGGGCCGGAGCCTGCCCGAGATGCTTGAGGATGCACCGGAGCTTGAGGCGCATGGTTTTCTTTCCCGGCTCGTGACCTTTCTGGTGCAGGACCGGCCGGTCGCCCCGGACCCGACGGGCGAGGCAGACGAGGCAGATGAGGCGGCGGCGCGCGAGCGCGCGCTTTGGCGCGAGAGCCGGGAGACGGACACGATCAAGGCGTATGAGGCCTATCTGGGCGAATACCCCGAGGGCGCATTTGCCGACGAGGCGCGCGCCGCGATCGAGAGGTTCGAGCGCGACCCCGAGCGCATCGAGGCGGCGCTTGAGCTACGGGTCGCCGAACGACAGCAGATCCAGCGTGATCTTGTGCTGCTGGATCACGATACGCGCGGGGTGGATGGTATCTTTGGCCCAGGGTCGCGCAGTGCGATCAGGCGCTGGCAACGCGATAACGGTTTCGAGCCCACCGGCTTTCTGACCGCGGTGCAGATCGACACCCTGAGCGAGATGGCGGCCACGCGCCGCGCCGCGCAGGAAGAGGAGGCGCGCCAACAGGATCGCGAGCGCGAGCGCGAGGATCGCGCCTATTGGGAAGATATCGGGCGTGGTCAGGACGAAGCCGGTCTGCGCGCCTATCTTGAGCGTTTTCCGGACGGGGCGTTTTCGGATGTTGCCAGGGCGCGGCTGTCGGAGATCGGGGCGGAACGCGACCGTGAGGCTTGGGAGCGCGCCGAGGCGCAGGACACGAAGGCCGCCTATCGCCGGTATCTTGAAGGTCATGAGGATGGTGAATTCGCCGGGCGCGCCCGTTCACGCCTGAGCGAACTGGTCGAAAGCGACGCCAAGGCCGCCGACGAAGCGGCCTGGGAGGAGGCGCGGGAGGCTGACAGCGCGCAGGCTTATGCGCAATACCTGGAGGATTTTCCCGAGGGCGCGTTCTCGAAGCGGGCCAGGCGCCGTCAGGCGGAACTGACGGGGAGTGAGGCGACCGGGGACGAGGCGCCAAGCGGGGCGGAGGCGCGCGAGGCCGAAGCCGCCTTGGGGCTCAATCAGATCTCGCGCAGCCTTGTCGAAGCGCAATTGCTGGCGCAGGGGTTCAATCCCGGGCGCTCGGATGGTCAGTTCGATGACAACACGCGCGCGGCGCTGCGGCGTTACCAGGAGGCGCGTGGGTTGCCGGTGACCGGCTATGTCGATCGCAGGACGCTGAACCGGATGATCGCTGACGGGTTGCCGCTGCCACGCTGATCGCCGCCCTTGCGCGGCGAAGCGGCACGTGCCGTGCAAAAAGAGGTGCGCGGCTTGCGTGTCAAGGCGCGGAGCGAACAAGGGGCAAGTGCGCCATCCGCGGCACTCACTGGGATGGCAACATATGCGTCGTGAATAACGGCCTGATCGAAAGCGCGCAGGCGCGCGCCATAAGGAGCCGCGGGCCGGGCACGGGGGACGAGGAGGTGGTTGAGGCGCGCGACGGGTAAAGAATGGCCCGGCCAGCGCGCCGGGCCGTGTCGCATGTGCCACTTATCGCGCGAGGTAACGTTCCAGCACGATCGGCGGGATGTGGCCGCGCAGCATCATGTCGGGCAGCACATAGGAGGGTGCCATGTCGAGTTCGAGCGTTTCGGCCAGCGCGCTGTGACGGGTGATGTCAAGCAGCGTCACGCGCAGGTCGTGGGTTTTCACAAGCGCGCGCAGATCGGCCTCGGCGCGGGCGCAATCGGGGCAGTCCGGCGCGGTGAAAAGCGCGATGCGCAGCGCCGCGTCGGGATTGCCAAAGCCCGGCAGGCGGGGGCCGAACAGCGCCTGGTCACGTTCCGAAAGGCGCGCGAGATCCTGGTCGATGGCGTCCTGATAGGGGCTGGCGGCGGGTGCGGCGGGCGCATCCTGCAAGAGTTCGGGCAGGCCGAGGAGCGACTCGCGGATCTCCTGGTGGAAAATCGTGCGTTCGGCGGGCGAAAGATCGGTGAAATCGGTTCCGGCGCTGGCCGCGCCGTGCGAGAGCGCCAGCAGGAGGCCCGCCGCAAGCGGCAGGCCCCGAAAAGATATCGTCAAGCGCAGGCGCGGCATCAGCCGCGGATGTCGTCGGCGATCTGCTGCATCGCGTCGAGCGGCACGTAACCGCGCAGCATCTGGTCTTCCATCACGAAAGAAGGCGTGCCAGTGATGTTGAGCCGCTGGCCCAGTTCGCGGTTCTTGGTGATCACCTCGGTCACCGCGTCGCTGTCCATCTGCGCTGTGATCGCGCCGGCGTCGAGGCCGAAGCCTTCGGCGAGACGGTCAAGCGCGGGTTGCGAGATGTCGCCCCGGAAGGTCATCAGCGCGTCATGCACCTGCTTGTAGGCGTCATCGCCCGCCACTTGCTGCGTCGCGATGGCAAAGCGCGATGCGAGCACGGATTGTTCGCCCAGGATCGGGAATTCCTTGACGATGAGGCGGATATTGCCATCGGCCTCGATCAGGGATTCGACTTCGGGGAAGGCGCGTTTGCAATATCCGCAGCGGTAATCCATGAATTCGACAAGCGTGATGTCGCCATCGGGATTGCCGCCCACCCATGAATGGCCGTCATCAAAGAGCGCCCCGGCATGGGCCTTGATCATGTCGCTGTCGCCGCGGGCCTGTTCCTCGGCCTGGCGCTGTTCGAGCACGGCGACCGCTTCCATTATGACTTCGGGGTTTTCCAGAAGATAGGTGCGGATCTCGGCGCGAAAGGCGTCGCGTTCGGCGTCGCTCATGTCCTGGAGGTCGAAGGCTTGCGCAGGCAGGGCCAGTGCGGCGACCGCGGCCAACGCGGTCAGGGGGGCGAATTTCATGGATGTCATCTCCGTTTGTTTTCAGCGGCTTTGGCGGCTGATAGCATATCCTGCGCGCGCAGCCATCCCGTCGAGCCGCGCGGCAAAAGGTCCGAGGCGCGTTTGGCGTGGATTCCGGCGTCTTCGAGCCGTCCCATCATCGCGTAGCGTTCCGACGTGACCAGCGAGGCCATGCCGTTATTGCCCTGGCGCGCATGGGTCGCCGCGAGGTCGCGCATGACGCGGACGTCGCGCCCGTCGCGCGCGCGGGATTTCTCGAGATATTGCTGAGCCTCGGACACCTTGCCCTCGGCCATGAGGGCGCGCCCGTAGGAGCCCAGGATCAGCGCGTTTCCCGGTGCGAGATTGACGGCGCGGCCATAGGCGGCTGTGGCGGCGCGGAAATTGCGGCTTTCCATCAGGATCTGGCCCTTCAGCTCATAAAGAAAGGGGTCCTCGGGGCGCAGCGCGATGGCGCGGTCAATGGCGGCCACGGCCTTGGAGGTTTGCGCGCTGCGGTGATGGGCCACGGCCTGGCGCATCAGTTTCACATCCTCGAAACCCGACTCCCCGGCGCGCGTCAGTGTCCATTTGTGCGAGCGCTGGAAGGCCGAGAGCTTGCCCTTGGCGCGGGCGAACCAATAGTCGGCTTCGGGATTGTCGCGGGCCTTGTCGCCGTGGGCTTCGGCGAGCCGCTTGATCACGCGGAAACGGTCGGCGGACAGCGGATGGGTGCGCGCATAGGGGTCCTGGCGGTATCTTGAGAGGGCCTCCTGACCGCGGAAGATATTCATCACCTCGACGGCGCCCTGCGGATCGACCCCGGCGGTGGCGAGATAGCGCAGGCCCGATTGGTCGGCGGCGTTTTCCTCGGCGCGGGTGTGGGCGAAGAACAGCCGCTGCGCGGTGGTCTGCGCGCCAAGCGCGACGGCGCCCGCAGCCTCACCCGCGCCCGCGGCGATGGCGGCGGCGGCGGCCATCACCGAGCCCAGCCCGGCGGCGGTGCGGGCGTTGCGCATGTTGATCGGGCGGCGCACCAGGTGGCCATTGGTGATATGGGCGGCCTCGTGGGCGATGACGGATTGCAGCATCGCGGGATTGTTCATCTTCAGCATCAGGCCGGAATGGATGAAGATATTGTCGCGATCCACCACGAAGGCGTTGAGACGGCGGTCGTCGATCAGCAGGATATCGACCCGCGTCGGGCTGAGCCCGGCGGCCTTGAGCACCGGCGCGGCCAGTTGCTTGAGCGCGTATTCGATATCGGGATCGCGCAGCAGCGTGAGCGCGCGCGCAGGGCTGGCGAGCGTCAGGGCGATCAGGGCGAAAAGCCCGAGAAAGGGGCCGAGGGCGCGGAGAAGCTGCATTGACGGCGGGGCCTGTTCCAAGTGAAAGCTGGGCGTGACGGAGACACTCTAGGAAGAAAGACATGCGGAACTCAACCCGGTCCAAGGTCGATCCCTTCATTGTGATGGACGTGATGGAAGCGGCGCGCAGCGCCGAAGCCGCGGGGCGCCACATCATCCATATGGAGGTGGGTCAGCCCGGCACCGCCGCGCCCGAGGGCGCGCGCGCAGCATTGTCCCGCGCCATGGGCGAGGATGCGATGGGATATACCGTGGCGCTTGGCCTGCCGGCGCTGCGCCAGCGTATCGCGCGGCTTTACGGGGAATGGTATGGCGTCGATCTCGATCCGGGGCGCGTGGTGATCACGCCGGGTTCGTCCGGGGCGTTCATCCTGGCGTTCACGGCGCTCTTTGATGCGGGCGACCGGGTGGGAATCGGCGCGCCGGGCTATCCGAGCTATCGCCAGATCCTGCGCGCGCTGGATCTTGTGCCGGTGGATATCGAGACGGCGGCGGAAAACCGCCTGCAGCCGGTGCCGGGCGACCTGGAGGGGCGTGATCTCAGGGGGTTGATGGTGGCCAGTCCGGCCAACCCTTCGGGCACGATGCTGGGGCGCGCCGAGATCGCGGCACTGATGGAGGCAGCGGCGGCTCAGGGTGCGAGCTTCATCAGCGACGAGATCTATCACGGGATCGAGTACGAGGCGAAGGCGGTGAGCGCGCTGGAGCTGAGCGACGAGGCCTATGTGATCAACTCCTTTTCCAAGTATTTCAGCATGACCGGCTGGCGCGTGGGCTGGATGGTGGTGCCCGGGGATCATGTGCGGGTGATCGAGCGGCTGGCGCAGAACCTGTTCATCTGCCCGCCCCATGCGAGCCAGGTGGCCGCATTGGCGGCGATGGAATGCGGCGCCGAGCTTGAGGCCAACATGACGGTCTACCGCAGGAACCGCGCGCTGATGCTGGAGGGTTTGCCCAAAGCCGGGTTTGACCGGATCGCGCCGCCTGATGGCGCCTTTTACGTCTATGCCGATGTCAGCCATATCACCGATGACAGCCGCGCCTTCGCCGCGGAAATTCTGGAGAAAGCGGGGGTCGCGGTGACGCCGGGCCTTGATTTTGACCCGGCGCGCGGGGGCGGCACGATCCGGTTTTCCTATGCACGCGCCAGCGCCGATATCGAGGAGGGGCTGGAGCGGCTGCGCCGGTTCATGGCGGCGCGCGGCGCGATCTGAACCGCGCGAGGCGGGGGCTTTGCCCCCGTCGCAGCGAAGCTGCGACTCCCCCAAGGTATTTGCGGCCAGATGAAGCCGGGGGCTGTGCAATCGCTGCGCGCATCGTGTAGTCTGGCGTGCGACGACGACCGGTTGAGCGGCGGGTGAGCAGATGATCAGGATAGTGTTGGCGGGGTTCCTTGGCCTTTGGGCCGTGTTGGCGGCGGCACAGGAGCGTGATTTCAGCGGGCTGGCGCGGCTTGATGCGCAGGCAAGCGGGATAGAGGCGTCCGGGGATGGCGTGGTGATCGCCCTTGGCCTGAGCCAGGGCGTGCCGTACCGGATCTTTACGCTGGATGCGCCCGAGCGGCTGGTTCTGGACTTCAAGGAAGTGGACTGGAGCGGGATCGATGGGCGCGCGCTGATGCAGGACGCGGCGGTGAAGGATGTCAGGGTCGGCGGTTTCCGTCCCGGCTGGTCGCGCATGGTGGTCGATCTGGGCGCGCCGATGGCGGTCGCGCGCGCCGGGATGGAGATTGACGACCAAAGTGGCGCGGCGCGTCTTGAGGTGGGGCTGCGCCCCGTGTCGCGCGAGGATTTCGCCGCAGATGCGGGTGCCCCGGCGCTGCCGGGATGGGAGGCGCCGGGGCGCGGCCTCAAGGCCGAGAAGCGACCGCGTCAGCGGGGCGAGGTGCCGTTGGTGGTGGTGCTTGACCCGGGGCATGGCGGGATCGATCCGGGGGCCGAGGTGGACGGGCTGGCCGAGAAGGACATGATGCTGATCTTCGCGCTGGAGTTGAAGGAGGTTCTGGTGCGCGCCGGTGGTTTCGACGTGGTGCTGACGCGCGAGGATGACAGTTTCGTCTCGCTCGAGCGGCGTGTGGCGATCGCTCACAGGATGCGGGCGGACTTGTTCCTGTCGCTGCATGCCGATGCGCTGCACGAGGGGCGCGCCCATGGCGCCACGGTCTATACGCTGTCGGAGAGCGCCAGCGACGAGGCCAGCGCGGCGCTGGCCGAGCGCCACAATCGCGCCGATATCCTGGCGGGGATCGATCTGAGCGGCAAGGATGACGTGGTGGCCGATGTGCTGATGGATCTGGCGCGGATGGAGACCCAGCCGCGCGCCGAGCGGCTGGCCGGTGAAATCCGCGCGGCCATCGGGGCAAAGGGCCTGCCTCTGCATTCGCGCCCGCTGCGCCATGCGGGGTTTTCGGTGCTGAAATCGCCCGACATCCCCTCGGCGCTGGTTGAGCTTGGCTTCATGTCCAGTCCGCGCGATCTGGCCAACCTGGCCGATCCTGGCTGGCGCGCCGACATGGCGCAGGCGCTGCGCGACGGGCTGGAAGCCTGGCGCGATTCCGATGCGGCCGCCGCGGACCTGGTGCGGCAATGAAAGGAGCGGCGCTCCGCGCGCCGGGAAGATGTGTTTTGACGGCTTGCGGCGGGATGCCTATATGGTGCGGTGCAACCGAGCGGGGGCGCGTGTGCTCAGAGCGATAGGAACATTTTTCGGCACGATCTTCAGCCTGGTTACACTGGGGCTGATGCTGGTCGCGCTGAGCATAGGTGCGGTGCTGCATATCTATGGGCGCGACCTGCCGAGCCACGAGTCGCTGGCCAATTACAAGCCGCCCACGATCAGCCGGATCTATTCGGGCGAGGGGCGGATCATCGACGAGTTTTCGCGCGAGCGACGCCTGTTCACCCCGGCCGAGGATATCCCGGTGCTGGTCAAGCAGGCGTTCATCAGCGCCGAGGACAAGAATTTCTATCAGCATGGCGGCTATGACGCGCGCGGGATCGCGGCGGCGATCTTCGAGGCGGTGCGCACGCGGGGCGAAACGATGCGCGGGGCCTCGACCATCACCCAGCAGGTGATGAAGAACTTCCTTCTGTCGGGGGACCGGCGAATCGAGCGCAAGATCAAGGAGATCATCCTGGCGACGCGGATCGAGGAGACGCTGAGCAAGGAAGGGATTCTGGAACTTTATCTCAACGAGATATTCCTGGGGCAGAATTCCTATGGGGTGACAGCGGCGGCGCAGACCTATTTCAACAAGTCACTGCGCGAACTGGCCCCGCATGAGGCTGCCTTCCTGGCGTCGATGCCCAAGGCGCCGTCGGATTACCACCCGGTGCGCAATGCCGAGCGTCTGCTTCAGCGGCGCGACTTCGTGCTGGAGGAGATGTATGAAAACGGGTATCTTGATGAAGCCAGCTATGAAGCGGAAGTGGCGCAGCCGCTGCGCTCGGTGCAGAACGGCGATTTTGAGGCCCACAGCCTGGGCCTGCCGCCGCGTGACTATTTCACTGACGAGATTCGCCGCCAACTGAGCGAAAATTTCGGCGAGGGTGAATTCTTTGGCGGCGGGCTGAGCGTGCGCGCCACGATCGACCCGGAGATGCAGGCAGTGGCGGCGGTCGCGTTGCGCCGCCAGCTTGAGCAGTATGATCGTGGTCGGGGCAAGTGGCGCGGCACGGGGGTTGTGTTGCCCGAGGAGGTGCTGGAGGGCAGCGACGACGCCTGGCGCGCGGCGCTGGAGCAGGCCGATGTGGCGCGCGATATCGAGTTGGACGGCCAATGGTATCCGGCGGTGATCCTGGAGATCGAGGACCAGCAGATGCGTCTTGGCATCGAGGGTATCGCGCCCGATGAGGATGCGCCCCATGTTGTGCCGCGCGCCGATATCGGATGGCTGCCCGGCAATTTTCAGGAGACGTTCAAGCGCGGCGAGGTCGTTTTCGTACGCAAGATGACGCGTGACGAGGATGGCGCGTTCCTGCGCTGGACCTTGCGGCAGGTGCCCGAGGTCGAGGGCGGGTTCGTGGCGATGGATGTCCATACCGGGCGCGTTCTGTCGATGCAGGGCGGGTTTTCCTATCAGCATTCGGTGTTCAACCGCGCAACGCAAGCCAAGCGCCAGCCGGGGTCGAGCTTCAAGCCTTTTGTCTATGCCGCCGCGCTGGACAGCGGCTACAGCCCGGCCACGATCGTGATCGATGCGCCGATCGAGATCGACACGCCGCAGGGGCTGTGGCGGCCGCGCAATTCGTCCAACAAGTTCTACGGGCCGACGCCGCTGCGCACAGGGGTCGAACAGTCGCGCAATCTGATGACCATCCGGCTGGCGCAGGAGGTCGGCATGGATGTGGTCGCCGATTATGCCGAGCGCTTCGGCGTGTATGACGACATGGGCCAGTTCCTGGCCAATTCGCTGGGGTCCGAGGAGACGACGCTTTACAAGATGGTGTCCGCCTATTCGATGTTCGCCAATGGTGGCGAGCGGGTCGAGCCGACGCTGGTCGACCGGGTGCAGGACCGCGACGGGCGCACCGTCTACAAGCACGACCCGCGCGATTGCGTGGATTGTGATGATGCCGGTATCCCCGAAAACCGCGGCCCGCGGATCGTGTCGAGCCGTGAGCGGGTGATGGACGCGATCACCGCCTATCAGCTGACCTCGATGATGAAGGGGGTGGTCGATCGTGGCACCGCATCGGGGGCGATCAAGCTGCCGGTGCCCGTTGCGGGCAAGACGGGCACCACCAATGATGCGCGCGATGTCTGGTTCCTGGGTTTCACCAGCAACATCGCTGCGGGCTGCTATATCGGACACGACCAGCCGCGGGGCCTGGGACGCAGCGCCTATGGCGCGTCCATGTGCGGGCCGGTTTTCCAGGAGTTCATGAGCGAGGCGATCAAGAAATACGGTGGCGGGCAGTTCGAGGTGCCGCCGGGCGGGCATTTCATCAAGATCGACCGCTATACCGGGGCGCGGCTGGCCGACGACTCGGACGGCGAGTTCGTGGTGGCCGAGTATTTCCGCGATGGCGAGGAGCCGATTTTCGGCTTCAGCGTCTCGGGCGGCTTTGCCATGGGCAACGATCTCAATCTTTTCGAGCGCGGCGAGACCGAAGAGGTACGCGAGGTGACCACGTCGACCGGCCGCAAGGGGCAGGTCGGTGACAAGGCGAGTTTCGGGTCTATGAGTTCAGGCGGGCTTTACTGACAGCCGTGTGATCTTGCCGGGGCCTCGTGGCTGCGGTATCACCGGCATCCGAGCCAGAGCAGGGACATATTCATGCGCGCCGAGATCCAGACCGTTGTTTCCGAAATCGAGAATTCGCTGGAGCTGTTGCGTCAGCGGATGGGCTGGGAGACCGCGCAGCACCGGCTTGAGGAGTTCAATGCGCGCGTCGAGGATCCCAGCCTGTGGGACGATCCCGCCAAGGCGCAGAAGCTGATGCGCGACCGTCAGGCGCTGGTCGACGCGATCGAGACCCATGATTCGATCAGCCGCGACATGCGCGACAATATCGAGTTGATCGAACTGGGCGAGATGGAGGGCGACAGCGAGGTGATCGCCGAGGCCGAGGCGGCGCTCAAGGCGCTGGCGCGCAAGGCGGCGGCCAAGGAGCTGGAGGCGCTGCTGGATGGCGAGGCCGATGCCAATGACACCTTCCTGGAAATCAACGCCGGCGCGGGTGGCACCGAAAGCTGCGACTGGGCGGCTATGCTGGCGCGGATGTATGTGCGATGGGCCGAAAGCCATGGCTATACGGTGGAGTTGCAATCCGAAAGTTCGGGCGACGAGGCGGGGATCAAATCGGCCGCCTACAAGATCAGCGGGCACAATGCTTACGGCTGGCTGAAATCGGAATCCGGCGTGCATCGTCTGGTGCGGATTTCGCCCTTCGACTCGGCCGCCAAGCGGCATACGTCGTTCTGCTCGGTCTGGGTCTATCCGGTGGTGGATGACAATATCGAGATCGAGGTGAACCCGGCCGATATCCGCGTGGACACCTTTCGCAGCTCGGGCGCGGGCGGGCAGCATGTGAACAAGACCGACTCGGCGGTGCGCATCACCCACCATCCCACGGGTATCGTGGTCACCAGTTCCGAGAAATCCCAGCACCAGAACCGCGACATCGCCATGAAGGCATTGAAGTCGCGGCTTTACCAGCTTGAGCTGGACAAGCGCAACGAGGCCATTGCCGAGGCCCATGAGGCCAAGGGCGATGCCGGCTGGGGCAACCAGATCCGCTCCTATGTGCTGCAACCCTACCAGATGGTGAAGGATCTGCGCACCGGGGTCGAGACCAGCGACACCAAGGGGGTTCTGGATGGCGATCTGGATCAGTTCATGGCCGCGACGCTGGCGATGAACGTGAGTGGCAAGTCGCGGGCCGAGGCGCAGGGTGAGGCGTGAGGCGCGCGTGGGGGTTTTGCACCCCCACACCTCCGCAGAGTATTTTCGGCAAGATGAAGCAGTGGCCCGGACGGGCAGGGAGGCAAGGCATGGATGAGGTTCTGAACCTTTCGGCGCGCGCTCAGGCGGCGCGGATCGCGAGCGGCGAGATGAGCGCCGAGGCATTGATGCGCGCGACGCTGGAGCGGGTCGGGCAGGTGAACGGGGCGCTCAATGCCATCGTGTCGATGCGCGGGGAGGCGGATCTGCTGGACGAGGCGCGCAGGGCCGATGCTGGCCCGGCGCGCGGCGTGCTGCACGGTTTGCCGGTGGCGGTCAAGGATCTGTCGAACGCGGCGGGCCTGGCGACCTCGAAAGGGTCGCCGACGCTGGCGGGGCAGATCGCGGCGCAGGATGATATTCATGTGGCGCGGATGCGCGCGGCCGGGGCGATCGTGATCGGCAAGACCAACACGCCCGAATTCGGCCTGGGCAGCCATACCTTCAACCCGGTGCATGGCACGACCTGCAACCCCTATGACCGGGCACGCACCTGTGGCGGGTCGTCGGGGGGCGCGGCGGTGGCGCTGGCGGCGCGGATGCTGTCGATCGCGGATGGATCGGACATGATGGGCAGCCTGCGCAATCCGGCGGGCTGGAACAATGTCTACGGGATGCGCCCGAGCTGGGGGCTTGTGCCGAGCGAGCCGGCTGGCGATACGTTCCTGCACCAGCTTGCGACGCTGGGGCCGATGGCGCGCACGCCAGACGATCTGGCGCTGTTGCTGGCGGTGATGGCGGGGCCGGACCCGCGCCAGCCGCACGGGGGTGCGGCGCCGGACCTGAAGCTGGATGGTTCCGGAGCGATCGCGGGGCGGCGGATCGGATGGCTGGGCGATTGGGGCGGCGCCTTTGCGATGGAGGCGGGCATCGCCGATCTGGGCCGCGCGGCCTGTGCGGTGTTCGCGGAGCTGGGTTGCGTCGTCGAGGACGTGGCGCCGCCGTTCAGCCGCGATGCGCTCTGGGAGAGCTGGACCACGCTGCGCAGCTGGTCTGTGGCCTGCAATCTTGCGCCGCTGCTGGAATCGCCAGGAACGCGGGACCGCCTGAAGCCCGATGCCATCTGGGAGATCGAGCGCGGGCGCGCGATGAGCGCATTGGAGGTGCATCGCGCCAGCGTGATCCGGTCGCAATGGTTCACGCGCGCCGCCGAGGTTTTCGACCGGTATGACGCGCTGGTGATGCCGACGGCGCAGGTCTGGCCGTTCCCCCTTGAATGGGAGTGGCCCAAGGACATCGCGGGGCAGGCGATGGACAGCTATCATCGCTGGATGGAAGTGGTGGTGCCCGCGAGCCTTGCGGGCCTGCCGGCGCTGGCGGTTCCGGCGGGCTTTGGCGCTGAGACCCTGCCGATGGGCGTGCAGTTGATCGGGCGGCGCGGCGCGGACCGCGCATTGCTGGAACTCGGGCAAGCCTATCACGACGCGACGCGCTGGCCGGAGCGGCACCCGCCTGAAAGCTGAGCGGAAAATGCATCTTTGCGCAGCGATCGGCCTTGGCTAGGCTTGCGCCAGCAGAGAGGACATCGCGCAATGGATGAAAGCAAGCCGCTTGGCGTGCCCGAGCTTGGACCGGTGACATTCTCAATGCTGGGCGAGGCGCTACGGCGTGGCTGGGAGGACATGCGCCGCGCGCCGGGCTATGCGGTGATCTTTGCCGGGGTCTATGTGGCGATCGGATGGTTCATGGCCTGGATCACTTGGATGACCGGGCAGAGCTACTGGCTGATCTTCGCGGCCGTCAGCTTTCCCTTGATCGGGCCGTTCGCGGCGGTCGGTTTCTACGAGGTGAGCCATCGGCGCGAGATGGGCGTGCCGCTGGAGCCGGGCGCGGTCTTCGGGGTGATCTTCAGCCAGAGCCGGCGGCAATTGCCGTCGATCTGCGCCGTGATTGTGCTGTTGTTCCTGTTCTGGTTCTTTCTTGGCCACATGATCTTTGCGCTCTTCATGGGGTTTTCGACCATGACCAATGTCTCGAGTTCATTCGAGGTGTTCATGACCCGCGAGGGCATGAGCATGTTGGCGGTCGGCACGCTGGTGGGGGCGGGGTTCGCTTTGTTGCTCTATATGATCACGGTCGTGTCGTTGCCGCTTCTGCTGGATCGGGAGGTGGATTTCGTGACCGCCATGATCAGCAGTTTCCAGACCGTGCTGGCAAGCCCGCTGCCGATGCTGGCCTGGGCCGTGTTCATCGCGATGCTGACATTTCTCGCGCTGATACCGGGCTTTCTTGGCCTGTTCATTGCCTTGCCGCTTCTGGGGCATGCGACATGGCATCTGTACCGTCAGATTTGCAAGGCGGGTGGCACCTGCTAGCTTACGCGCGATAGGCTGGCCACCTGTGATGTGGCGCCTGCGTCAGGAAAGGGTCGGGCATGGGTGAGACGCAATTCTGGGACAGGGTTGCGCGGCGCTATGCGGCGCGCCCGATCGGTAATGTAGCGGCGTATGAAACCACGCTCGCGCGCACGCGCGCCTATCTGAATGAAGCCGACCGGGTGTTGGAACTGGGCTGCGGCACGGGCAGCACGGCGTTGTTGCTGGCGCCGGATGTGGGACATCTGACGGCGAGCGATCTTTCGGGCGAGATGATCGCCATCGCCAATGAAAAGCTGGCTGATTTCGAGGGCGGCAACCTTGAGTTCCGCCAGAGCGATGTGTTTGACGCGGGCTTTGCGCCGGGCAGCTTCGATGCGGTTCTGGCCTTCAATTTCCTGCATCTGCTGGACGACATGAACCCGACGCTGGCGCGGGTGCAGGCAATCTTGAAGCCGGGTGGGGTATTCATCAGCAAGACCATCTGCCTTGGGCGCCATGCCTGGCATTTCCGGGCGCTTATCGCGGTGTTGCGCCTGCTGGGCAAGGTGCCGCCTGATCTGCATTTCCTCGATCCTGACGACGTGCAGGGCGCCGTGCGCGCCGCCGGGTTCGTCATAGAGGAAACCGGCGATTACCCGGCGCGCCCGCGTGCGCATTTGATCGTGGCGCGCAAGCCGGTCGATCCGTCTGAAAGCTGAGGATCAGCGCGCCGCGTTGCGGTAGTGGCGCAGCACAAAAAGCCGGATCGCCGACGCGAGGCCCGTATCCACCCCGCGCGCGGCGTCGATTTCAGCGGCCAGCGCGTTGAGCGGTTGCCCGCGCGCGGCGGCGATGGCGCGGAAAGCCTGCCAGAACTCATCTTCGAGGGAGACGCTGGTGCGGTGGCCATGCAGGGTGAGCGAATGTTTCACCGGGCGGGCATTGGCGGGATGCGACATCATCTGGCGTTCAGCGGTGGCGTCATTCGTCTTCGTCGCGCTTGTGGGCCTCGTGATCCTGAAGCGCCTTGTCGCTCTGCGCCGCATCAAGCGCGCGGTCGGCCTTCTTGCGGCCATGGCGGGCGGCGTTCTGATCGGCCTTTGCGCGTTTGGCGGTGCGCGCCTTCTGCTTGCGGACCTGATTGAGGTTGATGACCTTGCTCATGGTTGCAAGAATACCGGCTTGGCGCCATTCGTCCACTGTTTTGAAAGGCCAGGGCGGGCCGCCCCGAAGGTAAGCCCGCCGTTTCGATGCGGAATCAGTCGCGCGGGCCGATCATCTGTTCGGGGCGCACCACGCGTTCGAAGGTCTCTTCATCGACAAAGCCGAGGCGGATCGCCTCTTCCTTGAGGGTCGTGCCGTTCTTGTGGGCGGTCTTCGCGACCTTGGTGGCGTTGTCGTAGCCGATCTCGGGCGCAAGGGCCGTCACCAGCATCAGCGACTCGCGCATCAGCTTGCCGATGCGTTCCTCGTTGGCCTCGATGCCGTTCAGCATCCGTTCGGTGAAGCTGTCGGTCGCGTCGCCCAGAAGCTGGATCGACTGCAACAGGTTATAGGACATCATCGGGTTGTAGACATTCAGTTCGAAATGCCCCTGCGAGCCTGCGAACTTGATGGCGGCATCGTTGCCCATGACATGCGCGGCGACCTGGGTCAGGGCCTCGGCCTGGGTGGGATTCACCTTGCCGGGCATGATCGAGGAGCCGGGTTCGTTCTCGGGCAGGATCAACTCACCCAAGCCCGAGCGCGGGCCGGAACCCAGAAAGCGGATGTCGTTGGCGATCTTGTAACAGGATCCCGCCACCGTCGCCAATGCGCCGGACATGAACACCATCGCGTCATGGGCGGCGAGGGATTCGAACTTGTTGGGCGCGGTGACGAAGGGCAGGCCGGTGATCTCGGCCATGTTGGCGGCGACGCTTTCACCCCAGCCCTTGCGGGTGTTGAGCCCGGTGCCGACGGCGGTGCCGCCCTGGGCGAGTTCGTAGATGCCGGGCAGGGCGGCATTGATGCGGGCAATGCCCTGGCGGATCTGCTGGGCATAGCCCGAGAATTCCTGACCGAGGGTGAGCGGCGTGGCGTCCTGCGTATGGGTGCGGCCGATCTTGATGATGTCCTTGAATTCTTCCTGCTTGGCCTCGAGCGCGCGGAGCAGCTTTTCAAGGCCGGGCATCAGCACGTCGCGCAGGCTCATGGCGGTGGCGATATGCATCGCGGTCGGGAAGGTGTCGTTCGAGCTTTGCCCCATGTTGCAGTGATCGTTGGGATGGACCGGATCCTTGGAGCCGATCTCGCCGCCCAGCATCTCGATGGCGCGGTTGGCGATTACCTCGTTGGCATTCATGTTCGATTGGGTGCCGCTGCCGGTCTGCCAGACCACGAGCGGGAAGTTGTCATCGAACTTGCCTTCGACCACTTCGCCTGCGGCGGCGATGATGGCGTCGGCCAGTTTCGCGTCAAGCGCGCCGCTTTCCTTGTTGGCCTGCGCGCAGGCCTTCTTGATCACGCCGAGTGCGCGCACGATGGCGACCGGCTGCGTTTCCCAGCCGATGGGGAAATTCATGATCGAGCGCTGCGTCTGCGCGCCCCAGTATTTGTCGGTCGGAACCTCGAGCGGGCCGAAGCTGTCGGTTTCGGTGCGGGTGGCGGTCATGGATGGATCTCCCTCGCGAAAAAGGCCGTCCCTCTCATAGCGGACGGTGCGGAAAGATCAATGATGTATGCAATGGAATACCGCGCGCCTGCGGGTGGCGCTTCAGGTAGGCGAGAACGGCGGCGCTATTTGCGGAAACTGTCAAGGCTCACGACCTCGGCCTCGCCACTTGTGGAATGCGTGTCCGGGTCGCTGTCATCTTCATCGGGCGCATCGTCCGCCTCGGAATCGAGTTCTTCGTCGTCATCCTGCGAATCAAAGCGCAAGCCGAATTCGACCGAGGGGTCGACGAAGGTCTTGATCGCGTCATACGGGATATACAGCGTCTCGGGCGCATCGCCGAAGTTGAGCGTGATCGAGAACCCGTCGACGGTCACTTCGAGATCGTCGAACCAGTGCTGCATGACAACGGTCATTTCCGAAGGATAACGTTCCTTCAGCCAGTCGGCGAGGCGTGCGTCGGGATGGGTCGTATCGAAGGTTATGAAGAAATGATGCGCGCCTGGCAGACCGTTATCCTGCACGCCGACAAGTACGCGCTGGATCAGCCCGCGCATCGCCTCGTGCATCAGTTTTCCATAATCGATCGATCGAGACATCTGTTTCCCGAACCTCCTGCGGGTCAGCATAGGGGATTCGATTTAAAACAAAAGGCCCTCTTGCGTGGTTTCAAGCCAGAAGATGCAAGCCGCCCGCCGCCGCCGCCATGAGGGCAAGACCGACGATCATCGGCAGGCGCAGGACGAGCAGAAAGACCGCCGCAAGCACCACCAGCGCGGCATTGAGCGGCACGAAGGTGGCGAGTTCGGGGCGCGGGCCGAATGGGGTGCGGGTGATGCTATCGAATAGCACATGCAACGCGAACCAGACCGAAAGGTTGAGGATTACGCCGGTCACCGCCGCCGAGATCCCTGAAAGCGCGCCCTTGAGGCGCGGGCGTGCAAGCAGCGCCTCGACATAGGGCGCCCCGGCGAAGATCCAGAGGAAGCAGGGTGTGAAGGTGACCCAGAGCGTCAGCGCCCCGGCCAGCAGAGCCAGAGGGAGGCCGCCCTGCGAAAAGCCCGCCAGAAGGCCCACGAACTGGGTCACCAGAATCAGTGGCCCCGGCGTGGTCTCCGCCAGCCCCAGCGCGTCGATCATCTGGGGCGTGGTCAACCAGCCATGGGTTTCGACGACGGCCTGCGTCATGTAGGCCAGCACCGCATAAGCGCCGCCGAAGGTGACGACGGCGAGTTGCGAGAAGAAAAGCGCGATTTCGGTCAGGAATGTCGCGCCCATCGCCCACGCCAGCAGGATCGGCGCCGCCCAGAGCGTGCCCCAGAGAGCTACAGTGCCGAGGGTTTGAGCGAGGGGAACGCGCGCGGGAACTGTTGATGCGGGCGAGGGGGCCGCGGCTGACCCTGCGCGAACAAGCCCCCAGAGCGCAGCGGCGAGGATGATCAGCGGGAAGGGCAGCGAAAGAAAGAACATCGCAGCGAAGGCCGTCAGCGCCAGCGCCCAGTCATCCCAACCCGACAGCGCGCGGCGCGCAAGAGAAAGAAGCGCCTGAAGCACGATGACGATCACCGCCGCCTTGATCCCGGCAAAGATCGCCTGGATCGCCGGCATCTGGCCAAAGCTGGCATATCCGAGCGCCAGGCCGAGGATCACCGCCGCCCCCGGCAACACGAACAGAAGCCCGGCAATCAATCCGCCGGGAACCCCGCGCAGCCGCCAGCCGGCATAGGTTGCAAGCTGCATGGCCTCGGGGCCGGGCAGCAGCATGCAAAACGAGAGGGCGCCAAGAAACTGTTTTTCCTCCAGCCACTTGTGGCGCAGGACCAATTCATTGTGCATCAGGGATATCTGCGCCGCAGGGCCGCCGAAAGAGAGCACGCCGATGCGGCCGAAGACACGCACGAGATGTAGGAGGTCTGGTCCCATGCAAGGGTGATACCGCGCTGCATGGTAAATTCAAGAGCTTTCACTTATTTCGCAAAAACATCATAAAAACAGGTTCTTGAACTGCTTTTTTAAGATAAAATGCAGGCTTCTGTTGCCAGGTGCCTGCGAACCCCGCCAGCCCTTGCTAGAGGACTGGGCTTAAGATTTCGGTCTTGTTACTGCTTACGCAGCAACGGCGACCGGAGCACGATTGTCGTTGGCAATTATGCTTTAGCGAACCGATAACGGTGGTATCTCACCGGGACAAAGCTAACCCCTTTAGACGTTCGTCGATCCTGTTTCGGCCCCATAACCACCTCCAACGAAAGGTTTATTGGTGGAGCCGCCGGGTACCGCCCCCGGGTCCGATCCGCTTATTACGAGCGCGTTTATGTCCATAGTCCCAGATGGGACAGTTGGAATATAGGCAGGGCTGCGCGATTTGCAAAGGGGTGAGTTGCATTGAATGTCCGCGCGACGGGGCGCGCGCTGTCAGGACAAGTGCGGCGCGCCGTCATTATCGCAAGGCGGGTTTTCAGGGGGCGGCAAAGCTCATATTCCGGCCCGCAGCGCACAGGGTGCGCGAGAGTATAGGACAACCAAGGGGGCAACATGGCCAAGATGATCCACAGCATGATCCGGGTTCTGAACGAGCAGAGGTCGGTCGCATTCTACCGCAAGGCTTTCGGTTTCGAGGTCGCGGAGCGGCTCGATTTCGATGATTTCACCCTGATCTATCTCAGCAATGCCGAAAGCGGGTTCGAATTGGAGCTGACGGTAAACAAGGGACGCGGCGCGCCCTATGATCATGGCGACGGCTATGGCCATCTGGCCGTGTCGGTCGATGATCTGGATGCAGAACATGCGCGGTTCGAGGCCCAGGGGCTGGCGCCGCGAAAACTGGTGGAGTTTGCGCCCGGGGGCGAGGTGATCGCCAGATTCTTCTTCGTCACCGACCCCGATGGATATCAGATCGAGGTCCTGCAACGCGGCGGCCGTTATAGATAACGAAGCCGCGATCCATGCGGCGCGGCCTTGGCGGGTGGACAAAGATCAAACCGCGCCAGCGTCGTATTCGGCTAAAAAATGGGCGCAATTGCTTGCCTTCCGGTGAAGCCGGTTGTTACGCTTGGCCACAGGAGAGTGAACAGGGTGAGCTGAAAAGTCACCTTCTCTGTGAAAAACTGAGGGAAACGCGGGCGCTTGTTTGCGGTGACCCGCACAGTCAGGGAGCAACGGGCGGCGTCCGGATCAAGCCCGCTAGGGTGTCTATGCGCGAACTTCCGATTCGGCGTGACTGACCTGATTTGCCAAGAAAAAAGGGGGCCTTCTTGCATGGCCGACGACGACACAGACATGCAGGGGATACCCGCGCCCGAGGGGCACGCGGATCTCATCGAGACCGATTACGAGATCGGTCAGGACAATATCACAGCCAGGGTCGGTCCGTTCGGCCTTGATATCCACAACCCGGTTTTCTTCATCTCGGGTCTTGCGGTGGTGCTGTTCGTATTCTACTCGCTCGCATTACCCGATCAGGCAAGCGATGTGTTCAGCTGGCTGTTCTCGGCCGTGACCAAGGGGTTTGACTGGTTCTTCCTCGGGGCAGCGAACATCTTCGTGATCTTCTGCCTGCTGCTGATCGTGACGCCATATGGCAGCGTTCGGCTGGGCGGGGCGGACGCGACGCCGGATTACAGCTATCTGGGGTGGTTCTCGATGCTGTTCGCCGCTGGAATGGGCATCGGCCTGCTGTTCTTCGGCGTGTCCGAACCCATGAGCCATTTCGGGACGTCCATGGGTGGCATATCCGTCGGCGAGGACGGGGCGCGCACCGACTGGGCACCGATCGGTGCGTCCGAAGGCGATCAGGCCGCCGCACAGCGCCTTGGCATGGCAGCCACGATCTTTCACTGGGGTCTGCATCCATGGGCGATCTACGCGGTCGTCGCGCTGGCGCTGGCGTTGTTTTCCTATAACAAGGGCTTGCCGCTGACTCTGCGTTCGGCGTTCTATCCGTTGTTCGGTGAGCGCGTCTGGGGCTGGACCGGCCATATCATCGACACGCTGGCGGTCTTCGCCACGCTGTTCGGCCTTGCCACGTCTCTGGGCTTTGGCGCAGAGCAGACGGCCTCGGGGCTCACATTCCTGTTCGGATCGGGCGATGCCGCAGAGGGCACGCGCGCTTTCATGGGGATCACCTATGGCAACAGCGAGGACAGTGGCGTGGCCAACAACCCCTTGCTGCTTGTGATTCTGATCTCGGCCATCACTGCGGTCGCGCTCATCTCGGTGGTGCGCGGCCTTGATGGTGGTGTGAAGGTCCTGTCGGAGATCAACATGGGGCTGGCGGCAATGCTGTTGCTGTTCGTGTTCCTGGTGGGTGGACCGATCTTCCTGATCACGCTGTTCTTCGACAGTCTCTGGGCCTACTTCCAAAACCTCTTTGCGCTAAGCAACCCGTTCGGGCGCGAGGATGTGAACTTCAGCCAGGGCTGGACCTCGTTCTATTGGGCGTGGTGGATCAGCTGGTCACCCTTCGTGGGGATGTTCATCGCCCGTGTCAGCCGCGGGCGGACCGTGCGCGAGTTCATCATTTGCGTGCTGCTGATCCCGACCTTGGTCTGCGTGCTGTGGATGACCGTCTTTGGCGGCACGGCGATCAACCAGGTGGTCAGCGATGGCTACACCGGGGCGCAGGACGCGGCACTGGAACTCAAGCTCTTCTACATGCTCGAGCAGCTTCCGCTGGCAACCATCACATCGGTGATCGGCATCGTGCTGGTGGTGGTGTTCTTCGTCACCTCGTCGGACTCGGGGTCGCTGGTGATCGACACGATTACTGCCGGTGGCAAGGTGGATGCGCCGGTCTCGCAGCGTGTGTTCTGGTGCATCTTCGAGGGTGCGGTCGCGATCGTGCTGCTGATCGGCGGTGGCTTGGCCTCGTTGCAATCGGCCGTCATATCGACCGGTCTTCCATTCACGCTGGTGCTTCTGGTGATGTGCTATGCGATCTGGAAAGGCCTTTCGAACGAGAAGCGCGGCTGAGACGCGCCAGCGCTTTCGCAAAAGGAACGCAAGAGGCCCCGGCATTGTCCGGGGCCTTTTCGCTTTTGCGCTGCGGGCGGGGGGCGTATCGCGCTTGACGCCCGGCGCGGCGCGGGTTTTGGTGGCGTCATGCAGATGGACATCAATTTCGTGCGGGCACAGTTTCCCGCCTTTTCAGAACCTTCGCTCAAGGGCCAGGCCTTTTTCGAGAATGCCGGGGGCTCTTATACCTGTGCGCCGGTCATTGCCCGGCTGGAGCGCTATTACCGCCAGCGCAAGGTGCAGCCCTACGCCCTCTATGAAGCAAGCCGACTGGCGGGCGAGGAAATGGACGAGGCGCGCGCGCGGCTGGCCGCGATGCTGGGCGTGGCCACGGATGAGCTGAGTTTCGGGCCTTCGACGACGCAGAACACATATGTGCTGGCGCAGGCCTTCCGGCAGTGGATGCGACCGGGCGAGGCGATCATCGTCACAGATCAGGATCACGAGGCCAATTCGGGGCCGTGGCGGCGGCTGGCCGATGAAGGGATCGAGATCCGCGAGTGGCGGATCGATCCCGAGACAGGGTTGCTCAGGCTGGAGGACCTGAACGACCTGCTGGACGAATCCGTCCGGCTGGTCTGTTTCCCGCATTGCTCGAACGTGGTGGGCGCGCTGAACCCGGTGGTCGAGATCACCGCCGCAGCCCATGCCGCGGGCGCTTTCGTCTGCGTGGATGGGGTCAGCTATGCCCCTCACGGTCTGCCCGATGTGGGCGGCATGGGTCCGGATATCTATCTTTTCTCCGCCTACAAGACCTATGGCCCGCATCAGGGGATCATGGTGATGCGTCGCGAGTTGGGCGAGCTGCTGCCCAATCAGGCGCATTTCTTCAATGCTGACGTGCTTTACAAGCGATTCACCCCGGCGGGGCCGGATCATGCGCAGGTCGCGGCCAGCGCGGGCATGGCGGATTATTTCGATGCGCTGGCGGCGCATCACGGGATTGACGGCGACGCCGGCGCGCGGATGCGGGGCGTGCACGACCTGATGCGGGCGCACGAGACGGCGCTGTTGCAGCCGCTGCTGGATCATCTGCGCGACCGCAACAGGGTGCGGCTGATCGGTCCGGCGGATGCGGCGGAGCGCGCGCCCACGGTGGCGCTGGCGCTGGAACAGCCGGGGGCGGAGGCCGCGGCTGCGCTTGCGGCGCGCGGGATCATGGCGGGCGGCGGCGATTTCTACGCGGTGCGCCCGCTCAAGGCGCTTGGTGTCGACCCGGAAAATGGCGTGCTGCGGTTGAGTTTCGTGCATTACACTAGCCAGGACGAGATCGACCGGCTGATCGAGGCGCTGGACGAGGTTCTTTGATCCGTGGCGGCAGGGCCGCCGTAAAGACTGGACAAGGAACAAGAGGCAGCGCATGCAACAGGCACATCCCACATTGCTGTGGTTCAGGCGCGATTTGCGGCTGAGCGATCAACCCGCATTGCTGGCGGCGCTGGCGCAGGGCGGGCCGGTGATCCCGGTCTTCATCCACGACCCGCTTGTCGAGGGGCTTGGCGCGGCGCCGAAATGGCGGCTGGGACTGTCTTTGGAAGATCTGTCGGCGCGGCTCGAAGCGATGGGTAGCCGCTTGATCCTGCGCCGGGGCGAGGCGCTTGAGGTGCTGCGCGAATTGGCCCGTGAAACCGGGGCGCGCACGGTTTTCTGGTCGCGCGCCTATGATCCCGAAAGCGTGGCGCGCGACAAGGCGGTCAAGGCGGCGCTGACGGATGACGGGCTCGAGGCACGCAGCCATGCGGGGCATCTGTTGTTCGAACCCTGGAGCGTCGAAACCGGCAGCGGGAGTTTCTACAAGGTCTATACGCCGTTCTGGAACGCCGTCAGGGATCGCAGCGTGGCCGCGCCCGAACCCGCGCCCAAGAGCATCCCGGCGCCCGAATCATGGCCGCAGAGTGATGCGCTGACAGATTGGCGAATGGGGGCGGCAATGAATCGCGGCGCCGATGTCTGCCGCCCCTGGCAGCGCGTTGGCGAGGCGGCGGCGCTTGGGCGTCTGGGTGGTTTCGCGAGCGGCGCCATAGACGATTACAGGGAGCGGCGCAATCTGCCGGGCGAGGATGGGACATCGGGCCTTTCCGAGAATCTGGCGCTTGGTGAGATATCGGCGCGGCGCTGCTGGCAGGCGGGGCTGCGGGCGCTGAACGAGGGCAGGGCGGGCGCGGAAACCTGGCTCAAGGAGCTGGTCTGGCGCGAATTCGCCTATCATCTCCTGTGGCACACGCCCCGCATCGTTGATGCGAACTGGCGCAGCGAATGGGATGCCTTTCCCTGGAGTAACGACGAGACCTGCCCCGAAGTGATCGCCTGGAAACAGGGACGCACCGGTATGCCCTTTGTCGATGCCGCGATGCGCGAAATGTATGTGACCGGGCGGATGCATAACCGGGCGCGAATGATCGTGGCGAGCTACCTGACGAAGCACCTGATGAGCCATTGGCGTATCGGCCAGGCCTGGTTCGAGACCTGCCTGACGGATTGGGATCCGGCCAGCAATGCAATGGGCTGGCAATGGAGTGCCGGGTCCGGCCCCGATGCGACGCCCTATTTCAGGGTGTTCAACCCCCAAACGCAGGCCGAGAAGTTCGACCCGGAGGGCGTTTATCTGGATCGCTGGATCGCCGAGGGTCGGCATGATCCCGCGCCCGAGGCGCTGTCGTATTTTAGGGCGATTCCACGCAGCTGGGGTCTCAGCCCCGATGATCCCTATCCCGCGCCCGTGGTCGGCTTGAAGGAGGGGCGCGCGCGCGCGCTGGCGGCTTACGAGGCGGCAAAGGGCTGATCATGGGCGAAAATCCTTGCCCAATCGGGGCGGCACGCAATAGCGTTGGTGCTAAAAGAGTTAACGGAACCCAGCATATGATCCTGACGCAAACCGCCGGGCAGACCGATCTGCCACGCTATTTCGCCCGATGTTTCGCTGCTGCGCGCACGCTCAGAAACGGGCGGCTGGACATCCGTCTGCCCGACGGGCGGGTGTTTCGCGCCGAAGGCGCCGCACCCGGCCCGGTGGCTGAAGTGGTGGTGCATGACCCGGATCTTTTTACCCGCATGGTGCGCGAAGGCTATCTGGGGTTTTGCGAGGCCTATCTGGAAGGCGGTTGGTCAACGCCCGATCTTCAGGCCTTCATGGACCTTGTGAACGCCGATAATGATGAGATGTACAATAGCTATCCCGGCCAGAGCCTCGTGCAGCTTTACGAGAAGCTGCGCTTCTGGTTGCAGCGCAACACGCGCCAGCAGGCGCGCCGCAATATCAGCCATCACTATGATCTGGGCAACGCGTTCTATCAGCTGTGGCTGGATGAAACGATGACCTATTCCAGCGCGTTGTTCGAGAGCGGGCAGGAAAGCCTGGAGGCGGCGCAGCGCGCGAAATACGCGCGGCTTGTGGACAGGTTGGGGGTGCGCCCCGGCGATCATGTGCTGGAGATCGGCTGTGGCTGGGGCGGTTTCGCCGAATATGCCGCGCGTGAGCGCGGGCTCAGGGTGACGGGGTTGACCATCAGCCGCGCGCAATATGATTACGCCTGTGCGCGGATCGCAAAGGCCGGGCTGTCTGAGCAGGTACAGTTCAAGTTGCAGGATTATCGCGACGAGCGCGGCACATATGACGGCATCGCCAGCATCGAGATGTTCGAGGCGGTGGGTCGGCGTTACTGGCCAGTCTATTTCCGCAGCCTGCATGAACGTCTGCGCCCCGGCGCGCAAGCAGTGTTGCAGATCATCACCGTCGCCGATGCCCGCTGGGATGCCTATCGCACGGGCGTCGATTTCATCCAGAAATACATCTTTCCGGGGGGGATGCTGCCCAGTCCACAGATCCTGAGCGAAGAGGTCCGGCGCAGCGGGCTTGAAATCCTGAGCTCGGACGAGTTCGGCCAGAGCTACAGCCAGACGCTGAGGCGCTGGCACGAAAGTTTCAACACCCGTTGGGACGATGTGGCGCGTCTTGGGTTCGACGAGCGCTTCCGGCGGATGTGGAATTTCTATCTCACCTCTTGTGCAGGGGCCTTTCGCGGGGGTAATTGCGATGTGACACAGATCACGATTGCAAGGCCCGGCTGAATGCCCGTCACAGACACCATGCCCACCGCGGCCCGCGCCGTTGCCGCCCTGATGCTGGCGGCGCTTGGCTGGGTGGCTTCGGGAATGATCCCGCCGCTGATGCCAGAGGGGACCAGCTTTGGGATATTCAGGGAGGTGAATGCGGCGCTCGGGTTGATCTGCGGGTGGCGGGTGACCGGCAAGCGCCTTGGTTATGGCTGGTCGAACGGGTTGAGCGCGGGCCTGACCGGGATGGCGGCATTGGTGATCGTGTCTTTGTTCCTGATGAGCCTTTACAGGATGCTGGAACTGGCGCTGGACCGTCGTGTGCAGGGCGTGATGGAAGGGTTGGTGATGATTTTCGACATCGCCACCGAATATGCGTTGTTGCTGCTTCATGGGCCGTTGATCGGCCTGCTGGTGGGAGGCGGAGTTGTAATTGGTCTTTTCGGAGAATGGGTGTCGCATCGCTGGTCCTGATCAGACGGAGGCCTTGTTCATTGCAGGCCCGATGGCATGGTCTCCGCTGATGACGGTGATAGCGGGACGTGCCGACCTCGAGGCCTTGCCCGCGACATTGCCCGGACATGCGCTCAATGATGCGGGAATGGCTTGTTTTCCCGTGCTTGCCGACGCGCCGGGCGCTGAGGTCGAAGGTTTGGTGCTGCGAGCACCTCCGGAGGCGGCCGCTGCGCGTCTGGCTTTCTTTGCCGAAGGCTTGGGGCACGAAATGCGCCCTGTCAGATTGGCGGATGGCACTGCCGCGCTGGCCTTCGTCGCGGCGCAGGCAGACACGGTGCAGGCGGAGGTCGGGGCATGGTCGATGGCAGCCTGGGAATCGCGATGGGGCGCGCTGGCACTTGATGCCAGCGCAGAGGCCATGCGCTATTTCGGGCGTATGGATGCCGCCGGGCTGGCATGGCGGATGCCCATGATCCTGTCGCGCGCCGGATCGCGCCAGGCCGCGGCCGATGGTGCCCCGGCCAATTTGCGCAGCGCGACTCCGGCAAGCGAGGTCTCCTGTCTTGCGCGCCACACGCCCCATGAAGGCTATTTCCTGACCCGCGAATATACCCTGAGGTATCCCGGTTTCGACGGGACCATGAGCCCCCCGCTGCGCCGGGAAGTGTTCGTTGCCGCCGATGCCGCGCTGGTTTTGCCATATGATCCGCGACGAGACCGTGTGCTTTTGGTCGAGCAGTTCCGCATGGGGCTTTATGCGCGGGGCGATCCGCGTCCATGGATGCTGGAACCTGTGGCGGGACGCATCGATGCGGGTGAAACACCCGAAGCCGCTGCACGGCGTGAGTGCATGGAGGAGGCGGGACTCGATCTTGAGCGGATGGAGTTCATTGCGGGGCATTATTCCTCGCCGGGGTGTTCGACTGAATACTTCTACCTTTATCTTGGCCTGTGCGATCTGCCCGACGAAGGGCAGGGGCACGGGGGGCTGGAAAGCGAACATGAGGACATCCGAACGCATGTGATATCATTCGAGCGCGCCATGGAGCTGTTGACCTCGGGCGAGGCGGATAACGGGCCGCTGGTCCTGTCGCTGATCTGGCTTTCACGTGAACGTGCCCGGCTGCGCGCGTCTGCTTGAGTTCCATTGCGCCGGGCACTAAGTCTTGGGGAACGAGCGGAGAGAGGAGCAGCGTCAATGCGTATCGCGAAGGATCTGGCCGAAGCGGTCGGCAAAACGCCACTGATCCGGTTGCGCCGTGCCAGCGAGGAGACCGGTTGCGAGATCCTCGGCAAGGCGGAGTTCATGAATCCGGGCCAGTCCGTGAAGGACCGTGCCGCGCTCTATATCATCCGTGACGCTGTGGCGCGCGGTGAACTGGCACCCGGCGGCACCATCGTCGAGGGCACCGCAGGCAATACCGGCATCGGGCTGGCTTTGGTCGGCGCGTCGTTGGGCTTCAAGACGGTGATTGTGATTCCCGAGACGCAGAGCCAGGAAAAGAAGGATATGCTGCGCCTTGCGGGCGCTGATCTTGTCCAGGTGCCGGCAGCGCCCTATTCAAATCCAAACAATTTTGTTCGATATTCTGATAGGTTAGCTAAAGAACTTGCCAAAACCGAACCAAATGGCGCGATCTGGGCCAATCAGTTCGACAACGTCGCGAACCGCCAGGCGCATGTGGAAACCACAGGCCCCGAAATATGGGAGCAGACCGGCGGCAAAGTCGACGGGTTCTGCTGCGCGGTCGGGTCGGGGGGCACGCTGGCCGGTGTCGCCGCGGCGTTGCAGCCCAGGAACGTGAAGATCGGCCTCGCCGACCCGATGGGTGCGAAGCTTTATTCCTATTACAAGACCGGAGAACTGGAGGGGGATGGCAGCTCGATCGCGGAAGGGATCGGGCAGGTGCGCATCACCCGCAACCTCGAAGGCTTCAGCCCCGATTTCGCCTACCAAGTACCCGACGAAGAGGGGCTGCCGCTCGTGTTCGATCTTCTCGAGCATGAGGGGCTCTGTCTTGGCGCGTCGTCGGGGATCAATCTTGCGGGCGCGATCCGCCTCGCGCGAGAAATGGGACCGGGGCACACGATCGTGACGGTGCTGTGCGATTACGGCACGCGCTATCAGTCGAAACTGTTCAATCCGGATTTCCTGCGCGAAAAGGGCCTGCCCACACCCGGTTGGCTGGATGAGGCGCCCCGCAGCATTCCGGGAGTCTTCGTCGAGTGACACGCATCTTCCGTCAGGTTCTGCTGGCGCTGATGCTGGCCATCTTTACCGGAAGCGGCGGCGGATTTGCTGTGACGGCGGCCGTTGCGCAGGAAGCCGCCAGCGCATCTGACAGAGCCCCCGATTTTGACCGCTGGGAGCAGTTTGCCACCACCGCCGAGAATGCCCTGGAGGCGGGCGATACTGCGAGCCATGAGCTTGAGCGGCTGCGTGAGCAGCTGACAGAATGGCGCGAAAGGTTCCTTGAGGCGCAAAGCGTCAATGCGGGCAGTATCGCAACGGTGCAACGCCAACTTGAAGCGCTTGGACCGGCGCCCGAGGAGGGCGGGGAATCTCGCGAGATCGCGCTGGAGCGCGAACATCTCAATGCGCGGCTGACCGAGCTTCAGGCGCCGGGTAAACGGGCCGAGCTGGCCTATAGCCGTGCTGATGGGCTGATCCGCAGCATTGATCAAACAATCCGGGATCGCCAGACCGAGGCGCTGTTGCAGATCGGGCCATCGCCTGTCAATCCGGTCCACTGGCCCGACGCACTGAGCGAACTTTACGCCACAGGCACCTCGCTCATGAGCGAAACGCGCACATCATTCAACAATGCGGTGGAACGGGGATCGATCGGGGACAGCCTGCCGGTAACGGTGCCGCTGTTCGTTATTGGACTTGTTCTGATCACAAAGGGGCGGCGCTGGAGTCGGCGGCTGAGCCGGCGTATCCTTCGGGATCGTGAAAGCGCGGGGCGCTGGATCGCGGGGTTCGTCGTGTCGCTGGGCAGTTTCGCTCTGCCCTATTTCGGCCTTGTCGCGATCAGCGTGTTGATGATGGTTTCCGGGCTCCTGGGGCAGCAGGGTGAGCAGCTATTGCAAGAGATCGTGCGCGCGTCATTGATCTTTCTCGTGGCGCGCTGGCTGGCGACAAGGGTATTCCCCGCCGAAGACACGCGCAGACCGTTGCTGGACCTCGAGCCCGACGCGCGCCTGAGGGGGCGTTGGTATGGGGCGTCGCTCGGATTGCTGATCGCGGCGCTGAACCTGGGCAACGGGATGCGCGAGATCTTCGACTGGTCCGAGGCGGCAGGCAATGTAATCCTGTTCCCGGCCATAGTGATCGCGTCTCTGCTGTTGTGGCGGCTGGGTCGCTTGCTGGGGGCGCATGCGCGAAGCGAAGAAGATGCGGCAGCGGGCGAGGAAGCCCACAATTCGCGGCTTGCCGGGATCATGACACGCACCATGATCATTTTGGCGGTGCTGGTGCCGGTTCTGGGGGCGGCGGGGTATTTCTCACTTGCGAAATTCCTGCTGTTCCCGTCGCTTCTGTCGCTGATGCTGATTGCGGCGCTGTTGGTGCTTCAGCGGGTCGTGCTTGAACTCTATGCGCTTTTGACGGGCAATGTCGAAGGGGCGGCGGAGTCGCTGATCCCGGTCATGGTCGGCTTTGTGCTGGTGCTGCTGTCGATGCCGCTCTTTGCGCTGATCTGGGGCGCGCGGGTGGCCGACCTGACCGAACTCTGGACGCGCTTCGTGGAAGGTGTCTCGATCGGGGGAACGCGGATTTCGCCAACGATCTTCCTGACCTTCGCGCTGGTGTTCGCGCTTGGGTATCTGGTGACGCGCCTGACGCAGGGGGCGCTTAAGAATTCGATCCTTCCCAAGACAAGGATGGATCCCGGCGGGCGCAATGCGATCGTCGCAGGTGTGGGCTACCTGGGGATATTCCTTGCGGCCATCATCGCCATCACCAGTGCCGGGATCGACCTGAGCAGCCTGGCCATTGTCGCCGGTGCTCTGTCGGTCGGGATCGGTTTCGGCTTGCAGAATATCGTGTCGAACTTCGTCTCGGGGATCATCCTGTTGATCGAGCGTCCGATTTCGGAAGGCGACTGGATCGAGGTGGGCGGCCAGCACGGTTATGTGCGCGACATTTCGGTGCGTTCGACCCGGATCGAGACGTTTGACCGCACGGATGTGATCGTGCCCAATGCGGATTTCGTCAGTGGAACCGTCACCAATTACACCCGTGGCAATACGGTGGGGCGGGTCATTGTGCCGGTCGGCGTGTCCTATGGCACCGATACCCGCAAGGTCGAGAAAATCCTTCAGGAGATCGCCGAAGCGCATCCGATGGTTCTGGCCAACCCCAAGCCCGCAGTGGTGTTCCAGGGGTTCGGCGACAGCTCGATGGATTTCGAGATCCGGGCGATCCTGCGGGATGTGAATTTCGTTCTGAATGTCCGGTCGGACATGAACCACGAGATCGCCCGCCGCTTTGCCGAGGAAGGTGTCGAGATTCCGTTCCCGCAGCAGGATCTGTGGCTGCGAAATCCCGAGACCCTGAGACGCGACGCCAACGCGTCGCGCGAGGCTGGCAAGATATCGCGGACCGATACCACGGCGCATCTGAACGAAGGCGATCTGGAGGAGACCGAGCGTGACCAGGATGCGGGCCAGGGCGAGGATGGCGCGGACGGTGGCGGCGACGGGCGCTGATCGCGCCCCGCCGGTTTCCCCGCGCAGGCCGCGTCGGGTGGCGGCAGGGGGAATACAGCCGAGTGACAGAAACCCCTTGAACTGCCCGTTTGTGGACGTTTAAAGAGAGCCGCACGGAGAGGTGGCCGAGTGGTCGAAGGCGCACGCTTGGAACGCGTGTAGGCGGGTAACCGTCTCCAGGGTTCGAATCCCTGTCTCTCCGCCACTTGCCCTCGCGAAAGACTTCTCCCGATCCGGCTGCAGCCGGATTTTCTCGTTGTTTTCGAGGGTTATGCGGGAGGGACTGAGTACTGGCCCATGCGGCAGGAGGCCCGGATGCGGTCTCATAGGCTGGGTATTCTCCGAACCTCATGACTCCCCCCGGTTTGGTGCAGAGCCTGTAGGACACTGAAATTAAGGGTTTTGTGCGCACCTAAGCTGAGCACTTCGACCCCGGTGGCAGCCGGTCATGTGGAACAGAAATCGAATATTCACTGTCGCAGGAATGCAGGCGAAGTGGTCACTCGGGCGGACACTAGTCGTTCGCTGCGCTCTGCACCAATGGCGGCTCAGCGGACTTGTCGGGCGTAGGTTTTGATCGATGAGATTTACATCGACTAGCTTCTGGCCGCAGCCGTCGAAATGCCGGGCTTTCAACTCGCGGTGTGCCATTTGTAGTGAAATCCAAGCATTTCAAGTGAAAAAACATGCGAGATTGCTTTAAGCCTCCAAAACCGGCACCATTAAGAAGAGCAATCATGCGTTTGGATATTTCTGTCCTGACGCAAATTCTGCTCGAAGGGAGGGCGAGATGCTTCGAACTCTTAAAAGAATTTCTTTACTGACAGCGCTCTCAATCAGCTCGGTGACAATCGCTGGCTGCAATCAAGAGCGCATTCGTCACTCGTCCGACTGGTGGGGAGGGGGCCACATGGGGCCTGGACCCATGGGACACCACCATGGCTGGCAATGGCAAGAGATGCATGGAAGCCAGCGACAGCGCGCCATTCGTCATTGGACCTACATGAACCAAGGTGTTCCGAGTGCCTACCAACGTGCGCGGAACCCATTTCAGGCGACTGAGAGCTCCGTACGATCGGGCGCGGCGCTGTATCGTCAGAACTGCGCTTCCTGCCATGGGCCGCGCGGCCTTGGAAATGGCATGGCGGCCCGCAGTTTGGAACCGTCGCCGGCGATCCTGACCTACTTCGTGCAGTCGCCAATGGCGGCTGACGGATATCTTATGTGGGCCATCTCCGAAGAAGGGGCGAACTTCGGCACGGACATGCCGGCGTTTAAGCATACCCTGTCACGGTCAGAAATTTGGAAAATCATTACCTACATGCGGGCAGGCTTCCCAGAGCCAAGATAGCCCTGGGAAAGCGCGGCACCGCGTTAGATTTCGTTCACGACCTGTGAGAGCATCTCTCGCACCTGGCCCGCTACATGCTTAAGGTCATCGTTGTCGATTGCCTGCATCGAGGCAACTGGGTCGATAGCGCTGACCTCCACACCATCGTCAACCTTCCGCAGGATTACGTTACAGGGCAGCATTGCCCCGACTTGCGGTTCGACCTGCAGTGCTTCATAGGCCATGTTTGGGTTGCACGCGCCAAGAATACGGTAGCCATCAATTTCGGCTCCGATTTTCTTCTTCAAAGTGCTCTTGACGTCGATTTCGGTCAGCACCCCGAAGCCGTGGTCTGACAGCGCCGACCGGGTCCGCGTATCAATATCTTCGATCGTGGCTTCGGTGATGGTGCGGTTTATCGTGTAGCTCATTTTGGTTCTCCTTTAAGGAAAACGGACCGCGCTGAGGCGGTCCGTAATCGTGTTTCGTGTGGAAAGGCTTAGTCGTCGTTCATCATGCGACCATTGCCCATGCCGCGCGGCTGACCACCCTGCATGTGATTTTCACGCCAGCGTTGTTGCATGTTCTGAAAGCGTTCCATCCGGTCCGCTGGCGCACTCATCTCGTCGCCGGTGATCCGGCCGTCACCATTTTCATCAAGTGCCTGGAAATGATCCACGACCATGTTGCGGATCATCGCAGCGTGGAAGGCCTCGAACTCTTCGAGAGTCATGCTGCCGTCGCCATCGCTGTCGAACTCTTTCATACGTTCAGCAAACCCTTCACGCATTTCACCTGGCGACATTCTTCCATCGCCGTCACTGTCAAAGCGGCTGAACATGTTTCCCATCATGCCAGGGCCACCCATCATGCCGGGACCGCCCATCATACCGTAGCCTTGCATCATTCCGGACCCATGCATGTAGCCTTGGCCATGCTCCCATCCGTGGGCATCACCCATGCCCATGCCGTGCATTGGCATTGTGGCGACAGATCCCTCCCGGCCAGTTTCATGGGACATCGCGGACCCGGCTGAAAAGCCCATGGCCAAAAGCGCGGCCAGGGCAAGCGTCGGTGTGGTGATCCGTTTCATAGCAGCTCCTCCTTTATTGCGTTCGTAGCTTATCACGTATGAAACGCATCTGGGCGCCCCAACCCCTCGCATTCAAAAAATGCGATTTGTGTGCTTCACTCCGATATCCGCAGGTCCATCAAAGGTATGATCGTGGAGAACTTAAGTGGCCTCATCTTTTCGCACACGATTACGTGAGCTGTCTTGCAAGCCAAGCGCAGAGCCTGCTCCCTGTATGAGATTTTGCGCGAAGGATCGCGCTTAGTGTCTGACACCAAGCGGATCCTTTTCTGAAAAACAAAAGGAATCCTGCAATGAAACTCTTCGCATTCACAACAGCAGCCCTTGTCGCCAGTCTGCCCGCTTATGCCTCACCGGGAGATGGCCGAGAGTACTATGGCCATATGTGGGGGGGTGGCGGTTACGGTCACAGTTTTTTTGGAGGAATGTTCATGCTGCTCTTCTGGGGCGCGTTGATCGTAATCACGATACTGGCTGTTAAGTGGTTCATCGATCGCGACAATGGGAGCTCTAGCGGCCAAGGTAATAGTTCAGCCGAGCAGATTTTGCAGGACAGGCTTGCGAAAGGTGAAATCGAGCCGGAGGAATACCGGGAGCGGATGAAAACCCTACGCGAAGACAGCTGACTTGCTCGCGACCTGAAGACCAGTGTTTGGAACGGCTTTTTTTCGAGGGAAGCCACGGACGCGATTTACCCGCAGCAGCTATCGCCTTGTTGGATCGGTGGGCACGGCACCGTGCCATAGGAGCAGAAAACACAACAAGCACCTGGGAGCGGCTTCAAGATCGATCCACAGGATTTGCACTCGTAAAACCACTGGCAGCTATCGGTCGGCATCGTCTCGATCGCAGAAAAGCTGCATTGTGGGCAGGTGATAGTGCTTTCTAAGACAACTGTAATCTCCGACATAATCTAATAATATCATAAAAGGATAGACAGTATACTTCTTAGCGGGCTTCAACGTTCTCTCTGGGCTAATTCGCGTCATTCACGGCGTAAGTCACGAACGGCGGCTCTGGGCCGGTCGCGTCGGCCTGACAAGCAGGGTCAGAGAGCTATGCGTGATTTTGGGTGACGCGGCCTGATCAAGCGGCGCGGTTTGCAGTGTCGTTTGTGGCGACACCGTCGGTGAATGTGACGCCTTCGATGA
>NZ_JAPTNL010000022.1 GCF_026891095.1 Roseovarius salincola
CCCCCCCCCCCCCCCCCCCCCCCCCCCCCCCCCCCCCCCCCCCCCCCCCCCCCCCCCCCCCCCCCCCCCCCCCCCCCCCCCCCCCCCCCCCCCCCCCCCGGTCGGATCGCCACGCGATCCGAGCCTCCAAAACCGGAAAGGCCCGTCCATGAAACTCAAAGATATCGACATCATCGTCACCGCGCCGCCCGCGCCGGGCTGGGGCGGGCGCTACTGGATCCTGGTCAAGCTCACCACCGATAACGGTATCACCGGCTGGGGCGAATGTTACGCCGCCTCGGTCGGGCCAGACGCCATGCGCGCGGTCATCACCGATGTCTTCAGCCGCCACATGCAGGGCGAGAACCCCGAGAATATCGAGCTCATGTTCCGGCGCGCCTATTCCTCGGGTTTCACGCAGCGGCCCGACCTGACGGTGATGGGCGCGTTTTCGGGGCTGGAGATCGCCTGCTGGGACATTCTGGGCAAGGCGCGCGAGCGCCCCGTCTGGGCGCTGCTCGGGGGCAGGATGAACGCGCGCATCCGCGCCTATACCTATATTTACCCGCTGGAACGCCACATAATGAAGGATTTCTGGACATCGGCCGACATGGCCGCCGAATCCGCCGCAGATTGCGTCGCGCGCGGCTATACGGCGGTCAAGGTCGATCCCGCCGGACCCTACACGATGCGCGGCGGGCATATGCCGGCGATGTCGGACATCTCGATGTCCATCGCCTTTTGCCGCGCGATCCGCGAGGCGGTGGGGGATCGCGCCGACATCCTCTTTGGCACGCATGGGCAATTCACCACCGCCGGGGCGATCCGGCTGGGCCGGGCGATCGCGCCCTATGATCCGCTTTGGTACGAAGAGCCGATCCCGCCCGACAATATCGCCCAGATGGCCGAGGTCGCGCGCGCCACGGGCCTTCCCGTCGCCACAGGCGAGCGGCTTAGCACCAAGGCGGAATTCGCACCCGTGCTGCGTCAGGGCGCGGCCAGCATCCTGCAACCGGCGCTGGGGCGCGCGGGCGGCATCTGGGAAGCGAAGAAGATCGCCATCCTGGCCGAGGTCTACAACGCGCAGCTGGCCCCGCATCTCTATGCCGGGCCGGTGGAATGGGCGGCCAATATCCACCTCGCCGCCTCGATCCCGAACCTCTTGATGATCGAAACCATCGAGACCCCGTTCCACAATGCACTTATAAAAGGCAGTTTGCGGGTCGAAAACGGTTTCGTGACCCCGCCGGACACGCCCGGCCTTGGCATAGACCTTGACGAGGCGCTGGCGCGTGCCCACCCTTACAGGGGAGACGGGCTGCATCTCGAGATGCAGGATGCGCCCTGCGACTATGTCGGGGGCAATGCCTTTCAGGGCGGCGCGCCGCCGCTCGAGCAGTAGGATCGCGCTTTGCCCGCAGGCATGCTAGGAAGCGCGGATAAAGATCAGGACGGGACGCCGTAACAGTGAATACCAAGGACATATTGGACAGCGCATCGGTCACGCCGACCGAGATGCAGGAAAACGCCAAGACCGCGGCGGCCTTTCTCAAGACCGTGGCGCATGAGGGACGTCTGATGACGCTGTGCCATCTGGGCTCGGGCGAGAAATCGGTGGGCGAACTCGAACAGCTTCTGGAGATGCGCCAGGCGGCGGTGAGCCAGATTCTCGCGCGGCTGCGCGAGGAGGGCCGCGTCAAGACAAGGCGCGAGGGCAAGACCGTCTATTACCGGCTGGCCGACGAAAAGACCCGCGAACTTATCGAGCTTCTCTACCGCCAGTTCTGTTCCTGAGGCCGCGCCCGGGCGCCGGGGCTCAGGGCATGACACCCAGCCACAGCCAGACGCTCAAGATCGACAGCGCGGTCGCCACCAGCACCGTCGTCGCCGCCACGCGGCGTGCGCGGCCATACATGTTGGCGAAAATATAGGCGTTGACCCCCGGCGCCATCGCCGCCGTCAGCACCGCCGAACGCGTCGCCTCGACGGGCAGCGACAGCGCCCGCCCCAGCCCGCTGGTGATCAGCGGATGCGCCACCAGCCCGACGAAACAGGCGTAGAGCACGATGCGCAGATCGCCTTCGGGGCGGTAGCGCACCAGCATCCCGCCCAGTCCGAACAATGCTGCGGGCAGTGCCGCGCGCACCATCAAGTCCAGCCCCTCATCGACCACGGTGGGCATCGCGAGCCCGCTGAGGTTGACGGCGAAACCTGCGGCCACCCCCAGGATGAGCGCGTTCGAGAACATCGCCTTGAACACTTGCCGCAGCAGCGCCAGGCCTGCGCGCCCGCGTGCCCGCGCGATCTCCATCGCCGAGATCCCGACCGCATAACAGAACGGTGAGTGCATCGCGATGATCGCGTAATTGCCGTCAAGCGCGCGCGCGCCGTATGCGCGTTCGGTGATCGGCAACCCCAGCAGGAGCGAGTTGGAGAACAGGCAGCAGAAACCGATTGCCACCGCGTCTTCCCAGTCGCGCCCGAAAGCGAACCGCGCCCCCAGCATTCCCAGAAGGAACCCGGCCATCGCCCCGGTGTAATAGCTGGTCAGCAGCCGCCATTCGAAATGCTGGCCAAGGTCCAGCCGGGCTATGGCGGTGAACAGGAGGCAGGGGATCGCGAAATTCTGGGTGAAGGTCATCAGACCGTCGAGCCCGGTCTCGGAAAACCAGCCGCGCCAGACCGCGACATAGCCAAAGCCGATCACCAGAAAGACAGGCAGGATGATCTCGATCAGGGCCTGCATCGCGTCAGACCGTGTAGGTGATCGTCATCCCGTCATGGGCGGGCGTGATATGCGCGGGCGTTTCCGCATCGACCGTGCGATAATCGAGATCGATATGCATGTTGGTGAGCACCGCGCGGCGCGGTGCGGCGCGCGCGATCCACTCCAGCGATTGCGCAAGATGCGAATGGGTCGGATGCGGCGTGCGGCGCAATGCATCGAGGATCCAGCAATCCAGCCCCTCGAGCAGCGGCCAGACATCATCGGGAATGCGCGCCACATCAGGCAGGTAGCACAGGTCGCCGATGCGAAAGCCCAGCGCCTCGATAGAGCCGTGATTGACTTCGAAGGGGGTCAGGGTCAGCGGCCCGCCAGCCCCGTCGATGGTGACATCCCCGTCGATCGTGTGCATGTCGAGGATCGGCGGATAGGGGCTGCCCTCGGGCTGCATGAAGGCATATCCGAAACGTGCGTAAAGTGCGTTCTGGGTGTCGCCATCGGCCCAGACCGGGATGCGTTTCTTCATGTTGTAGACCACCATGCGCAGATCGTCGATGCCATGCACATGGTCGGCGTGACTGTGGGTATAAAGCACCGCGTCCAACTCGCCGACGCCGGCATCCAGAAGCTGCGCGCGCAGGTCGGGCGAGGTGTCGATCAGCACGCGGGTGGTGCCCTTCGCGCCCTCCTGTTCGATCAGAAGCGCGCAGCGGCGGCGGATGTTGCGCGGCTCGTCGGGATCACAATCCCCCCAATGGCCGCCCAGACGCGGCACGCCGCCCGAGGAGCCGCAGCCCAGGATGACGAAGCGGCGCTCGGCCATCAGGCCGCCGCCCGGTAAAGGGCGGCCTTTCTGAACAGGCGGTCGAAATTCTGTTGGGTCTGCGCGGCGAAGTCCGGCCAGTCCATGCCCAGTGCCTGCGCCCCGGCCTGCGCCGTGTGGATGCTGTAAGCGGGCTCGTTGCGCTTGCCGCGATAGGGCGGCGGCGCAAGATAGGGCGCGTCGGTTTCCACAAGAATCCGATCGCGGGGGGCCGCGGCGAAAATTTCGCGCAGGGGGGCGCTCTTGGGAAAGGCGGCGATGCCCGACATCGAGAGATAGAAGCCAAGGTCCAGCGCCACCCGCGCCAGCCCCGCCCCCGACGAAAAGCAATGCATCACGCAATCATAGGCGCCGCGCGCATGTTCCTCGGCCAGGATGCGGGCCATGTCCTCGTCGGCGTCGCGGGCATGGATGATCAGCGGCAGGCCGGTTTCGCGCGCGGCGGCGATATGGATGCGCAGGCTTTCCTGCTGCACCGCCTTGCTGTCGGCGGTGTAGTGATAATCGAGCCCGCTTTCGCCGATACCGACGAATTTGGGATGTTCGGCGAGGCGCGCCAGTTCTTCGACGCTGGCCAGGGGTTCGTCGGCGGCGCTCATCGGATGCGTGCCGGCGGCGTAAAAGACCGGTTCATATTGCTCGGCCAGGGCGCGCACTTGCGGTTCAAGCCGCAGCTTGGTGCAGATCGTGACCATGCGCGTCACGCCCGCCTCGAGCGCGCGCGCGATCACCTGGTCGCGGTCCTCGTCGAACGTGTCGAAATCGAGATGGCAATGGCTGTCCGTGATCTGGATGGTGTCGCTCATGTCGCCCCTGATGCGGGCGGATCAACCCGCCGCGGTTTGCTGAATCCTGAACACGGTATCTAGGACCAGCGAGGCAGGGTCAAGGTTGACCGCCCGCCCGTGACGGGCACGCGCGCCGATCTCCTGCGCGCAGTCCGCCCATGCCCGGCCCTGAAGCGGACCGGGCGAGAGCCGTGCCAGCAAATCGGCTTCGCCGGGCACCGCCTCGGGTTCGGGCGGGCCAAGTGCGCCAGCCCGCGCCAACCGCGCCAGAAAGAGGTCTGTGAGGCCCAAAAGGAGGTCAAAACGGTCTTCGGCGCCACGGGTGGCGGCGGCCTCGGCCAGTTTGAGGGCGCGGGCGCGATCCAGCCGGGGCATGGTGCCTGCAATGGCCACAAGTTCGCGATACATCGCGACCCCGCCAAGGTTGATGAGGCGCACCGCCTCGCCCACGGAACCGCCCGAAAGCGCGGCCAGGGTGGCGGCGTCGCCGTCCTCGCCAAGGTCAATATCGGCCTGCGAAAGCGCGCGCGCCATGTCATCGGGCGAAAGCGGTGACAGTCGCAGCATCCGGCAGCGCGAACGGATGGTCGGCAAAAGCCGCGAGGGCTGATGGGTGACCAGAAGAAGCGTAGTGCGGGCGGGCGGCTCTTCGAGCATCTTCAAAAGCGCGTTGGCCGCCTGTGTGTTCATCTGGTCTGCGGCATCCACGATGACCACCCGGCGGCCGCCATCGGTTGCGCTGAGGTGAATGAAACGCGAGAGGCCGCGGATTTCGGGGATGCGGATATCCTTGGAAAAGCGCGCCTCGGCGAAGGCCTTGTCGCGTTCGCTTTCGGTCGAACCGGCGCCGCCTCGCCGCACGAGGTAAAGCCCCGGATCCGAACCCGCCAGCAGCCGCCGGGCAACCGGGTGATCGGCGGGAATATCAAGGGAATCCGGCGCTGGCGGCGCATCGCCGAAGAGCCCGCCATCGTCGTTTCCCGGCGAAGGCGTCGCCAGCAGAAACCGCGCGATCGACCAGGCCAGCGTCGCCTTGCCCACACCGCGCGGCCCGGTGATCATCCAGGCGTGATGCAGGCGGTCGGTATTGAAGGCCTCGAGAAAGTCGCGCTCGGCGGCGCCCTGCCCGATCAGGCGCGGGGTTTCGCGCGGATGGGGGGCGCCCTCGATCCGGTCGGGCTCGATGCGGGGGCTGCCGTCGGCCGCGCTCATGGCAGCCATGACGCGGCGATGTCGCGCAGGTCGGCGGCGACGGCGTCAATGTCGCGGTTGCCATCCACGGTGACGAAGCGTTCGGCGAATTCGCGCGAGAGGTCCAGAAAACCCTGCCGCACCTTCTGTTGCATGGCGTCGCCGAAGGATTCGAAACGCTCCTCGCCCGCATTGCGCCCCAGCGCGCGCGCAAGCCCGGTGCCGGGGTCCATGTCGATCAACACCGTGAGATCGGGTTCGCGCCCGATCATGAGGTCATGAAGCTGGTCCACCAGCGCGCGCAGATCGGCCCGCGCAAGCCCTTGGTAAAGCCGTGTGCTGTCAGCGAAGCGGTCCGAAATCACCACCTGCCCGGCTGCGAGCGCCGGTTCGATGGTGCGCTCAAGGTGGTCGCGGCGCGCAGCGGTGAACAGCAGCAGCTCGGTTTCGGGCGACCAGCGGTCGGTCGCGCCTTCCAGAACCAGCTTGCGGATTTCTTCGGCACCGGGGCTGCCGCCGGGTTCGCGCGTCAGCACCACGTCGCGCCCGGTGCCGCGCAGATGCTCGGCCAGAAGCCGCGCCTGCGTGGATTTGCCCGAGCCGTCGATGCCTTCGAAGCTGATGAAATATCCCCGCTTGCGGCTCAAATCGCGCCCTCGGACCCCTGGCGCACACGCGTGATGAGCAACCCCGAGACTGTGCGGATGCGCGCCATGAAGCCGCCGCGCGGCACATCCTGCGCGGCGACCAGCGGCACGCGTGTTTCGGGCAGCCCCTCGGGGGCGAAGACCAGTTCGGCCAGTTCGTCGCCCGCTTTGACAGGTGCGCGGATCGGGCCTTGGTAGACCACTTCGGCCTTGAGATCGTCGCTGGCCAGCACCGGCAGCAGCGTCGAGATGTCCTCGGCCGGGGTCAGGCCGACGCTGGGCATGTCGCCCATCCAGACATCGGCGCGGGCCACCTCGGTGCCCGCCTTGAGTACCGATTTCTCGACGAACTGGCGAAATGCCCAGTTGACGATCGCCTCGGATTCTTCGGCACGGGCCTGCTGGCTGTCGATGCCTGAGACCACGAAGACGACGCGCCGGTCGCCCTGCTTGGCCGAGCCCACAAGCCCGTAACCCGCCTCGACCGTGTGGCCGGTCTTGAGCCCGTCCGCGCCGATATTGCGCGAAAGGAGCGGGTTGCGGTTACGGGTGTTTTGCGGGGCGCGGCCGTCAAAGGCGTATTCGGTTTCGGCGAACATCGGGTAGAAGCCGGGAAAATCCTCGATGATGCGGCGCGCCAGCAGCGCGAGGTCGCGCACGCTCATCCGGTGGCCCGCGGCGGGCCAGCCATTCGAATTGATGAAGGTCGAATTCGTCATGCCCATCTTTTGCGCACGCTGCGTCATATAACGGGCAAAGCCCGCCTCGGTGCCATCCGGGCTGAGCGCCTCGGCCAGCACGGCGCAGGCATCATTGCCCGAAAGCACGATGATCCCGCGCAAAAGGTCCTCTACCCGCACACGGTCGGTCGTATCGAGAAACATGGTCGAACCGCCATAGCTCATGGCATGCTGCGAGACCGGCAGTTCTTCGTCAAGCGACAGGCGCCCGTCGCGGATCGCCTCGAAGGTGACATAGAGCGTCATCAGCTTGGACATGGACGCGGGCGGCAGCGGCTCGTCGGCGTTCTTGTCGAGCAGCACGGTGCCGGTCTTCATGTCGTAGACAAAAGCGGCCTTGGCGCGCGTGTCGAAGGCGGCCGCAGGCAGGGCCAGCGCCAGAACAAGAAGAGCCGGAGTCAGAAGACGGAACAGACGTGTCATGGGGCCTCGGGTCTAGTTGGTTACCGGATAGGCGTCTTCAAAGCCGACACCCTTGATCTTCTTGAGAAGAATGCCGCGTTCAGAACTGTTGGCCGCCGGCCCGACGATCACGCGCCAGAAATCCTTGCCCTGGGTGGTCTGTTCTTTGACCGTGGGCACCATGCCGTTCCGACGCATGGCGGTCGCCGTGTTGCGGGCGTTTTCCTCGACGCTGAAGATGCCGATCTGAATATACGGCTTTTCAAGAGAGGATGCCGAGGGGCGCGATGCGGCGGCGGGCGGCGACACCGGCCTTGGCATGGACTCAGCGGACATAGAGGCATCGGCGGTGTCGATGGCCTCGGCGGCCCCGGCGGCCGGGTCAAGCGATGTGGTCTCGATCTCGGCGGGATCGTCCACCTGTGCTTCGGACTCTTCGGCGTCGGCCGGCTCTGCCGGAGCCTCCTCGCGGCGCAGTGCGGTCACGTTGAGCTGGGTCGGGGCGCCGGCCAGCATGTCCAGCGCCGCTGCGGCATCCGAGGAGACCTGAAAGGCCGGGCCGGGATTTTCGCGTTCGCGCCGGAACAGCGCGCCGATCACGAACTTGGAATTGGTGGCGTTGCGGATGATGACGCGCTCGGGCTCGTTCACATCGGGATGGGCGACCCAGACGCCGCCCAGCGAGGGACGGCCATCCCAAAGCCCCATATCGGTCTTCTGAAAGACGTCGGGCGCCTCGACGTCGCGCTCGACCAGCTTGGTCGAGGAACTGTCGGCAGCGTCTTCTGCTTCGGTGTCGCTGGCATCGGGCCTTGATTTGAAGGGGTTGATATTGCCCATCTCCTGACAGCCGCCCAGCAGCAACACTGATGCCGTCAGCGCGACCGCGCCTTTCAGCCCCCGCCCTGCAACCTTGCCCGAATACTCCATGCCGAACTGCCCCATGCCGAACCCCTTGCCTGTGATGCGCGCCGGTTTTCCCGGCCTTGTTCCATCGTGACGCAGGCGGCCATCCCCCTGCGCGCGAACAGTCTAGCGCCTTGCCCGCGCCAAGAAAAGCGCGCAGGTGCCATTCGGCGGAATTCCCCTGAGATCAGCATCTTCCAGAATCGTTGCGCAGGCTATAGGGAAGTCGGCACCGGAGGAGTGGCAGAGTGGTCGAATGCACCGGTCTTGAAAACCGGCGTGCGTGAAAGCGTACCGTGGGTTCGAATCCCACCTCCTCCGCCACAACATTCCATAATTCTGAAATAAATCAATTGCTTGATGATTTTATAAAGTGTGAATTCCCACACTTTTACCCGCATTTTATTTTGTATGGCTCCGTAAAGTCGCGGTTCTCGATTTTTACGATGTGGTCCGGCAGGGTGACGACTCGTTTAAGCGCAGCGGTCCAAGTTTCGCGTTGGGGAAGTCGAGCGCGACTATCTGGACCGCAACAAAGCAAGTCGAGCGCGTCAAACGTTTGCCATGCTTGAAACGTCGTGCGTTCGGCTTATTTCTCGGCGTCCCAATAAAAATGTCCCAAGCCTGCATCGCTTGACTCAGCAGATACGGACTGTGACCCTCAAGCACGTTTAGGAAAGTTGTATCCGAATTGGTAGCGTCAGAATTTTTGCTCCCAAGATTTTCAAAAAGATACTTTCAAGCGAGGTTCACTCGAATGCCTGCACCTAGAGCACTAAAACAGATTAGCATGAGCCTTGGGGTCTATGGGCCTGCCCGCAGAATTTTCCGTCGCTTCAGCCCAGAGGTTCGGAGGCAGCGTCGCGGCGATTTAGAACTCTACCGGCAGTTCATCCGTCCAAGAGACTTGGTGTTCGATATTGGGGCCAACATGGGACAGAAGGCCGATATCTTCCTAGCTCTGGGTGCAAATACCATAAGCGTGGAACCCAACCCAAATTGCTGGCCGATTATTGAAGCGGAGTTGAGTGCGAACCCAAATTTCAGCCTCGTCCCCAAGGCGATATCTTCGGAGGTGGGCGAAGCAACACTTACGTTTGCACACACTGCATCCACGGCAAGTCTAAACCCGAAATGGGGCGCACTAGAATATAGGGATGCGCCGCTGAATAGCTGTGTAGTTGAGACCACAACGTTGGATGATTTGATCGACGAGCATGGAGTGCCCAGCTTCTGCAAAATTGATGTCGAAGGATTCGAGTTGGAAGTTGTGAAAGGATTGAGTGTTCCAATCCCAATTCTTTCTTTGGAGTTTCACAAGAATGAAGCACAGAAAATTCGCAAATGCTTTGATGTCTTAAGCGAAATATCTCCCCTGAAAGTGAATTCGATAGCGATGAATGAAGCGACACTGTCCCACAGCAGTTGGATCAGTGCCGATGAATTCATGGCGAGCATGGAATCGGCAAACGCTCCCGCCGCTGGAGACGTATTCGTTCGAATGGAACTCTAACAGTTAGGTATCGCTTACTCCTGTCAAAGCGGCGTGTGGTTGGCGTGCCCCCACCGGATCTATCACGGAATCAGACGGCCACCGCAGGAGGCTTACCCCGAAAAATCCATTAATAGGCTAAAACTTGTGCTGCCCTTAGCCGCAGCTTGCTTCAATTGCCTCAACATCTGAAACTTCTCGCGCGCGTATTGGTCCTAAAGTTCACTCCGCATCCAAAACAAACTTTGCGTTTCTTAACGCCAAGTCCGTGCTTCGCTCTTTCAACCTCTCCGGTGCGGCCCCGCCCACATCGCTATGATGCATCAAGAGCGTCACCATCCGAACGTCCTCTAAGAGGGAATTTGTTAGATACGCTTCGTATTGCCGGTCATCGCTTAGACATAAGACACGTATCTGGCGCGCTGGGAATTCCGCATCTACTTGCTGCACTGTCGATGCAATATCCCCTTCACAATCTCTAGAGAGATATTCCGTAGCTACCGCGTCATGCGTTCGCAATTCGTAGCCTTCCGCGACATCAAAGAACATAACACCACCCGACAATCCAGTATCATTGGAAACCCAATACACTGCACCGGGAAGTTCAATCTGTTGCAGTTCATCTTTTGTGAGATATCGGGCGTCTGTTACACCCAGATCAGAAATCATCGAGGTAGCAAGCTGGTAACCTATCGCTGGGTCTACGACCTCATTTCTGGTGGTGGCTGTCGATGGCTTGGATCGATGATTGTAATATATGATTGCACAATTTCTGGCTGCCTCCAAAGCTCGGAAAGTGCCAGACAGATCATAGACACCTTGACCACCATTGGCAAAAATCCGCAGCGTGTAACCCTTCTTAAATGCCGTCATAGCTGCGTCAAAGTCGGCAATGGTCAGAAAAGCCAGATTGGATGACACTGCTGTTGCAGTTCCATAAAAGGGTTTACGTCGATCGACCGCTAACGTTACTGGAAATTTCATACCTTCTTCGAGACCAAGCGCAGGACCAGAAACGCCGACCGTCACGCTCGCATCGCGCGTGACCGAGAAATAGAGGGTGTTACCGGATTTATATGATGCGGAAATTGCACAGTGGCTGAACTCTCCTGAAGCATCAAACGTATATGCCGCACCGTTCCAATTTCCGCTGGAAAACTGCGAACCCTGAATTTGTTCAGCTTCAGCTGGGACAGCTTGGAAAGCGAGCACTAAAGCTGCAGCAATGTAGGACACAATTCGCATAGGAGCCTCCATTTGCTCGAAGTCTATGCTGAAGCCTATGCGATTCGCAAAATTATGCGCCCCTTTTATTGAACGCTTATTGCAGCAAGTAGAATGAGGCTGAGTGCTTTCGCGAGCGCCGCCGATACCGCGCCGCCCGCTTCCTGCACCCTTCGCAACAATACCGCGCATCCGCCCTGCGCCAGTCTGGCAAGTCATCGCCGCACCAGCGGCAAAACCAATCGTGCCACACCAGACGCTTCAAGATTGCGATAGCCCGCGCCTTGCGGTTCCCGACATTGCCGCTCCACAAATAAGGCTCATAGGTCGCAAGTAGCCGTCCCTCGTATTCCTCGAACCACACTGTATCCGGATCAGGTCCAGGCATTGCGACCATCCTCTATTTGCACACCCAAAAACGGGTTAAGTGATTGTTTTAGAGTCATTCCCATAACTGACTTCTCCCGCTCCAAACTCGCCCGCGCGGCCCGTGCTTTTCCCATTCCGTCAAGCTGCGCCATGCGTCCAGTGACACAACACGCCCTGTATAGGTCAGCGGCCTTTCCCCTGCGGTTTCACCATAGGGAAAGGCGGTTTCCGTTTGTCTGGCGCTGGGCTGGCTTTTGGAGATTTGAGCCGCCCCGCCTGCTAAACCTGCTATTCCTGCTAAACTCGGTTCATTCGCGGTTACAGGCTTTGACCGGGGCGCGGCCTTGGGGCGGGGCTGTTCTGCCCCGTCCAAACAGCTTAACGCGTATTGCGCATCAAACCACATCGCCACCCCCTCGCACGATCCGCCACGCTGCCTTGCGCGCGCTACCGCGAACAACGGTGCCGGGTTCAAGCGGTTGCAGCCAGCCGTGCTTTTCCAGGAGCGTCAGCGCGGCGATTGCTGTCTTGCTTTCGCGCAAACCGTATGGCCCCTTTTGCACCGCCTCACCAAGAATGATTTCCGGTTCCGGCAAGCTATCCAGAAGCCATCTGCGCAGCTTTTCCGCCCGGTCGATTTCAGCGGATACGGTTGCCGCATGGGCCAGCCGTGCGGCCTCGGATAGGTAGAACTGCGCCAGCGTGATTGCATCGGCCATATCCTTCGCGGCAACCTCGACCGCGTGCAAATCCCGCCAGAGCGTCAGCACGCCCGCAATGCGCGCGGCCTGTTCCGCCGCTTTCGATGCGGTGCCGGTGATATGTTCGAGATTGCCGCCCTTACCTTGGGCCAACTCAATTGCATCAGAGAACTGTATCAAGAGCACCTTCGCGTCATTGCTCAGCGTAAGGCTGCGGGGCTGCAATTCGCGGGTGTCAGGATCCATCGGCAAAGATGTCTCAAGAATAGTGCGCAGCCGGTCGGAGAACGTCGCCAATGCCCCATTGTCGGGCTTTATCTTGGAATGCAGCCTTGTGCCGATTGCGCTGGGCGGTTCGCAGATCAGGAAGCGAGGCAGAAAGCCGCTATCGGCGGCAAGCGGGTCAGCCATGAAGGCATGCGCCACGCCCGGTTGCGCCATCAGGTGCACCGCCAGCCGCCGCCCATAAAGCGTATATGCCCCGTCACCAGCCCGCGTGCGCCGGATCGGGTTGCCCTGCCATAAGTCGTTTAGGGCGGTCAGCGTCTTTTGGCGGTTGTCGCTGTTCATGGCGTGCCCGCCAAGGAATTGCCCGCCTTCATCCGAAAAGATGCCAAGCGACGGTTGCCCGGTCGCATAGAGCCGGGTCAGCCCTTCAAACGTGGGTTCGGTCACTACGCGGTCAGGACTTGGCGGCGCGGCGGGTTCCCGGCCTTGCGCATCCAGATCGGCCTGCGCAGCGGCCTTCTTTTCGCCTTTTCCCTTTTTGATTTCGCCCAGGATGCGCTTGCGTTCCTCGCTCCATATCGCATGCGCGTTTTGCCATGCCTGCACATCATCGCGCTGGGCCTTGGCCTGTTCCTTTTCATGCTCGCGCAAAGCCGCCATCAGCGGTGCATCGCAGCTTGATTTGCGCTCGCCGCTTGCCGCGATGGTCAGGCAGTAGAGCGATAGCGGGCGCGGCCCGTTTAGAGTCTCGACATTGGCGAAGCCCTGCAGGGCCAGAGACGCCACCGCCAGCGCCGATTGCGCCGGTATGGCGACCGGGGCAAGGGCCATGCCCTGCACAGCCTCTACAACGGCTTGCAGCGGCCCCAGAGCGCCCACCGGATAGGATTCACCCGCCGGGATTTCTCTTAGTACCGGTTGCGGGCCTTCAGCTTTGAACGGAATAGGTTGCGGGGCGGTCATGCTGCATCCCCTTTCATGGTCAGAATGTCGTTCCAGTCGCGGCCATCGGGGGCGGTCAGAAGTGACACCTGCCAGCCCAGCGCGGTCGCGCGTTCAGCCAAGTCATGCGCCGCCGCCTTGCCGGGTGCATCGCCATCCGGCGCAATGGTCAGCCGGTGCGGATCGGGTGGCAGATGCAGCCCGCGCATCCCAGACGTGGACAGCGCCGCCCAGACAGTCGCAGGGGTGCGCAGAAGCCCACAGGACAGGCTCAGGGCGGTCTCGATGCCCTCGGCCACCACAAGCGGCCCCTGCGCTTCTGCCAGCCTCACAGCGCCGCCAGAGACGCGGCCCAGCATCATCTTGTCTGGCTCCACCTTGGCCTTGCCCCGTCCATCAGGCGCAAGATAGGTGCGATGCACCGCGAAACCGTCGCCACCATCGACGCGCGCCAGCATCGCAGGAAACCGCTTTGCGGTCGGATGCCAGCACTCAGGCAGGAAGCGAAGGGTTTCGGGAAGGGGGCAGGATATGCCCCGCCCCCTCAGATAGGTTTCCGCCAGCGTGCCGACCACGGGGCGCGCATCCTGCCAAAGCCGGTGCGCTTGCTTGGCCCTCTTCTCGGCCTCGGCCCGGTCCTGGGCTTGGCGCGCGTGGCCTTCCAGCGGATCGAGCGCGATGTAATCGCCGCGCCCAAGTCCTGCCGCCGCCAGAATGTCGCCAAAGGCGCAGCCGGATTTCTTGCAATGCGCCAAGAGCCGCCCGCCATCGCCATCGGCCAAGGTCAGGGCATTCTGCCCCTTGCGGCCTTCAGTCTGACAAACCGGGCAAGGCGCGCTCCCGTAATGGCGATACCATTTGCCGCGAAGGGTTTGGGTGATCTGTTTCGCGTCCATCAGCACGCCCCCCAGATCAGCACCGCCATTGCATGCGCCTGCGCCTCTGTCAGCCCATGTGCGCGCATCAGGAAAGAGATTTGCAGCGCGTTCATGCTGCACCGCCTTTCCAGCCCAGCGCCACGCCAGAGCGCAGCACATAACGTGCGTGATGCCCCGGAAAGTCGCCTTCATGCGGTTCGGTGATGGTTTCGATTTCCACCCCCAACGCGCGCAGGTCATGCACATATGCCGCCCAGCGCGGCGCAGGGTTATGTATGGGAGTGCAGCCCTTCGCACCCGCCTTGCGCAGTTGTTCGAGCGCCCAACGGTCGCGGCCAGAAACCGCGATATTGAACGGGTCGCCCGCGCTGGGCGTGATGCGGTAAGGCGTCCCGCCGGTCTGGTGTTCCGCACGCTTAGGTGATACATTTCGGGTGTCCGTCGCAGCCGCAAACGGAACATCCCGCGTCGTGCCAGCCTGCCAGCTGCACGGCGCGTTCTTTTTGCCGGTCATGGATCATGCCGCGCCGGTTGTGCGGCTTTCGAGCCATGCGGAAATATCAGCTTCACGCCAGCCGACGGCACGCTTGCCCAGCTTTATAGGCTTTGGGAAAGACGCGTCATAGTATGGGCTGGAAGGGTCAAGCTTTGCATAAATGCTGGATCGGGAAAGCCCAGTGGCACATTCCACGTTTGGGCGTCTCAGTATTGGGTTAGCCATTGATAAACCTCACAAGGCAGTTTCGCTATGCCTCGAAAGGTATTGAACTTGGGCGAGCGGTCTATTCGGGAGGCAACCCCAAAAGTCCGCCCAGAGTTTGATTTTTATCGTATGCCAAATCTTCTGAACCAACCTTGAGAATTGCAGCTTCCGCTGGTCCCCGCAGTGATAACTCAGTCCAACCCAAGCTATCAAATACGTCGCGTAGAGCAGGGGTATATTGCCCGGAAAGCCCATCCGGCCCTTCTGAGTAGGTCGGTTTTTGGCCCGTTACATTTGCGTAGAGATATGCCAACTCACTCGCGACAGCGTAGGCAGCATCATTCCTTGGACGCCCCTTGCCACGCTGCCTTTTATTAAGCTCTTCCTGAACCTTTAAAATCTCTTCCTCAGAGCGCAACATCATTTGGGAACAACCGACTACGGAAGAAGTAAGGTAACCAACTTGCGCTATAATTCTCGACGCTAGACGCTCATCCGCGCTAAACTGCTTTTGGCGGTCAAGTTCGATGCGTTCCGAGTATGAAAGCTCAGTGAGTGCTGAAATTAGCGCCTGCGCCTTTTCTTTCACGTTGCGCAGGTTTTTCTCCTTACGCTCCAAAGTGGACCTATGCTCAATTAAAGAGGCTGAGGTCACTGGGTCAGTAGGGTCGCCATGAAGCAACGTGTTTGAATGGATTTCGGAGACCTTCCTACCCTTTCGAATGACAGGGATTGGGTCGCCGGGTCGAATTACTTCCCCAGTCCATGCGCTAATTGCTGAATAAATTGCGGCTCGCGCCGTATTTATTGCATCAAGTTTCTGCCTTAGCGCTCGAGCTTCAGCCTGCAACTGGCTGTTCACTTGGGCCTTCGCCAACGCATTCACTATTTTCTTGTTCGAATCATTCATGCCAAATTCACAACCTTGCACACTCGATTCGTCAAATATCCCGCCCAACTTTCCATCATCATTCGCCGCTTCTCGAACATGTCGGATCGGGCATAGGCGGCTTCGGCCTTATCCTTGACCACATGGGCAAGCGCCGCCTCCGCAACCTCGCGCGGGAAATTGGTTTGCTCCTGCGCCCATGTCCGGAATGACGTGCGGAATCCGTGAACATGCACGTCAAAGCCCTGTTCTTTCACTAGCTTTGAAAGCGTCATGTCGGATAGCGGCTTATCCCGCATGGACGGGAATACCAACCCGGATGCACCGCGCAGCGCCTCGGCCTCTTTCAGGATTTCCAGCGCCCGCGCGGACAATGGCACGCGATGCGGCTTTTTCATTTTCATCCGGCTTGCTGGAATAACCCATGTAGCAGCTTTAGCAGCTTTAGCAGTGTCACCGCCCTGAAATTCGATTTCTTCCCATAGCGCACCGCGCACCTCGCCTGAACGCGATGCGGTCAGTATCAGAAATTCCAGCGCCAGCTTTGTTGCGGGCCACGCGTTCGAGTGTTGCACCGCCTCGATACATTCGGAAACCTGCGCATAGGGAAGCGCCTTGCGGTGGTTCTTTGTGGTTTCGTGCTTGGGCAATGCCTGCCCGATATTCTCGGCAGGGTTATCTTGCCGCCAACCTTTCGCAACGGCCCATTTCATAACGGTGCCGATCCGCTGGCGCACCCGCCGCGCGGTTTCAGGCTTTTCCAGCCAGATCGGTTGCAGCACCGCCAGAACATCCGACGTCGTCACATCGCCAACCTTAAATGCCCCTATTTTAGGGAAGGCGTAGGTTTCCAGCGTGCTGATAAACTGCGCCGCGTGCTTTTGATTGCGCCATGTGGGCTTGTGCATTTCGTGAACCTTGCGCGCGGCCTCTGCAAAGGTCAGCACCGCCTGCGCCTCGCGCTTGACCTGCAATGGGTCGCCACCGGCCCGCGCCAGTTTCTTGTTTTCCAGCGCCATCTCGCGTGCCTCGGACAGAGACACATATCCCGCGCCGCCCAAGCCTATGTCACGACGCTTGCCGCGAATGGTGATGCGCTGCACCCATGATTTTGAGCCATTGGGCTGCACCATAAGAAACAAGCCATTCCCATCGGAGTATTTGCCCGGTTCGACTACCTGGCGAACAAACACAGCGGATAGCGCCTTCTCGGGATGCCGTTTACTGCCCGTTTGGTTCTGCGCCATCATCCAACCTGCGTTTCCATCAACGTTTCCACCATTTATTCCCACACTTTTTGTGGGAAGTAAATGGAAATTCTCGGAACGTGATGGACAGGCGGCATCCATCAATAATCTGATTCTAAATGCATTATTGGACTTGATCGGAACATGTCAGAAAACGCAATGGCGGACACCTCCTCCGCCACCCACACTCGTCTCCTTTCCCACGTGCGGTTTTCGATGATTTTCCCGCGTTTTTTCGGGCGATTGCGGATGAGGGTTTCCGCAAGAGACGCGCCGGCATTGTCAGAGCAAATTGTGTTGAGACGACGTTGATCCCGCCCTACGCTTCTGGAATGACAAAACACGATCCATTCAAGTATTTCAAAACCAGCCCTGAGATCATCCGTTTGGCGGCGATGATGTATGTTCGATTCCCGCTGTCACTGCGCAACGTCGAGGACCTGCTCCACGAACGCGGGATCGACGTTAGCCATGAACCCGTCCGCTAGTTGCTGGAACAGATTTGGCGTGGGATTCGCCGCAGAAATCCGGCGCTGTCCAATTCAACGAATGCGCGCCTGTTCGAACTGGCAATGGCATTTGGACGGGGCGTTCGTCAAAATCAACGGCGAAACCCACTACATGTGGCGCGCTGTTGATCAAGAGGGCAAAGTGCTGGACGCCTTTGTTTCAAAGCGTCGGGATCGCAAGGACGCTTTGAAATTCCTCAGAAAATTGATGAAACGCTATGGTCGGCCCGAACATGTCGTGGCCGACAAACTCCGCTCCTTTGCCACCGCCATAAAGGAAATCGGCAATGCCGAACGGCAGGTGACTGGTCGCTGGCTGGACAATCGTGCCTAGAATTCGCATCAGCCGTTCCGACGACGAGAACGCGCCATGACCCGCTTTCGACGCATGCGAAGTCTGCAAAAATTCGCGCCGTCCATTCTTCAATATTAAACCATTTCAATTCGGAACGAAGCCTCTCCAGTCGACACATCTTCAGGCGAAACCGTGCCGCCGCTTTTGCCGAGTGGCGCGGTCTCTGCATGACATAAAGAGCAGCGTCCCTGCTCTGACTGAGGCGCGTTCGAATTCGTCTGACAGCACCCGCATACTACCTGTCTCCCGCTCATAATCGCCGCAGGTTCGGCGCATGCAACCGGTGCGACCGATGCCGATCGTGTTTTGAAATCTGTAGGTCGTCCCGAGCCATTCAGGTGAGGGCTCCGGGCCGAGTTCTTTCTGTTGAGAAGGTTTCAGCCAAGGCCTGCCGGGCGGCGCCATTGCGCGTTCACGTGAAGCACGCCGGGTGGCAGGGTTTAGATGGACGCAAATGGCCGGCGCCAGTGCGCCGCGCGACCTGCGTCGTCACTCTGGCCGGGTGGCGTGTCTTTGCATGATATGAAAGGCAGCGCCCTGCTCAGACCGAGGCGTGTTCGGATTTGTCCGTCCGCCCGCTTCGATGTCATCAATGCCCTTTTATTATCGCGTAGATCGCGAAGGAGCCCACGAGAATCAGGCTCAAAGCCCAGACCATGTCCAGGTTGAACCATGCACGTGAAAGAAACTTCAGCCCGAAGTAAAAATATATCGCCACCGCGATCAGACCGCCGGAGACGGACATGGCGGCCGTGTGGGCCAAGGCCACGGTAAAGGCGGATGCAATGTTCTGCCCCATCAGGTCTCTGGCCGCTTCGTGGCCTCCGTCACCTATGTCGACCCCGCAAATCCCGAGGTATATCGGCACCAGCATCAGCCCGGCCCCATGAGCCATCGCCGCGAGAAACGACCACAGCACCAGCTTTGAGGGTTGGACCCGCGACAGGAATCTGGGGTGTCTGCGATTTATCAGCAGATATATCCCTGCCGCTATCACCAGCGTAGCGGCACCAATTCGGATTTCGGTCTGCCAGTCTATCAGTGCGGTCATCATCGAGAAGGGCAGAAGGATGGCCAGCATCGCCAGAAGATGCCCGATCGCCAAAGCGCCGATGGCCTTGACCATTGCGCTGTGCCGGCCTTCCATGAGCCCGGCGGACACCGCCAGCGGCCATCCCATGCCGGGATTGACCCCGTGATAGATCCCGGAAATGATGACGGCCCCCCAAAGAGCCGTCATCGTGCTTGCATCGAGTTCCATTCAGACGTTGGGATAGCAGAAGCTGTCGGTCGAACAATCGCCGCCCTCCAGCCGGATCTGGTGAGCCCGGTGCCCTTCAGGGAAATCGACATAGAAATCCGGATCGAGCGTCAGCCCCCCGTTTTCCCCGACATGGGCCATCACCATCTGCCCGCCCTCTTGGCCCGGGTAGAACTGATCGTCCCATGTGGAGTAAAGCGAGTTGGTCCAGTACACGCGCTTGCCGTCACGGCTGATCTCGACCATCTGCGGCCCGAAGGCGAAGTCACCACCGCCCGGGTGCTTGGTGCCGCGCGCGATGCCGCCGAGTTCAACCTTGCCGGCAAGAACAGGGTTCATCGGGTCCGACACGTCGTATTGATGCATCTCGCCCATCCCCCAGCAGGCGACGTAGAGATATTTGTCGTCGAGGCTGAGGTCGATATCGGTGACTAGCGGTGGCACCGCCTCGAAACCCTGTAACAGTGGCGGCAGGTTCTCGGCCTTTTCCGGGCGCGGGTCGATCGTGATGGTCTTTTTCGACTGCCAGGTTCCGTCCTCGCCGCGCCACCAGGTAAAGATCGCCCCTTGAAGGTTGGTAGTGTCCACCACCACGCCGCAAAAGCCGTAGGATTTCTTGGGATCATGCGCGGGGCGGATTTCCAATGCCATCTGGTAGTTCTCGCCAAAGTCCATCGTCTGTATGTTCTTGCGCTTGCGAAGGTCCCAGAAATGGATGGAGTGGCCGTATTTGTTCGATAGCAGATCCTCGGCCACGATGCCGTTCTCGAACTGCGGCGGCAGGCCCCATTCGGAACTGACCATGTAATCCTGTGGCAGGTTCCACCAGAAATCGTAGTGCTTGTCTTGCTTGCCCCGGTCCATCTCATACTGGCCGATGATCTCGAATGTCTCGCAATCCATGATGAAGATGCCGGGGGGGCCGTCGGTGCCGTCCTTGCCGCCCCCACCAAGGGTCGAGACATAGATGCCTTCCGGCCCGCAATGGATCGTGTGGGGCCGCGAATAGCCGGTTTTGGCAAACACTTCCTCAGGTTCGATGATCTTGTGGATCTTCGCATCCAGTGGGTCTTTCACATCGATGACATAGATGCGCGAAGACCGGATGCCCGGGACGATCAGGTAACGCCGTTCAAGAAAGGCATGTCCCGACAGCGGAGAAAGGGACGAGGAACAGGCATTCCAGCCGAAGTGATGAAACTCGTCGCCGGTATAGGGCATCAGAAGCGTGTGGACGATGGTGCCGTATGTGTCGGATTTCGGATTGAGATCGACCACGGCGATCCCATCGGGTTGCGAGCCGTCCGGGCTCAGCATCACTGTAAAGCCGTAGTTCTCCACGGGGGCCTGCATGGCAAGCTGCGCCGTGGCGTGAAACGTCGGGTCCGGTCTTAAGGTCATGTATTTTCCTCCCTGGATTTAAGGCCCCTCATGGGGCCAACGTCGTCTTTCTTCCTTCTTCTTGGCGGTGTGGTCCCGGCCTCCTCAAACCTCGGCCACATTGCACAGTTGGATGGCGCCGCTGATGCGGTCAGCCAGGTTGATGAGTTGCAGGCCCATTTCCGACCGCTTCGCCGCTCCGAAGCGACGGATCGGCCCAACGGTGCCCACGCTGAACGTCGCGCCGATATTGCCGATGGAGACTGGCGCCGCGACACTGGCGATCCCAACGTCAATCTCCTGATCACAGTCGGCAAAGCCACGCTCGGCAATGCGTGCAAATTCTGCGCGCAATTCTGCCTCGGTCGTCTTGGTGTGGTCGGTATAGGCCTTGAGGCTGCCGCTGATGATCGAGTTCTGAAATTCCAGTTCGGTAAAGGCAGCGATCGCCTTTGAACATGAACAGGCATGCATCGGACGCACGCCCAAGCCGGGATGCACAAAGGCGCGCGCAGGATCGTCTGGCGTCTCCGCATGAATGATCTCGACCTGGCGGTTTCGAAAGCGGGCGAGAAAAACGGTCTCGTTGAAATGGCTTGCCGCAGCCTTCAGCAGTGGCGCCGCCGCCTTACGCACATCTACGTCGGATTTACCGAGAAGGGCGATACGGATCAGACGTTCACCGATCACAACACGCCCGTCGCCTGACGGCGCTTCGACAAGGCCTTGCTCCTGAAGCGTCTGGATCAGCCTGTAGCATGTCGGCTTGGGCAGTCCCGTTGCCTTCTGGATTTCGCCAGTCGAAACAGGCCGCCCTGCCACGGCGACGATTTCCAGGATGGTTATCAGGCGATCCAGATGCATTTAATCGAATCATTTCATCTTAAGAGACCAATTCTCGAATTGTGATACAAATTTTTCGTAAGGCAATCAGATTCGGACAGATCGGATCAAGACCGGGGGTGAACCCGTGGCCTATGCGAACGCGCCGACATCGGTGCTTGCAACACCACTTTCATCGTGCCGCCCGCATCCGCTAGGCTGTCATCGGGAGAAAGACGGAGCGGGAGGCAAAGGCAATGGCCAGGATAATGGAATACAAGGTTTTATCAGCGCTCTATGCCGAGACAGATGCAGATGAAACGCATGACAGGCTGTCCAAGCAGGTAAACGATTATATTAAGACCGGATGGCAGCCCTTTGGACAACTCGGTTCATCCACGCTCGCCGGAACGCTCATACTGACACAACCGATGGTTCGGTATCAGGAACCGTAAACGGGGATGAACCCGCTGCCAGATTCCGCCGTGGGTTTGTCATGGCGGTCATCCGCTGAGCGAGCGTGGTGCCTGCCGATCCGGCGTCTGCCGATGGCGACAAAAGCAAATCGGGATCAAGAGCCCCGGAATAATGGTGGCGATGAAATGCAGAACCCGGCGCGCGACCTCTTCGATGGTCAGTCGCGATATTTTGCATGGCACGAAAAGGTTGGCCCCGAGCTGGCGCACCAGCGGCAGGAAGATCGTCGGAAGGAGGATCACCGTCGCGCGCGTTTCGATCCGCTTGACCGCAAGACGCGCATCTCGCTGGCAGATATTGGGAACAATACCCCTCCTGCTGCTGAATCTTCGGCAATCAAGCGATTGCGTGGGGTCGCGTTTTGAACGCGCCGGATTCGAGCGCGGTCCCGCGCGGCGGCTGTTCGTGACCTGAGGTGCCGGATCAGGCCCGATCTTGACAGGCGCTCGTCATGAACGTGGGCAGCTGCCTTGACCCGGCCGAGAACCGTTCAATCCGCCTCACATGTAAACGGCGGAGCAATACTCGGCCACGGTAGCGGTACCGTTGTGGCCGAACAGATCGCCTTCGCGCATACCGGTTTCTTCACATCTGAACCCGCTGAACGGCTCGCCGACCGCCTGATCGCCCACGCGCCCCAAGGGCTCGACAGGGTCTATCCGGTGTCGGGCGGCTCCGAGGCGGTCGAGGCGGCGCTGAAACTGGCGCGGCAATATTTCCTCGAACGCGGCGAGCCGCAGCGCACCCGCTTCATCGCGCGCCGCCAAAGCTATCACGGCAACACGCTCGGCGCACTGTCCACGGGCGGCAATGCCTGGCGGCGCGAACCCTTCGCCCCGCTGATGATCGACACCAGCCATATCGCGCCCTGCTACGCATATCGCGACCGCGAGGAGGGCGAATCCCAAGAGGCGTACGGCCAGCGCGTCGCCGACGAGCTTGAGACGGAGTTGCAACGCCTCGGCCCAGAGACCGTGATCGGCTTCGTCGCCGAACCGGTGGTCGGCGCCACGCTTGGCGCGGTGCCCGCCGTGCCGGGGTATTTCAAGCGGATCCGCGAAATCTGCGACCGCCACGGTATCCTGCTCATCCTCGACGAGGTCATGTGCGGCATGGGGCGCACCGGCACGCTTTTCGCCTGCGAACAGGACGGGATCGTCCCCGATATCGCAACCATCGCCAAGGGCCTCGGCGCCGGGTATCAGCCGGTCGGCGCGATGCTGTGCTCTGCCCGGATCTATGACGCGATCGAAAGCGGCTCGGGCTTTTTCCAGCACGGGCACACTTATATCGGGCACCCGATGGCTTGCGCCGCTGCGGATGCGGTTGTCGCAAAGTTGACAGATGGCGGCATGACCGCGCGCGCCGCCCGGATGGGCGCGGTCCTGGAAACCGCTTTGAACGACGCCTTCGGGCAGCACCCGAATGTGGGCGATATTCGTGGGCGCGGCATGTTCCGGGGCCTCGAACTGGTCGCCGACCGCGATAGCAAAACCCCTTTCGATCCGGCGCGCGCTGTGCACAAGGAACTGAAGGCGGCAGCCTTCGAGGCGGGGCTCATCTGCTATCCAATGGGCGGCACGATCGACGGGCGCCAGGGCGATCACATCCTGCTCGCCCCGCCCTTCATCCTGACCGAGGACCAGATCGGTGAGTTGGTGGACAAGCTGTCCTCGGCCCTCGACACCACGCTGACATGACCGGACCGCCTTGGCGGATGATCGCCGCGCGATCGGGCGCTGCACATGAAAGCCGATCAACCCGCAGGCCCGGCCACGCAGACCGGAAGCGTCGTACCAACGCGCCCGGAAAATACGGATAACTCGCACTGACTCTTCCGGCGGCACGAATGCGCCATGGCCAGCTTCGGGCTCCTGAGGCCCTTGCAGAGGACCCCGCAGGCGAGCCTGCGATACATGATCTGTTCAACGCGCGGCTCAGCCTGTACATTCAGCGGAATTTCATACGAAACAGTACCGTCGCTCTTGCAGAGTTTCACCCAAGACGAGGTTCCAATGTCCCCCGACAGACAGTCGCATCCTGCCTCGGGCACGGATCGCCCGGTCTCCGCCCTGCGCATGGCGGGGCTGGTCGCGGGGCCGTTGGGGGCTGCTGCGCTGCTCTGGCTCACACCGCCAGCGGGAATGCCGCTCGAGGCCTGGCGCATGCTGGCCATTACCCTGTGGATGGTGATCTGGTGGCTCTCGGAGGCATTGCCGATCCCGGCCACGGCGCTTTTGCCGCTGGTCCTGATGCCGGCTCTGGGGGTGCAGGACATGTCGGCTACGGCAATGCGCTATGCAAACCCGCTGATCTTCCTGTTCCTTGGCGGTTTTCTGTTGGCTGCAGCCATGCAACGGGTGGGGCTGCACCGCAGGATCGCCCTGCGGATTGTGTCCATTGCGGGGACCGCGCCGAACAGGATCGTTCTGGGCTTCATGCTGGCGACCGCGTTCCTATCCATGTGGATATCCAACACGGCAACCACGATCATGATGTTCACCGTCGCGCTCTCGGTCATCGACTTTGTCAGCCGGCAAAGCCGGGATGACGGGTTGGTCCGCAATTTCGGTGTCGCGCTGATGCTGGCAATCGCCTACAGCGCATCGATCGGCGGCGTCGGCACGCTGATCGGCTCACCGCCGAATGCAATGCTGGCAAGCTTTGTACAGCAGAGCTATGGAATCGAAGTCAGCTTCGCCCGCTGGATGATGATTGGCCTGCCCGTCGTGATCGTGATGCTGCCCGTGACATGGCTGCTGCTGACCCGTCACCTGTTCCCTGCAAGCATGATGGATGTCGGCGATACCGGCGGGCATGTGCGTGCGGAAATCGCGAAGATGGGGCCGATGAATCGCGGTGAACGCCTTGTGGCGGTCGTGTTCTGCGGTGCCGCCCTGGGCTGGATGCTGCGCGCACCCCTGGCCCGGCTGACCGGCCTGCCGCTGGACGATGCCATGATCGCGATCACGGCGGCTCTGATCCTCTTCGCGGTCCCGCTGTCGCGTGGCTCGGGTCGTTATGCGCTGGACTGGGCCGCCACGCGTGATCTGCCCTGGGGCATCCTTCTGCTTTTCGGTGGCGGCCTGGCACTGGCGAGCGGATTCTCGACATCGGGTCTTGCGCGTGTCATCGGTGAAAGCGTAGCGGGTATCGAGGTTGGTACCGTTTTGCTGGTCCTCGCGGTACTGATCGCCATCGTCTACCTGACCGAAATCACGTCCAACACGGCTTCGACGGCAACGTTCCTACCCATTCTGGGCGCGGTCGCGCTGGGATTGGAACTGGATGTCCTGACCCTGACAGTGCCTGTCGCCCTGGGCGCCTCCATGGCCTTCATGATGCCGGTGGCGACGCCACCCAATGCCATCGTCTTTTCCTACGAAAGAATGCAAATGTCCGACATGGTGCGCGCAGGCGCGTTGATGAACATCATCGCCATCGCCGTGACCTTCGGGGTTCTCGTTCTGCTGGGGCCGATGATGCTCGGCATCTCATTGTGAGCAGCGGAACCGGGCGCTGTGTCGGGCGCGAAAGTTGCGACAGGAACCGCGGCAGGCATCGCCTGCCTCTGCACGGCGCGCGCCCGAATGTAAGGGACCGTTCTCCCATGGCGTTCGAACCAGCACGAGAGAGTTTACATCGGATGATCAATCTGCAAGACAAAAGCGGCGCTTTCTGCATAGACTGGCCCTTGTGATGATCGCTAAACCTGTTCTCAACAAAGCCCTGTTGCCGTTGATCGGGCTTGCCATTTATCTGCTGCTTTCTTCCTGCGGCTTCACGCCCGCCTATGGCGAGAGGTCCGACGCCCGCGCCGTGTTCGACCGGATCGCGCTTGCGGATCCCGACAACCGGGATGAATACGGGTTTCTGAAGGCCGTCGAGGCACGCATTCCCCAGGCGGCCGATCCGGTATTTCAGGTCAAGTATCGTGTCCGGGTGCGGGACAAGGGCGTGCCCTTGCGAGGGGTGCCCCGGCGGCAGCTTCATGGCGACGTTCGTTTTGATGTCGTGAACCTGCGCAGCGGCAAGACAGTCCTTTCGGACGAGATCGAATCCTTCACCAGCTATACCGATGAGGGTGATCTGCGCCTGCCCCAGAAACGCGACGCCGAAGATAGGCTCGTGCAGATCCTGGCCGACCAGTTCATCACAAGGCTGACGATGCGCAGCGCCAAACTTGCCGCGTCGCTCGAGTGAGCCTTTGGCGCGGACAAAGGACGGCTTCACGCCAGGCGCCATCGGACGCTGAATGAATCGCGGGCCGGGACGCGCCAGAGCCCTGATCAGGACCGCGGCCCGGAGCTTTGTGGCCCTGCGGCGCCAGCCCTCTGCCCTGCGATCAGACCGGGAAGGTTGTCGATCGCCAGCGGTTCGATCTGCCGGATCACCGATTTTCGGTTATGGCTTTCCGTGACCAGCGACGTGTCGCGGCGGCGCTTGAAGATGATTGTATCATGGGCAACCCGGTGCACCCAACCCGCGGCCAGCGTCTCAATCGCGAACTGGGAATCCTGGTAGGAGAGGCCATTCGGGATATCCCGGGAGACATAGGGGAAATCCAGATGCGCCTGTCGTGGCGCCATGCAGAGGCTGTCGTAATAGTTCTCGAAATAAAACAGGACCGGCGAGAAGATCGGACTCTCCTGCGGTGTGACCGCCATCAAAGCCTGGTCGGCATCGAATATCCAGTTGATCTCCGGATGTGCGATCACCCGCTCGCCCGCCTTCGCGGCTTCATCCAGAAGCGCGGCGCCCTCGGCCAGCCAGTTCTCGCTGAACAGATCGTCAGCATCGAGGAACGCGATATAGGAGCCGCGTGCCATGCGCACCACGCGATTGCGCGCCCGGCCCAGGTCGCGCTCGGTCAACTCGACCAGCTTCCAGTCCGAATAGGCCGGGTTGGACAGGCAAGCACGTGCGCGGGGGGTCGCCGCATCCAGCACGATGACCTTCTCAACGGAATATCCCGCGCGTTCCGCCGCCTTCACCGAGGCATTCGCCGCGATCATCGTGACACCCGTCACCACCGTTTCGTTATGGACCGTCATGATCAGAGAGATGTCAAACTCTGTTTGCTCTTCGCAAGACGTGTCTCCGATCCCGCCGATGGCAGGAGGGATTTCAGGGCCGAAGGATGCGGTCGCATCAGAGGGGTCATCCAGCGGCGCGATGCGTCTGGCGCATTCCGGGCTGAGGCTGAACCGCGCGATCAGCTGCTCGCGCGCCGCGCCATCAAGAACATGGATCTTCGCCAGCATTTCGAAGAAACGATAGAACTGGCGTTGCGTGAAGACATTGTCGGGTCGGGCCGAAAACAGCGCGCTCAACTCGGCCGATGCCGCCAGCGCCTTGCCGTAAAGGGACATTGCCCCCCAGATCATCGCGCTGTCGGCAACGATCACCCGGCCCGGATGGACGGAGCGTATGAACTCGAACAGGACACGCTCGGCCTCGGGATCCGCCAATTGCCCCATATGCGGCGAGACGGCATAAATCTTCAACACCTCGCCTTTCAGCATCAGCGCGCCGTCGCGCGATGTATCGATCACCAGAACCGCATCACCCTCTGCACCGGCGCGGTCAATCAGAGCCTGGACATCGGCGCGATCGGCGGCGGTGCTGGTGACCACGACAGCATCGAAACGCCGGCGCCCGACAGCTTCCTGAAGGTCGAGGATTCCATTCATCATGTTCAGAAACACAGTGCCCGTGAATGGATGCACCAGCATCGGGATCGACGGCTCATATGCGGGAATCAAAGGCTCGATCTTGCGGGCTGCCTCGGCCATATCGTGGAGACCGCCCGATGCCAGCCTGTCACTCAGATCCTGACGAAAACTCTCGAGCCATTGCATGATCTCTGCGGGGTCGCGTCGGTGATAGAGTGCGAATGCGGCCTGCGCGGCACGTTCGAGCCGCTGCTTACGCCGACGCAGGATCAGCATACGCGCCAATGTGAACGGCAGAATCGGGAACGCGGCCAGCAGCAGCCAGTTTCTCTGACGCTTTAGTTTTCTGATCTGATCCATGGCCAACTTGCTACTTCTCGGTTGCCTATCCACACGATCATCGTGAGGTATCAGTATTCAAAGCGCCCTGCCGCGGACGCGTAGTGCCAGGTTCGTTCTTGTCAGATACCTGTTTGCGCGGCAACTCTCATTCGCGATGCCTCTTGGTGGTTTCCTGCTGCGGTTCGTCCAGATGGAAGAGATCCCGGTAATATGCGCTGTTCTGCGCAAGGTTGGCCGGCGTGTCGAAGGCCGCGAGTTCGCCGCTATCCAGCAGGATGATGCGATCCACATATTGCAGGGTCGAGGCGCGATGCGTGACGAACAGGATCGTGCGGCCGGGCATTTCCTCAAGCAGGTTCTGCATGATCTTGCGTTCGTTCTCGCCATCCAGCGCCGACGTCGCCTCATCAAAAATGAAGAGCCGCGCGTCCCGGATCATCGCGCGTGCGATGCCGACGCGCTGTTTCTGCCCGCCCGAGAGCGATACGCCATTCGGCCCGACTTCGGTGTCCAAGCCCTTTCCGGATGACTCGATCACGTCCGAAAGGGCAGCTATGTGGGCGGCCCGTTCCACCGCTTCATCCGATGCGGTGGGGCAACCATCACGGATATTGTCGCGTATCGTGCCCTCGAACAGGAAAACATCCTGACTGATCAGCGCGATATAGTCGCGCAGCGATCTTTCGGCAACGTCATGCAGGTTCTGCCCGCCAACGCGCACGATCCCTTCAGTCGGGTCGTAAAACCGCATCACAAGGTCGATCAGCGTGGTCTTGCCCGCGCCGGACCGCCCCACGATGGCGACCCGTTCGCCGGGTTCGATCTCGAAGCTGACGTTGCACAGGGCTGGTGTCCGCTTCTTGTACTCAAAGCTCACATCCTCGAACACGACGCTGGGCGCGGCATCGTCCAGCGTGACTTCGCCATATTCCCGCTTCTCGGGTGGCTCCGATATCATCTCCAGCATCTTCTGCGACTGGATCACGCTTTTCTGGATCTCGACCCAGACATTCGACAGCCGTTCGGCGGGCTGGTAAGCCATGATGAAAGCGATGATGAAGGCAGTGAATTCACCCGGCGTCTTGCCGTGGGTAATGGTCTGCCAAGCGGCGTAGATCACGAACAGCGCGATGACCACGCCCCCCAACAGTTCCATCAGGGGCACGGTGGCCTTGGTGATCTTGGCAATCTTGAAGATACGGTTTTCCAGCTTGTCGACGGCACCGTTGAAACGCCGGATCGTCTTGTCCTGCAAACCGTAGGTCTTGACCGTCTTGATGCCCGCGAAGGCCTCGGAGCCGACCTTGACGAAACCGCCTTCCAGCTCGGCCTCGGCATTGGCCATGCCTCGGATCCGGTTGGACAGGTTCGAGACCAGAATGAAGATCAGCGGAAACAGGACGCTGCTGAACAGGGTCATCAGCGGATCCTGGATGATCATCACGATGAACAGCCCGAGGACGGTCAGGCCCTCGGTCAGCAGCTTGTTGGAGACATTGACCACGACATTGGCGCAGGCATCGCCGTAGATGCGCACCTTGTTCATCTGGACCGAGGCGTGTTCCCCGATGAAATGGCGCACTTCTTTGTGCAGCAGCTTCTCGAAAACCATCTTCTGATAGGCCGACGCGACCGAGCGCTGAAATATCACCGAGATCACATCATTGGCATATTGGAACGCGCTCTTGCCGATCGTCACGCCCAGGATCAGTAGCGCGACCTGGAACGCCGCCGCGGCATCGCTGGCGACGAACACGTCGTTCACGATCAACCGGGTCGAATAAGCCAGCGCGGCGGTGAACCCGGCGACACCCACCATGCAGAAAATGGATAACGCAAGCAGCTTCCAGCGCGATGGCAGAGCCTCGCGCAGAAGGTGCTTGATGGTTCCCACCGGGGTCGGCGTCGCAGGTTTCATGCAGGCCTTTCGGATCGGAGTCCCTACGCGGCAGACGCATAGGGATTTATCGCCCTGCGGGCAAGGCGGTTGTCGGTTTGGGGGTGAAAATGGGTTTTGGGTGCAATGCGTAGTCCAATAAAATGATGACCTCGGCACCTATGGGCTTCCGCACCATCAGCGGGCCGAGGCGGAAGTTCCATCTTTCTAAGGAGATAGCCCTAATGGTTGTGTGCGGAACCCTGCAAAGGAAACACGGGGGAACGGCAACTCGCGCGCACGTGCGGGGTGGACTTGAGTCATTCTTAAGCTGTTGCGGCAGTAAGGAGCGGACCTGCGGTTAGTCACGAGGCTAGCGTTCCGGGCTGTCGGAAATTTCCGGAACCAAAAATCCAGTCAGGTCGAGCCGCTTCATGCTTTGCGCAACATCTTCAGGATTGGAAAATCCGTCCAACGGATTGGATGACTGTCTCTTTTGAAGATCGGAACGAAGGCTATCGCTCGGGCCCAACCCGAGAAAGGCCCGAATTGAGTTTGCGGTGGCGACCGGACGATGAGCGAGTTCGCGGTAGGTCACGCTCATCGTCCGATCGGGATGTAGTGACGCAAATCTCTTCTTTCGGTCGTAGAAGGCACTGATCTTGGACAGAAACCTTTTAAATTCAGGCTCATCGAACTCTACTTTCGAACGCTCGCGAGGCCCTTGCGCAGAACGCACATGTGATAGCCCTTTTTCGCGCGCGAACTTGGCTGAGCGATAGACGGCCAGGATATTCTCTCGCTCAAGAAGTACCAGCTTGTAACCGTCTGCGATCAGACGCTCCACCAGGGAGTCCGAAACCTGGTTCCACATCAAATGCGATCCAAGCGCGACTTCGGGGTCATTCCTGAAGCGATAGATCGCATACCGAGAGGCGAGAACCGACTTCTGAAAGTCATCGGCAGTCCGCTGGTCCAGATAGCCTTTGTTGATGCATTTCTTCGGAATATGAAAAGCGTCGTTCGCCGAAAACAACTCTGGAAAAACGTAACAATCATCTGAACTGCTGAGCAGTTCTTCAAGAAATGTGGATCCTGTGCGCTGTGTCGCGATCAAAGCGAAATTTATCAGATCAGCCTCAGGCGGCTTTCGATCCTGAACCGCCTCTTCATCTTGCTTGATCTTCAGGCGCTTCACTTAGCGAGCCTCCCTATTGCGGACTTCGCCGCGAATGCTTTTCGTCTCGGTCAGACGATGAAACCGGTCACTCCTCAGCCCAGCACGTCAAGTTGTGCCGCTCGAGATATTTCATGACATCCGACGAGTTGTTGAACCGCTCCACGATCTGCGACGGATTGCGCTTCACCGCATTCGACGTCATCGGCATCGGCTCGACATTAAGGAACCCGAGCAGCTTTTCCAGTACCGGCTCGTGACCGAGTTCGGAATAGAACATGCGGAAAACGCGCTCTTCGGGAATCACTTCGAGCACCCTGTTCACCTCGTCATCCTTCTTCCCCTGGGCGGTCATGAACCGCTCGAAATCCTGGGCGTCAAAATCCAGCTTCACGCGACGCACCTCCTCTCCCACCCGGACGGCGCCCTGCCCGGTCATCGCCGCGATCCGCGAGCTGGAATATGTGGCCAGCAAGTTCGGGCGCACGAGGCGGATGACTCGCATTTCAGAGCGGTGGGCGATCTGCGCCACGGGCAGGAGTTGCTTGGGAAAGACCTTGAAACCCAGCGTCTTGGCCTCTGGGGCCACGAAGTCTTCCAACTCGTCAAGAAACCGGTTCGGGTCGCTCGTGCGGGCCTCGATGGGCAGATAATGCGCAAATGCCTCACCGATCAGATCGGTGACTCTGTAACCGTCCCGGAAAATCTCTCCGTAGCAGGCAATCTGCGGGTGGGACTTCAACAGAGACACGAAATGATTGGTGCCCGAACGCTGTTTGCTCACGATCATGAAACGTTTCAAGATATACTCCCATTTAGCGCCGCAAGGCGCTCAACACCCTGTCATCAACCGAACTGAACGCGCCACTGATAGCAAAGACTGCCGACTGCGCAAGAGAACAGTCGCGTGCAATATCTGTTTCACGGCTCCATTTTCAGCCATGCGACCCCGGCGCAAGATCTTTTTCGTCACCAGAAATCTGTCCGCCCATCTTCCTTCTCAAGGCCGATTATCGTAAACGCAACCGCAAGTGGGTAGTTCATTCAGGGACGATGAGCCGTGCAAAAAGACGATTTCGAGGTCATGCCTTTCCCGGATCTGTCCGGGTTCGAAGTCAGGGACAAGGTACAGCGCCGTCTGCGTGTCTGTATCGTCACCGAGGAAATATTCGGCCCTGTGCGCAATGGCGGCATCAGTTCGACCTATATGTATCTTGCCAAGATGCTGGCGAAGGCCGGCCATGACGTCAGCGTGCTCTACCTGAAGGGGCGCGCCTCCGAAGATCATTCGATCGATCACTGGGTCGACTGGTATGCCAAGGATGGTGTCAAACTGGTTCCCCTGCCCGAGCCCGAGTGGAACTGTTCGGGGGCCATGTGGCAGTTCCGCCATTACGCCGCCTATCACTGGCTCAAGTCCCAGCCGGACTTCGACATCATCCATACCTCGGAATGGCGCGGCGGATGTTACTACGCCCTGCTCGCCAAACGGCAGGGTCTGGCTTTCCAGAACACGATCTTCCTGGTCAAGACATCCTCGCCGCATGTCTGGAACCGGCATTACCAGATGCAGTTCCTGACCGATGTGCAGGCCTTCAAGGTGATGTATCCTGAGCAGATGTGCGTTGAGAACGGCGATATCATTATCGGCGGCAGCGCGCATCTTCTGCGCTTCATGGAGCAGGTCGGATATACGCTGCCCGAAGGGCGCGTGTTCGTACAGCCCAACGTGATCGAACTGGCGCATCTGGACATCGAGGACAAGCGCCCGCCGGTCGAACCCGGCGACGTGGTGCAATGCGACGAGTTGGCGTTTTTCGGCCGGATAGAAACGCGCAAGGGGCTGGAGGTTTTCTGCGAGGCGCTGGATTACCTGGTTGCACGGGGCACGGCCCCATCCAAGGTCAGCTTTCTGGGCAAGCCTGGCGCCTTGCTGTCGAACCCGGATATGAACAGCCTTCAATATCTCGAGGAACGCGCCGCCAGCTGGCCCTTCGAAATCGAGATTCATACTGGTTTCAACCAGTTGCAAGTGATCAGCTATCTGACAGCGAAGAACCGCATCGCCGTCATGCCCTCGCTGATCGAGAACTCCACCATGGCGGTTTATGAGGCGCTGATCTACAAGGTGCCTTTCATCGCTTCCGATGCCGGGGGCACGCCCGAGCTGGTCGCGCCCGAACATCACGACGAGACCCTTGTTCCCGCACGCCCGCGCGAATTGGCCGACGGGCTGGAACGCGCCCTGCGCGATGGCGCGCGAGTCGCCCGGTGCAGCTTTGACAATATCGAGAACCTTCGCGTCTGGAATGCCTTTCACGAATTCCTCGCCTCCCGGTTCGAAACCGCGACCGCAGCCCAGATCATCGAGGAAATGCGCTATGCAGGTGCGCCGCGCAGCGCGACCGCGCCGTGCCTCAGCATGTGCCTGCTGCACCGAGGCTCCACCGATCTGGCCCAAAACACGATCGACGCGCTGGTCATGGAGGACGCTGACCGGCCCGATCAAATCATTCTGGCCGTGCATGAACATGGCGAAAACACCCCAGAATTCGCCGACCTCAAGGCCACCCTCAGCGCGCCCGAAGGCGTCACACTCAATGTGATCAGCGCGAATGAGCGCTCACTCGGCGAGGCGTTCAACCTTGCGCGGCAACATGCGACCGGCGATGCGCTGGTCTTCGCGCGCACCGACATCCACACGCCCACATCCCAGTCCGCCCGGATCTATCGCAGTGCCTTCGCGCACTCGGATGCGTCGGTCTTTACCTGCTTTTACGACTCGATCACTCAGACGAGCCTGAAACGCATTCACCAGATCTGTATCGGTGCGGATATGGCCGCGGGTTTCTATGACCGCAAAAACATGGGAAGTTCGATGATCGCCGTTCGCGCGGACCAGTTCGACGCGCGGGGTGGCTTCACGGATATTTTCGGGGTCGACGGCGTCGAGCACAATTTCGTCTTCAGTGCAATCAATGACGGCGTCAAGGTTGAGATCATACCCGAACACTTGGTGCTGGAACTGCCCGAAAAGGACAGCCTGTCTCTCAACGAGGCCAGCGCGCAATATCTAGTGGCGCGGGACCTGATCCAATCCCCGTCCTACCCCCTTCGCCGACTGCTTCTGGTCAGCACCATTGATCCGAGCACTCACGTATCAGGTAATTTGGGGTCGCTCTATCAACTTACGCTTTCCGCGCTTCCCTCGCGCATCCGCGATGTCGCCGCCCTGGAAAGCGCATTTCATAAGAAGACGCGCTGGAGCAGCATCCTCCTGCAACGCCCATTGGCCTTCGAGGAATGGATGGCTGTGCGCCGGCTGAACCGCCTCACTTGGCATGAGAAGACCAAGCCGACGGCGGATACCCTGCTGCTGAAGGCCCTGCCGGCCGAGATCAGCAGTTTCGAAAATGTCGAAAAGATCATCCACAGCGAAAAGTGGTCCGACATCTGGAAGAAGAAACCGCATAAGCTGTCTTATGTGGCCGCCGTGCGGCGCCTACAGAGAACACATCGCAACGCCAACCGATAATGTAGGGCAACCCCCACAGGCGCGTTCCTAACTTGACGCCCCGATCACGTTGCCGTCGCGAAGTTCGATGGCAGGAAACTGGTCGAACCGGGTTTGCGCCTCGCCGGTTGCGTGGTTGCGGATATAAAGGCTCTGCATCGGCGCCGTCCTCAAGATCGCCCCGATGCTGCTGCACTATGGCTGGCAGGAACCCGACCCGCGATGATCCTGCGACCCGTTCCGCCAAGCGCGGCGAAGGCCCCTGCCCTCGCCACGCATTCCGATCAGTTCCACTTGGAAATACAGGGGATCTTGCTGCGATCGCAATTGTCGGCGTATTTGCGCGCGATTTCGGTCACCTCGTCCAGCAGCCCCGCCTCCAGCGTGATCGGCTCAAGCCCGAGACCCAGGAAACGGTCATTGGCCACGTGCAGATCGTTCTCGTCAGCCTCGTTGCGCGGATTTTCGACAAAGGCGATCTCGGCACCGGTCTGATCGGCGATCATCTTGGCCAGGTCGCGCACGCGGTGCGTTTCGGTCATCTGGTTGAGGATGTTCACGCGCTCGCCCTTCTGGGGCGGGTTGGTCAACGCCAGCTCGATGCAGTGACAGGTATCCTGAATGTGGATGAAGGCGCGCGTCTGCCCGCCCGTGCCATGCACGGTCAGCGGATAGTCGACGGCGGCCTGCATCAGGAAGCGGTTCAGCACGGTGCCGTAATCGCCGTCATAGTCGAAACGGTTGATCAGGCGCTCATCCATCTTCGTCTCAGCGGTCTGGGTACCCCAGACGATGCCCTGATGAAGGTCGGTGATCCGGATCTTGTCGTTCTTGTTGTAGAAATGGAAGAACAGCTGATCCTGGGTCTTGGTCATGTGATAGATCGAACCCGGGTTGGCCGGATACAGGATTTCCTGCTTGTGCGGACCGTTGGCGGTTTCGACCTGAACTTCCAGATACCCTTCGGGAATCTGCATGCCTGCGGTGCCATAGCCATAAACGCCCATCGTCCCCAGGTGGATCAGATGGGTATCCACCCCGCTTTCCACGATAGCGGCAAGAACGTCATTCGTGGCGTTGAGGTTGTTGTTGACCGTATAGCGCTTGTGCGCCGCCGATTTCATCGAATAGGGCGCTGCGCGCTGTTCGGCAAAATGGATGATCGCGTCGGGCTCTTCCTCGCGGATCATCGTCATCATGCGATGGTAGTTCTCACCCACCGTGAAGGTCTCGACCCGGATTTCCTTGCCTGTCAGTTCCTTCCAGACCGCGATCCGTTCGCCCAAGGGCCGGATCGGCGTCAACGAGGATACCTCCAACTCAATGTCGATGTTCCGGCGCGAGAGATTGTCGACGATGATGATCTCATGGCCTTTTTGCGACAAATGCAGAGCGGTGGGCCAGCCGCAAAAGCCGTCTCCGCCGAGAACGATAACCTTCATCGAAAAACTCCTTCACAGTTCCGTTAGCGGCTCTGCTAGAAGAGCGCCGCCGCGAAGTCAATCGCGCTCTGGGCCGCTTGGGCGAAATACGACCGATGCGCGACACATGCAGGACAGAGCGCCCATATCCTGTGCCCGGCCCCCTGCAGATGTCGCAAAATTCCCGCACTCTGCAACGCCGCTGCGCCATCCACCGGCATTCGCTCTTTATCCGGGCAGCGCCGCGTCGTATGGGGGCGCAACTCAAGAAGGAGGGACAGATGCGGATACTCGTGACCGGCGGCTGCGGCTTTGTCGGAGTCAACCTGAGCCACTACCTGAAGGCGTCAGGCTATGACGTGCGCGTTCTCGACAACATGAGGCTCGGCAGCCCCGACCATCTGGAAGGGCTCGACGTCGAGATCATCGAGGGCGACCTCCGCGACAAACCTTGTGTCGAGCGCGCGGTCGATGGCGTCGATGCGGTGGTGCATCTGGCCGCCGATACCCGCGTCATCCCTTCGATCGAGGATCCGCAGTTCAACTTCGACAACAACGTGATCGGCACCTTCAACCTGATCGAGGCCATGCGCGCGGCCGGTGTCTCGCGGCTGGTCAACGCCTCGACCGGCGGCGCGATCCTGGGTGACGTGACGCCGCCAGTTCATGAGGGCATGGTGCCGGAACCCATCTCGCCCTACGGCGCCTCCAAGCTGGCCTGCGAAGGGTATCTGTCGGCCTACGCAGGCAGCTACGGAATGCAGGCCGCCTCGCTGCGCTTCACCAATGTCTACGGGCCGCGCTCGTTTCACAAGGGCAGCGTCGTTGCGCATTTCATCAAGCAGATCCTCAAGCAGGATGATCTGGTCGTCTATGGTGATGGCAGCCAGGCGCGCGATTACATCTATGTGGATGACCTCTGCCAGGGCATACTCGCCTGTATCGATCGCGGCGCGGCCGGCGTGATCCAACTCGGCACCGGCATCCCGACGCCGCTCAATGACCTGATCGCGGTCCTTCGCGACGTGGCCGGCGCCGATGGCATCAGCTTCAACGTGCGCTACGAGGATTGGCGCCCCGGCGAGATCCGCCACACGTACGGGCTCATCGACAAGGCCCGCGATACGCTGGACTTCGCCCCGGCGGTGAAGCTCGAAGACGGCATCGCCAAGACCTGGGAGTGGTTTCGGGGAGTTGACCGTCCGTTGTAGGGATGCAGTGCACTCTGGCGAATGATGACAGAGCTTTTCGGTCATCCGCATGCGATTTCGGTCATCCGCATGCGATGACGCACTTGGCACACACACGATGGCGCTCTTGACCCGTGCGCAGCCGCGCCCAAGATGGACTTGCCATTTGCAGGCCCGGCTTTTCGGGTTACACCTAGCGGAACTTCAACCACAAGACCGACACGCGAAAGTCCAACACTGAAGGCGTCATGCTTGAGCTGGCCCGCCAAGAGAGCCGAACAGGGAACAAGAACTTGATAAAGACGAAATCGGTGCGTGATACCGGAATGAGACCCGAAGTTGGGAATAGCATTCCAGGATTTGAGTTCATCCTGGAAGCCTTGGAAAACAATCGGCGTTTCGTTGTTTCAAAGATCAATCACGGTTTTTGGGAATGTATTTCCCGAATGCTTGACCAAAACATTGATCCGCGACGGGACCACACCGCTGCGAATAAAAGCGAGAGTGCCTTGATCGGGCGCGTCACCGAGAGGATCAAGAAGAGCCTAAAGCCCACGAGTGCCGACATTGCGGAAAACCTCGAGCAGATCGAGCATGATCTAAATCTGCGCCCGGGCTTCCTGACCGACGGGTTTATCGCGCAAACGCTGGAGCGAATTCGAACCTCGGCGCAGCCATCTGATGGCTTTCATCTCGTGGCAACCTGCGCGCCTTTTCCTGCATCCTCGGAACTGATGGGCGCACCGCGTGAGGGGCGCAAAAAATGCGACCGCGTAATCGAAACATTTGTCCCGGCAGCGCATAACGCGTTCGTTTCCGACAAAGAATTTACCGGTCACGAGTTCAAATCCGCGCTTCTTTCAGGCGAGATGCCGCGTTTTCTAGAGGCATGCCTCGCTCGCGACGTGATCGTGGTGGCCAACAAATACAACCGCCGCTTCTTCGAGACTGCGAAATTCCGTTCGTTGACGGTCGTCGAATGCGACGACCGGGTCGCGCGGCTCGAACGGGATCAGATCGCTGACCGTGTGGTCAAGGCGATCGGAGCGGTTGCGCCATCAAGCGAGGCGGAGGCCCGGCCACCCCTCATCCTGAGCTGTATCGGCGGCAGCCTGAGCTTCTGGCTGGCAGACACACTTTGGAAAACGCCGGAGATGTTTCAATTCGTAGACATGGGAGGAGCCCCCGCAGCCTTCAGCGAGCACTATGCCGCCAATACCAACTGGTCGCAGATTTTCGCGCCTGCGCTGAAGCGGGCCGCTTCGTCCTTCGAGGGCTTTGGCGATATCGAGGACATCTACGACGCGGCATCGGCAATCAGGTCACAAGAGCTGACGGAGCTTGCGGCCGCCCATGGCGTCGAAACACCGGCAGCGCAACAAACTGACATCTTCGATGCATTCGATGTCACGAAGCGCCCCCTTCCGTTTATCGAGAACAAACCATATAATTTCGAGCGTATTCAACAATTTCTTGCCCTGTCCAGCAGGGCCAATCACCATGCCAATGGGGGGCCTGTGTCTCGCCTTTTGGAGGCAGTTGCACATCACAAGATGCGGTTGGCTCCGAACCACTCGGTCGTAGCTGTCGCGAGTGGGACGGCAGCCCTGCATATCGCCTGCGCGATCCGGGAGATCGCCGCTGGTGGTCAACCGATGCACTGGCTGACATCCGGGTTCAACTTCTTCTCGGCCAATGTCGGCCCGCTTGCCGCAACCCGGATCATCGACTCTGACCGTACAGGGCGCCTCACGCTTGATGGTCTCAGAAAGACGCCGATCGATTCCTATGATGGCGTGATCTTCACCAATCTGTTTGCGGCCAACCGAAACTGGACCGATATCGCGGCCTTTTGCAAAGAAAACGGCAAAGCCTTTGTGGTGGACAATGCCACGGGCCTGCTTGATCGTCCGGCCAGAAGCGCGGAGCAGCCGGATTTCGAGGCGATTTCCTGTCATCATACCAAGCCATGGGGTGTCGGAGAGGGAGGCTTGCTGGTGTGTCCTGCCGAATTCGAAGGCCTTGCAAGGCAAGTGTCGAACTTTGGTGTCAAGGCCCCGGCTTGCAGCACCCCTCACGCTGGAAACTTCAAGCTGAGCGACCTTGCGGCAGCGGGCATCTTGGACCGGCTCGAGACCCTGGATTTCTGGGGTTACTATTATGCAAGGCAATCCACACGGATGATCCGGGTGGTCAGAGAAAGCGGGTTGCCATGGACGCCGCTCACAGGGGATGCCAACCCGAAATCGCCACGGACGCACACGCCGTTCGTGAGCGATGTCCCAGTAGGGCTATCCGTGCCCGCACGCAGCCTGACCGTGAGGAAATATTACAAGCCTCTGGAAGACGCCCGCGCTTGCCCGGATGCGCACTGGTTGTACGATCGGATCGTCTGCTTGCCCAACGCCCCCGTGCACCGACATGTAGGGCATGAGGAATTGGTGCAAAATCTGCTGGCTTTCCACGAGGAAAACACCGGCGCGCAATCCGCCAGCCAAATTGCGTGACGCGCGCGGGGCGGTGGTCTAAAGAGCCAGATACGTTCCCGTAAGCCCCTTGCCTGGGAAATCGGCGAACCAAGGTCGAAGAAGTCTTGTGGAGGACCAGAATGTCCGTCGCTGATCCGTTATATGTATTCGTTCACCTGTCCAAGACAGGAGGAACATCGCTGTTCCGACATATGCAGCGTCATCTCGCCAGTGAAGACGATCTTGTCTACCTCGGACCGCTGGGCGACGCGGAGCGTGAAAGGTTGAACAGACCCCCGCTGGAGGACAGACCCGAGAACGAACGCCAGCGCGTGCGTGTACTGATCGGTCATCGGGTCAAGATGAGCACGCTCGATCTTGTGCCATGGCGCGAACCGCGGCTGATCTTCGTCATGCGAGACCCCGTCAAGCGATTGATCTCGAAGTACAATTACCAAATGCATCGGCAAGGGCTTTCGGACGATCCCGTGCCGTTCTTTACCTGGCTCGAGAACCTGAAACCGCATGCGTGGGATAGTGCCTTCTGGTTATGCCGGCGTTTCCTTGAGATGGAGGCGGACGCACTTCGGGACGTGGCGCAGCGTCAGCAGATCGCCAATCGCCTTCTCGAGCGGTTCAACCTCGTGACCACTACGGAACGCATGGATGAGGACATGCCGCATGTCTTCCGGCAATTGGGGATCCCATCCGAAATGCGCCGTGAAAACGTCAAAGGGCGCGATCACAAGGTTGCGCTGACGCCGGACGAAGACGTGCTTGAGCGCGCAAGGCAGGTGTTGAATCCGGAAATTGGTTTTTACAACGCCTGGGCAGAGCGTGCACCGTATTGGGGGCCCGCCGGGCGGCCTTCACTTACTGACATTCTGGAAGGGTAAGCTCTTGCAAGCTAGGACGGACCGCCCTTTTATCATATGTATCGGCGCTCAGAAGACGGGCACGACATGGCTTTTTCGGGCTTTGGGTCAGCATCCGGATATTGCTGCGCCTCCGGTCAAGGAATTGCATTACTTTGACCATGTTCATATTGGCAATCGGGCACTTGTCCGCCGAATGACAGATGTAGCAGCGCAAATTCGTTCGGAGTTTCCGGATTTGGTTGCCCGATTCAAAGCCGAGAGAACTCTGCCCGAGGATCCAGATTTGGCGCGCCGGTTCACTTTTGCTTTCGGTGAGCCAAGCGACGAATGGTACCTGAGCTTATTCCCCCAAAAAGGTATGGCGCTCGATATCACGCCCGCTTACTCGGCCCTCCCGGCGAGTGGATATCGCCACATCGGCGAGATGTCTTCGGATATTCGTCTTGTCTTCGTGTTGCGAAACCCGTTTGATCGTATCCTGAGCCAGCTCCGCTACAGACACAGACCGGATATCAGGGAGTACCAGGGGCGAGAAAAGCATGAGTTATCCAATGTTACGGATGAAGAATTACTTGAACTGGCGAGAAGCCCCGGAGTCATTGCCCGGTCTGACTACGCGACCACTCTGAGACGTGTCTGGAACGAAATCCCTTCGGAGAGAGTTTTCCATTTCTTCTACGATGACCTGCGGGCGGACCCTGTTGGCTTCGCGCAGCAACTCTGTGGTTGCGTGGGCCTAGACCCAACCCTACTTCCTGCCCCTCAGCCACAACGCGTCAATGCAACGGCGCAATACGCGTTTTCCGATCATGTCCTGAACGAAGTGCGCAATATAAGCGAGCCGCTTGTCGAGGATTTGGCACAACTGATCGAGATACCAGCATCCTGGCGAAGTTGAATTTTGGGCCGGCAATCAATAAAGATCGCCCACAACACGTGAGCGCTCATTGCCTGTATCAGATCAGCGAGCATGCGCGACAAACCTGCCTCGGCCCGAGCAAACATCCCCTCCACTCCGGCCTTGCCGGGAAAGCCGCGCTGGTCTATTGCAGATAAAATGCTGACTTCCAGAAGGCCGCAGGGCCGAAGTCTTGAAGCTTGGGACCGGACGGGCACGTCATAAAAACAGGTAGCGAGTTCAATTGTGATTCGACCCAAAAGCATCAATACTACTGATTTCATTCTTCTTTTCCTGCTGTTGGTTATCCTGTTTCCGGTCACGAATATCCTCTACTCCACAGACTCCATGGGCTACGTCCTCAAGGCGCAGAAGATCGCCGAAAGGTTCGCCTATGGCGACCCGACGCGCGGCCCCATGATGCCCGCTGTGGGCGCGCTGTTCATTTCTCTGTTCGGGAAATCCGTGACCGTTCTGTCGGTGTCCGTGCGCGTGTTCTATGTGCTTTCGGTGATCGGGTTCGCGGGGCTGGCATGGCGCATGTATGGCAGGTCAGCCGGCTGGCTGGCGATCCTGTATTTTGCTTTCGCACCCATGCTGACTTGGCCGGCCACGAAATACCATGTCGATATCTTCTTGCTTGGTTTCGTGGTTTTCGCCCTCTGGTCACTCTATGAGACCCTGCAAAGCGGCTCGCGCCGGATGGCGGTCGCGTCTGGCGTGCTCATTGGGCTTGCGTTCCTGATGAAGGAGACAGCGATCATGCTGTTGCCTTTATGGGCAATGGCTTGGATGTTTTTCCCGCACGTGTCGCGGCGAAAACATCTCCTGGCCATCCTCGCAGCAGCAGCCGGTTTCGCGCTCATAGTCCTGCCCTGGGCGGTTTACGTCCAGATGGCCGCTCATGATGCATCAAACCTGTTGGGCAACAACATCAAGAATTCGGGCACCTTCGACAAGTTCATAGCGATCTTGACCAAGGATCCCGCCGGCGCCGTTCCTTTTATTGCCTCCAAGCTTCTGAACTTCGTCAACGTCTATTTTCTGAGCGCCAACCCTCCCCAAGAGTCCGGCGTATTCCAGATGGGTTACTACGGCTGGTTTCTGCTGGCAGGTATTGTCGCGACCTGCGTCAGAGCCATCCGCAAGTCGCCCGCGGACCGGCTGATCGTCATGGCCCTGTTTTTTCATCTGCCTTTCGCTATTTTCCTGGGCTGGAAGACCTATGACGCGCGCCAGGCGCTGATCATCGTGATGCTAGCGTCGTTGACGGTCGGGGCCCTGTCGCTCGAAGTGACACGGCTCTTCGAGGCATTCCGCCAGGCCGACAACCGCTCCCGTTTCCTTCCCGTGGCCGTGGCTCTGGGTCTTGGTGTGCTGGCCGCTTTCACATCATTGTTCAGCGGCGCAATGCTGAACCAGTTTCGGGGCGAACGGCAGGCTTTCGCGCTGTTTCAGGGGCTTGATGACGCCTTCCAACCAATCGGCGCACTGACGCTGCCCACGGTTCAGGCTGCTGCATGGCTGGAACGGAATACAGATTCCGGCGCCGTGGTTTATTCGGCTCATGCCAGAGACATGAAGTATTTCTCTTTCGTTCGCGATAATGCCAGACACCGCAGCCCAATCCGAAAGCACAACGTCAAAAGCTGGTTGAAACGCGGAAAAGCCTACAAAGCGCAGCCACAGCAAGACCCGGTTAGCGAGAACAGGCTGATCTACATTGATGCGAACCGATCGCCAAACGGATTGGCCAAATGCATTGATCCCGACCGGGATGTCTTCGGCGCAAGATTCTGCAAGATTTACTATCTGCGCGAAGATGACTTGATGAAAGACATGATCAAGTCCGGCGCCGACTGGCTCGTGGTTTCGTCCGCATTCGCACATATGGCTGCCTATTTCGATGCGCACCCGGCTTTCGAACGTGCGCAGGTTTTCGGCGAAGACCCGTATCTGGGAATGCGGCAAATCCTTGTTCTCTACCGCGTCGATCAAACACAGCTTGGCCCCAGCGGGCCAACGCCGCTCGCGGACGTATCGATCGCAAAAGCCCTCGATGTATTCGAGCAGACACGACCCGAGGCCTACCCCGCGTGGCGTGAAGAGATTTTATTCGGCAAAATGGGGCTGAACCCTTCGGCACTTGCCAAAATCCGCGCGAGAGACGTCCCCTGTTTTGTAAGGGGAAACCAGTCAGAGACCGAGATCTTCTGGCCCTGCCATTGACGTTGGCGCCCGATTTCCTTTCAAGTCCCGGACTTTCTGGATAGCGCAGCGGATGCGCTGCGCACCGCGAGAGCGGACACCAGCAAGAACGCCGCGGGAAAGGCCACGGCCGCCAGGGCGAACATCACCGTGCCCAGCACAGCGCTTGCAGGATCGACCCCGATGGCAAGGAGGACGCTGAGCAACCCAGCTTCCTTGATGCCAAGCCCTGCGGTCAGCCGCAAAGGGACCACTGCCAGCAAATTTACCGCGCCGAAGACGAAAAACACATCAAGTGGCGAAAGAGTGATTCCAGCCGAGGTCAACAGCCCGAAAACGCGTCCCACGGCAAACAGCGAAACGAAGAACGTCAAGGATGTTATGGCGAGAATCTGTGGTCGACTGGTCGTCAGATATGCCTGAAGCGCGTGGCGCGCCGTGCGCCCGACGCGGCGCGCGCCACGGGCCAGACGCTTGACCTTGCGCAGGCGCAGAGCGGCAAGGCGTATGCCCAAAAGCGCGGCCTTGGTGCCTGTGGCGAACATAGCCAAGGCAGCAAGGATCGCGATTGCAGCCCCAAGGTAGACCGGATTTTCCCGCAGCATTTCCATGCGCCCCAGAAGGCCGATCGAGAAGAACGCGACGAGACCGACGAGATCGGCAAAGCGAACGATGATCAACTGGCCAAGCCCGGCTCCCAAGGATCGGCCAGTCAGTCGCTTGACCATGATCGGATAACTGAATTCGCCCAGCTGTGCCGGGGTCACGGCGCGCGAGAATTGATAGACGCTCGTGATGTGGAGCGTTTGTGCAAAGGTAACTGCATCCGGGATCACAACCCGGAACCTGAGCACGCGCAAAAGACTGGCTATGGTGAAGGACGCAAGCGCGAACAGCAGCCATAGCGGCTCGATATCCGAAATCGCGCTGAAGAGCTGCTCCCGCCGCCCCAACAAAGAGAAGCCCGCCGCCACGCTGAATGCGACGACCAGCAGAACAAGTACATAGCGCTTGAAGAAGCCGGATACGCGGCCTGCGGAAAGTGGAGTGCCCTGATCTTGACTGGTCAAAGAATGCGCCCTTGAAACCCTTTGGAAACGGATCGGCGCAAGATGCATCCAAGGGGCTTCGCACACAACCGTTTTCAAACGTGTTCCGAAAAACGGCAGCACATGGACGTCCGCTAAAACCCGAGGTTGTCGCTTGGAGCTATGCGTGATTTTGGGTGACGCGGCCTGATCAAGCGGCGCGGTTTGCAGTGTCGTTTGTGGCGACACCGTCGGTGAATGTGACGCCTTCGATGAC
>NZ_JAPTNL010000023.1 GCF_026891095.1 Roseovarius salincola
CTGCTGCGCTTGAGCTACGCAAGGACTCCGCTCAGCAGGCCTTGACCGCAACCTAATCACGAGAAAGAAACAGGAACGGATTCTACATCCAAACGGCCCACATTAAGGGGCTGGGTCAATCTTGTAAATACCGCTGGCGTCGATCTTGGCCAATTCATCATATGCATCAAGAAGTAGTGGAGAATCGTTTGTCTGAGCGCCTGTGTGGGAAAATCGGTTTGCAGTAACAAGAGAAGCACCCAATTGCTTCGCCAAACTCTCCATCAGGCGGGTTTTGCCTGCTCCGGGTTCTGCCAAGACTACAATGAAGCGCGATGCGGCCAAAAGAGCAGCTTCGCTATAGGTCTTGTCGTCAGAGAAAAGGGTTCGGTGAAGGTAGAAATCTGAGTTCATCGCCGTACCATAACGCGAACCTCAATTTGTCGCCATACAAGACAGGGCAAAGCCCGACGACAATTGTTCCAAATGAAGCAAGGCATAGAACTCATTTACATCGGCTCGGTGTCCTCAAAGCCGACTTTGGCGCATAGCGCAGCGAAAGTCCGGTTTCCGCCCCCAGTTCCCCTTTGGCCCCGCAGATTTCCTCCGTTTGGCCGTCATTCTCAACTGGACTTCGCGCGTGCGTCGAGCGGTACTGTCACCCGCGACGCAAGTGTTTGATCGTGACCTTCGGCCCGGAATGTCGGGCTTTGTTTGGTAGCAGGGGCAAAACGTCCCTGCCATTGAGCAAGGGAAACGACCATGACGACAGCCAGCCCCAATCAATCTAAGACAGGCGCGAAGTCAAAATCTCTAATAAAACGAACGACCAAGAAGGAGCAATTGATCCGCATGCTGAGCGGCAAGGCCGGCAGTGATGTTGCCGCACTCAGCCGGAAACTCGGCTGGCAAAGCCATACGACGCGCGCGGCACTGAGCGGGTTGCGCAAAGCCGGGTATGAGATCGCAGCAGAGAAGTCCAACGCAGGTAAGCCGACGCGGTATCGGATCACGGCTGCACCCGACCCAGCGGACAGCAAGCTAAAGCCCAAGGTGTCCGCTCATGCCGGGTAAGCCGCATCCGGACCGGGACCAGGTGCGCATGCACTGGGAGGAGGCCTTCGGGGCTCCTCCGCCAGCATACCTGTCGGTGAGTTTCATGGAGCACGCGATCTCTTATGAGGCCCAGTGCCGACAGAACGGCGGCTTGCCCGCCAAGACGCGAACTGCGTTGAGGCGCATCGCGGAAGGCCGACCATCCGCCACTGCCTCGCCAGGTCGCCTGCGTCCCGGCGCGCTTCTCGTACGCGAATGGAACGGGCGCACCTACCACGTTGAGGTGACAGCCGACGGCTACATTCTTGACGGTCGAACCTGGGCATCGCTCTCAGCAATCGCAAAACAGATCACCGGCACGATTTGGTCCGGGCCGCGCTTCTTTGGCCTGAATAGCCGAGCGGGGAAGGGGCCATGAACAAGGTCCGCTGCGCCATATACACTCGGAAGAGCTCGGAGGATGGGCTGGAGCAGGAGTTCAACTCGCTCCATGCACAGCGGGAGGCTTGTGCCGCCTATATCGCCAGCCAGAGGCACGAAGGTTGGGTCCTGTTGTCCGAAGAGTATGATGATGGCGGCTTGTCCGGCGGGTCGCTGGAGCGTCCTGCCTTGCAGCGCTTGCTCGATCACGTGCGGGACGGTCGCGTGGATCAGATCGTAGTCTACAAGATCGACCGCCTGACCCGCTCGCTCGCCGACTTTGCCAAGATCGTCGATACCCTTGATGCGGCTGATGCGTCCTTCGTCTCGGTCACCCAGTCCTTCAATACGGCAACCTCGATGGGGCGGCTGACCCTGAACATGCTGCTCTCGTTTGCCCAGTTTGAGCGTGAAGTCACCGCTGAGCGCATCCGCGACAAGATCGCAGCGTCCAAGCGCAAGGGGCTTTGGATGGGCGGGCAGGTGCCCATGGGGTATGACGCGGATGGCCGCACGCTGAAGCTCAATGAAGTCGAGGCTGAGGCGATCAGAACGCTCTACGATCTCTACGAACGATTTGGGACAGTGCGCGCGGTCAGGGATGAAGCAGAACGCCTTAATCTGCGAAGCCGCCGCAGAACCTCCGCCAGCGGGCGCGTGACCGGCGGCGGCCACTTTGACCGTGGCCACATCCATCACATTCTGACCAACCCGATCTACGCGGGCCGCATCCGGCATCGCGAAAAGGTCCATAAGGGGGCTCATCCAGCGATCATCGAGCCGGAGCGATGGGAGAGAGTTCAGGACAGGCTGAAAACAGGTGCGACCCGCACCCGAGACAGGCGGAAAGCTAAGAGCAGAAGCCTGCTTTGCGGAAAACTCCATGATGAGACCGGCGACAGGCTGACCCCGTCGCACTCAAAGACTAAGGCAGGGGTCCGTCTGCGCTACTACATCTCTCACCGCCTGATCGCACAGAGCGGAAAGCCTCGTCCGGATGCGTGGAGATTGCCGGCCGCGGAGCTTGAGCGAAAGATTGTGAATCTGATCGAATCCACCCTCACTTCAACGGGGTTTTTGGCAAAGCTTGTTGAGAATGTATCAGCGGATGCGATTGGTCGGCACGCGGCTTGCCTTGCCGCCAACGCTGCTGATGGCGCTCTGGCAACGCCTCTGAAGCTCGTCGATCGGATCGATCTGGCGCCTGGCACAGTTCAACTAAGGCTCGACCCGGTCGAACTTGCTAAAGTATTGGACATGGTCCCAGACGATCTGAATAAGTCCGCTCTCGCTCACACATTCCCGTTCCAGCTTCGTAAACGCGGGGTGGAGACCAAGATCATCTTGGCTGATCGGCCTCAAGAAATAGACAATACCCTGATCCGCAACATCGCGCGCGCCCATGCCTGGTTCGAACGGATCAAAGCAGGTGAAACCTTCTCAGACATCGCCACGACCGACGACATCTCGAAGCGTCGCATCCAGCAACTTGTAGGTCTGGCCTTTCTGGCTCCCGACATCGTCCGGGATGTCTTGGATGGACAACAGCCGCCGGGCTTTACCTCCGAGTGGTGTTTGCGACACGATCTGCCATCCGAGTGGACCGCACAGCGCCAGCTTCTGGCGACTCTCTGATCCAAACCTTCTCAACCTCGTATGGCGAAAACGGCCAACGCAGACTTTAGCCCTATGGAGCGCCATTTGCGCGGCGTTCTGGTGTCTGCGAAAGAAAGCAACTCACGCAAGCCTTTGAACTTACGCCACAATCCGCTGCGTACCTCGCATGGTCTCGAATTTGGGAAGTGCTTGGCTGGGGTGGTAGGATTCGAACCTACGGTACACGGTACCAAAAACCGCTGCCTTACCACTTGGCTACACCCCAACGGTGACGCGCTAATTACTCTGGACCTTGACCCGGTTCAAGGCCCGAAGCGAAAAAAAACCGATCAATGCTGAGGGCTGCCAAAAGCGTCGTCACAAGGCCTCTGGCTGTGGGGCGTGGCGACCGCGCGGGTCCGGGTCAATCGAGGGTTTCGCCCGGGTGAACGCCCCATATCGCGGTTTTCAGACTCCAGCCGGCGTAGCCGCCCGCAGAAAGCCGGCACCAGTCGATGCTGCAGGAATCGATGCGCGCGATTACGCCGAATTCAAGCCGGGCCACGACCATCGATGCCGGATCGGGCTTGGCGTGGAGCTCCAGTGTCTCCTCTTCTACGATGGCGGTCCGCACGCCCGAGAGCAATGAATAGTGAATCCAGCCACCCGCGCCGTCGCGGTCGCGCACGCGACGCCAGTGGCCGTGCTCGGCAGTGATTTCCAGCGGCATATCTCTGCGCTTGAAGACCCAGTCGATCCGGTGTGTCAGGCTGGGGCCACGGCGGACATTGCCTTCGCTGGCCTTCATCGACACGAAGCGGGGCAGGGGCAGGTTGGTTACCGGACCACGGTCGGCCGCTGGGGATTGCGTTGCAAGCCCCAGTGAGAGCGCCAATGCGCTTAACAACCCAAGACGCGATTTCATGGCCCGTGATCCGATTTCTGCTCGATGATCGGCATGGGGTTCTTGTGCCCCGTCCGTTCCTGCGCCACTCTGGCAGCAATATGCCGGCATGAAAAGTGAAAGGAGGGGGTGCATGTCATCTGGACGTCTGAGTGTTGTCGTTACGCGACGCTTGCCCGCGCCGGTCGAAAGCCGGCTGGCCGAATTGTTCGACGTTACCCTGAACGAGGATGACACACCGCTGGGCCGCGCCGCGCTTGCCAGCGCGATGCGCGAGGCTGATATCCTGGTGCCGACCTTGAGCGACAGGATCGACGCGGCCCTGATCGCGCAGGCGGGTGACCGTCTGAAGCTGATCGCCAATTACGGGGCGGGGGTCGATCATATCGATGTGCAGACCGCCCGTCAGCACGGTATCCTCGTGTCGAACACGCCGGGTGTCTCGGCCGATGATACGGCCGACATGGCGATGGCGCTGATCCTTGGCGTCGCGCGGCGCATCCCCGAGGGGCTGGCGCTGATGCAGTCGGGAGGCTGGGAAGGCTGGTCGCCAAGCGCCTTGCTGGGCGGGCGGCTGTCGGGGCGTCGGCTCGGGATCCTCGGGATGGGCCGCATCGGTCAGGCGGTGGCGCGGCGCGCGGCGGCATTCAACATGCAGATCCATTACCACAACCGCCGGCGGCTGCGCCCCGAGAGCGAGGAGGCGCTCGGCGCGACATATTGGGAAAGCCTCGACCAGATGGTCGCGCGGATGGATGTGCTCAGCATCAACTGCCCGCATACGCCTTCGACCTTTCACCTGATGAACGCGCGACGCCTGAAGCTGATGAAGCCGGAAGCGGTGATCGTGAACACCTCGCGGGGCGAGGTGATCGACGAGAATGCGCTGACGCGGATGCTGCGCGCTGGCGAGATCGCCGGCGCGGGGCTTGATGTCTATGAGCATGGTGCCGAGGTGAATCCGCGCCTGCGCGAGCTGAAGAACGTGGTGTTGTTGCCGCATATGGGTTCGGCGACCGTCGAGGGTCGCATCGAGATGGGCGAGAAGGTGATCGTCAACATCAAGACCTTTCAGGACGGCCACCGCCCGCCCGATCAGGTGGTTCCGGCCATGCTGTAAGGCGCGCCATCCAGGGAGGGTTGGACATGAGAACGATCCTGACGGCGTTTGCCGCTGCCATGCTGTTTTCGGGCGCGCTTTGGGCGCAGCAGGCGACCGACAGCGTGGCGCCGGAAGGTGCGGGCGTGGGGTCCGCGGCGTCGGTGCCGGCATCGTCCGAGGTCGCTGCGGCTGAGGCTGCGAAGGCCGCAGGCAGGCCCGTCGAGGCGCAAGACTGGATGGTTTCGGTGGCTAATCCGCTCGCGGCCGAGGCCGGTGCCAGAGTGCTGCGCGCGGGCGGCACGGCGGCGGATGCGATGGTGGCGGTGCAGGCGGTGCTGGGGCTGGTGGAGCCGCAAAGCTCGGGCTTGGGGGGCGGGGCGTTCCTGGTCTGGCGCGATGGCGGGACCGGTGAAATCACCACGCTTGACGGGCGCGAGACGGCGCCGCTGGCGGCGACGCCGCGGCTGTTCCAGGACGCAACGGGTGAACCGATGCAGTTCTATGATGCCGTGGTCGGCGGGCGCTCGGTGGGGGTTCCGGGCACGCCTGCGTTGATGGAAGCGGCGCATGAACGCTGGGGACGCGCCGATTGGGCGGGGCTGTTCGATGACGCCATTGCGCTGGCCGAGGAGGGCTTCGCGGTGAGCCCGCGCCTTTCGATCATGGCGGCGGGCGATGCGCTGCGCCTGTCGCGGTTTGGCCCGACAAGGGACTATTTCCTGAGTGACAACAGCCTGTTGGAAGTGGGCGAGAGACTGCGAAACCCGGAATATGCCGAGACATTGCGCAGTCTCGCAAGCGATGGCGCGGTGGCCTTCTACAGCGGCGAGATCGCCCGCGACATCGTCGCCACGGTGCGCGGCGCGCAGGGCAATCCGGGGGTCATGACCGAGACCGACCTTGCGATCTATCGCGTCAAGGAGCGCGCACCGGTCTGCATCGCTTACCGCGCCTACGAGGTCTGCGGCATGGGGCCGCCATCTTCGGGCGGGCTGACGGTGGGGCAGATCCTGGGGATGCTGGAGCCTTTCGACCTTGGTGCGATGGGGCCCGGGAGCCCAGAGGCCTGGCGGCTGATCGGCGACGCGAGCCGCCTGGCCTTTGCCGACCGGGGGCGCTACATGGCCGATGACGATTTTGTGCCGATCCCGGTCAAGGGTTTGATCGCCAAGGATTATCTTGAACGCCGTTCGCAAGTTCTGAGGGGCGATGACGCGCTGCCGGAGGTGGCGCCGGGGCAGCCGGCATTCGACCACGCGCTTGACCTGGCGGATGACGAATCAATCGAGTTTCCCTCGACCTCGCATATTTCGTTAACGGATCGTTACGGCAACGCGCTGTCGATGACCACGACAATCGAGAACGCCTTCGGGTCGCGGCTGATGGTGCGGGGATTCCTGCTGAACAACGAGTTGACTGATTTTTCCTTCAGAAGCCATGAAGACGGCGTTCCGGTGGCCAACCGGGTGGAGCCGGGCAAGCGGCCGCGATCCTCGATGGCGCCGACCATCGTGCTGAAGGATGGGGCCCCCGTATTGATTGTGGGCAGTCCCGGCGGCAGCCGGATCATCGGTTACGTGGTCAAGGCGATCATTGCGCATCTGGACTGGAAAATGGATGTGCAGCAGGCGGTTAGCCTACCCAACATGGTCAATCGTTTCGGCGTTTTCGATGTTGAGGCGGGGCGTGTCTCGCCGCGCCTTGCGGCGCGTCTCGAGGCGCTGGGATACGAGGTTTCGGCGCGTCCGCTGGTATCGGGATTGCAGGCGATCGCAATTGGCGCGACGCTGCGCGGCGGGGCCGATCCCCGCCGCGAAGGGATCGCGCTGGGCGAGTGAAGGGCTTGAGAACACGTCGGATTCCGGGATCGGTGTCGCGTCGGTCATCGCGTCGGTATCGTTTCGGTGTCGGGCCTGATGGGCGAAGGGGCCTCCGGCGGGAGTATTTGGGGCAAGATGAAGCCTGGCGCGATCCGGACTTCATCTGGCTGAAAATACCTCGGGGGAGTCGCAGCTTGCTGCGACGGGGGCGGCGCCCCCATGTTCGGGCGACCCCGTTCAGCCGCGCGTGACGCGGTTCACATGGCCCATCTTGCGCCCCGGCCTGGTGTCGCCTTTGCCGTAAAGATGCAGCGCCGCGCCGGGTTCGCGGGCGATATGGGGCACGCGCGTGATGTCATCGCCGATCAGGTTCTCCATCACCACATCCGCATATCGGCTGCCATCGCCCAGCGGCCAGCCCGCCACGGCGCGGATATGCTGCTCGAACTGGTCTATGGCGCAGCCCTGCTGCGTCCAGTGGCCGGAATTATGCACGCGCGGTGCAATCTCGTTGACGATCAGCCCCTCGGAGGTCACGAACAGTTCCACCCCCATCACCCCGACATAGTCGAGCTTGTTGAGGATTTGCCCGGTCAGCAGAACCCCATCGCTTCGCTGCGCATTGTTCAGGCGCGCGGGCACCGTGGTGCGGCGCAGGATACCGTCTTCGTGCAGGTTCTCGCCCGGGTCGAAGCAGGCCACGTCGCCGGACAGGTTGCGCGCGCCGATCACCGAAACCTCGTGGCTGAACTCCACGAATCCTTCCAGGATCGCGGGCTGCCCCTGCATGGCGGCAAGGGCGCTTTCGGCGTCCTCGGGCGCGGTGATCCGCGCCTGGCCCTTGCCGTCATATCCCAGTCGCCGGGTTTTCAGGATCGCGGGCAGGCCGATCTCGGCCAGGGCCTCGGCCAGGTCGATTTCATCATCAATGGCGGCGAAGGGCGCGGTCTTGAGCCCCAGCTCCGTCAGGAACGCCTTTTCGGTCAGCCGGTCCTGGCTGATGCGCAGCGCGTTGCGCCCCGGACGCGCGGGTTTGCCGCAAGCGTCCAGCATGTCCAGCGCCGAGGTCGGGATATTCTCGAACTCGAAAGTGACCACATCGACAGCGGCGGCGAACCGGCGCAACGCGGCCTCGTCCTCGTAGGGGGCGGCGATATGCTGCCCCGCCACATGGCTTGCCGGGCAGTCGGCGCCCGGTTCGAACACGCAGGTGCGAAAGCCCAGGCGCGATGCGGCCACGGCCAGCATCCGGCCCAGTTGCCCGCCGCCCAGGATACCGATCGTCGCGCCGGTCGAAAGGGGTTCAGTCATCTTGCGGCTCTTCCGGAATCGAGTTGGAAAGGGTCGCGCGCCAAGCGTCGAGGCGCTGCGCCAGCGACGGGTCGCCATTGGCCAGGATCGCTGCGGCCATCAGCCCGGCATTGGCCGCCCCCGCCGCGCCGATCGCCATGGTCGCCACCGGGAAGCCCCTTGGCATCTGCACGATGGAATACAGGCTGTCGACGCCCGCGAGCGCCTTGCTCTGCACCGGCACGCCGATTACCGGCACCCGCGTCTTCGAGGCCATCATCCCCGGCAGATGCGCCGCGCCTCCGGCCCCGGCGATGATCACCTGCAATCCGCGTCCGGCGGCCTTGCTGCCGTAATCCCACAGCCGGTCGGGCGTGCGATGCGCCGAGACGATCCGGGTTTCGTAAGGCACCTCGAGCTCATCGAGGATCTCCGCGGCGGCGCGCATGGTCTGCCAGTCCGACTGGCTGCCCATGATGATGCCGACCTTGATCTTGCCTGTGTCTGCGCCCATGTCACTGGCCCCTTGCTTTGGAGCGCGCACTATACCCATCGCAGGCCCCGACGCAATCGGGGTCAGGCGATGATATCGGGGTATAGGCGATCCTCGATATAGGCGATCATGTCCTTGAGCCGTAATTTCTGCTGCTTGAGGCGCTTGATAGTCAGCGGATCGCTCGATCCCTTCTCCTGAAGGGCGGCGATCGCATCGTCCAGGTCGCGGTGCTGACGGCGGAATTCCTCAAGCTCGATGCGCAGCACCTCGTCCGATTTCATGGAGAGATCGCTGAAAGCGTTCATGCCGATGATTCCCTGTGACTGGCCCCGGCTGTGAGGATACCGCTTTTGCATGCCCCGGCAAAGCCCTTGCACGGGCGGCAGCCAGCCCCCATATTTGCCTTGTCGGATCGCCGGAATGGGGTCCGGCATGGACTGTCGCTTTGATGAAGGACGTGTCGATGACAAAGCTCACGTTGGGGTCGCACCCTTATATGCTCGGGTTCGAGCAGTTGGAACGCATGCTTGAACGCAGTGCCAAATCCGGCAACGAGGGCTATCCCCCGTTCAATATCGAACAGACCTCGCAGAGTTCCTACCGGATCACGCTGGCCGTGGCCGGGTTCTGCGAACAGGATCTGTCGATCACGGTGGAGGACCGCCAGCTGGTGATCCGTGGCCGCCAGAGTGATGAGGCCGACACCCGTGTCTATCTGCACCGCGGGATTGCCGCGCGCCAGTTCCAGCGCTCTTTCGTGCTGGCGGATGGCGTCGAAGTGGGCGAGGCGATCATCGAAAACGGTCTGCTGCATGTGGACCTCACGCGCGCCGAACCCGAAACCGTGGTGCAGCGGATCAGGATCAACAAGGGGTAACCGATATGGAAACCAGGTACGATTTCGGTGCCGACGAGGGCCGCAACATCGTCTATGTCCGGCCTGTGAACGTGGCGGACCTTCCCGAGGAAATGCGTGAGCAGGCCATGGGCAGTGAGACGCTCTATGCGCTGCACTCGGCTGCGGGTGAGCGCCTTGCGCTGGTGCGCGACCGTCGCCTTGCCTTTGTGCTGGCGCGCCAGAACAACATGACGCCGGTGACGGTTCACTGATCGCTCGATATATTCGCTGACCATTCGTGACGCGGCGTACGCTCAGGTCGCCTTGGGCCAGATATCGTGGCGCGCGTGAATGAGCGCAGCAGCGGTCAGGTTGGCATCATGGCGTCCTTGCCCGGCGATCAGGCTGTCTTGCAGTGCGTGATCGTCGGCAAAGGCCGGGCGCAGTGCTTCACGCGCAGGCGGCGCGCTGCGAATGGCGATGCCCCGGGCCGCGAGCAGGCCTGACAGCCAGATATCATCCACCGCCCGGACGGCTGTGGGCGGGGCAAGATCCGGCCCGGACAGCCAGGCAGGGTCGATCAGCACGCCCGAGAACCCCTGCGCGATATCCGCATGTTCCGGCGTCGGTGCGCCTGAAACCCGCCCCAGCCGCGCCACGCTGAAGCCCTGTCCCGTGACCGCCTCGTCCGGGTGCGCAGCCTCCAGAAGTGCCGCCGCCCAACCCGGCCCCGCAATCCAGTCATCATCGCAATAGATCAGCCGCGGCACCTGCCCCGCCAGCCGGTCCGACGCCACCAGGGCCTTGGTGGCGGGGCCGTGATCTTGTGCGCTCCACATGAGCTCGACCCCGGCGGGCAGGGCAGGGGCCTGCACCGGGCCGTAGAACCGGACATAGCGGCGGGGCAGCGCCAATATCACCCGCTCGGGTGCGGGGCGCTGCGCCAGAAGGCTTTCCAGCACCGGCCCGATGCGCGCGAAACGTGGCGGGATCGAACTGAGAGAAATCGCATACATGGCAACTGGCTAAACGCAAACGGGCCGCCCCGGCAAGGGCGGCCCGTCGTTGCTTCAAGCGGGAACCGGAGGCGCGTCAGCCCGCGATCAGGCCCATCTGTTCCAGCTTCAGGATCACCTGATGGGCGCAGTTGTCGACTTCGACATTCTCGGTCTCGACGCGCAGCTCGGGGTCCTGGGGCACATCGTAGGGGTCCGAAATCCCGGTGAATTCCTTGATCTTTCCCTCGCGTGCCAGCTTGTAGAGACCCTTGCGGTCACGACGTTCGCATTCTTCGATCGTGGTGGCGACATGCACCTCGACAAAGGCGCCATACTGCTCGACATCCTCGCGCACGGCGCGCCGGGTGGCGGCATAGGGCGCGATCGGGGCGCAGATGGCGATGCCGCCATTCTTGGTGATCTCGCTCGCCACATAGCCGATCCGACGGATGTTGAGGTCGCGATGCTCCTTGGAGAAGCCCAGCTCGGAACTCAGGTTCTTGCGCACGATATCGCCATCCAGAAGCGTGACCGGGCGGCCACCCATCTCCATCAGCTTGGTCAGGAGCGCGTTGGCGATCGTGGATTTGCCGCTGCCCGAGAAGCCGGTGAAAAAGACGGTGAAACCCTGCTGACTGCGCGGCGGGTAGCGGTGGCGCAGCTCGCGCACCACTTCGGGGAACGAGAACCACTCGGGAATCTCCAGCCCCTCGCGCAGGCGGCGGCGCAGCTCGGTGCCCGAGATGTTCAGGATCGTGACATTGTCGCGGTCCTCAATCTCGTCGATGGCCTCGTATTGGGCGCGTTCCTGCACGAACACCATATGTTTGAAATCGACCATCTCGATTCCCATTTCTTCCTGGTGCTGGCGGAACAGGTCCTGGGCGTCATAGGGGCCGTAGAAATCCTCGCCCGCGCTGTTCTTGCCGGGGCCGGCATGGTCGCGCCCGACGATGAAATGGGTGCAGCCGTGGTTCTTGCGGATCAACCCGTGCCAGACCGCCTCGCGCGGACCGGCCATGCGCATCGCCAGGTTGAGCAGGCTCATCGTGGTGGTCGATCCCGGGTATTTGTCCAGCACCGCCTCATAGCAGCGCACGCGGGTGAAGTGATCCACGTCGCCCGGCTTGGTCATGCCGACGACCGGATGGATCAGGAGGTTGGCCTCCGCTTCCTTGGCGGCGCGGAAGGTCAGCTCCTGATGGGCGCGGTGCAGCGGGTTGCGGGTCTGGAAGGCGACGACCTTGCGCCAGCCCAGTTTGCGAAACAGCGCGCGCAGTTCATTGGGCGTGTCGCGGCGGCCGCGGAAATCGTAATGCACCGGCTGCTGGATGCCAGTGACCGGCCCGCCCAGATAGACCTTCCCGGCGCTGTGATGCAGGTAGTTCACGGCCGGATGTGCCAGATCGTCGGCGCCGAACACCTTTTCGGCCTCGCGCGGCTTGTCGGGGGTCCAGCGGTCGGTGACCGTCATCGTGGCGAGGATCACGCCCTCCTGGTCGCGCAGCGCGATATCCTGTCCCAGTTCCAGCCCTTCGGCAAAGCTCTCCGAAACATCCAGCGTGATCGGCATCGGCCAGAGCGCGCCGTCGGCCAGGCGCATATTCTCGACCACGCCGTCGTAATCGGCTTCGCTCATGAAGCCCTTGAGCGGGCTGAACCCGCCATTCATCAGCAGTTCCAGATCGCAGATCTGGCGCGGTGTCAGATCCCAGCTGATCAGATCGCCGGCTTCGCCCTTCAGCTTCTGGGCGGATTCATAGGATACGTATAACTCGGGAATGGGGGCCAGGTTCTGCTGGGTCATCATAACTCTCGGATTCTGCTTCGCGAAAAGGGGACGCCGCCAGAAGCGGCGCAGGCTTGATCAGGGCCTTAGCCCCGCATTATGGCGGGATTCAAGGGTGAGTTGGACGTTTTCATGAAAAGAGGCGTCTGTGCCACCCATCCGCAACCCGGTGGAAAGATGTTGCGCGCGAGAGAGGCCCGGCGAAACCATGATCGTCCGTATGCCGTGCAGATTCTTGATCTGCGTCAACGTGGCGTGAACCGGCCTCGATTAGAATGATTCCAGACGCGCGAACGTCAATTGAGGTTCTGGAGGAATCCATGTCAGTTTTACGTCATCTTGCGCTTGGAACCGCCTCGGTTCTGGCGCTGTCGTCCGGGGCGCAGGCATCCGAATTGCGCGATAATGCGCTCGATATGTTCGCAGCCCTGCCCTCGACGGTGCCTGCGCTCAAAGATAACATAATCACCCCGGAAAAGATCGAACTGGGCAAGGCGCTGTTCTTCGATCCGCGCATGTCGGCCTCGGGGGTGTTCTCGTGCAACTCCTGCCACAACCTCGCGACCGGCGGTGATGACAACATGCCCACCTCGATCGGCCATGGCTGGCAGCAGGGGCCGCGCAACTCGCCCACGGTGCTGAACGCCGTGTTCAACGAAGCGCAGTTCTGGGATGGCCGTGCCGCCGACCTTGCCGAACAGGCCAAGGGTCCCGTCCAGGCCGGTGTTGAAATGGCCAACACGCCCGACAACGTGCTCGCCACGCTCAATTCGATGCCCCAATATCAGGACTGGTTCAAGGCGTCCTTCCCCGAGGAGGCGGATCCCGTCACCTTCGACAATTTCGCCAAGGCGATCGAGGCGTTCGAAGCCACGCTGATCACGCCCGCGCCCTTTGACGCCTTCCTCAATGGCGACGACAACGCCCTAACCGACCAGCAGAAGGTGGGGCTTGAGCTTTTCATGGACAAGGGCTGCGCCTCTTGCCACAACGGCGTCAATCTCGGCGGCACGGGGTACTTTCCCTTCGGCCTGATCGAGAAGCCCGGTGCCGATGTGCTGCCGCCCGATGACAAGGGCCGCTTCCAGGTCACCGCGACGGCGGATGATTCCTATGTGTTCCGCGCCTCGCCCCTGCGCAATATCGACCAGACCGCGCCCTATTTCCATTCCGGCAAGGTCTGGGATCTGAAGGTCGCCGTGGCGATCATGGGGACCTCGCAGCTCGGCACCGAACTGACCGAGCCCGAGGTCGACGACATCGTCGCCTTCCTCGGCGCATTGACCGGCAAGGTGCCCGAGGTGATCTATCCGATCCTGCCGGCCGAAACCGCGACCACGCCGCATCCCACCGGCGAGGTGGTGCCGAACTGACGGCGCGGATGATCCTGCAGACAAGCGTCGGCGCGGGCGAACCCCGCGCCGTTCTCATCTGGGCGACAGGCGGTTTCGCCCGGTTTGTCAGGCGCGGCGCGCCCGGCGGGCGCCGGATGCCTCCGGCGGGAGTATTTGGAGCAAGATGAAGCGCGCAGGCGTCTTGGCGCGGTGAAGATGGCGCCGGGCGTCGGTTTTGCGCAATCTTGTGTCGGCTGGACCCTGCGTGGCGATGCAGGACTGATAAACAGGGTCCAACGCCATTCAAGGAGTCGCAGCCCAATGAAGACCCATGTCAAAGCCCTGATCGTCGGTGGCGGCGCCATCGGCACATCAATCGCCTACCATCTGGCAAAGTTCGGATGGGACGATGTCATGCTGCTGGAGCGCGACGAGCTGACGAGCGGTTCCACCTGGCACGCCGCGGGGCTGCTGCCGCTGTTCAACATGTCCTATGCGGTCACCCATATCCACGACTACTCGGTCAGGTTCTACAAGACGCTTGAAGAGGAGACCGGGCTCAATGCGGGGTTCTCGGTGGTGGGCAACCTGCGCATGGCGCAGAGCGATGCGCGGATGGACGAATACATGGTCTATGCCTCCACCGCGGAAACGGTGGGGGTGCCCTTCGAGTGGCTGACGCCCGCGCAGATCAAGGAACGCTGGCCGCTGGTCAATTGCGACGATCTGAACGGCGCGATCTATCATCCGACCGATGGCTATATCAACCCGGCCGACGTGACCATGGCCATGGCGCGGGGCGCGCGCCAGCGCGGCGTCGCCATCGAGCGCAAGTGGCAGGCGGATGCCTATCACTGGAATGGTGAGGCCTGGGAGGTGACGCTGACCAAGATGGTCGAGAAGGGCGGCAACCTTGTGCCGTCCGAGGAGCAGGTTGTTGTCACGGCCGAGCATGTGGTCACCGCCACGGGCAACCATGCGCAGCGCACGGCGCGCCTGTTGGGCATCAAGACACCGGCCATCCCGGTCGAGCATCAGTTCATCGTGACCGAGCCCGACCCGGCGCTGGTGGACTACCGCAAGGCGGGCAATCCCGAGCATCCGGTGCTGCGCGATGCCGATGCCAAGTGGTATGTGCGCGAGGAGCGCGGCGGCTGGATCCTTGGCCCGTATGAGCGCAATGCGCCTGCGCGTTTCGAATACGGCGTGCCCGACAGTTTCCGCGCCGATCTCTTTCCGCTGGACCTCGATCGGATCGAGGAGGAATACATGAGCATGATCCACCGGCTTCCCAGTTCGGAGACCGTGGGTCTGAAGGACGATTTCAACGGTCCGATCTGTTACACGCCCGATGGCAACCCGCTGGTCGGCCCGGCGCCGGGGCTGCGCAACATGTGGCTGGCCGAGGGGTTCAGTTTCGGGATCACCGCCGCGGGCGGCACCGGACATTACATGGCGCAGATGATGGTTGAGGGCGAAGCCGAGATCGACATGGCCTCGCTCGATCCCAAGAGGTTCGGCAGCTGGATCACCACCGAATATGGCGCGCGCAAGAACGAGGAGGCCTATAGCCACGTTTATGTTCTGCACCATCCCGACGAGGAGCGCGAAGCCTGCCGCCCGCTGCGCACCGCGCCCAGCTATGACCGCCTGAAGGCGCGCGGCGCCCAGTTCGGTGTCGTCAACGGTTTCGAGCGGCCCAATTATTACGGCCCCGTGGATGCGCCCGCCGATTTCGACCATGGCGCGCGCAGTTTCCGCCGTGGCGGCTGGTGGCAATATGCGGTCGAGGAGGCGAAGGCGGTGCGCGAGGGTGTCGGGCTGATCGACGCGTCGGCCTTTACCAAGCATACCGTGAAGGGGCCGGGGGCGACGGCGTTCCTGGATTGGTTCACCTGCAACCGGCTGCCCAAGGTGGGGCGGATCAACCTGACCTATGCGCTGACGCCCCAGGGCACGACGCGCACAGAATACACCATCGTGCGCCTTGGCGAGGAGAGCTATTACCTGGTCTCCTCCGGGGCGCTGACGGATTACGACGGCGACTACCTGCGTAAATGCGCTGAGGACAAGGCGCCCGAGTTTGGCTATATCGCGGTCGAGGACGTGACCACGCAATGGGGTGTCTTCGCCATTGCCGGGCCGAAATCGCGCGATGTTCTGAATGAGGTCATCAAGGATGCCGAACCCGGCACCGCGCTTTCCAACAAGCGTTTCCCGTGGCTGAGCCAGCGCGATATCGAGCTGGGCATGTGCCCGGTACGCGCGATCCGCGTGGCTTATACGGGCGAGCTGGGATGGGAGCTGCATCACCCTATCGAGATGCAGAACTACCTTTTCGACCTGCTGGAAGATGCGGGCCGCAAGCATGGCATGAAATTGGTCGGCGCGCGCGCTCAGAACTGGCTGCGCCAAGAGAAATCCTATCGCGCCTTCGGCAATGAGCTGGGCCGCGATGCGACGCCGCTCGAGGCCGATCTGCCGCGTTTCGTGGACCAGTCGAAGGACTTCCAGGGCAAGGATGCGATGAATGCGCTTGGTGTGCGGGTCAAATGCGTCACCCTGCTGATCGATGGTCCTGAGGATGCCGACCCATGGGGCGCGGAGGTGCTGTTCGATGGGAGTCAGCGCGTGGGCCGCCTGACATCGGGGGGCTATTCGGTGGCCTTCGGGAAATCCATCGGCATGGGCTATGTCAGCCCCGACAAGGCCGAGATCGGCCAGAAGCTGAAGGTGCGAATCCTGAACCAGTTGTGGGATGCCGAGGTGGTCGAGGACAGCCCCTACGACCCCAGGAACGAGGTCATCCGGGTGGATGGCTGAAGCGAAGGGCCGGGCCGAAAGCCCGGCCTTTTTCATTTGGGGGCGAGGACGGTGCGCAGCATGTCCCAGCATTTCAGGGCAGCGGGGCGGATCGGCTCGGCCAGGCGGATCATGCGCAGATCGAGCATGTGGTCGGGGCCGTCAAGCGGTGCGCGTACCAGGTGACCTTGCGCCAGCGCCTCGCCGGCGACGCCGTGAGGAAGCCATGCAATGCCGATGCCATCGAGTGCATATTGGAGCGCTGCCAGAGTCAGCGCGGTTTCGGCCTTGCGCCTGATATCGGTGTCGGGGGGCAGGCGGCTCAGGACGGCGCGCTCCACCACCTGCCCGAGGAACACGTCACCCGGATAGGCGATAATCGCCAGCGGTTCGGCGGGATCGCGGCTGGACAGAGCGGGCGCGCAGACGGCGACCAGGGGTTCCGCGCCGATCGAGAGCTCGGTGAAGACGCGGCTGTCGGGGCGGGGCGGCCCGAGGGGTGAGTCGTAGATCACAGCCAGATCGACCTCGCCGGTGACAAGCTGTGCGAGGCAGTCGTCGCGATTACCCGAGCGCACCCGCACCGAGCGGTCCTGCGCCAGCAGGTGAACGAGGCGGGGCGAGACGGTGGTGGTGATCGCATGCTGGCAGGCCAGCGACACGATGCGCCCCGCGCCCGAGGCAGACTGGCGCAGACCATCACGCAGCGCGCGCAGGTCGGCGGCCATGCGGCGCATCTCGGCTTCGCGCGCGCGCACGTCAGGCAGCAGTTGCACGGGCTTGCGGGAGCGGTCGAACAGGGCGGCACCGATGCCATCCTCGATGCTGCGGATGCGCCGGGTAAAGGCGGATTGCGTGAGGTTGCGGGCCATCGCCGCACGGGCAAAGGAGCCGGTGTCGAGCACCGCAAGGATATCTTCGAGCCAATCGAGACGCATAAGAGAGGGGATAGGGTGCACCGCTACAAGATGCAAGTTGCACAATATGCATTGCGCTATTCGCATTTGCGAAGGGGCCTGGGCCAGGTTATCTGAAGTATAGCGCATTATAAGGAGGACTCCCCATGCATCTCGCCCGCTTCCCACGCCATTTCCTGGCGCATCTGCCCACGCCGCTGGAACGTCTCGACCGGCTGAGCGCCGAACTGGGCGGGCCGGAGATCTGGATCAAGCGCGACGATTGCACGGGGCTGAGCACCGGCGGCAACAAGACCCGCAAGCTGGAATTCCTGATGGCCGAGGCCGAGGCGCAGGGCGCCGACATGGTGATGACGCAAGGCGCGACGCAGTCGAACCATGCCCGCCAGACCGCCGCATTCGCCGCCAAGCTGGGGATGGATTGTCATATCCTGCTGGAGGACCGAACGGGTTCGAACGATGCGAATTACAACCATAACGGCAATGTGCTGCTGGATCACCTGCACGGCGCCACGACCGAGAAGCGCAGCGGCGGCGGCGACATGAATGCCGAGATGGAGACCGTGGCCGAAAGGCTGCGCGCCGAAGGTCGCAAGGTCTATACCATTCCCGGCGGCGGCTCGAATGCGACCGGCGCATTGGGCTATGTGAACTGCGCCTTTGAACTCTTGTCGCAGGTCAACGGTACGGGCCTCAGGATCGACCACCTGGTCCATGCCACCGGCAGTGCGGGCACGCAGGCGGGTCTGATCGCCGGGCTTCAGGCGATGAACGCGCAGATCCCGCTTCTTGGGATCGGGGTGCGCGCGCCCAAGGCAAAGCAGGAAGAGAACGTTTACAACCTCGCCTGCACCACTGCCGAAAAGCTGGGCTGCGCGGGTGTGGTCAAGCGTGAGGATGTGGTCGCCAATACCGATTACGTGGGCGAGGGCTATGGCATTCCCACCGAAAGCGGACTGGAGGCCATCCGCATGTTCGCCGAACTGGAGGCGATCCTGCTGGATCCGGTTTATTCGGCGAAGGGTGCGGCTGGTCTGATCGACCTGATCCGCAAGGGCCATTTCAAGAAGGGCGAGCGGGTCGTGTTCCTGCATACCGGCGGCGCGGCGGCGCTGTTCGGCTATGACCAGGCCTTCGATTTCGCCGATCGCTGGACAGCGGCGGGCTGAGGCAAGCGCTGAAGAAACAGACCGGCCGGAATGGAGCGGGGCAGACGCTGGCGTCTGCCCCTTTCGCGTTCATTTCATGAACTTGCCAAGGATATCATCCATGACCGAGCCGTCGCCATCGGCGTCAAGCATTCCGGTCAGCATCGAAAGGTCCGGCCCCGAGGATGCCGCGCCGCCCTTGCCGCCCAAAAGCCCGCCGATCATGCCCATCAGGCCGCCGCTACCGCCAGCCCCCTGGATCATGCCGAGCATGCCGTCGATCGAGGAATCGGGCATCTGCTTTTGCAGCCCGCCCTGCGCCATCGCGGCAAGCGCCGGCAGGAATTGCGCGACCGTGCCCTGATCGACGCCTGCCTTCTCGGCAGCGGCACTGGCCAGCCCTTCGGTCGCGGCGGCGTCGCCCATCAGGCTGTTCAGAAAGGACTGACCCTGTGCGACCCCCTCGGGAGTCGCGGCGGCGCTGGCATCGTCGAAGAAGGCGGCCTTGTCCTCGCCTTTCATGAAGCCGAGCACGGTTTCGGCCTGCCCGGTTTCCGCGCGCTTTTTCGCGGCCTGGCCGATGGCGGGCGCCAGCATGCCGGTCAGTGCCTGCGCCTTGGTTTCGTCAAGTCCGAACTGGCTGGCAAGCTGGCTCAGGCCCTGTCCGCCTTGCGCCTGTTCGAGAAGTCTCATGATCGACATTCGTTAACCCCTGTATACGTGTAACTGATCGCGGACATGAGACGCAGATCATTGCCCGATGCGAAAGGGGAAAAGCGACCCGGCCTTCCGCATTCGCGAGGCGAATGGTGGCCGCGGCTGGTCTTTCCGGGAGTGGCAGTCAGCCTTGACCCGTCAATTCGTCGAAGCAGTCCAGCGCCTTGGCGGCATACATCATCGATGGCCCGCCACCCATCTGGATGGTCATGGCCAGCACGTCGCCCAATTCGTCGCGGGTGGCACCGCAGCGCACCAGCGCCTCGACATGGAGACCGATGCAGGCCTCGCATTTGGTAGCGACGGCGATGCCCAGGGCGACGAATTCCTTGGTCTTGAACTCCAGAACGCCGCCTTCCTTGACCGCCTTGCCAAGGGCGCCAAAGGCCTGGGCGGTGTCGGGTATGGTCTTGTTGAGCGCCCGCAGTTGTTGGCGTGTGTCGTTCAGTTTACCGGCCCAGGTCACATTCGCACTCCTCGATGTGTTTCAAGCATCTCCTAGTGCGCGCGCCGGGTCTCTACCTTGACCCAGATCAGACCGGGCGGCAGGAATGCGTTAATTGAGACGTGCGTGAAACCGGGCGCGATGGCGTGACATGAAGCCGGGATCGGGAAGGAAGCGCGACGGCATCGACAGTCGCTCGGCGGCGCCCTTTCTGAGCTGGCGCTGCGTCGCTTCGGGCAGGTCCGGGGCGATCATCATGCGCAGATCGTCGTCGAAGGTCATCAGGTGCCGGTCGAATGCGCGGTCATGCAGCGCATTGAGGCAGATCCCGTTCGAGGGATCGAGCCGCGCGGTGCTGTCTTCCGCCCAGCCAACGATATGGCTGGCGGTGAGCAGTTTGGGACTGTCCAGCCCGGTCAGCGCGCATCGGCCCCGATAGGAGGTGAGGATCATCTCGCGAAAGAACCCCTGTCCCAGCCGCCGCGCATGTTGGCTTGTGTGCATTTCGCCCTGGCGCGCCTCGAAGGCGGCCTGGCGTTCGGCGAAACCGGTTGGCAGGCCATGCGCGCGCGTCTGCTCTTCGTAGGCGCGCAGGACGGGGTCAGGCGAACGCAGGAATTCAGTCCAGACGCGCCGGTCGGTTCGCGAGGCGTTCGCCATGCCCTTTTGTGGCAGGCTGTCATCGAGCGCGGCAAGATTGGTCAGTTTGAGCGCCACCGCCGAGGCTGTGCGCCCCAGCATTTCGCCAAGGGCGATGACCTGCGGGTTGCGGCTGTGAAACTTGCCGAAGTCAAGGCGCAGATAGAGCGCCAGCGCCTTTCGCACCTCATCTTCGCTCCAGTTTCGACGCGCCGCCACCAGCCCTCGATCCTCCGGCATGTGTTGCGATCAGACTGCCAGGATCGCCGCGCCTGTTCAATGGCGCCGTCAGGCCGGGCGGCGGGTGACGATGGAAAGATTGTTCGCGGGCATTTCGACCACGTCGACAAGCGTCAGGCCCGCGTCGTGCAGCCAGTCGATCACGTCGAAATCATCCTTGTAGCCGATCTCGGGATCCTGCGCGCGCAGGCTTGCGTCAAAGCTGGCGTCGCCCTCGGAAATGGCCTCGCCGGCGCGCAGGAACGGGCCGTAGATGATGAAGCGCCCGTCAGGGGCGAGCGCCTGTGCGGCCTCCGATATGAGTTGCCGGGCCTCATCCGTGCTGATGAGGTGCAGGAGATTCACCAGCAATATGAGGTCCTGACCGGCGTGTTCTGAGCTCCAGCCCGGTGCGGTGGCATCGAGCGCAATGGGTTTGCGCAGATTGGGGGCGTTCACGCTGGCGGCCCAGGCGTCGATGCTGGCGCGGCGCGCGGGGTCGATCTCGGATGGCTGCCAGGTGAGTTCCGGAAGGGCTGGCGCGAAATGCGCGGCGTGCTGGCCGGTGCCCGCGGCAAGTTCCAGCGCGCGCCCGCTGGCAGGCCCGTGGTGGCGCAGCAGATCCAGGATCGGCGCGGCGTTGCGCTCGGCCGAAGGCGCGTAGAGGCGGCTATCCTCCCCCGGCGTCGCAACCGAAGCACTGTCGGGCAGGTTGAGGCGGCGCGCCATCTTCAGGCCTCTTCCAGGCGGTCGGTGGCGGGTGGTGGTGCCGGGCTGAGAGCGCTCAGCCGGGCATGGAGCGCCTCGTCCATCGCAAAGCCGATGGCGTCGAGCGACGGTTGCAGCTGTGCGGTTGATCGCGCCGAAAGGATCGGCATCGGTCTGGCGGGGTGATGCGCGGCCCAGGCGGCGGCCAGCGTGGCCGGGCTCACGCCCAGTTCGGTGGCGATGTCACCGAGGCCCTTCGCCGCCGCGTGCATCCAGTCCTGACCATAGCGCGCGGCATAGCGGTCATTCTCGGTCAGCCGCCCGGTGCCGCCCGCGGCGTATTTGCCGGTCAGCAGCCCGCCCGCCAGCGGCGAATAGGGCGCCACGGCGATGCCTTCGCTCTGGCACATCGGCAGAATCTCGACCTCGGCCTGGCGTTTGACGAGGTTATACATCGGCTGCAGGATCGACACCGGCAGATCGAAGCGCGCGGCGATGCAGGCGGCCTTCATCACCTGCCAGGCGGCGAAATTCGACAGGCCCATATGGGCGATCTTGCCCTCCTCGCGCAGGGTGGCGAAGGTCTGCATCGTCTCGTTGAGGTCGGTGTCGGGATCGAAGCGGTGCAGATAGAGGATATCCACGTGATCCATCCCCAGCCGCCGGCGCGAAAGATCGAACTGCGCCCGAAGGTTATCGCGCCCCGCGCCACCGCGATAACCTGCCTTGGTGGCGATGATCAGCCGCTCGCGCAGCGGCGCGGCAAAGCGCCCGAGCAGGGTTTCTGCTTCCCCGTCGGTATAGACATAGGCCGTGTCGAAGTGATTGAGGCCGGCCTCGATGCAGGTGTCGAACATGGCGCGGCTCTGGCCCTCATCGGCGGGGCCGCCGAATTGCATTGTGCCGAAGGCGAAACGGCTTGCGGCTGTGCCGTCGGGGGAGGTGATCATATTTTTCATGGCGCGAAAATGCCACGCGGCGCGGGAATGTGAAAGGCCTCTCGTGTCTCTTTTCGCGCGCGCCTGCCTCTTCATCTGGCCTCAAATACCTCGGGGGGTCCGGGGGGCTGGCCCCCCGGCCTTAATCGTTATTGCGGGATGTCGGCGTCAAGGCCCTCGACATAGAAATCCATGCCCAGAAGCGTGCCGTCATCGGCGGTTTCGCCCTCGGCCAACCAGTCCGAGCCGTCCTGCTTCTTCAGCGGGCCGGTGAAGGGATGATATTCGCCCGATGCGATCGCGTCCTTCAGGGCAAGCGCCTCTTGCTTCACCTCGGCGGGCACAGCGTCGGTGATCTCGCCGATGGCGACCATGCCGGGGCCGATACCGTCCCATACCTGATGGCTTTCCCAGGTGCCGTCGATCACCGCCTGGGTGCGGGCGATGTAATAGGGTTTCCAGTCGTCGATGATCGAGCTGACGCGCGGGAAGGGCTTGTATTCGGCCATGTCCGAGGCCTGCCCGAATGTGACGACGCCGCCGGCTTTTTCAGCCGCCGCCTGCGGCGCGGTGGAGTCGGTGTGTTGCAGGATCACGTCGGCGCCCTGTTCGATGAGCGCGGTGGCGGCGTCGGCCTCCTTGGCGGGGTCGAACCAGGTATAGGCCCAGATGATCTTGAACTCGACCTCGGGGTTCGCCTTGCGGGCATGGATGAAGGCCGCATTGATGCCCCGGATCACTTCGGGGATCGGGTAGGAGGCGATATAGCCCACGATGTTGGACTCGGTCATCTTGCCCGCGATATGACCCTGGATGGCGCGGCCCTCGTAAAAGCGGGCCGAGTAGGTCGAAAGGTTCGGCGCGGTCTTGTAGCCTGTCGCGTGTTCGAATTTCACGTCCGGGAATTTCTCGGCCACGGCCAGGGTGGCATCCATGTAGCCAAACGAAGTTGTAAAGATCAGGTCAGCGCCATTCAGCGCCATCTGGGTGATCGCGCGGGTGGCGTCGGCGCCTTCGGGGACGCTTTCCTGATAGACCGTCTCGACCTGGTCGCCGAAATGCTCTTCGACGGCAAGGCGGCCCTCGTTATGCTCGTAGGTCCAGCCGCCATCGCCGATCGGGCCGACATAGATGAAGCCGACCTTGGTCTTGTCGTCCTGCGCCTGCGCCGGGATCACGGCTCCGGCGGCAAGGCCGAGCGCCACCGTGGCGCCGGTCAGAATGGTCTTGAGGGTCATGGGTTGAACTCCCTGTGGTTTGAGGATGGGCAGCGCCTCATTGCGAGGCATGGAAAATCCGGGCCAGTGACGCGGGCGCGCGGCTGCGGTCCGCCGACATGATGACAAGCACCAGGATGGTGATGAGGTAAGGCGACATCGAAAGGTATTCCACCGGCAGCGCGACACCGGCGGCCTGAAGGTTGAGCTGCAGCACGCTGACGCCGCCGAAAAGCCATGCGCCCAGCAGGACGCGCCCCGCCTTCCAGCTGGCGAAGACCACCAGCGCCAGTGCGATCCAGCCTGCGCCCGCGGTCATGCCTTCGGTCCATTGGGGCACCCGCACAAGGCTGAGATAGGCCCCGCCAAGCCCGGCACAGGCGCCGCCGAAGGCGATCGCCAGCACCCTCACGCGCACCACCTTGTAGCCAAGTGCATGGGCGGCGTCGTGGTTCTCGCCCACGGCCCTCAGGACCAGGCCGGCGCGGCTGTATTTCAGACCGGCCCAGACTGCGGTCACCAGAGCCAGCGCGAGGTAAACCATCAGGTCATGCGAGAACAGCACCGGCCCCAGAAACGGGATGTCGCCCAGCACCGGGATGTCCAGCCGGGGCGTGGGCGGGGGCTTGATGCCGACATAGCCCTGACCCAGAAGTGCGCTCAGCCCCAGGCCGAACAACGTAAGTGCCAGGCCTGAGGCCACCTGATTGGCCAGCGCCACCTGGGTGAGGAGTGCGAAAAGCAACGACAGCCCCGCCCCCCCCAGCGCCGCGACCAGAAAGCCGAGCGCGGGCGAACCGGTATTGACGGCGATGGCGAAGCCGCAGATCGCGCCTGTGATCATCATCCCCTCGACACCGAGGTTCAGCACGCCCGCGCGCTCGACCACCAATTCGCCGATGGCGGCCAGCAGGATCGGCGTCGAGGCGGCCATGATCGAGGCCAGCAGAAGGATCGGGCTGATCGAGGAGAGGTCCATCATGCGGTCTCCGGCCGGGGGGTCAGGCGCAGGCGGTAATTGGTCAACAGGTCCACCGCCAGCAGGAAAAAGAGCAGCATCCCCTGAAACATCTGGATCGCCGCCGAAGGCAGGCCGAGGTTGGATTGCGCGATCTCGCCGCCGATATAGGTGAGCGCCATCAACAGCCCCGCGAGCGCAATGCCGAAAGGGTGCAGGCGCCCTAGAAAGGCCACGATGATCGCCGTGAAACCGTAGCCGACGTTGAAGTCGATGCTGACCTGCCCGGCGGGGCCGGATACCTCGAACATGCCCGCAAGCCCGGCCAGTGCTCCCGAAATCCCGAGGCAGAACAGCGCCAGGCGTGCAGGATTGACGCCGGCGAAGCGCGCGGCGCGCGGAGCCTGCCCGGTCAGGCGGATCTGGTAGCCCAGCACATGACGTCCGAGCAGGATATAGGCGAAGATCACCGCGATCAGCGCCGCGACCACGCCCCAATGCATCCCGGTATCGGCGATCAGGTCGGCATTATGGGCCGATGGGTATTGTTGCAGGTTGCGGCTTCCGGGAAAGCCCATGCCCTCGGGGTTCTTCATCGGGCCAAGCGCCATTGCGGCCAGCAGTTTTTCGGCCACATAGACCAGCATCAGCGAGACGAGGATTTCATTTGTGCCGAAGCGAAGCTTGAGCAGACCCGGAATCATTCCCCAGGCCAGCCCGCCAAGCGCGCCCGCGATCACCATCAGGGGAAAGATGAACCACGCATCCAGCGGAAAGAAGGCCAGCCCCACACCCGCCCCAGCGAGTGCGCCGATGATATACTGCCCCTCGGCGCCGATATTCCACACACCGGCGCGGAACCCGAGCGAGAGCCCGATGGCGATCAGCACGAGCGGCGCGCCCTTCACCAGAAGCTGGGGCCGGTAATAGAAGGCGAACTCGCCAAACAGCGGCTCCCAGAAGATGGTGGCGATGGCCTCGACGGGGTTCTTGCCGAGGGCCGCGAAAAGCGCGCCGCCTGCCAGCATCGTGACCACCACCGCAAGAAGCGGCGAAAGATAGAGCCAGCGGCGCGAGGGCTGGGGGCGCTTTTCCACCCGGAGCCTCATGGCTGATACGCTTTGGCAGGCTGGGCAGGGGGCGCTGCCCCCGTCGCCCGAGGGGCGACTCCCCCGGAGTATTTCGGGCAAGATGAAGCGCGCAGATGGTCAGGCATGGGCCACCTCCATTCCATGCGCGCCGCCCATCATCAGGCCGATTTCCTGAAGGGTGAGCGCATGGGTGGGGCGGATATCGGAAAGCCGCCCTTCATTGAGCGCGCCGAAGCGGTCCGCGATTTCCATCAGCTCGTCGAGATCCTGGCTGATGCAGAGGATCGCGGCGCCATCGGCGGCGAGATCCAGCAGGGCCTGGCGGATCGCCACGGCGGCGGCGGCATCGACGCCCCAGGTGGGCTGATTGACCACCAGCACCTCGGGGCGCTGGAGAACCTCGCGACCGATGACGAATTTCTGAAGATTGCCGCCCGATAATGCGCGCGCGGCGGTGCCGGGGCCGGGGGTGCGCACGTCGAAACGGGTGATGATGCGCTCGGCGAAGTCTTGTGCGGCGGGCCAGCGGATGAACCCGCGCGCCAGCAGTTTTTCGCGCTCGGCGCCGGTCATCAGGGCATTTTCCGTGAGGCTCATATCGGGTGCGGCGGCGTGGCCGAGCCGTTCCTCGGGGGCGGTAAGCAGCCCGAGGCGGCGGCGCGGCGCGGGTCCGAGCGCGCCCACCGGGCGGCCCTTGAGCCGGATCGCGCCCGGGGCGCTGCGCAATTCGCCCGAAAGCGCGGCAAGAAGTTCATCCTGGCCATTGCCTGCCACCCCGCCGATGCCGAGGATTTCGCCCTCTGCGAGGGTGAAATGCAGGTTTTTCAACGCGGTGCCGAAGCGGTTGGGCGAGGCGAGCGACAGGCCGGTGATGTCGAGCGCGGTCGCGCCCAGTTGGCGCGCGGGGCGGGCGGTGACATCTAGAGAGGCACCCACCATCAGCTGCGCCATCTCGCGCGCGGTGGTTTCACGTGGATTGCAGGTGGCAACATTGCGCCCCTGGCGCAGGATCGTGGCGCGGTCGCAGAGCGCGCGGATTTCCTCGAGCTTGTGGGAGATATAGAGGATCGACACGCCTTCGGCGGCGAGTTTGCGAAGAGTCTGGAACAGGATCGTGACCTCTTGCGGGGTCAGGACCGATGTGGGTTCGTCCATGATCAGCAGCCGCGGGTTCTGCAGAAGGCAGCGCAGGATTTCGACGCGCTGGCGCTCGCCCGCCGAAAGAGCGCCCACGGTGCGGTGAGGGTCCAGCGGCAGGCCGTAGGTCTCGCTGACATCGCGGATACGGCGCGAGAGGTCGCGCAGAGGCGGGGGCGATTCCATGCCGAGCGCGATGTTCTCGGCCACGCTGAGCGCGTCGAAAAGCGAAAAGTGCTGGAACACCATCGCCACCCCGGCGGCGCGCGCGGCGCGCGGCTCGCCCGGCGCAAAGGGGGCACCATGCAGGGTCATCGTGCCGCTGTCGGGTTTCACCAGACCGTAGATCATCTTGACCAGGGTCGATTTTCCGGCGCCGTTTTCGCCCAGGAGTGCATGCACCTCGCCGCCCGCGATCTCGAATGAAACGCTGTCATTGGCCACGACTCCGGGATAGGCCTTGGTCAGTCCCGAAATGGCAAGCAATGGTGCTGTCACGCGTATGTCCCCTGGTGGCGCGGTTGCGCGGCGTTTCAGGATGACTAGCGCAGGGTCGCCATGGTGGGCAATGGGTTGCGCGCTTTTTGCGCGCCCTGGTGCGGGGTGACGGCCCGGTATGGGCAAAAAACACGCAAGGCCGCGCGAAGCGGCTTTTTCCCGGCGGGTCAGGCGGCTAGTCTGGCGCCATGAGCAAAGCCCCCCGATTCATTCACCTTCGACTCCATACCGAGTATTCCCTTCTGGAAGGGGCCGTGCGGCTCAAGAAGCTGCCGGGGCTTTGTGAGCGCGCGGGCATGCCCGCGGTGGCGGTCACCGACACCAACAACATGTTCGCCGCGCTGGAATTCTCGGTCACGGCGAGCGACGCGGGCATTCAGCCGATCATGGGTTGCCAGATGGACCTGGAGTATGTCGAGCTGCAGCCCGGCGAGCGCCCGAGGCCCCCCGCGCCGGTGGTTCTTCTGGCGCAGAGCGAGCGTGGGTACGGAAACCTCATGAAGCTCAATTCCTGCCTTTACCTGCGCGGTGACGGGCAACTGGCGCATCTGACGGTTGCCGATCTCGAGCGCTACGCCGAGGATGTGATCTGTCTGAGCGGCGGGCCGGACGGGCCGGTGGGGCGGCTGTTGCGGGCTGCGCAGCGCCCGGCCGCAGAGGCGCTGATGGCGCGGCTGCATGGCGCATTCGGGGATCGTCTTTATGTCGAGTTGCAGCGCCATCCCGGCGAGGACGGCGCGCCCGAGGCCGAGCGCCAGACCGAACGGGGATCCGTGGAAATGGCCTATGACATGGGCATTCCCCTGGTGGCCACGAACGATGTGTATTTCACTGATTCCGGCATGTACGAGGCGCATGATGCGATGCTGTGCGTGGCCGATGGCGCCTATTTGGATCAGGGCGAACCGCGCCGCCGCCTTACGGCGCAGCATTATTTCAAAACGCCTCAGGAAATGGCGACGTTGTTCGCCGATCTGCCCGAGGCGCTGGAAAACACCGTCGAGATCGCCAGGCGTTGCGCCTTCGGGGCCTTTCGGCGCGATCCGATCCTGCCGCGTTTCGCCGATGACGAGGTCGACGAGCTGCGTCGGCAGGCCAAGGAAGGGCTGGCGGCGCGGCTGGCGGTGATACCGCATGCGGCATCGGTCGAAGACTATGAAAAGCGGCTGGAATTCGAGCTGGGCATCATCGAGGGAATGGGCTTTCCGGGCTATTTCCTGATCGTCGCCGATTTCATCAAATGGGCCAAGGAGAAGGATATTCCGGTGGGGCCGGGGCGGGGCTCGGGCGCGGGCAGCCTTGTGGCTTACGCGCTGACGATCACCGATCTTGACCCGCTGCGCTATAGCCTGCTGTTTGAGCGGTTCCTCAACCCTGAGCGGGTCAGCATGCCCGATTTCGACATCGACTTCTGCATGGATCGCCGCGAGGAGGTGATCCATTATGTCCAGGAAAAATACGGTCGCGACAAGGTGGGGCAGATCATCACCTTCGGCGCGCTGCTGTCCAAGGCTGCGGTACGAGATATCGGGCGGGTCTTGCAGATGCCCTATGGGCAGGTGGACAAGCTCAGCAAGATGATCCCGGTCGAGGGCGTGAAGCCCGTGTCGATCGAACAGGCGCTGGCGCAGGAAGACCGTCTGCGCGAGGCGGCGCGCAGCGAAGAGGTGGTGGACCGGCTGCTCAATTACGGGATGAAAGTCGAGGGACTGTTGCGCAACGCCTCGACCCATGCCGCGGGGGTCGTGATCGGGGATCGGCCGCTGGATGAGCTGGTTCCCATCTACCAGGACCCGCGCTCGGACATGCCTGCCACGCAATTCAACATGAAATGGGTCGAGCAGGCCGGGCTGGTCAAGTTCGACTTCCTTGGCCTCAAGACTCTGACGGTGATCCAGAACGCGATAGAGCAGATCCACAAAGAGGGGCGCGACCTGCATGTCGCGCAGGATGGCAGCACCATCTACGAGCCCTTCGAGGGGGCCGAGAACGATATCGGGCAGATCCCGCTCGACGACGAAAAGACCTATGAGCTTTATGCGCGCGCACGCACGGTGGCGGTGTTCCAGGTGGAAAGCTCGGGGATGATGGATGCCCTCAAGCGGATGAAACCCACCTGCATCGAGGATATCGTGGCGCTGGTGGCGCTCTATCGGCCCGGCCCGATGGAGAACATCCCGAAATATTGCGAGGTCAAGAACGGGTTGAGCGCGCGCGATGATCTGCATCCGACAGTCGATCACATCCTGGACGAGACCCAGGGCATCATCGTCTATCAGGAGCAGGTGATGCAGATCGCCCAGGAGATGGCGGGCTATTCGCTTGGCGGCGCGGACCTGTTGCGCCGCGCCATGGGCAAGAAGATTCAGGCTGCGATGGATGCCGAACGGCCCAAGTTCATCAAGGGCGCCAAGGCGAATGGCGTGGATGACGCCAAGGCGCTGGAAGTCTGGAACCTGCTCGACAAATTCGCCAATTACGGTTTCAACAAGTCGCACGCGGCGGCCTATGCGGTGGTCAGCTATCAGACCGCCTGGCTAAAGGCCAATCACCCGGTCGAGTTCATGGCCGGGGTGATGAACTGCGATATTCATCTGACCGACAAGCTGGCCGTCTACTTTCAGGAGGTAAAGAAAGGCCTCGGCCTGCCCTATGCGCCGCCCTGCGTGAATCGCTCGGATGCGATGTTCCAGGTGCGCGGAGGGGTGCTGCATTACGCGCTCGGGGCGCTCAAGAATGTGGGCGTCGACGCGATGCGCCTGATTGTCGACGGGCGCGCCGACAAGCCTTTTGCCACCCTTTACGACGTGGCGCGGCGGGTCGATCTCAAGCGGATCGGCAAGCGGCCCCTGGAGATGCTGGCGCGGGCCGGGGCCTTTGACGAACTCGACCGCAACCGGCGCCGGGTGTTCGACAGCATCGAGGCCTTGATGAACTACTCGGCGGCGATCCACGATCAGAAGAATTCCAACCAAGTGTCTTTGTTCGGTGAGGCGGGCGACGATCTGCCCGAACCGCGCCTGAGCCCGGTGGATGACTGGTTGCCCGCCGAGCGCCTGACCGAAGAGTTCAAGGCGGTGGGATTCTATCTGTCGGGGCATCCGCTGGACGATTACATGGGCGCGCTCAGGCGCAAGGACGTGAAAACGCTGGACGAAGTGACCGCCATGATCGAGCGCAAGGGCGCGGCGGTGGTCAAGATGGCCGGCGTCGTGGCGGGCCGCCAGGAGCGCAAATCGGCGCGAGGCAACCGTTTTGCCTTTGTGCAGCTTTCGGACATTTCGGGCGGCTATGAGGTGACGCTTTTTTCCGAGACGCTGGAAAAATGCCGCGATCACCTGGAAACCGGGTCGCAGGTGGTGCTGACGGCCGAGGCGACGATGGAGAGCGATCAGCTCAAACTGCTGGGCCGTTCGATTTCGCCGATCGACGGGGTTGTCGCCGATGTGGGGGCGACCGGGCTGCGCATCTATATCGAAACCGGGGATGCGATTCCGTCGGTTGCGTCGCTGTTGCAGGACGCCGCGCGCCGGGTGAAATCAGGCGGGCGCGGGCCGATCCGGTTCAACCTGATGGCGCAGGGCCTGCCCGGCGAGGTCGAGATCGACGCGGGCGAGGACTTTCCGGTGAACCCGCAGATCAAGGGCGCGATCAAGAGCCTGCCGGGGGTGATGACCGTCGAGGAGCTTTAGGCGGCGGAGTTTACCAATGGGGCGGGCGCTCGTCGCCCAAGGGAACGCTGCCGCCCTGATCGGCCTCGCGCATGGCCTCGCGCTCCAGCAGCAATTGCACACGGCGGGTCATCAGGGCGATCTCGCGCTCCTGGCGGGCGACCACCTCGGAAAGGTCGTCGACGATGCGGGCGAGATGGGCGATCTGTTCTTCAATGGGTTCCATGGGGTCGATCTAGCGGGTCCGGGGCGCAGGCGTCAATGCGGCACAGCTTGCCCCCGCTGGCCCCATCCGCTAGACGCTGCGGCAAGGACGAAACCCCGATGGATCCGCAGCATGGCCAAAGAGAAGAAACAGCCCCGCCCCAAGGCCGAAACGCCCAAGGGGTTCCGCGACTATTTCGGTGCCGAGGTGACCGAGCGCGCCGAGATGTTGCAAGCGATTGCAAGGGTTTATCATCTTTACGGCTTTGAGGCGCTGGAATCCTCGGCGGTGGAGACGGTCGAGGCGCTTGGCAAGTTCCTGCCCGATGTGGACCGCCCCAACGACGGGGTTTTCGCATGGCAGGAAGACGAGAACGACGACTGGCTGGCGCTGCGCTATGACCTGACGGCGCCCCTGGCGCGGGTCTATGCCCAGCACCGCAACGACCTGCCCACCCCCTACCGGCGCTATGCGATGGGGCCGGTTTGGCGCAACGAGAAGCCGGGGCCGGGGCGTTTTCGCCAGTTTTATCAATGTGATGCGGATACGGTGGGCGCGCCTTCGGTGGCGGCGGATGCCGAGATCTGCGCGATGCTGGCCGACACGCTGGAAACCGTGGGCATTGCGCGCGGGGACTACATCGTGCGGGTCAATAACCGCAAGGTTCTGAATGGTGTGCTGGAGGTCATGGGCCTTGAGGAAGGCGAGCAGCGCGATGCCGTGCTGCGCACAATCGACAAGTTCGACAAGGTCGGCGAAAGCGGTGTGCGGGAATTGCTGGGCAAGGGGCGGCTGGATGTCTCGGGGGCCTATATCGACGGCGTGGGGCTGAGCGATGAGCAGGCCGGGCCGGTACTCGCTTTCCTGACCTCGAAAAGCGCGGATACCGCGGAGACGCTCGGGAATCTTCGCACCGCCGTGGGTGAATCTGTGATCGGCCTTGAAGGCGTGCAAGAGCTTGAAACCATTGCGAACCTGCTTGATGCGCAGGGTTATGGCCCGGATCGGGTGGTGATCGACCCCAGCGTCGTGCGGGGGCTGGGTTATTACACCGGCCCGGTCTTCGAGGCCGAGTTGACCTTTGATATCCTTGATGAAAAGGGCCGCAAGCGGCAGTTCGGAAGTGTTGCCGGGGGCGGGCGCTATGACGATCTGGTCAAGCGGTTCACCGGGCAGGCGGTACCGGCGACGGGCGTGTCGATCGGGGTGGATCGGCTGCTGGCGGCACTGCGCGAAAAAGGCCGCATCGGCGGTTCCATCAATGGGCCGGTGGTGGTCACGGTGATGGATCGCGACCGGATGGCCGATTACCAGGGCATGGTGGGCGAATTGCGCCGGGCGGGTATCCGCGCCGAGGTCTATCTGGGCAACCCCAAGAATTTCGGCAACCAGATGAAATATGCCGACCGGCGCGGCGCGCCGATTGCGGTGATCGAGGGCGGCGACGAGAAGGAACGCGGCGTCATCCAGATCAAGGATTTGATCCTTGGTGCTCAGATCGCCCAGAGCGCGACGCTGGAAGAATGGAAGGAACGGCCCAGCCAGTTCGAGGTGCCGCGCGACCAACTTATTGAAAAGGTTCGTGAAATACTGGAGGAGCAGGGCGGATGAGTGACCGCGCCGCGATCCGGGCCGAGGCCGCGCGGCTGCGGGCGCTGTTCGAAGCCGAGGGCGCGCAGCCGGTAGAGACGCCGGTCCTGCAACCTGCCGAAGTGCTGTTGGATCTTTACGGCGAGGACATCCGGGCACGGGCCTATGTGACTTCGGATGCGCTGCGCGGGGAACAGATGCTGCGCCCGGATTTCACCGTGCCTGTCGTGCAGATGCACATGGAGCATGGCGCGGAGCCGGCCTGTTACACCTATTCGGGCGAGGTGTTCCGTCGTCAGGAGGATGATCCGGACCGCGCCAGCGAATACATGCAGGTGGGGTTCGAGGTCTTTGAGCGCACCGCGCCCGAGGCGGCGGATGCTCGTGTTTTCGGTATTATTTTCAATGCCTTGAAGCCGCTTGGCCTGCGTGCCGCGACGGGCGATATCGGTATCCTGATGGCAGCGGTCGACGCGCTGCGCACCAGCGAGGGGCGCAAGCGGGCGCTGCGGCGTCATATCTGGCGGCCAAGGCGGTTCCGGGCGTTGATGGATCGCTATGCGGGGCGCGCGCCGGTACCGGAAAGCCGCGCCGCGCTGTTGGCGCAATCCAATCCGATGGCGCAGGCGGGGCCGGTCATCGGTATGCGCGGCGAGGACGAAATCATGAGCCGTATCAATGCTTTGCGCGAAGATGCGGCAACCGCGCCGATCTCGGAAAACGAGGTGGCGCTGATCGACGCGATCCTGGGCGTGCGCGAAACATCGGATAATGCGCTGGAGCATCTGCGCGATATCGCCGTGGACCTGCCCGCGATCCAGCCCGCCGTGGAGCGCTTGGCGCGGCGTCTGGAGGCGCTGGAGGCACGCGGAATCGACGTAACGAAACTGGATTTCGAGGCCAGTTACGGGCGCACCAACATGGAATACTATGACGGCTTTGTCTTTGGTTTCTATGCAGAAAATCGCCCCGACCTGCCGCCGCTCGCCAGTGGCGGGCGCTATGATGCGCTGACCCGGCAACTGGGGCGCGGGCGCGAGATACCGGCGGTGGGTGGGGTGGTCCGGCCGGGGCTGGTGGTGGAACTGGGGGGGCTGGCATGAGCCTCAAGCTGGGGGTGCCCTCGAAGGGGCGGCTGATGGAAAAGACCTTTGACTGGTTCAGTCAGAGGGGCATCGGGCTGGGCCGGTCGGGCTCGGAACGCGAATATGCGGGCTATGTCCAAGGCATTGATAATGTTGAACTTGTTCTGCTTTCTGCCGGGGAAATCCCGCGTGAACTGGCGGCAGGGCGGATCAACCTGGGAGTGACGGGCACCGATCTGGTGCGCGAGAAGCTGGGGCAATGGGACAGCCGGGTGCGGGAATTGGCGCTTTTGGGGTTCGGGCAGGCGGATCTGGTGCTGGCGGTGCCGGGCTGCTGGGTCGATGTGAACTGCCTTGACGACCTTGACGCCGCCGCCGCCGCATTCCGGCTAAAGCACGGATTTCGCTTGAGAATTGCCACCAAGTATCACCGCCTGGTGAGGGAGTTTCTGCGCGATAACGGGGTGGCGGATTACCAGCTGGTGGACAGTCAGGGCGCCACCGAGGGCACGGTCAAGAACGAGACCGCCGAAGCGATAGCGGATATCACCTCGACCGGTGACACCTTGCGGGCCAACCATTTGAAAATATTGGAAGATGGGTTGATCCTGCGCAGTCAGGCCACGCTGTTCAAATCCCGTGTCGCGGAGATGGACGAAGCCGAACGGCAGACCCTTGCCGCGCTCTTGCAGAAAATGAAGGTGGACTGAGCGCGGCGCGTACAAAACGTCCGTTTTGTACGCCGCTTTTGCACGCAATCCGGGCATCGCGCCGGAAGATCTGTACAAATCCCCGAAAACCGCCGCCGCAGGGGGCGAGAATCGAAACGGGCGCGCCCCGGATAAGGACGCGCCCGCCTTGCCATTTGGCCATGCCGGTCTTCAGAAGCGGAAGGTGCCGCGGACCTGCGCCGTGGTGGCTTCGATATCCGTGGTGGTCGAATTGAAGTTGTCGAATTCATGATAGAGCACTTCGCCACCGACGGTGAAGTTCTCGTTGATCATGTGCTCGTAGCCCGCGCCGATGAAATAGCCGTCATCGTCGCCGAGCGTGTCCGTGTCGGCCTGTGCCCAGCCACCGGTGCCATAGAGCAGCCCGTTGCCGATCTTGTAGCCGCCGCGCAGCTTGACGCGCAGCACGTTTTCAAGTGTCGGGTTGCCTGCGCCGAGGCCGATATCGGCCCAGTCGTAGTCGAGGCCCGCGCCTGCGACCCACTGGCCGAAATCATAGTCGTAACCCATCACGAGACCGCCGATTGCGCCGTCACCGTCAACGCCGGGGACGTTGGTGTCGACATTGCCATAGCCGAGCTGGCCACCGATATATCCGCCGGTCCAGTCGGGGCTGGCGGGAGCGGGTGCGGGGGCCGGTGCGGGGGCCGAAACGACGGGGTCGGGGGCGGGGTCGCTTGCCGAGCCGGCGAAGGCCGGGCCGGTCGCCAGGGCGATCGTCGCGGCGATCATGGAACCTTGCTTCAACATGGTTCGAACCTTTCTTCTTTGTCCTGTTCACGTCCGCGGTCGGGCGGGCGCTTGCTTCCTGTAATGCCCTCCGTCTTATGCTCGGAGGTTGCCTCCCGGCGGGATGTCCTGCGCGGTTGTTGAGGACATGAGATCGAATGGGCACGGCTTCAAGAAGGGCAGCGGCGCGCGGGCGGCAAGGCAGCGCGTTCTTGCCGTAAGGCCGCTGCGTAATGCGCTGAAATGCGCCGAAAACATCCGGGTTCCGCCCGGGCGGCGGCGGCGCGGTCAAATTACCGTGACTGTTGCCCTAAAGCACCCCGATATCGGCCAGCGCCGCCGAAAGGGACGCGGGGAGTTCGTCTTCGGCCTGGCGATGGGCGGGCAGGTCGGCGGGCGCGTCGGCGGGCTGAAGGTAGCGCCAGCCCTGGAACGGGCGTTTGAGCGCGGTGGTCGTGGGGATGATCGCGGGGTCGAGCACGAAGGCGCAGCGGCGGATACCGTCCTGGCCGATCACCTCGTCAAGTCGCAACAGGCGCTGGCGGCATTGCACCATCCCCTGGAACACCCAGAAGACCGAGCCGCCATCAAGCAGTTCTTCGGCGCGTTTGGGCCACATGCGGGTGACGTGGCGCGGCAGCCCGTCGGCGGTTTGCGCCTGTTTGCTGGCCTGCCATTGGCGCAGGCTTTCGATGCTTTCGGTGCCGACGCTGAGCTTGATGAGATGCAGTTTCGCCATGGCCTTCGATTCCCCCGTCGCGGGCAGATAGGGTAGTGGAAATGTGCCGGGCTTCAAGCTATTGTGTTTTTCCCGACAGGTTCAGGATTCGCCGCATGACCCGTTTCGCCGCCCCCATCGCCCAATCCATCTGGGACATGAAATACCGCCTCAAGGAGGCTGATGGCACGCCGATCGACGAAACCGTCGAGGCGACGTGGCGGCGGATCGCGCGGGCGCTGGCCGCGGTCGAGGCGGATCCCGCCCATTGGGAAGAGCGGTTCTATGCCGCGCTGGAGGATTTCCGGTTTCTGCCGGCGGGGCGGATCACCGCCGGGGCGGGCACCGGGCGCAGCGTGACGCTGTTCAACTGTTTCGTCATGGGCACGATCCCGGACGACATGGGCGGCATTTTCGAGATGCTGAAAGAGGCCGCGCTGACCATGCAGCAGGGTGGCGGGATCGGCTATGATTTCAGCACCATCCGCCCGCGCGGCGCCGAGGTGAAGAGCGTGGCCGCCGATGCCAGCGGGCCGCTTTCCTTCATGGATGTGTGGGACGCCATGTGCCGCACCATCATGAGCGCGGGGTCGCGCCGGGGCGCGATGATGGCGACCATGCGCTGCGATCACCCCGATATCGAGGATTTCATCGGCGCCAAGTCGGATTCCGCGCGTCTGAGGATGTTCAACCTGTCGGTGCTGGTCAGCGACGCCTTCATGGAGGCGGTCAAGGCGGATGGCGCGTGGGATCTGGAATTCGGCGGCAAGGTCTATCGCACGGTGCAGGCGCGCGACCTGTGGAACCGGATCATGCGGGCGACCTATGATTATGCCGAGCCGGGGGTGATCTTCATCGACCGGATCAACGAGGCCAACAACCTCAGTTACTGCGAGACGATTTCGGCCACCAACCCCTGCGGCGAACAGCCCCTGCCGCCTTATGGCGCCTGCCTTCTGGGGTCGGTCAACCTAGCGCGGATGGTGAGCGACCCGTTCGGCAAGGATGCGGCGCTCGATCCCGAGGCACTTGATGCGCTGGTGGCGAGCGCGGTCAGGATGATGGACAACGTGGTCGATGCCAGCCGCTTTCCGCTGGAGGCGCAGGCGCGCGAGGCCGCCGCCAAGCGCCGGATCGGGCTGGGTGTCACGGGGCTGGCGGATGCGCTGTTGATGCTGGGGCTGCGCTATGGCAGCGACGAGGCGGCGGCGCAGACCGAAAGCTGGCTCAGGCAGATCGCGCGCGCGGCCTATCTGGCAAGCGTTGATCTGGCGCGCGAGAAGGGGCCGTTTCCGCTGTTTGACCGCGATGCGTTCCTGGCGTCGGGCAACATGATGAACATGGATGATGACGTGCGCGAGGCGATTGCGAAGCACGGCATCCGCAATGCGCTTTTGACCAGTATCGCGCCGACCGGCACGATCAGCCTTTATGCGGGCAATGTGAGTTCGGGGATAGAGCCGGTCTTTGCCTATTCCTATACGCGCAAGGTCTTGCAGAAGGATGGCAGCCGCACCGAGGAAGAGGTGGTGGATTACGCCGTGCAGATGTGGCGCGAAAAGTTCGGCGATGCCGAGTTGCCCGCGCATTTCGTCAATGCCCAGACGCTGGACCCCGAGGATCACGTCAAGATGCAGGCGGCGGCGCAGCGCTGGGTGGACAGCAGCATTTCCAAGACGATCAACTGCCCGGCGGATATTTCATTCGAGGCGTTCAAGACTGTCTACATGCAGGCCTATGAGACGGGCTGCAAGGGCTGCACCACCTATCGCCCCAATGACGTGACCGGCAGCGTGCTGAGCGTGTCGGAGAGCACTGACGAGGCGCCGGGCGAGAGTGGCGCCCCGGTGCCGCGCGAGGGCGGCGAGATCGTCTATATGTCCGAGCCGCTGGACCGGCCCACGGAGTTGGAGGGCGCGACCTACAAGCTGAAATGGCCCGACAGCAACCATGCGATCTATATCACCGTCAACGATATCGTGCTGAACGGGCACCGGCGGCCCTTCGAGGTGTTCATCAACTCCAAGAACATGGAGCATTTCGCCTGGACCGTGGCGCTGACGCGGATGATCTCGGCGGTGTTCAGGCGCGGGGGCGATGTGAGTTTCGTGGTCGAGGAGCTGAAAGCGGTGTTCGACCCGCGCGGCGGTGCCTGGATGCAGGGCAAGTATATTCCCTCGATCCTGGCGGCGATCGGCGGCATCCTCGAGCAGCACATGATCTCGATCGGCTTCCTTGAAGGCGAGGGGCTGGGCCTGAAAAGTGATCCGACGCAATCGGTGGTCAACCTGGATGCGCCGCGCGGCCCGTCCTGCCCGGCCTGCGGCAGCTATGACATGCGGATGATCGAAGGCTGCATGACCTGCGCGAATTGCGGGCATTCGAAGTGCGGGTGACGGCGGGTTTTATCTCCACCTTGTCGATGCGGGCGTAGTTATGCCAAATTGGCGGATTTTACTGCCACGCGTCGGTGGAAGTTTTGCCAGCGTCTGTAAGGCTCTGTGAAATATAGACTTTTTCCGAAGCAGATTTTGCCCCCCAAAATCTGGCTCTAAAAACAGAGTTTGCGCGCCAACACCGGCAGGGGAGTGTCCGGCGCGGCCCTCTTGATGAGGCCGCGCCGGACAACCCAGTGCCGATGGTAACGCGGACGCCGGAAACGAAATCATTTGACCGGAGCAGGGATCTTCTGACGCAGCCCATGGCGGGCCCGCGCATTCCACCAGGAAAGGTGATCCCATGAAACACATTCCCGATATCCGTGCCCTGCTCCGGCACATGAACAAGGCCAGCGATTTCATGCGCTGGCTGCGCTCAGAGGGTGACAGCCTTGTCGCCTCGGCCGACCTGCTGGGCGGACGCAAATGGGCTGCACGGGCTCGAGCCGTCGTCGAGGCAGCGAAAGCTGGCAACGACCTGGCCGCCCGCCGCGGCGAGCTCCATGAGCTCAACCGCCTGCTGCGTCTCGAATTCACCACCGACATCAAGAGCGTCGAAGCCCGGCGCTTTGCAGCCATACACCCGGATGATCCCCGGGCGGACATCGCGCGGCGCTGCGCGGAGGCGCTGGGCCGCGGAGTGCGCGCGCTCGAGGCTCTTTACGTTGCCGGTATTGTCGGCATACGGGAGGCCGCATGATGTTTGAGACGCAAACCGCGGCGGTTAGTCAGGCGCGCGACCTCACGCGGCGCGCCGCCCAATGGCTCGACCTGATCGACTTCCGCGCACATGCTGCGGCAGAGACCTTCTCGCCCAGCATGTCCACGTATCACGACATGCTGGACCCGGCCGCCACTGATGCGGCGCGGCTCGCAGCCTGCCGTGGCATGCATCAACAAGTGTGCCGCCGCGTAGAGGCCGAACGCCTTGAAGGCGAAGCCACCCATGCGCGCCAGCGTCCGATCGACCCTTACGGACTGCGCTGGCGCATCACGCGTGATGGCGCAACGCTGGAAACCATTGCCTGCCTGCTCTCAGCTGCGATCGAGGTCTTCGAAGGTCATCTCGACGAGGCGGCCGCGTAGAAAAAACGCGGGGCCGCCAAGTGGCGGCCCCGCGCATCTTTCGACTCCGTTCATGATGTTGACGGTTACCCGTGACAAAGGGCTTGATAGCGGCTTGCAGCCCTGCACTACAGTTTGGCGCCTCGCTCGTCTTTATCGGTGAGACCAGCAAGGGCGGAAAGACTAAGCCGACCTTCACTGCGCGGTTCTCGAATGGCCCCAAAGTGCAGATAAGTGGACGATCATAGCGATGTCTGGGGCCGTCGAACCGCGCGGTACCTTGCGCAAGAGACGGAGCAGGCGTTACATTGACAACAAGGCCACCTCGCGGTGATAGTTGCCGTTGAAAAAGTTTGTATCGTCGTCACGGATAACGAGAAGAACTTCGTCGCACTTCACTTCATTAGTCTGTTGTGTGGCGGGGATTGATGTCTCAACGCATTTTGACATCGCTCAGGAGGGCAGCATGGCCGAAACACAGATTGAGTGGACGGACTCGACATGGAACCCAGTCGCGGGTTGTTCGATTGTAACCGCCGGCTGCACGAACTGCTATGCGATGGAGATGGCAAAACGCCTCGAAGCTATGGGTGTTGAGAAATACGCTGGGCTAACCCGGAAGACCGGCGAACGCACCGTTTGGAACGGCGTGGTACGCGAAGATCGTGAGGCGCTGGCAATTCCATATCGCTGGCGCAAGCCCCGCAAAATATTTGTCAACTCAATGAGCGACCTTTTCCATGAACAGGTGAGCGACGCCTTCATCCTCGATGTATGGCAGGTGATGCGCGACACGCACCAGCACAATTATCAGATACTCACCAAGCGGCCGGACCGCATGGCGGAACTCGTTGCGAGCCAGATCGAGGAGGTCCTCCCCAACGTTTGGCTCGGCACCAGCATCGAGGACGCCGATGTCGTTGATCGCATCGAACATCTACGCAAAGTGCCTGCGGCCATCCGTTTCATTTCGTTCGAACCGCTTATCGGAGCTGTAGGCGCGGTTGACCTCATGGGCATTCATTGGGCGATCGTCGGCGGCGAGAGCGGCAAGGCCGCCCGTCCAATCCGTGAGCAATGGATTGATGAAATCCATGCCCAATGCCTATCGGCCGGCACGGCTTTTTTCTTCAAGCAGTGGGGGACGTGGGGTAAAGACAACAAGAAGCGATCGAAGAAGGCGAACGGCCGCGAGTATCGCGGACAGACTTGGGATGAGATGCCGACCGTGACATACGCTGTCGCGTAATTTGGCAGAGAATAGGGATGGCAATGTGGTTGAGAAGCGGTATGAGTGGAAGAACGGCGCTGTCCTCGAAGAACATTCACGCCGGAAGCACAAAATCCTTCGCGAATATGTGTTCGACTACCTCTCCGTCCGCTGCAAGCTGCCCCAACAGGAACGCTTCCGCCTTGCTATAATTGATGGCTTTGCGGGCGGCGGGCGCTATCAATGTGGCGCGGCTGGCTCGCCGCTGATTTTCATCGAAGAACTGATGCGCGCGGTCGAGGCTGTGAACACGCAGCGTGCCGTTCAGGGCCTCGATACGATCGAGGTTGAATGTCTACTGATCTTCAACGACGCCAGCCGTGACGCGATCGAGCTACTGAAAACTCATGTCGCGCCGATGCAGGCTGACATCCTGACGACTTGTCCCAAACTGCACCTGCGGGTGGAATATCTGAACGACTTCTTCGAGGTCGCCTATCCAAAAATCAAGGAGATGCTGGGTCAGGGACGGTACCGAAGCGTAATCTTCAATCTCGATCAGTGCGGCCATAGCCATGTTGAACGCGGTACGATCCTTGAGATCATGCGTTCTTGGCCAGCGGCCGAAATTTTTTACACCTTCGTCATCACGTCTCTGCTTGCTTTTCTGCAGAAGGATCAACCCGAGCAACTGCGCACGCAACTCGACCACCTGGGCATTCCCGCCAACGACATGCAGGTACTCGATGGGCTGATGAGCCGAACGGACTGGCTCGGCACAGCCGAGAAGATCGTCTTTGACGCTTTCCGCCTTTGCGCTCCGTATGTTAGCCCATTCTCCATTAACAATCCCGGTGGGTGGCGATACTGGCTTATCCACTTCGCGAATGCATATCGGGCTCGGCAAGTCTACAACAATATCCTTCACGACAACGCAAGCTTACAGGCGCACGTCGGTAGGCCAGGCCTCAATATGCTGTCCTACGATCCTCGGCGTGACGAGGGGATGCTCTACCTCTTCGACGATAGTGGCCGGGCTTCAGCAAAGACCCAATTGCTGGATGACATTCCCCGTCTTCTCACTGACGCGGGCGACGCGATATCAGTGCTGGAGTTCTACGAAAGCATCTACAACGTCACCCCGGCGCACGCCGATGACGTTCATGCGGCGATAATCGAAAACCCGGATCTCGAGGTGATTACACCGGCAGGCGGGGAGCGTCGCAAGGCAAATACGATCGCGGTGAACGACATCATAAAGCTAAAGAGCCAGCGCAGCTTCTTCCCGATGTTCCTGAATGCGGGAACGAAGAGGAAATAGCGATTAACCGAATGCGGATAGGTCGGGTCTGCAGGCTTCGCGAAAAACCTTCAGGAAAGCAGTCGCAGTACTCATAAGTACAGCCGATGACCGCTTTGGCCGGAAGCGTTGCCGCGCCTGAGTTGATGAAGCTGCACCGCTGCGAAGACCAGCCTGGCGAAGGTCGGCATAAGGCCGACCGTTCACGATAGGTCCTTCCGTTCAGACCTCGACTACCTCGGAAACGGCGAGCGCGTTCTCCAGCTCCACCTGAGGTTTTGCAGGCTTCAACATACCTATGTCGTCACCTTCTGTCGCCCTGTCGCGCGATAGGGTACAGGGCCTGTTGCTGTCAGGTCGACTTGGTAGCGGCGATCGTCAAGAATTTCCAACAGCTTGGTCTCGTCTTGTCGTCTGCACCGAAGCCGTCCGTCAACGTTATTGAGGACAAGACCGTGATGTGCGGCAAGCTCTTGAATCCGATCTTGCCGGATTTGCGCCAAGTCGTTTCGAGCAGCGATCGAAGCCGCCATTCTGGCCATTCTCGGGTGTCTTGCGATATCCGCCTGAATCCGGGTGAAGTCCAGAAAATCGATCGTATCGTGGATTTGCTGCACCTTGTGGGCTGCGGCACCTGCCACATGCTCCACGATGTTCGCCAGATACTCCACTGAGCGCACCTTCAGCATGAATACATGCCCGTCCGTAACGATGGCGTCAAACTCGCGGTCCAGCTTGAGAACGTCATCCTCGATCATCTTGAGGGTGTCGTCACCTGCCAGGCGCATCAGCTTGTTACGGGCTCCGAGGGTGCCCTTCAGCTGTGTACCTTTCTTGATGCCCACGGCCTTCCGGCCCTGATTGTCGTGAAAGATACCGAAGTAGTGGTCGATATCGGGCACGTGGTCGTGCGCGTTGGCGAGATCATCGAGATCGCCTGAATCGAAGATCGCGGACAAGTCCGCCAAATAATCGGTATCCCGCGCCCCGTAAACTCGACGCCGATCCCCGTAGTCTTCGGAGATGTCATGGGGTTCCCAATCGCCACCGAGCTGTGCGAACCCGGCCAATGTCGCGCCGAGGACTTCCTTCAGCGCCTCCTTGATCGGGGCGTCCGTTGGTACGAAGTACCGATTGCCGTTGCCTCTCAGCGCCACGGCAAAATTCACGTTATGTATATTCTGGAAGTCGAAATCGTCTTCAATCATCGGTAGCCTGGTCCACAAGAACATTTCCGCCGAGGCGCCAGCCTTTGAGAGGTTGTCCCAACGCTAAGTTGTGCCGCTTCGAGAGAACAGCGTAAGTGACGAGGCGGGGAGCTATGCGTGATTTTGGGTGACGCGGCCTGATCAAGCGGCGCGGTTTGCAGTGTCGTTTGTGGCGACACCGTCGGTGAATGTGACGCCTTCGATGA
>NZ_JAPTNL010000024.1 GCF_026891095.1 Roseovarius salincola
TAAGCAGTTCGTCCAGGATTTCTTTCGAGATGGTCATGCATGCTTCCTTTTGGTGAAGCATGAACCGGATCAGTCATACACAAAAGATCGGACACTCTCAGGCACCCCGGACGGCGTTTGGGGCAATGGATCGCGCAACGCGATGCGGGCGTTCCAAGAACAAAGCGGCCTGCCCATCACCGGCGCAGCCGATAGCGCAACCCTCGAAGCACTGGGCGTCCAGCCCGGCGAACAGCAACTTTGCACCTCTCGGCTCCGCCTGCAAATCATCCGTGTCGTGAAGCGTTGGCGAACTGGCGGCTTCAAAGGGCGTGGGTCTTCCCTGCGGGATCATACGTTTATGTCTCGTCACCTCTGCTCAAAACAGGTCTGCCCTATGCGCTTTCTACTCGCCCTCCTTCTGTTTTCGTTTGTTGCCGTCCCGCAGGCCCATGCTGATCGTTTGACCGACGTTGCCAGCGTGATCGACGGCGATACACTGGAAATTCGGGGACAGCGCATCCGGCTGCATGGGATCGATGCCCCGGAAAGTCGGCAAGTTTGCGCCACGGCTGAGGGTCAGCGCTGGCGGTGCGGACAACAAGCGGCACTGTCTCTCGCCGACAGGATCGGCCGCCGGCAGGTCAGCTGCACCGTGCGCTATATCGACCGCTATGGCCGCTTCATTGCGGTCTGTCATCAAGACGGTACCGATCTGAACGGCTGGCTCGTGCGTGAAGGGTGGGCCGTCGCTTATCGCCGATACAGCCGCGACTACATCCGCGATGAGACCGAGGCCAGATCCGCACGGCGCAATATCTGGTCCGGACGCTTTGACATGCCGTGGGACTGGCGCCGCGCGCAACGTGGTGGATGACGACGGGCGAGGCTGTCAGCTCGCGATCTTGCTAATCACCGCAACCGCCATACGCATCATCAATGTTGCAATAGTATATTTTCGTATGTATGCTGGGTGAAGATTGTCAAGGGTTCTTGCCATGCGTTTCGAATTCAAAAACCTCCCTCTGGTGGCCTTTTTAGCTCTCGCCTTGACCGGGCCAACAGTTCCGACGCAAGCACGCGCCCAAACCTATCAGATCGATTGTGCCATCCTGCTGTGTTTGTCAGGTGGATGGCCAGCTTCCGTGCCCTGCGCTCGCGCGCGGGCCGAGTTCATCCGGCGCATAACTCCATGGCCGGTGGAGCCGCCGCTTCAGATTTGGCGCTGCCCGATGGGTGCGTCTTACGATGGTCCTGCCAGGTCGCGGCCCACGGACCGGATCTTCGATGCCCTATATGGTGGTTCAGGAACCCCATCAAACTCTTCAGCTACGCTCTTCGATCAGGCAGCCAGGGCAGTCGGGATGCTGGGGCCTAAAGGCTCCAACGCGGCTTGGGACAACCTCGTAAGGGCTGATTACGCCCTCCAGCTCGTAGAAGACCGCGCCGACATCGATATCAGCGGGCCGGAATTCAACTTCGTGCGTTCGATCCGCGTCTTTGACGTTCGTTATGCCCGCCAGCATGAATCCGGACGAGATGGCGACTGCAACCGCAGTGCCGTCGTTGTCCTCGGCACCTACGGGATCCAGGGCGATTTTTCTTGGAGGGCGTCGTCACCCGCAGCGCTTCCTGATGCGCATGCCGGTCTCGAGCGATGGGGCGAGCACTGCCCGAGCATTTATCACAGATCCGTCTTCGTTGAGTGGCGTGACTATAGCGGGAATTACGGCTTCGAGCAGGTAAATTACTGACCGTTGAGGCGCAGCGACGTCGCGCAGAGCCTTGTACGAAATCAAACCTGCAACGCAGGCAAACGCACCCATTCAAGGGCCATAAAGGCCAGATTCTTCCATTTCAGTCGTCGCGACAAGTCAGCTGCGTAAGTGACGCAAAGTCGATTTCAGCTTTATCGGCATCGCAGAGATCCGGGTAAATCTTTGAGACGCGCTGTGGGCCATGCATGTCCCACCGAATTGCCAGAGCACCTGTGTTCCATCGATAAACCCAGCCAACAATGGTTTCTTCATCGGCTGCAATTAAATTGGCGATGGCGACACCTTCGACCTTATCTTCATTCACTGTTAACTAATTTCCTGCAATTGGGCTTTTCCGACCGCAGCTTCGACTTCCGAAGCGTTTGCTGCAGCGGCATGCCTGTTTTGGTTAAATTGGTTAGCTGTTCTTCCTCGCGTCACCGATACTCACACCGGGAAAAGTTAGCTCCCGTGTTCTTAACTAATGAAATGGCTCAAATCCGGTGGTCGGGCTCCGTGGCGGCTTCAACGATCGCCAGAACCTCGGAGGGGTCAAAGCCGATGGCGCGGGCGAGGACGACCAGTTCGACGACGTCGACCCGGCGCTGGCCGCTTTCAATGCGCGCCACGAGGGATTGATGGCACTTGAGCTTGATCGCCAAGTCCTCCTGACCGAGTCCCGCCTTGATGCGGGCGTCGACCAATGCTTGGCAGAGTGCCACCTGTCCTGTGCTTCTGATTGTCTTTGCCACGCGTCACATACCTTTTGTGACGTCGCTAGCGGATGAAATCTGTTATCTAAAAAATAGATAACTGAGGGTGTTATCGGCGTCTGGTTTCCATGGGCTGCAAGTCTGATGTTCCCCAGGTTGCCCATCAATCCCCTACCAATTGCAGAAATCGGCCATAGTCCTCGCTGACTTCGCGCGCTTCTTCGAAAGCGCGGGCGCGTTCGCTGTCGAGGCAACGGAAGTAGCTCTGGATATCCTGGATGTAATCTTCGAAATCGCCACGGATGATGTCCGCATAGTCCCGCGCTGCCTGCGAATCGCTTGGCACGAAAGGACGGGCCGGGGCGAAGCAGGATTCCGCCAAAACCGGCCCCGGGATGCACGTGAGAAGGGCCATAGCTTGCAATGGGAACAGGCATGTCAACCTTGGGTTTCTCAAACCTGTTATCTCCTTGATCGCAGACACTAGCCGTGACTAGTGTTTGCGTAACCAAACTACAGCCAATGCACGATATTACATCTTGCGGTTGATAGTATACTATCGTAACTCTGGGCTTCAAGTGGGAATGCCTGGGGTCGCGCCATTGGAGAAAGCGTGAGCCGGGCCATGAACTGGGACATCGAAGCACCAAATGTGGTTACGGAAGCCAGGTTCCGCGAGCTCGTGGAAAGCGGCTATAGCGCAGAAATCCTGTGCCAGGAGTCAGCACATAAGAAAGGCCCCAGCTATTACGGGGTCTGGATCATGCGCGTTGTCTCTGATGATGGCGTGGAAAAGCTCCTCGTCACCGCCCGCACGCGGACGACCTACAACGATATCAAGATCCGCGAGTTCAAGACGATCTCCGGCGTGGTGTCATTCTTCATTGGCCTTGGCTTTGCGCATGTCGACCTGCCGCTTGAAGCGGGGACAAGCCGGAGCCACAAGCTCGCCCCATCAGACAAGGACGCTGGCAGCTAACCTCGTCTGTCTCTGGCTGGTCGCAGCACCTGCCTCAGCTCAAATGGTCCTGGTCATGGAGAGCGACGGCTCCCTGATCCCGTCCCGCTCCCAAAGCAGCTTTGCTCGAAACTACAATGACGGGATTGGTCAGGGTTCGGCCTCCGATGGGATCGCGATCTTCGGCGAGGTAGAGGCCGAGCAAGAGGGCGTCCAAGTCGCGGTCCTTGCCCGCCCGACTCCCCTGCCCCGCGCCGATGTCCTCTCCGGGATTCAGACCACGGCCTTGCGCTATGCCGGCCATCCCGGCCTGCGTCGCGCGGGGCTTTCCGTGACGGATTGGCTGGCTCTCTATCGGGCGAATATCGAGGTTGAGAGCGCCTATCGGCAGGATGCGATCTCACATGCGGGCGCCATTGGCCTTGGTCAGCTGATGCCCGACACCGCGCGCGACCTCGGCGTTGACCCGCGTGACCCTCAACAGAACCTCGACGGCTCTGCCCGCTACCTCGCGATGATGCTGGAGCGCTTCGGCGATCCGCATCTGGCGCTGGCGGCCTACAACGCGGGACCGGACGCCGTGCGCCAACACGGTGGCATTCCCCCTTACCGAGAAACCCAGAACCACGTGGCCCGCGTCATGGCCGTCGTGGCCCGATTGGAAGGATCAAATTCATGAAACAGATTTCAAACCTCTTTGTCGCCTCGCTGGCGCTATTCCTGTTCATTGCCGAGCCCGCCCTCGCCCAGAGCATTGATCTCTCCCCGATCCAGAGCTTGTTGCAGGGCATCGTCGATGCGCTGACCGGCCCACTTGGCGTTGTCATCGCGACGCTTGCCGTTCTCGGCGTTTTCTTGAGCTGGTTCTTCAACATCATCGATCTGCGCCAGGCGCTCTGGGTCCTCGTGGGCATCGCTGGTGTTGCCGCCGCCCCCACCATCGTTGCCGCGGTCTTTGGCGCCTGAGTTTTTCTGTGGCTGAGCGCTCGCCCCTCTTCCTCGGCCTCGTGCGCCCGCCGAAGCTTCTGGGCCTGCCCATCATGTACGCGATGGTCTGGCTCTTCGGTTCGGTGCTCTTGTTCGTCTGGGTCCAGCACATCGGGGTGCTGGGCGTGGCCGCCCTTCTTTATCCGGTGCTGTGGAAGGCCGCAGATTGGGACCCGCGTTTCATCGATGTGATGATGACGGCCCTGCAGGAGACACCGCCCACGCGCAACAGGTCCATCCATGGCGGGGACAGCTATGCCCCGTGATGCTGCGCTCGATGCCCGCACAATGACGCCAGACTGGTATGCGCGCGAGACCCGCCTCGCGCATATGCTGCCCTATGTGAGCCTCGTCGACGACCAGACCGTGCGGACCCGGGTGAACGAACTCTTCCGCTGCATCCGGCTCGAGGGGATCAACAGCTACACGACGGACGATGCCTATCTCGACAAGGTGACGGCGCTTTTTGCCCGCATCGTCGCGCAACTTGGGCCGGAATTCGGCTATTACGTCCACAAGGTCTCCAAGGCCATCAAACCTGATCTCGACCCCATCCGTGAGGACAGCTTCGCGGGCGAGGTGGACCGGCGCTGGCGCGCCAAGCTCGCAACCAGCGGACTGCGCGACAAGACGCTGACGCTCACCGTCATTCACCGCCCGCCTCCGAAAAGCCTCCTGCCATTCCTCAGCCGCAGCGCACCGGACCGCCTGAGAGAGGAAACCCGCAAACGCCTGCAGCGACTGGGCGAGGCCGTGAACGTCTTTCTGTCTGGCCTCGCCGAGCTGAAGCCGCGCTTGCTGTCGGCCGCATCGGGGGAATTGGTGGGGTTTCTGGGCGCGCTGAACACAGGCACCGAGCTGCCGCTCTACCCGGCAAACACCTACGGTTTTTTGTCCTTCAACGTCGCCAATACCCGCGTGACGTTTCACGGCGACCATTTCGAGCTTTCCGAGGGCGTCGTGGGCCACCGCTACGGCAAGAGCTTCACCATCGGAGAATACTCGGAAGGCACCTCCTGCACCATGTTCGACATGCTGAACCTGCCGGTCGACATGATCGTGACGCACTCCTTCACGCCGATCAATTCGAACCTCATGGCGGGCCGGATCAAGCGGCAGAAACGCCAGATGCAGGCCAGCCAGGACGCGGCCCTATCGCTCCTGGAAGCCCTCGATATCGCCGCCGATGATCTCGAGGCCAAGCGCCAAAGCTTCGGCGAACACCATATGGTCGTGACGCTCTTTTGCGAAACGCTGGATGAGCTGCAGACGCTCAGCGCCGAGATCGTGAACGCCGCCGCGACCGAGGGCGTGAAGATGATCGGCGAGCGGGTCGCGGCCAAGGCGCATTACCTCAGCCAGCATCCCGGCAACCAGCCCAAGCGCGTGCGTGCCAGCGCCGTCACCAATCGCAACTTCGCTGATTTCGCGGCCTTCCACCGGACGCAGCTCGGCAAACCCGCAGCACTTACCCCTTGGGGCCGGGTCGTCACATATTTGCCCACCCCGGAGCAGAGCGCCTACCGGTTTTCCTATCACGAGCAGGGCAGCCCGGACAAAGAACCGACAAGCGGCCATACCCTGATCATGGGACGGCCCGGGTCGGGCAAATCGGTGTTGTCGGCCTTTCTGATGACGCAAGCCCGTCGAGCAGGGGCGCGGATCTTCGTCTTCGATTACCGTCTTGGTATGGAGATGGCGGTCCGCGCGAATGGCGGGCGCTACGCGTCCCTGAACGCCGGTCAGCCCACGGGCCTCAACCCGCTCTGGACCGAGACCGATGCCCGCGGCACCGCCTGGCTCTCGGACTGGCTCGCGACGCTTCTCTACCGCGCTGACAAGCCCCTGACGCCCGCACAGACCAACCGCATCCAGGAAGTCGTGCGCCAGAATGCCCAGGCCTCCAATCCGGCCCTGCGGAACTGGCGGGATTTCGCGTCGCTTTTTGTGTCCACCGATGATGGTGGCGATCTGCACCAGCGCCTGCTCGAATGGACCGAAGACGGCCGCTATGGCTGGATCTTCGGGCAGAGTCTCGCGGACACGTTCTCGCTCAAAGGCGATGTGGTGGGTTTCGATCTGACCGGCATTCTCGACAGCGAGGCCGACAAGGAACGGATGGCGGTCCTCTCCTATCTTTTCCGCCGGGTCGAGCGCGAGATCGAGGATCGCCGCCCGACCATCATCGTGATCGACGAGGCCTGGAAGGCCCTCGACAACGCGTATTTCGCCGAACGGCTGTCGAACTGGCTGGTGACCGCGCGCAAGCAGAACACCGTCGCGGTGATGATGACGCAATACGCAAGCCAGCTTGAGCGCACCCGGACCGGCAAGACCATCGTCGAGGCCGTGCCGACGCAGATCCTGCTGCCCAATATCCGCGCCAGTGCCTCGGACTACGCCATGCTGAACCTCACGGAGAAGGAGCTCGACGTCCTTCTCAACACGGGCAGCAACAGCCGCTTGGCGCTGATCCGTGACGATCAGGGCTCGATCGTCGTCGATGCCGATCTGAGCGCCCTTGGGCCCAATCTCACCATCCTTGGCGGCATGGAAAAGGGCGAAGCGCTCGTCGGCCCCGATTACCGCGACCGCCCAGATTTCTGGAGGCTTTCATGATCCGTATCCTGTTTCTTCTCACCGCGCTCGGCGCGCTGGCCTCCTGCACCCAGTACCGGGAGCCGCAGGCGAACTGCTTCACATTCCTTGCGTCCACGGCACCCGTCGCGCCTGATTGTGACTTCACGCCCCTTGGCACCCCGGAGGGCGACATTGAAGTCTAGCCTGCCTCATATCCTGTCGTTTTGCCTGCTGCCCGGTCTCGGCATCGCCCAAGGCGTGCCGACCAATGACAGTGGGCTGACCGCGCGTGATATCGTCGAGACCGGCGATCGCGAGGCAGACTTGGCTGTTCAGGCCGACAAGCTTGCCGTGCGCGAACTCATTGCCGAGATCGAACGGGAGCAGCTGGAAACCCTGCAACGCATCCTCGATGCCCAGACCAGCTTCGGCGGTCAGGGCTTGCCGGCTATGGTCTCGGGGCTGGAAAGCGGCAGCGGGGATCCGGCCCGGTCAGTCGAGGCGGTCTATGGCAATGCCGACATCGACCCCAATCCCGGCGGTGCGCAGATGTTCGGGGATGCGTCTGAGAACATCGAGCAGCTCATCATCCGGGTCGCCCAGGAGACCAGCGGCTTTGCGGGTGTTGGCCGCGCAAGGCTCTCGCCCGTCCAGTGGCGCGCGTTGCTGCAAGCGCTGATCTGGCAGGAAAGCCGTTTCACCATCGGTGCACGCTCTCCCGTCGGCGCCTATGGCCTCACCCAGATCATGCCGGGCACGGCCAGCGATCTGGGCATAAACCCGGAATACTATGACAGCCCCTACCTACAGGTGCATGGCGGCGCGCGCTATCTCGCGGCCCAGCTCAACACATTCGATGGCAACATCATCAACGCCCTCGCGGCCTATAACGCCGGACCCGGCCGGGTTTTCGAGTATGGCGGCGTGCCACCCTTCCGCGAGACCCAGCACTACGTGTCGGTCATCCCTGAACGCTACAATCTCTATCTAAGCCGTATCGGCGGGATCGATGCGCTTGGCACGATCGACCCCGCGCTTCTCGCCAATGCCAACCTCTCGCTCACGGGTCATGGGGCAGCCTTTTATGGCAGCAACTCACCAGCCGCGATCCGCCAAGCCGCCCTGCGCATTTCCGACATCGTCGAACGGATTTCCGAGACTGAAGACGTGCAGGAAAGCATCGCACTCAACACCTATGCCCGCGCCGAACTCGTGCGCCTCGTCGCTGCACGCATCCGGCTTCAGGCGGCACGCACCCGCGTCCTTTCTGCCGAGGAGCTGGCCCAGGCCAGCGCCCGCATGGCCGAAGGCGCGTTCATGGATTTTACGATCAGGGAGATTGAATGATGGGACATCTGCTCTTGAGGACAGCTTTGGCCACGACACTTGGCGTTGGCTTGCAGTTCAGCGCCATACCCCCTGCCGCAGCACAAGGTGTACCGGTCGTCGACACCCAGAACATCGCGCAAAACATCCAGCAGCTCCGGCAGATGATCGAGGACGAGATTCTGCAAAACGAGCAGCTGACGCAGCTCCGCGAACAGCTTGCCACACTCACGGATCAACTCGCGGAGCTGCAAAGAACCTATGAAGCGCTCACCCGCCTTGCCGAACTGCCGGAGATCATCCGCACGGAAATGGAAGATGAATTGAACGGTCTGCTCGACCAGGAGTTCGGGGACATCCTCGCCACGATTGAGGCGATCAAGACTGGGGATTTCTCGGGCCTCTCGGGCTCCGGCGCAGGCGAAATCGAAACCCAGATGGACCGGGTGCTGGCCGATCTCGGCTTTGACGAGGACACGCTCTCGGAAATGGCCACCAGCGGCAATCCCGGGGCCAACCGTGTGGCCACGCAGGCAACAACCGGCGCACTCGTCTCAGCCGCCGCCCAGAACAGCTATGAAGATGCCGGCCAGTCGCTCGAGCGGGTAGACCGCCTTGTCGGGCTCATTGACGACATGGAAGAGCTCAAGCAAAGCGTCGATCTCAACACGCGTGTGACAGCTGAATTGGCCATCGCCCTCGTGGCGATGTGGCAGCTGGAAGCGATTCAAACCGTGGGCGATGGCACGGGCGGCGTGATCGATGCCGCCACCATCGCCGAAGAGCAGCGCTTCATGGATTTCACCTTGCCAGACCTCCGGGCAGACTGATCGTGGGGGCATGACGGGTGGCGACTGAACAAGAAATCATCGAGGAAGAACTGGTCTATGGTGCCTTACGCCGCGAACGGCTCTGGCAACGCCTTGGCCTGATGGGCCTTGTCTTCGGTATCATCGGCTGTCTGAGTGCCGCGGCTGTCTCGATCCTCGATGTCGACCCGCCCCCCGTCGTTGTCCCCTATGATCCCGCCACCGGCTTTGCACTCCCCGAAGCCTCGGTGGGCGCCTCCTCGGTGACCGCCAACCAGGCGATCATCGAGGCGGAGGTGTTCCGCTATGTGACCGACCGGGAGGTCTATAACCAGCTGGACAACGATCTGCGCATCCGCAGCGTCCTGCGCCGCTCGGACGGAGCTGCCGAGAGCGGGCTGCGCCAGATCTGGAACAGCGCCAACGAGAATTACCCGCCGACGGTCTATGGCCCCAATGCTCGGCTCGACGTGGAAATTCTCAGCATCAACCGGATCGGATCCAACCGCGCCACCGTGCGCTTGCGCAAGCGGCTGACCTCCATCAACGGCACCCAGACCGGGCTCTTCACCGCCACGCTTCTCTTCGAGTTCCGTCCCGAAAGCCGTCGCTCCATCGACGAGGTCTGGACCAATCCGTTTGGGTTTACCGTGCTCGAATATTCCATCCGCTCCGACAGATTGGAGAACTAGTTTGATCAATAGGTTCTTTGTTGCTGCCATATTTGTTTTGCTGCCCGGCCTTGCCTTTGCCGAAGCGATCCCGCGCGGTGGTCCAAATGACAGTCGTGTGCGGCTGGCCACCTACCAGGAAGGCCAGGTCTACCGCCTCAGCGTCTCGCTCACCCATGTCACCACCATCGAGTTTGGAGAGGGTGAAAGCATCCGCTCGATTATCGCGGGCGACACGGAAGGCTTCGAGATCGATGGCGTCCCCGGTGGTCAGGCATTTGCAATCAAGCCCGTCGCGCGCGGCGTCCATACCAATGTGACGGTCTACACGAACAGGCGCAGCTACTATTTCAACGTCGAGGAGGTCCGCAGCCCAACCTTCTACGTGGTGCAGTTCCGCTATCCAGACGACGCTGCGCGCCCGACCCGGGCCATCGCGGCCCAAGCGCCGAACTACAACTACGGTGCCAGCGCGCGGACCGAGTTCACGCCAACCCGCATCTGGGATGACGGGACGTTCACGTATTTCGCCTTTCCAAGAAACGCACCTGTGCCAGCGATCTTCCGCTACGCGGGCGGCCGTGAACGCACGGTCAACACGCAAACCCCTGAGGACGGTGTGATCCGCGTCAGCGGCGTAAACCGCCAATGGGTCCTGCGACTTGGCGAAGAGGTGGTCTGCATCGAGGCGATCCCGCCCGCGGAGGCCGCCTCATGAGCGATACCGAGAACACCGAGCTGGAAAAACGCCTCGCCGCCCTTGAGAAAGGCAGTGCCCGTGCCCCCACGGCGGCGCAGCGCCGGTCGCCCCTTCTCGCGCTGATCGTGGTCCTCGTCATCGGCGCGGGTGGTGCCATGCTTTATCTCCTCTCACAGCCCGACGAAGAGGAAGCCTTGCCGACGGCCACCCCGGATGTCTTCCAAAACGAGGGGGACGGCTTTGGCGCCATCGAGACCTTGCCCCCGCCCGAGCCCGAGGTTGTGTTTGTCGGACCGGATCCAGTCGAGCCCAACGCGGAGCTTCTGGCGCAGATCACCGCGCTGCAGGCTCAGATCGAGGAATTGCGCAACGCCCCCGAACCGGTCGTCGAGGAAGACACCGCCGCCGCAGAGGCGATCGACGCGCTGACCGCTCAGATTGCGGCGCTACAAGCCGCCTCGGAAGCCGCACAGCAACGATTCCAGGACGAACTGACGGCGCGGGATCGCAGCCTTGAGCAATTACGCATGGATCTGGAACTGGCCCAACTCGAGGCCAGCCGACCGCAACCCGCGCCAGCGGGCCCCACGGAAGATGAGCTGCGCGCACGCGAGCAAGAGCGACTGCGCCGCGAAGAAGAAGCCCGGCGCATGGCCGAGCTGGAGCGCCGCGCCGCGGAGGAACGCGCCTTCCAAGAGCGGCGCATCGCCTCGCCCACCATCGCGTTTGGCGGCACGTCCGGAGCGAATGAAACGGCTCTGACCGAACGCACCTTCGGCGAGGTGACGGATTTCGTGCTGAACGGTGCATTGCCCTCCACCGTGACGCAGGCCGAGGTGATCGCCAATCCCTCCAACACGATTCTACAGGGCACCATGATCCAGGCCGTCATGGAAACCGCCCTCGACAGCTCCCTGCCCGGCCAGACCCGTGCCGTGGTTTCCGAGGATGTCTACAGCGTCGATGGCGCGCGCCTCTTGATCCCCCGCGGATCCCGCCTCATTGGGCGCTACCGCGCCGGCGTCGATATCGCGCAGCGCCGCGTGACTATCGCCTGGGACCGGATCATCCTGCCCGCGGGCCAGACCGTCCAGATCAGTTCATTCGGGGGCGATGAACTGGGTCGCTCCGGCGTCACGGGTTTCGTCGACACGCGCTTTGCCGAGCGTTTCGGGTCGGCCGCGCTGATCTCGCTGATTTCGGCTGCGCCCAGTGCCGCCGCCTCCGAGGTTCAGGATGAGACTGCCGCCGACGTTCTCGAAGACGTGGGCGATGATCTGGCAGATGCCACGGACAGCGTCATTGGTGATTACCTCTCCATCGGCCCCGTCATCTATGTCGACCAAGGCGCACGCGTCACGGTCATGGTCGATCGCGATCTGGAGATATTCTGAGCCCATGTCGCTGAGCTATCTCGAAACCTCCCTCGACCGAATCGACGCCGCCGCCCGCGACGATGTCATCGAGATCTGCATCAACCCAGACGGAACCTGCTGGGGCGAATTCCAGGGCGATCACTTCATGCGCGCGCTGGATCAAAGGCTGACCGGCGTTCAGGTCAGGGATCTCGGCAACCAGATCGCCTCCTCGGCCAATACCACGATGAGCAAGGACCGCCCCATCGTCTCGGTATCGATCACCTACAAGGGTCGCCCGATCCGGGCACAGGTCATCACCCCGCCCGCTGTGCTTTCGGCGATGTCGATCAGCTTGCGGTTCTTCTCGAGCCTGCCGCTCGAGGGCATTGCGCTCGACTTTCTCTATGGCAAAGAGCGCAAGCTCGAAGACCTGCGCGTCGAAAAAAAGCGCGCCTTGCGCGCAGTGGTAGCCGCGGGTTTGATCGATGATGCGCTGGCCTTCTGCGTCGAGAACAAACTCAACATGATCGTCTCGGGTGGCACCTCCACCGGCAAGACCGTCGCCGCGCGCAAGATCCTCTCTCACGTGCCGACCGAGGAGCGCATCGTCACCATCGAAGAAGCGGCCGAGCTTCTGCCGATCCAGCCAAATGCCGTGACCCTCATCGCCAATCGCGATGCGGAATTCCAATCCGCCGATGTGTTGCTCACGGCAACCCTGCGCATGCGCCCCGACCGGATCATCCTAGGCGAGGTGCGCGGCAAGGAGGCCATGACCTTCCTCGAGGCGATCAACACCGGCCATGGCGGGTCCATGACCACGCTGCATGCCGAAACCCCGCAATTGGCCGTGCAGCGCCTCGCGATCGCAGCACTAAAGACCGAGATACCGATGACCTATGCCGACATGATCCAGTACATCGAGAACTCCATCGACGTGATCATCCAGGCCGGCCGCCATGACGGCAAACGCGGCATCACCGAATTCTACCTCCCCGGCGCAACCGAGATTGGAACTTCTCCATGAAGACCTTTGAATACAATATCCTGTCCTTTCCCATGACTCGTAAGACCAGCCTTGCCGACATGCAGGCCAGCCTGAATGCCAAAGGTGCAGAAGGCTGGGAGGTGGTGTCGATCAGCTCCTCAGAATTCGCCAATGTCGGGCACACGGTCTTCCTGAAGCGTGAGACCACACCAGCCGGAGCCACGGCATGAGGCAGGCGGGCTGTACCCTCGTATTGACTGCGCTGGTCCTGGGCCTGACGTCGGCACCCGGCTTCGCTGAGCGCAATCTCGTGCCGACCCTCGAGCGCAGTTTCACCGTCTGTCCAGAGCGTCCCGCTGAACCCGTTTGGATGCAGGAAATCCCCCTGCGCCAAGCCTATCAGCGGGTTCTGGTTCAGGACATCTATCGCGCCCAGAATCTCGAGCGGGTCGTTGAGATCGGCAACTGCGACTGCGCGACTCGGTTCCCGTCCTGGGACGCGGCCGAGGCCGTGTTTCGGGAGAGCTACGCGAACAACGAACGATGGGAACTGCTGCAAGTCTCGGACGCCTACAACCGCCGCGCCAACGCCGCCCGAATTGCCGCCAAGGCCATCTGCGACGCCGCAGGTAATTGGTAAGGCAGCCCCGCGATGAGTGTCGTCACCTACTTCGTTGAAACCTCCCAAGCCTATCTCGACACCGCCGCTGAGACCCAGTTTGGTGCGGTTGCGGCAACGGTCGGCACGCTCCTAGTTTTGGGGACAACGCTAGTGGTGATCCTCGTCGGCATCAACATGATCTATCAATATCGGGCCATGGATGGGCACACAGCCTTCTGGCTCGCGGTCAAGATCGGGCTCATCGGGATATTCGCGACCAATTGGATGCAGTTCAACGCCTTCTCGTCTGCCATTCTCTATGGGATCGACAGTATCGCGGGCGCGCTCGTGGCCTCCGTCGGCGGCGGCAGCCCGGGGCCTTCTGGAACTTTCGCTGAAGAATTCGACCGGCTGATCGCCGAGCTCGGCGATTACCTGAATGCCGCCGGGTCCGAGCTGAACTGGATGGCTGGCGCCATGCTCGACATCGTCGGAGTGCTTCTGCTCTCGATCCTCGGCGGACTGGCCGCCTTCATCCTCGTGGCCTCCCGACTGATGATCGCACTTCTGATCGGGATCGCCCCGGTGATGATTTTCCTGACCCTCTTCGAGGTCACCAAGGATTATTTCGCTCGCTGGTTATCCGCGCTGGTTTCCTTTGCGCTCTACCCCATCGTCGTGGCCGGCGTGTTCGCCACGATCACTGGGGTTTCATCAGCCTTGATCGGTGAGCTTGGCGACCCGGAAGGGGCCTCCAATATCGGCGCGCTCATCCCCTTCTTCATGATGGTGCTCATGGCCAAAGGGTTCATAATCGCAACACCCTTTATCGTCCGCGCGATCTCCGGCAACATCATGATGCCCGCCCTCTCCGGAGGTCTCGGCGGCGGCTACAGCTTCGCTCGCGCAGCGATGGGCAGCCAGCAAGCCTACAACCGCTATCTGATCGGCGGTGCAAGCGGCGCAGAATACGCAGCCCTCAGGGCGCGGCAGTTCTTTGGCGTGCAGCAGATTCCCGTGAGGCAAGGCATGGGGCAGACGAGTTCCGCAGGCGGCACAGGGTCCGCAGACTCTGGGTCAAAAATGCTGGCGCAGCTGGCGAGACTGGGACGGCTTGGGCGACGGTGACGGCCTATAGCGGTCACTCGCGACCAGTTCTTCGAACGTCTGACTTTCAATGTTTTTCCGTGTTTAGAGCCCTCACAAACAATTTCGACCTTAAACCCCGTCGAGGTTTGGCCACTCCTCAGGAACCAACGCTGGGGGTTTGGTCCACGGTTCTTCGACCAACGCGTCCTGAAACCACTGATCACGGAGGTTGGCGTGCTCGGTGACGATCAGCTGAAAGCCGGGTACGTCATCCTGCGTATATTTCAACAGCAGCTCGAACAATCGACGAACCGCGTTTAGATCCGCATCAGCCTCTGTTTTCTGGAAAGAGCCGTCGGCCTCCTTGTAGATTTTCTCAGACGGGAAGTAGACTTGGGTTGGCTGATCGATCAACAGGAAGCGCGGGATTGGGCGGTTATTTTGCGCAGCGAATAGGTGCAGCGCGAGTAATGCAGAAAGGTGATAGGCTAGATGGTTTTCGCCGCCTCCTGTGCGACTCATAGGGACCGGACGCTCAGGCCGATCGAAGATGATCGTCAACTGTGGTAGGTTGAGCCGCGCCGGGAAGTCTTGGAATTCTGCCTCAAATTTCCGGATGAACCGCGTGACTTGCGCAGAGATGTTGTTGAGAATTGAGGCTAGGCGCTCGTCGCTATCGTCGGTGCCGATTTCCTCCTCCAGTTGCGTCACCCTGTTGATAAGACGGCGATTCTCCAATTCAAGTCTGGCAAGTTCTTCGTTTGGAGGGAGCGTTTCCAAGAAGTGGCTGATACGGCCTACGACGCGCGCGGCAGCATTGTTGCGACTTCCCATTTGGGCAATGATCTCATTAGCTGCGATCGCAGCGGACAGCTCAGTTTCTTTCTGTCTGACTTCTGCTGCGATGTCGTCCGCCTGAGCAGTCAATTCAGCCAAGTAGGCTTCGAGCTTGGGGCGCTGGCCGGTGGCAACACGTAATTCCTTATCTAGCGTTTCAAGCTCGTTTAGCAGGACGGCAGCAAGCGGGGAGTCGAGTGCTAGGTTCCGTTCGCTGAATGGCCATTGCCATTCGCCGCTATCGGGATTGTTTGGCAGTGCCTTGATCGAAGTGAGACGATCTATTTGTTCAGCGGCCTCGTTTTCGTAGCCGCCCGCCCTCTTGGCGAACTGACGCGCCGAATCAATTCTTGCCTGAGTGTCTCGCCGGTCTTGACGCAGTTGAGCCAACTCTTCTTCCAACAGGGAAATCCGGCTACCGTCGTCGTCAGGCACCTTTTCAGGTTTCCAAGAAAGCACAGATCTCAATGCTTCAATGATTGCTTCTGCATTTTGATTTTCATCGGCGCTTCCGATCACCCCAACCGCCGTCGCTTCCGAGTGCAGACCGATTGCCTGCTCGTGCGACGTGCCGACTGCATTGCGCGCCTGCTCTAGCTTTTTGTTGTTAATTCTCAGATCCCGTTTCGCAATCCGTAGCTTTGACTCCCATTCGAAGCGGTCGTGAGAGGAGACGCCAAGCAGAATTGGCAGGGTATCGCGTATTGCCTGCGGCTGGAATTGTTCGTTCTGGCGGTAGAAAAGTTGGTCCTTGTTAGCGATCAGTCCTTGCTTTTGAAACAGGTAGTAAAACGTGTGCTTTACGTTGGCGTCGTAGCTGGCGCGGCTGTGTTCACTCGCAACTTCGGTGCGATTTTCTGGAATTCCAAGCAGCCGCGACAGGAGTTCGACGATACTATCGTCGTCAGTGTTGATCGACAGATCTTCGAACACAGGAATTGGCAACTGGTTGCCCCTACGCAGCATTGCAGTGCTGCAACTCGCACCACCTCGAGACGGTGTTGGCTTCGCAACCAAAACCTGCTCTTTTTCAAATTGGTAGATCACAGCGAACCATGCCACCTTGTCGCGGATTATTCCTTCTGGGACGTTAAAAGTAGATCGTCCCATACAGTATTCGATAATCTCTGAGAGTGCGGACTTGCCAGTAGAAGAGCGGCCGGTAATGACGTTAAGCCCGTCAACCTTGAATTGCAGGTCGCGGCGTTGGCCGTTAGGGCTATAAATGTGAATGGATCGAATCTTCATGGGCGAATTCCGAATGTTGCATAAATTGTTGACCGGTCTGCAATGCGAGCAAATTCTCTACCAACTATCCGCGCGACTTTGTGGCAATCAACAGTTTCATCCGTTCCAGTAACGGTCTTGCGCACCTTCTTGGGCACGGTTTGGATGCGGCCGCTATCTGAGACTGTGATACAGCCCCTTTCCATAAGGAGACCAAATCCCTCGAAAGCATAGGGTAACATCTCTGAGACTCGATCGCCGAAGCCCACCATCAGTTGTTGGTTATTCTCCGTCGTCTTAAGCAGGTAGCTGCGTGGATTACTGACAATTACCTGGCGCGAGTCCTTGTGTAAGCAGAGCGGCAGAACGAGTAATGATAGTGAAAAAGGCATGCCTCGCTCATCTATGTCTTCATATCCGTTCAACGAGCGGAACAAGACCAAGCCGCAAAATGCCGGGTTGAATAGATTACGAATCTCGAACGGGCGTTGGTCCCATCGTTTCATGAGGCCACCCCCAACACTTTGCATACTCGTTCAATAAACCGTGGGTGCCAATAAACTCTAGGTTCAGGCGTGGTATCCGCGAGAATATGAAAGCTGCCTCGGACGACATAGGGTTCCGTCACGCGCGCGCGAATTCGAAGGGACTCGATCTTCCCGGTTTCAAATTCTGCCCAGTTGTAGAGAGTGGCTCCGGCTTCGCGCAACGCATCCTCGGCGCTGTCGTCCGTGAGCTTCTCGAAAACCACATCCCTGTAGCGGCTCCATTCCTCTGCGAGACGGTCCTCGTATTCCTCAATCTCTCCCGACACGATTAGGTTTTCGCGCGCCCAAGCCGATCGCTGCTCGAACGCTCTGTAGTAATCTAGGATCGCACTCCTGATACGGTTGGAAGAGATGCCTATCTCGTACATTTGTTTAACGAAAAGGCGCGGATCGGCATCGGTGTCAATCTCGGTGGCGGGCACCTTCCCGCGGAAGGTGATTGGCAGATTATCTGTTTTGTATTCCTCGGTGATATTGGAAAGCTTATCCGAGACTTCGTGGCCGAAAATTCCTTCTGGCCTGACGCCAGTCAACTGCTTGATCACAGCATCGGTCCACCAACCTTCCAGCCGTTCTAAGACGAACTGGCGGTGTTCGCGTCTTATGCTTCGCATGTGCTTTTCCCGGATGATGGCCGGGATGTCACTGATGCGCGGATTCCCATCGAGGATCAGGATGCGCTCGAGAAAGTCTTGCTTCGCTGAATCGCTTAATTCGTTAAACGCAGCTGCGATCGGAGTGATGAGTTTTGACTTTGATCTAGATAGCGCGGCGGTGGCCAGTTCGGCCAGTGTTGCTTCATTACTGGAAGAGGTGGCCTGTTCCGGGAGGAAGCGAGCAAGAAATGAATCAGTTGACACGGTGCCGGTGGTAAAAAGGAAGAACTGCAGATTTGATGCAGCAAGGCCATCCCGCTTGTATCGCACCAGCCAAATGTTGACTGATTTCCAGAAATCAGTCGACAGGTCTGTCAGTTTATCGCCAATCGCCTTGTGCTTTAGCGAAGCTAAGGACTTACCGCCTTCGGTGTCAATGAAATCGAGATCGTCGTCTTTTTCAATGAAGACTGCCGCATCTTCCGGAAGCTGAAGCAGTCGAAGCAACGCAAGGCGACTTTGGTAAATATATCCAAGGCCCTGCTCGCCTGCTGAGAACTTATCAGTTTGTTTTTCGACCATAGTTCTCCCGCCCAGTCAGATTATCCAATTGGCCGGTAGCGACCTCTGATCCGGAAACCACCGTATGGCACACTTGCTGATTTCACACATTGGCGCAAGGCACCGCGAACTTCCGCTTCCGGCCCTGTTCAACAGACATACCATCCTCGTTAGACTATCGAGCAACCAGCTTATCGCTATCCCCCTCCTGCAGCATCGCTTCCATTTCATCCAATCCATCGACAGCAGAGCGCATCTGCGCCTCATCATCCACGCCCACGGTCTCGGCATCTGCAACTTGGCCCCCAAAATCCATTTCCATCTGTCGCTGTTCCTCAGCGATAACGGCTTGAACGACAGGCGCAGTCTTCTTTGGGGCGACATCAGTTTGCCCTGACGATTGGCCATCAGCAGCCTGGCGTGCGGCCTCAACGTCGGCTTCTGTTCCCCCTGGCCCATCCGACGGCGGCGTCATCGGCATGGCGCGCACGCTCAGCGGCAGCGTTCCCTGCGGCCCCCCTCCCCCAGGCTCCGGAAACGGCAACTCCCCCGTCTGCGCCCCGTGGATTGCTTTGAACAACCGATCGTCAAAATATTGGATCCGCTTCGCACGGACCGGCATCTGGGCATCGATGACCATGACGATCTCATCGAGCGGCAGGCGGCGCGCCTCATCTTCGGGCAGCAAGGAACTTTCTTCGGTCCGTGTGGATTGGCTGCGCCCTTCAAAGGGGTTTTTGCCAATGGACTGCGAGCGCGTGATGACGGTCTTGGTGGTCTTGCCGACCGCCTTGCTCAACTCCTCGACGGTCTTCTCATCCGAGGGCGTCAGGTAAAGCTTCACGCCCGCGTTGCCCTGCAGCGCACGGCGGGTGTTCTCGCCGTAGATTTCATCGAGGGCGGGAATGGTTTGCGTGACCACGGCCAGGTGACCACGATAGGTGCGCAGGGTCTCGATGCTCTCGACCACGATGGGCATTTTGCCCAAGCGATTGAACTCGTCGAGCATGATCATTACGGGCCAGGGCTCATCCGGCCCGGGATCCTTTTCCTGCATGGCCGAGAGGAGATCGGAGAAGAAGAGCCGGATCAGCGGCGCAAGGGGTTTGACCATCAGCGGCTGGACCACGAGATAGACCGAAAAGGGCTTCTTGCGGATCGTCCGGAAATCAAAGTCCGACACGGACGTCGCCTCATCGATCGCCGGGTTCTGCCATTGGTCGAGCCCCGATGTCATCAGGAGCGAGACGTAAGAGGTCAGCGTATCGTTGTTGGTCGAAGCGAGCCGCGTGAAGATCAGCTTGGCCGCCCTGTTGTCCACCTCATGGCCCCGCGCGAAATACTCCTTCTGCTTGTTCCCGCCCGAGGCGGCGATGCGGTAGATCTCGCCCAAGGTGGGGCGCTTGCGCTGGAAGGCCAGCAGGCCTGCCGCCACGAAGAGATCGATCCCGCCCTTGAGCAGCCCCTGCACCCGGTCATTGTCGCTTTGCAGAAAAAGCGTCGCCAGGAGCTGCAGTTCCATCTGCTGGCGCGCGGGATCTTTCAGTTCGAAGATGCGCAAGAGCGGGTTGTAGCGATGCGTGCGCTTGCCCTCCCAATCGGTGGGGGCAAAGCGATAGACCTTGTCGCCTTGGGCTGCACGGTGCCGGGCCGTGGCCTCAAAGCACTCGCCCTTCACATCGAGCGTCACGGCGGAGCCTTGCCAGGTCAGCAGGTTCGGAATGACAAAGCCCGTGGTCTTGCCGCGGCCCGTGGGGGCCACGATCAACGCATGGGGGAAGACCTTGGAGCAGATGTAGTTGGCGCGGGAGCCCGGCGGCCCCAGCTTGCCGAGGATGAACCCGGTGCCCGGCGCCCCGAAGAAGCCATTGGCCTTCATCTCGCGCGCGGTCTGCCAATGGGTCTGGCCAAACCGTGTCAGGGCGGACCCCGAGAGGGCGAGGCTCAGCATCAGGCCGGCGGCGGCGAAGCTGCCGATGATCAGGTGAATAAGTTGCGCGTCCTCCGGGCGGCGATCGAGGATCGCCATGTAGTTCTGCGCGATATAAGCAAAGTCGATCTCGGCCCCAAACCCAAGATCCTGGTAGGTCAGCACCGCCGAGGCGATGGTATAGCCCATGGCGGCGGTCACCAGCGTTACCAACAAGACACCGGTCGCGATCCGCGCCTTTCCCATGGGCGCGCTCAATGGACCTGTCCCCGCTCGGTCTCGCCATCCACATCGCCAGTGCGGTGTTTTTCGTATTCGGTGTCGGCGAGATCATCGACCACCTGGCGCAAGGCCTCCGTGTTGGCCGTCGCTGCATCCGTTTGCAGGTAGACCTTGGCGACATAGAGCCGGTCGAGGCGGTCCTCGAGAACCTTCTCCAGCGCATCCGCATCACCCCAAGTGAGCCGGTCGAGTTGGCGAACGTCCAGCACCCGCGCGATCTCGTCGCGAAATGCGTCCCGCTCCGCCTCGGTCTCGAAGGGCGCGGACAACTCCCCCGCCCGCTCATGGTCCAGAACACGCGTAATCTCGTCTGCAAGGCGGTCGGCACGGTCAGACTGCGGCGCAGTTTCACCGCGGGCTGCGAGGAGTGCGTCGCGCGTGCCAGACCCAAGCCCTTCGCGCAACTCGTTTTCGCGGCGGACCTGGTTGATGGCCTCCGTGTCGCGGATCTCGACGACGGCCGCATAGGTCGCGCCAAGCCCGCGGGCGAGGTGGGACGGCATGTCCGGATAGCGCTCCCTGAATTCATCCGTGACAGAATCTGCAACGGGCGTGCGGACGTCGCGTCCCTCCATGATCCGGTCGACCTCGCGGGTGATCTCGCTGGCGCGGGCCGCATCGGTGATGGTCTCCCTGTAGGGTTCAGACCGGTCGATCACATCGCCGGGGCGTGCGAGCAGGTCCGGGTGTGCTTCGAGATACGTGCGCTGCTCCGTCTCGATCCGGCGCTCCGCCCGTGAGACAACCTCCCAATCCCGGTCCTCGATCTGCTGCGCTGTCAGACCGTCTGCGCGCATCTCCTGACGGATTGTCCCTTCCATCGCCCGCACCGAGTCCTCGTGATAATGGAACCGCTCGCTGTCCGGTTCCGCTTCCATGACACCATCCCGGCGCAGCACGTTCTCCCGTTCCAACAGCGTACCAAGCTCGACATGCACATCGTTGAGAATGTCGCGCGCCTGTTCCAGATCGGCGCGGCGCTCGGGGTTGAGATCCCGCGCTTCGGCCACTTTGGAGAGATCATTGGCGATCCATTGATGCTCGAGCGCTGCATTTGAGGCGCCCGTCTCGATCCGGGCCACCACTTCCGATGTGCTGATCCCGGTGCCGTGTAGTGCCGCGTCAATGCGCGATCTCAGATCGGGCTCTGCCAGTCGCTCGCGCTGGCTGGCGTCGATATTGGCTTCGGAATAGATCCCGCCCTCCGAGGGGGTCTCTGACAGCGTGGATGATCGCAATCCGAGAGGCTGCATGTGCTGGACCTGCGTCTGGATCTCGATGAGACGTTTTTCCAGCACGGGACGTTCCGCGTCAGACTTCTCGGCGATCATGCCCTGCACTCGCGCGAGCTTTTCCGCATAGAGGCTTCTCAGATCCTCGAAGCTTTGATCCTCGGCCATATACACATCTCCTGTTCGGTCCACCTGCCCGCCATGCGCCAGCACCTCGCCCGCGCGGAAGAGTGCTGCGGCAATATCCTCGCGGGCCTCTCGGGAGGCCTCCGCGGCAAGCGAATGGTAGACAGTTCTGGTGTTGGCGATTTCCGCCAGCGTCCGCGTCAGGTCTGCCCCCACGCGTTCGCGATCGCGGGGTGCGCGCCCCTCGTCTTTCGCCGCATAGACCTCGCTGGTTCGGGCTGGGTAATGCACAACCCCGCGATCCACCCGGCGCGTGGCCTCCAGCCGCACGCCATACTTTTCCGCCTCCTCGACCATGGCGAGGCGGAAATCGTCATAGTTGAAGCGATGGTTGCGGCCGAGGAAGAAGAACTCGCCTTCCTGCGAGCGGCGGTTCAACACCAGATGCGCATGGGGGTGATCGCGGTCTTCATGCACCGCGATGATGTAGTCGAAATGGCCCGCGTCGGTCTGGAAGAACCGCTCGGCCATATCCGTCGCGATGTCGCGCACATCCTCCCCGCGCGTGCCGATGGGGAAGGACATGAGCATATGGGTCGTCTGGCCCAGCTTGGGCTTGAAGCCCGCATCCCACCGCTTGGCAAAGCGCTCCGTCAGGTCCTTGATGTCACCCGCCTCGAGCTTCGCCTTGCCATCCAGGAACCCGCTACTGTCCACGATATGGGTAGACTTGGTGGTGAGGTAATCGAGCTGGTTTGCGAGCTGCGATTTGGTATGCGTGCCCCCGCCCCGGATCGCCTTGAAGACCGCTGGCCGATGCCCCGCTGCCGCGCGCACAAGCTGGGACTGCTTGGCCACGTGCAGCCCCTGCATCGAGCTCCGGACGCGGCTCCAGCCATCCCGAAAGACCTCGCCCGTGACGGCATGGACGGCATCATTCAGCCGCATGGGCAAACTCCCTCAGCGCGGCCGTGGCCTGCAGCTGCATCCCTTCGCGACGGCGGCGCAGAAGCAGATCGATCTCGTCAGCGGAATCCAGAATGAACCGCGCCAACCCGCGCATCTGGGCAAGGCGCAATTCGGTGAACTCGGCACTTGTGCCCCCCACGGCCCCCTGCCCCCGCCGGTTGGCCTGCGTCATCTGTTTGGAGATCTGCGCGACCCCATTACCGACCTCGTGCAGCGAGGCGCGGTAGCGCGCCATCTCAGCTGCCATCTGCGCGTCCGGAACGAACACCCCGCCTGCCGCCTGAATGAGCCGCCGCAGCCCCTCGGCCCGGCTCTCGATCCCCGCCTTCGCCAGCACCTCGTCTAGCGCCGCAAGCTCCGCAGCCGTGACCTTCACACTGACCGCTGAGACCGGAATTGCGGCATCCGTCTGGCGCTCGGCATCGGCTTTGAGCGTGTACTGAATCGCCCGCACCGACACGCCAAACCGTTCTGCCAGCACTGAAGTGGAAACGCCTTCCGCAGCTTCGCGAACGATCTCCATGCGGTCCGCATCTGTGAGACGTTTTGAGCGCGACATGCGAAGAAAGACCCCCTATTTCCTGCCACCTTCCACCAAGGCTGCCCCTACCTTACGATAATATACCAGACTGTCAATTATATACTTACGTTGCATTCAGGCTCAGGCAGCCTTGGTGTCCGCTTCCCCCGCGGCCCGCAGGGACGCGGCTCTGCCGCCCTCACCACCGGGCGACCCACCTGTCCTAGGGGTCCCGTCCACCAGCCCCGCCCGAGGGTCTGGCCGAACACCACGTGTTCGGACGGAACCGCGGGCGGGCGCAAACCCCACCGACAGGGCGGACAGTCAGGGTCAAGGAGGGCCAGATTTGGGTCCCCAAATCTCTGCCGCAAAAACCGGGAGGCCCTGGCCGATAGGTTTTTGTGGATGGCCCCCTTGAGGCTGACTGTCCGGTCTGTCGCGGCCTGATCATCCCAGGCACTGCTCGTCCGTTGAACACGCAGGGGTCGGCACCCGGGAGATCGCTGTTGGCGATCACCCGCGCCGGATCCGGCATCCCTGGTACAGGGACAGGGCCGCCCCAAGATCGTCCTGGGGCGGCCCATCCTCGTCAGAGGATTTAGTCCTGGGGATCTTTCGCGCTCGGTGGGAACATCACCAGCTCCGAGACCGCGACCGGGAAGTCGAGCTTGAGGCTGAAGAACTCCGAGCCGTCCCCGTTGCGGGTGTTGCGGAACATCGCGCCCACGCGCTGAAAACGGGTGCGCTCCTGGCCATCGGTGTCGGTGAACTTGACGGGGACGGTGGCGACGTAGTGGTTGGTCATTTGGGTTACTCCTTGTTGCGATGGGGATCACCCGGCACGGGGGCAAGAGGCCCGGTCGCAAGCGCAAATGCGGAGGGTCCGCGGCCAGCCGTGGAAGCCGTATTTGTGCTTGCCGAAGCGTGAGCTGAGGGCACGGACGGGCCGACCCCGTGCGATCCACATCTATGAGCAAAAAGGAGAGACCCGAATTTGTGCCGCCACTTTGCAGTCGCGTTCGCACCCGTCGATACCGGTCTGAGGTGGCTTGGTTCGTTCTGATCCAATGCATCTGGATAATGATCCGTCACGCGCACCACACAGCGGGTCAGCGTTCAGCCGCGCGCGAAGATTCGTCGTCTGTGTTGGGTGAGTGCCCCTGCTATCGGCACCAGGGTTGAGGGGGTGGGGGACAGCTGGTGCGGCCACATCGGTATGGCACGGCCAAACCTTCAGCAATGAGCGTACTGCCCACGTCCCGACCGTCAACGAACAACGAGCCACAAAGCCGCCCGAAATTGCATCGATCCGTGCCTTCAGTCCCGGGCCGGCAGGAACAGGCCACGCGCTCAAATTCAATTGACGCCGCACCCCGCACCAATTGACCAAGACGCGCTGTTGCCCGTTCCCCGACCTGGCGCTCTGCAGTGCAGGATGGTCTCCATGTCTCAGGCGCGTTAAACCCGACGAGACGCACGTTCGCTGTCATGCCTCGAATATCAATCGTATCACCATCAATGATCCGCACATCGCTGGCTCGAAGCGACCGGTCTTGCGAGGCGGGTCGCTCTGCAGGTGGCGCGACCGGCGATAGGAAACTGGAAGACATCCAGCCCACTCCCAAGTTAGACCGAATTTGGGTCCATTGCCCTTCATCGCGAAGCATTTCGACGCGAGTCCCTTCGCTCAAGACGCCCATCACAGCGTTCGCGGTAGACGGCTCAGAACGTTGGTTGACACGTGTCCCTGTCACATAGACGTAAGTGGTGTTTGTCGTTTGCGATGTGGGAATTGCTGACGGAATGTAGGGCGTGGATCGCGAATTCGATGTCTCAAACAATGATCCAACCAATGCGAAGAACCCGACAGCGATCACCAACGGCACCATGATTTGGCGTTGAGCCTTGCGCACGGCACGCCGAGGTGCGGTGATTGCGCGGCTCACGGAGATCGAACGGGGTCTCGCCTGGACGGCTCTGGCGCTGCGCTTTGGTGCTGGTTTCGAAGTGCCGTCGTCGGCAGCTGCCCTTGTCTGGGCCGGTTTTTCCCCTTTCAGTTTCAGGACTTTGTGCAGGCTGGCGTACTGAGCTTTGCTCAGGCGAGTCTCCGTCCCGTGACGCTCAAACCGTTCAGCCATGTTTGTGAGAAAAGACACTTCCCAATCGTTTGCCTGCCCGGACCGCAAACGCGCATCAATGCGTGATTGGATCTCTTTGGTGCGTTCCGGAGAAAAAGGCATCGAGGAAAAACCTGTTCGGGTGTTCAGCTGCGCAACAAATGTCTTCTGCCGCACGGCCACAATAAGCTGTGATTGCATCGAGATACCATCCAGCCATTCCCAAAACCACATCGGCCGTGTTGCAGTCATCCAGACTTTTTCTACCCGTTGCTGGAGTTCGCTGCGACACCCCTGAGGTTCGCAAACATTTGAGAAACGACGAAAGGGCCGCCCGAAGGCGACCCTCTATGTTCACGTATCCGCGGTCTTCTTCGCAGGGTCCGCAACCCGCATGACCGTCAGGCCTTTCGCTTCCGCCTTCTGCCCGAGGTTCAGCGCGACCCCGTTGCCGCCGAAAAGGACAACCCCCGTCGCCGCGAACTTGTCGTCCAGCATTTCGTCGTTGCACTTGAACGGTGCCGCACGCCCATGCGCGGACCAGCGAGGATCGAAGCGCGCCTGTGCGACACCCCGTGCGCGCGCCCACCGGGCCGCAATCATCTCCGCCCCGTGCTTGCCACCCTTGTGGCAGAGGAAGATCTCCTGGTTGCGGTTCTGCTTGATCCGTTCGCGAACCTTGTCGAGCGTGTTGAAGATCACATCGACATCGGTCCAGTCGGTGGCGCCTGAGACGATCAGGGGCACCCCCTCGACTTTCGACTTCTCGGCGGTTTCACGGTCGTGCTGCTCGAGGAGCTGCCGCGCCTCGAAGACCGCCCCGGTCTCTTGCGCCCTGACGCTTGCGCGCGACCCGGCTGCCGGGATGAAGGCGTGGCCCGTTTCGACCTCGTAGCATTCCGCCGCCGCCTCGCTCATCACCTCGATGGCGCCGACAATCTCGCGCAACTGCAGGAAGCGCGCCTGCGCTTCTTCGAGCGCGGTCTCGGCGATCTCCGATCCGTCATGGGATTTTGTCAGCGCGCCGATCTTGTCGGCGGTGCGGTCGACCTCCTTGCCGAGTGCCACCTTGCGGCGCTGCAGGATCGTGGCGAGCCCATGGGCCAGCGGTTCGATTTCGGCTTCAAGCCCGGTCCCGCGTAGCTGACCGAGCAAAGCCTCGAAGCTCTCGCGGATGATGCGGTCGGTCAGGATGTGATCCTCCGGGATCGGCAGCTGCGCGTCCTTCTCGGTCAGCCCGAAAAGCTCGATGGTCTCGTAGGTGTTCGCAGTGTCATAAGCCATGTCTGGTCTCCAGTGTTCGGTTCCAAGGCCACCACGTGAGTGTGGGGGCATGGCCGAATGCCTGGTTTCCGAATCTGCCCGGGTCAGGGACGGCGCAGCCGCCGGCTTGCCGGGCGCAAAAGTTTTCCGCGCGCAGCACCGGACACATGCGCACCCTCACGCACGGGACCGCACCGCGCCACGGGCCCCGCCCTCGCCGAAAAGTTTTGCGATCCTTGACGCGGGCTGATTTGGGGGCCATCCGGAGGATATGCTTCCGCACTCATGTGTGTGTGTTTTGACGGTAGGTTTGCCCGACCCGAGCAGGCAAACGGACTGACCGGACGCGGGAGGCGGATGGAGCGGCGGGATCGTTTTGCCCCGCAAAACAGACCAGAGCGCAATCCGGCGGAGCGGCCAGGGAGAGACGCGCTCGCGAGGCGGGCAAACCGAGGGCCTGGGTGCAACGCCGCGGTGAGGCCGCATGGCCGAATGCGCGACGGACCGAAGGGCCGTTCTCCCCTGCGACACGCGAAGCCGAGCTGGGGAGGCCGCAAGGCTGGGACTCAGGTCAATGATCAAGCCATGCCGCTTCTAAGAAGCGGCCGCGTCGGAAACGTTATTTCATATATGGGACGTCCGGCAGGATGGAGCGGAAACAATCATTCGCTAATTAGCGGCACGGAAGCGCTCACTATTTGAAAGTGGATCAACTCGACAGCCTTCAGCCAGCTTGGGGACAAAAATGACCAATGCTAAGCCGCCAGAATATCTTCGTCTTGGCCAAGGGCGCGGGGATCGATCGAATTGTCCTGGTCACCTCCAGAGTTGTCGAAAGCATAAAGCGACGAAACCTTTTCACCATCCCATGAATACCTGAAGTGCTCACCTTGAATTGCACGGTCAAGCACATTGCCATCGAGCACGCAAATGCGAGTGCCGCTTGGTCGTTCGGATGACCGGAATAGCACGCCTGACAAACCTTCGGTCTTGGCGCGCTCCCAAAGCAACTGTCCAAGTTTACGCCGTTCTGATTGAGAAAGCTCAACAGGCACCGCTCGTAGGTCTAGGAACGCGCCAGACACCTTTCGGCTTAGCATCCGCATGTCTAGCCCGATTGGAGCTTCCGCCGTGCGGCTAAGGAACAGCGCTCTTTTCGCAACCGAGACCGCCAAGGCTGTCTGTTTGTCTTGCGACATCTCTAGGCACCGTACGAACCGGTCGAAGAACCAACTACCTTCCGGATTCGAATAGGCGAACGGGGCATGGTTCCAGTTCTGAAAACGTGGAGACACATCATCTGCGGTCACACACCCTTGCCCTAGCAGGCGCTGCTTTTCCATAACACGGGGGTTATGAAGCTCTGCGACAGCCGCGACCTGGTCGTCGCGCCCACCCGCGATGCGCTGATATAGCGGCACAGGTGGAAATCGAGACGGGATAAGCACATAGAAAACGCCATTGATCTGCTTTACGTCGAAGTCATCCACCGCGTTGTGCATCAAGATATTCTCTTACTTTGTAAATATCGACAACGTTACCACCAAGCATCACGTCGAGTGCGCTTCGATCATCAAAAAACGCGTTCGGCTTTTTTATCCACCCATCCGCCGCTTCAGGGTTCGGCAACACAATTTGCAGAGACTTGTAGATGCCGAGTAGGTGAGAGATGCGTTCGATAGTATCATGCGGAAGGTTTCCCCCGGATTTCTTCCACTTGAAGAACGTCGAGCGCCCTGGCGAGCCAAGCAGCGTTATTTGCTCATCAGTCGAGAGCCCCCAGTCTTCGGCAAGTCTCGAAAAAGCATCCATAATGGCTGGAATCCTGATGTCGTCCGCGCCGGGTTGAAGCGCAGAACCTATATGTGGTTGCATTGATCCTCCTATTATCCGCTTTTGGACTTGACGTCCAAAAGAGTCCCTATGTAGACTGTCCATATGAGGACTCAAATCTTACTTTAGTCCAAATTGGCGAAGATGCAACAAAAAGGAGCAGTGCAGTGGCAGGGAAAAGAAAGGTTGGCGGTAGCTACCGAAGCGCAAAATCAGGACGCTATGTTACTCAGGCGCATGGGAAGTCGCACCCGCGAACAACCGTGAAAGAAGCTCGCGGGAAGAGCGGGTCAACCGGCGGCAGCTATCGAAGCGCCATCAGTGGTCGATTTGTCACCGCGAAGCACGGCAAGTCAAATCCGAAGATCACCGTCCGTGAGAAATAACGACCGGATAGGGCAAAGCGGCTGACCAAACCAACCATCTAATCGCCCATTGAGGGCAAAAAATCGTGAGGCTTCAATGGGCATCTCAGACGACTTCAAGACCTTTCTCGATAATATCAAGATCGACAATGCCGCGACGATTGCCTTGCGATACGGCGAAGTCACCGCTTCTCTTAACAAGGAGTTTCGCGACACAGAGTCAAAAACGGCTAACAGCCTTCAGGTTGGCTCCTATGGCCGCTGGACGGCGATCAAGGGCATTTCCGACCTGGACATGATTTACATCATGCCCGCCGGGAAGTGGGACACCTACAAGGAAGGGGGCCAACATAGGCTTCTTCATGATGCTAGGGATGCGATCAAGAGGCGATACCCTTCGACAACTGTCAAGGTGGATCGTTTGGTTGTCCGCGTGCTGTACAACGATTTCCACATCGAAGTGATGCCGGCCTTCAAGCTGGCTGATGGGAGCTACAAGTACCCTGACAACGCAAAAGGTGGGTCGTGGAAGATTACCAAGCCGCAGGCTGAACTCGATGAAATGAGAGAAGCCAATGAGCGCAAGAACCGAAACCTTCGCCACTTGTGCAAGATAGCGCGCGCCTGGAAGAACAAGCAGGGCGTCGCCATGGGCGGCCTTCTGATCGACACTCTCGCCTACAAATTCCTCGAGTCAACCGACGAATACGATACCAAAAGCTTCCACTACTACGATTACATGTGCCGGGATTTCTTCAAGTTCCTGGCTGATCAGCCCAAGCAATCCGAGTATGCAGCTCTTGGCAGTCGTCAACGCGTTCGTGTCAAGAAGCGGTTCGAGCGGAAGGCGAAGAAGGCATACGATCTATGTGTGAAAGCCATCGACGCGAGCGGACAGAAGAATGAGCGCCAGAAATGGCGGGATGTGTTCGGGAACGCCTACCCAGCACCGGCAAGTAGTGCTGCGGGAGTGGCCGCGGCATTTGCAAATGTCTTCAAAGATACTGAGCAGTTCGTCGAAGACAGATTTCCGGTCGATATTCGACACCACCTTCGCATCAACTGCGAAGTGACGCAGGATGGATTCCGGCCGGGGATGCTCCGTGACCTCTTGGAGCGGCATGGCGTCCTGCTGCCGAAGAAGAGCCTTCGATTCTTCATCGCAGATGCAACCGATCTTCCCGACGATACCGAGATGTTCTGGAAGGTCTTGAACCGTGGCGAAGAAGCCGAGCGTCGAGACATGATCCGGGGACAGATCCTGCGCGATGAAGGTCGCGGTGAGCGCCGAGAGACCACTAATTTCCGTGGTGATCACCTCGTAGAATGCTACGCGGTCAGTCGGGGCGTGGTCGTTGCGCGTGACACCGTCCGGGTTCCGATTCGTGTCCGGGATGCCGAGGATGAAGACTATGCCGCCTGATTACGATATCGCGTTCGAGGATCAGGTCCGTGAATGCTTCGGACGGGTAGTCTATACCCACAAAACCCACGAACGTATGGCCGATCGGTGTGCCGATACACTTCGCAGGTACAAGATTGTGCAAATCACCCTGTCAGCACTGACGAGTGCAGGGGCGATCGGAGTCGTGGTGGGAGAAGAATTATGGGTCGAGATCGCGACTGTCGGCATTTCATTTATGACACTATTTGTGGCGGCCTATCTGAAGAACTTCGACCCTGGTGCTATCGCTCAAAAACATCGTGACGCAGCTGCGAAGCTCTGGAACGTCCGAGAATGCTACCTCTCACTGCTAACCGATCTGCCGAGACTGCCACATGAAGCCGCAGTTGAGCGTCGGAACGAGTTACAGGCCATGCTTGCAGCCCTCTATGAAGGCGCACCTCAAACTGACGGAAAAGCCTACGAGGAGGCCCAAAGACGGCTGAAGGAGATGGAAGACATGACCTTTACAGCTGACGAGATAGACTGTTTTCTTCCGCTCTCGCTAAAGCGATCCGGCGGACGGCCTAAACAGACAGAAGTCAATCAGGCTGAAGGCAAAAGGTAAATAATGACAAAGAATATCTGTATTTTTTCCGATGGAACCGGGCAAATGGGCGGGTCTCGGCCGGACCAACGCCTTTCGAACGTCTACAAGATGTATCGCGCCATGCGTCCTGGCCCAGACTCACCAATTAACCCAAAGGATCAAGTCGCCTTTTACGATCCTGGGTTGGGCACGGGCGAAAGCGGGGGACTCTTTGGCCGCGTCAAGCCTATCCTTGAAAGCGCAGTCGGCACCGGCATCGATCACAATATCATCGATTGCTATGAACAGATCATCGCCCATTATGAGCCCGGTGACCGTGTGCTACTGTTCGGCTTTTCGCGCGGGGCGTACACGGTGAGGGCACTGGCGAATGTCATGAACCTTTGCGGTATCCCAACACAAATGCCCGATGGCGAACCCGTCCCGCGCCACGGGCCCGGTTTGCGCAAGATCGCCAAGGATGCAGTGAAGTTCGTCTATAACCACGGTGCCGGAAAGCCTCGCGGGCAGAACCCGTACTTCAAGCACCGCGAAGAGCTTGGTCGCAGGTTTCGCCAGAAGTATTCGAGTACCCCGCAGGAGGGTGATGACAACCAAGGCAACGTCCAGCCGACCTTCATCGGGGTTTTCGATACGGTGGCATCATTGCGGACGGCAGTCGTGCGCACTCTGGTCTGGGGCATTACGTTTGCAACCGGTGCCGCCTTCGTCGCCGGGCTTGTGCTAGGGTGGTCATTGCTTCTGGTCGTCCCTCTCGGTTTCTTACTCGGCGCGCTCATGTGGCAGCTCGGCTCTCTTCTGCTGGATAATTTCAAGTATTTCTCGGATGATCCTGATCGCAAATTGAAGATATTGCGCCCTACAGACTGGCCGCAGATTCTGAAGACAGGGCATTTCGCCGCTTGGAACAAGCGCAACTACGACATGTGGCTGGATCCCGACGTAAACCACGCCCGCCACGCAATGGCGATCGACGAAGACCGCGCAGACTTCCCGCGAGTTGGATGGGCGTCCCAAAAAGCCGCTATTGAGACCAAGAACCGAGAACCGGCTTGGCTCAAGCAGGTCTGGTTCCCCGGTTGTCACAGCGACATCGGTGGCAGCTACCCCGAGGCCGAATCCCGTCTTAGTGATATAGCCCTAGACTGGATGGTCGATGAGTTGAAGGAGTGTGTGCCTTCAATCAAAATCAACGAAAACTACCTTAACCGCGCTCCTGACCCTTTGGGCCTGCAGCACCGCGAGGACGCGATCTTGGCGTTCGGACCAGTCAGCATCCCATGGAAAAAAGGAATCCGAGAAGTCGGCGACGATTTCCCTCTCCACCCATCCGTACAAGAACGCATGCAGGCGACCGCGGTCGCTCAATTCGGAGAAGTCAAACCATACCGACCGCAACAGCTGAGCAAGCGACGCGATCTAAAGCGTTTCTATGAGACGTAAAATGCGTCTTCGGGCCTTTTCCGCAACAACTCTTTCGGCGCACCTTAATGTTGGACTGACCACATCGCATTAGGAACAGCAAGTGAGAGAAGACCATAGTGCCGCGCGAAAGGAGCCCCCTGAGATCACGCTCTGCGCAGCAGGTAGTGCCCCGAGGAGTGGTGTAGGAACTGGCGTCCACCTGCTTCTTCATAGCTGGTGTTGCTCGTTCACTGTGCGGCGATCATCGTCGCCGCGTCGG
>NZ_JAPTNL010000025.1 GCF_026891095.1 Roseovarius salincola
GCTCACGCGGGTGTAGTCGCCATGGCTGCCCTCGTCCGCGCCCATGGGGACGATGGTGATGTAGTCCCGCCCATGCACCGCGCCGGTCCAGGCGACCGGTATGGTGGACCCGGCAAGGGCGGATTCGGGGCCGCTGACGCTGACCTCGGGTTCTGTGATCTCGATGGGTTGGGCGGCCATGGTGCGCTTGCCCTCGTCGAGCACGTAGCGGATTTCGTACATGCCGGTGTCGGCGGGGGCTTGGAGCTTGCCTTCGGCCTTGTCGCTCACGCGGGTGTAGTCGCCGTGGCTGCCCTCGTCCGCGCCCATGGGGACGATGGTGATGTAGTCCCGCCCATGCACCGCGCCGGTCCAGCTGACCGGGATCGTGGACCCGGCAAGGGCGGATTCGGGGCCGCTGACGCTGACCTCGGGTTCGGTGATCTCGATGGGGGCGACGCCCAGCACGTTGCGGTCCTTCTGCGTCATGTAGCGCAGCTCGTAAAGGCCGGTCTGGGCGGGGGCGCGAAAGTCGGCCTCGCTGTGGTCGCGCACGCGCACATAGCCGCCGTAGTCGCCCTCGGGCGTGCCGACGGGAACGATGGTGACGTAATCGGCGGGATCGAGGGTCGGGCTCCAGCCGATGCGGAAGGACGATCCGGCAAGGGCGCTGTCGGGAGCGGTCAGGGTGACGGCGGGTAATTCGGGTTCCGGTTCGGGCACGGGTTCGGGTTCGGGCGCGGCGGCGACGGCGGTGCTGATCGCGCCAAGGGCGCGGCCCAGCTCATCGGCATTGGCGGCCTGGATATACTGCCCGCCCGTCCGTTCGGCGATGCAGGAGAGCGAGCCGCTGTCCTGATCGGCGCCAAGCCCGAAGCCCACCACATGAGCGGTGAAGGCGACCCCGCGGCTTTTCAGCGTTTCGGCCAGCGCGCAGGGGTCGCGCTCGCAGCTTTCCAGACCGTCCGAAATCAGCACCACGGTCGCGGGCGTGTCGGTATAGGAAAGCTCGGTCGCGGCCAGTTCGATGGCGTCGGTCAGGGGCGTCTTGCCGGTCGGGGTGATGGCGTTGATGCGATCGAGGATCGCGGCGCGGGTATCGGCGCCGGGCGCCACCAGCGTTTCGATGTCGCTGCAATCGCCGCGCTGGCGGTGGCCATAGGCCATGAGCCCGACCTTGCGGTCTTCTGTCCAGTCGCCAAGCAGGTTTTCCATGACGCCGCGGGCGATCTCGATCTTGGCGGTGCCGTCGATCTGACCCCACATCGAGTTCGAGCCGTCAAACACCACCATGACGTTTTCATCGGCGGCCTGGGCGGTGCCTGCCAGCCCGAGGGAGAGGGCGGCGGCGAGGCCAAATGCGCCGGAACGCAGGGCGGAAACGCGGCGGGCGATATGTGACATGAAAAATCCCTCGGTTCGTGAAATGAAGTGTGCCGAGTGAAGCACGAATCGAATTGCCTTGCAAAGCGCCGCGCGGGCCTTGGCAAGGCGCTGGTTCTGGTGTGGTATGGCCCAAACGGGCAGGAGCGGCGCATGGAATGGCGCGATCAGGGCATATTGCTGTCGACGCGGACGCATGGCGAGACTTCGGCGATCATCGAGGTGTTCACACCCGGACATGGCCGTCATGCGGGCGTGGTGCGCGGCGGCGTCTCGCGGCGGATGGCGCCGGTGCTGCAACCGGGGGCGCAGCTTGACCTGACCTGGCGGGCACGGCTGGAGGATCATATCGGCGCCTTCACGGTCGAGCCGATGCGCTCGCGCATGGCCGCGTCGATGGGGGATAGCCTGTCGCTGGCGGGTCTCAATGCGGTGACGGCGCTGTTGCTGTTCAGCCTGCCCGAGCGCGAGGCGCATCCGCGCCTATACCAGCGCACCGAGCGGTTGCTGGACCTTCTGGGGCAGGGGGATGTGTGGCCGCTGGCCTATCTCGACTGGGAAATCGCCTTGCTGGACGAGATGGGATTCGGGCTTGATCTGAGCCGTTGCGCTGTGATGGGCGCGCAGGCGAACGATCTGAGCTATGTCTCACCGCGCACCGGGCGGGCGGTGTCGCGCAAGGGCGCGGGGGAATGGGCCGACCGGCTGCTGCCCTTGCCGCCCTGCATGTTGGGCGAGGGGCCGGCGCCCGACAGCGAGGTGGCCGAGGCGTTGCGGGTGACGGGGCATTTCCTGAGCAATCATCTGGCGATGGAACTGGGCAACAAGCCCCTGCCCGCTGCACGCCAGCGTTTTGTCGACAGGTTCCGCGCGCGGATCCCCGACGCGCCCTAGCGCAGCGCCAGCACCAGATCGACCAGCGACCCCATCGCCTGAGCGTTGCCGCCGGGCCGGTCTTCGGCCAGCTCCTCCATCCCGATGGCACAGGCATAGATGATCCGGGCCATTTCGGGATTGGCGATGCCGATCTCGGCCAGCAGGCGCTGCATGAGCGCGAGGCGGTATTGATCGACCCGCGTCACCGCCAGCCGGGCCTCGGCATTGTCCTTGGCCCAGGCGCGGATCGCCGGTTCGATCGCGGTTTCGCGGTCTTCGTCATCCGCATCGCGCCCGCCGATGATCTGGGCAATGTGGCGCAATTGTCCGACCGGGTGCGATTCCCGCGCGTGTGCGGCATCGAGGCGCGCGGTGCTTTCGTCTTCCCACCGGGCCAGGAGCGCGGCGTGAAAGGCGGGCACATCTGCGAAGTGCCAATAGAACGAGCCCTTGGTCGTCTTGAGGCGCCGCGCCAGCGGCTCGGCCTTCAAGGACGCGGGGCCGGACCGGGCCAGTGCCTCCTGCCCGGCCAGCAGCCAGTCGTCCTGAGCGAGTCGTCGCGAGGTGGTCATCATGCAAGAAGGATATGCCGCGCCATGCCCCCCGGCAAGTGCGGCGAGGGTTTTACAAAAGCTTCACCGAACCGTTGCAAAGGCTTAGCGAAGCCGGCCTAACACCGCCCCTGTCAAAAGGGGGATATCACGTGCTGACCATCAACGGGCTGACCAGACGATTTGGACGCAACACGGCCGTCGATGCGGTGTCATTCACAGTTGAAAAGCCTGCGATGATCGGCATCATCGGGCGTTCGGGTGCCGGCAAATCGACCTTGTTGCGGATGCTCAACCGGCTGACCGACGCGAGCGACGGCACGATCACCTTCGATGGGCGTGACGTGACCGCGCTCAGGGGCGCGGACAAGCGCGCCTGGCAGTCCGACTGTGCGATGATCTTTCAGCAGTTCAATCTGGTGCCGCGGATGGATGTGGTGTCGAACGTGCTGCATGGGACGCTCAACCGCCGCTCGACGCTGGCGACGATGTTCAACCTTTATCCGCAGGCCGATATCCATCGCGCCATCGACATCCTGGACCGGCTGGGCATCGCCGACCACGCGCCCAAGCGCGCCGAGGCCCTGTCGGGCGGGCAACAGCAGCGCGTCGCCATCGCCCGCGCGCTGATGCAGGACCCCAGGATCGTGCTGGCGGACGAGCCGATCGCGTCGCTCGATCCGATGAACGCGAAGCTGGTCATGGATGATCTGCGCCGCATTCACGAAGAGGACGGCAGAACTGTCATCGCCAACCTGCACACATTGGATACCGCAAGAAATTACTGTGACCGGGTGATCGGGATGCTGCATGGACGGGTCGTTTTCGACGGCTCGCCCGAGCAGCTGACCACCGGTGTGGCGCGCGACATTTACGGCGCTGATGACGGTTTTTCCGAGGCCAGTACATCGACCTCGATCGAGACGCTTGAGCGGCACGCGCAAGACGCCATTCGCGCCGCCGAGGCCGTGGTCTGAAACTATCCACCCCGTCGCCGGACGCGGCGGATCAAACCCTCAAACGTGAGAGAGGACATCATGAAGAAACTGATTGCTGCCATCGTGGCCACCACTGCCCTGACCGCGCCGGTCATGGCCCAGGAATTCACCGAATTCCGTATCGGCATTCTGGGCGGTGAAAACGCCCAGGACCGGATGAACTCGAACGAGTGCTACCGCGCCAAGGCCGAGGAACTTCTGGGCGTGCCGGTCAAACTGTTCACGCCCGCCGATTATGACGGCGTGATCCAGGGCCTGCTGGGCGGCACCATCGACATGGCGTGGCTGGGCGCATCGGCCTATGCCAAGACCTATCTGACCGACCCCGACGCCGTCGAGCCGGTCATGGTGAAGACCAATACCGATGGTTCCTACGGCTATTACTCGGTCGGTTTCGCGCGCAAGGACAGCGGTATCGCATCGCTTGAGGACCTGCAGGGCAAGGTTTTCGCCTTTGGCGATCCGAACTCGACCAGCGGCTATCTCATCCCGTCGATCGAAATCCCCCAGACCACCGGCGCCAGCATGGAGTCGGGCGACTATTTCGGTGAGGTCAAGTTTGTCGGTGGCCATGAGCAGACCATCGTCGCCGTGGCCAATGGCGATGTCGACGCGGGCGTGACCTGGGCCGACGGCATGGGCGAATGGGAAGACGGCTACAATTCGGGCGCTCTGCGCAAGGCCAGCGACGCGGGTCTCGTGGACATGAACCAGGTCGTGGAGATCTGGAAGTCGAAGCCGATCCCGGAAGGCCCCGTGGTGCTGCGCAAGGCGCTGCCCGAGCGCGTCAAGATCGACATCACGACGCTGACCGCCTCGCTGCCTTACATGGACCCGGACTGCGCCTATAACTTCATGGCCGGTGAAGCCCTCGGGTTCCAGCCGATCAACCATGACGCCTATCAGTCGATCATCGAGGCGCGTCAGTCCAAGATGTAATCCCGCAAAGGGACAGACAAACCGACCGGGCCCGCATCCAGGCGGGCCCGGTCGCGCATGAACGGGGACGAGGCATGAGCGAGATGACAGTGGGACAGGCGGGCGTGGCACGCGTGCAGGACGTTCAGGCCGCCTATATGGAGATGACCCGGCGCAAGCGGCTTTACGGCATGGTGATGCTGGTCGTGTTCATCGCGCTGATGGTGTCGGGATTCCGCGTGGCCGACGGGCGCAATGCCGGCGGTTTCTGGGACGGGATCGGCAATATCTTTCAGTTCCCGAAGGAAGTGCTGTCGGAGGCGGGCGAGAAGATCGCCAACCTGCCGGGGCTGATGGTGAAATTCCTGCCCTCGCTGCTGGAGACGCTGAACATCGCAGGGGCATCGACCCTGCTGGGGGCGATCTTTGCGATCATGATCTCGCTGCTGGCGACGCGGGGGCTGGCGAAATGGCCGCGGCTGATCGGGGTGTTCAGGCGGATCATGGATATCATGCGCGCGATCCCCGAGATCGTCATTGCGCTGGTGCTGATCTTCATTCTGGGCGGCGGGCCGGTTCCGGCGATGATCGCCATCGCCATCCACACCACCGGCGCGCTTGGAAAGCTGTTCTCGGAAGTGAACGAGAATGCGAGCCTCAAGCCGGTCGAGGGGCTGCACTCGGTCGGCGCCACATGGGCGCAGCGCATGTGGCTGGGCGTGATCCCGCAGGTCGCGCCCAATTATCTGAGCTATGCGCTGATGCGCTTTGAAATCAATGTCCGTGCTTCGGCGATCCTGGGCTTCGTGGGCTCGGGCGGGATCGGCTATGACCTCAAGAACGCCTTCAGCTGGGGTCAGGGCCGTTATGACGAGGTGGCCGCGATCTTCCTGCTGCTGTTCGCGACCATCGTGGTTTTCGACCAGATATCGGGCCATTACCGCAACAAGATGATCGGAAAGGGATAAGGCGATGAGCGCAACGAGCGATACTGCCGGAACCGCCGCCGCGCCGTTCGACGCGACCGCTTTCTTTCAACGCAAACGGCTGATGGCGATCGCCGTACCCGCTGGGATCCTGGCCTATTTCGTCTATATCTTCTTCGCATTCGACATTCCGGGCCTCGCGGAGCGCGCCCGAATGGACAACGCGCGGATCCTTGTGGCTGACAGCTTCAGCTACAAGACGCATGTCACCCGCGACAATCGCATGGGCGGAATCACCATCGCGGTGGAAGGCGAGAACAAGGGCACATGGCCCGAGGGGCGCAGCCCAGACTGGGTGCAGGTCGAGAGCGCCGATCGTGCAGTGGTCTCGTTGAAGCACGGCCAGGAGGTGCTGCTGGACGGAGACACGATGCGCTATGACGTGCCGGGTTACGGCATGATCGCGGCCGAGGTGAGCCGGCGCGGTATCGCGCTGGACCTTCCGGCGGGCGAGACCCCCGATTGGATCAGCGCCAGCAACGCACGGGTCGATATCACCACAGATGCCGGGCGCGTCATCCTGACCAAGGCCCGCTCGGAGGTGATGCGATATCATTTCGGATGGGAGCTGTTCTGGTTCACCCTGGACAGCCCGTTCTACGGCAAGAGTTTCGGCGAGCTGATCGGGTTGGCCGTGTCGGGCGACCGGCTGGTGGAGGGCAAGAGCAATCTGGCCGCCATGGTCCACGATGTCTGGAACAATCGCATGTGGCAGCACAAGGATGTCATGTGGGCGATCTTCGAGACGATCCTCATGGCGTTTCTGGGCACGATGGGAGCCGCACTGATGGCGTTGCCGCTGGCCTTTGCCGCCGCGCGCAACTTTACCCCGCTGATGGTGGTGCGCGCCGCCGTGCGCCGGGTATTCGACTTCCTGCGCGGGGTGGATGCGCTGATCTGGACGATCATCCTGGCGCGCGCCTTCGGGCCGGGGCCGCTGACCGGGGCGCTGGCGATCCTGATCACCGACACGGGGAGCTTCGGCAAGCTGTTTTCCGAGGCGCTCGAGAATGTCGACAGGAACCAGATCGAGGGCGTGCAATCCACCGGCGCAAAGCCGCTGCAACGCTATCGCTTCGGGGTGATCCCGCAGATCACGCCGATCCTTCTGAGCCAGGTTCTCTATTATCTGGAATCCAACACCCGCAGCGCCACGATCATCGGCGCGATCACGGGGGGCGGTATCGGGCTGCTGCTGACCCAGGCGATGATCACCCAGAAGGACTGGGAGGAGGTGAGCTATTACATCATTCTCATCCTGCTCATGGTGATGTTGATGGATACGGTGTCGGGCTGGCTGCGACGCCGGTTGATCCAGTCGGATGACAGCGGCCATTGACGATGGCGGGACGCCTCCGGCGGGAGTATTTCGGGCAAGATGAAGCCGGGGCGCGGGAATGGTGCAGCGGGCAAGGGACGGGGAAAGATGAAGGACTTAAGGGCCGACGGCGCGAGCGTGCATCCCGATTGCGAGATCACCGAAAGCGATTTCGGCGCCTATAGCGAGATCGGGCGCGGCAGCCGGGTGGCCTATTCGGTGATCGGTGATTATTCCTATTGCGACCGCTATTGCGATATCGCCAATGCCGATGTCGGGCGTTTTGCCAATATCGCCAGTTTCGTGCGGATCGGCGCGACGGATCATCCGCTCGACCGCGCCAGCCTGCATCATTTCATGTATCGCTCGGCCGCCTATTGGCCTGATGCCGGGGACGACGCGGAGTGGTTTCGCGCGCGCCGGGCGCGCCGTGCGGCGATCGGCCATGACACCTGGCTGGGGCATGGCGCTCAGGTGAAGCCCGAGGTGACGGTCGGCCATGGGGCGGTGGTGGCCGCGGGCGCGGTGGTGACGAAGGATGTGGCACCTTACCAGATCGTCGCGGGTGTGCCCGCACGCCCGGTTCGCGCCCGCCTGCCCGAAGCCCTGGCCGAGCGCTTGATCGCGTTGGCCTGGTGGGATTGGGATCACGCGCGCCTGCGCGCGGCGCTTGAGGATTTTCGCGCGCTGTCTGTCGAGGCATTCCTTGAAAAGCACGGCGGATGAGCGGGCGGTTCAGCACCCGCGAAGAAAAAGGGTGCCCCGGTTTCGGGGTCACCCTGTGTTTCGTCATTGAAATGGATTTGTGGGAAATATAGGAAAGTCAGTGCCGAGAAACTGCGCGTTTCCTGCGACGGTGTGGCGATGGTTTCATGAAAACTTCATGACAGGCCTGTCGCGCCTATTCCGCAGCGAGTGCTGGGCTTTGGCCGAGGCGAAGGAATCGCTGTGCCGCCTCGCCGGCGAGATGGGTGATGCGCCCGCGCACCAGCGTGGCTTCGACCTCGCGGGTGGTGGCATTGACGATGGCAAGATCGGCGCGCCGTCCTTCGTCCAGCGTGCCGCGATCCGTGAGGCGCATGATGCGCGCGGGCGTCTCGGAGATCATCGCCCAAGCGGCGGGAAGATCGGTTATGCCCTGGTCAACGAGCGCGAAGGCCGCCTGCGAGAGGGCGGGGTAGAAGTAATCCGAGACCAGCGCGTCGCATTTGCCCGCCTCGATGAGGTCGATCGCCGCGATATTGCCCGCCTGCGAGCCGCCGCGCACCACATTGGGCGCCCCCATCACCACCGGGTCGTTGACCGCCTTGGCGAGGTTCGCCGCCGCGCGGGAGGTGGGAAATTCACAGATCCGTGCGCCGATCATGGCGAAGGTCTCGCGGGTTTCGGCGTCGGGGTCGTCATGCGAGCCGTAGATCACCCCGAGCGCGTCGAAATTGCGCGCAAGATCGCAGAGGTGGCGGGGCACGGCCTGGCGCTGATTGCGCGCGGCTTCGAGCGCGGCCATGTGGTCTCGAACGCTGCGGCCCGCCTCATGCGCCGATGCGGTCAGGCGCTCGGGGCTGCTGCGGGAGGTTTTCAGGGTCTCTTCGAGATGGTTGTTGAACACGACATAGCCGATCCGGTGGCGCCGGATTGCGGCGATCAGGCGCCCGGCGGTGTCGACGGTGTGGGTCTCGCAGCGGATCTGCACGCGCAGGTCGGTGTTCATGCGCTGGCGATAGGCGTCAAGGGCATGGAGAAAGGCTTCGGCGTAGTCGGGGCTGCGCCGGCCGCCCTCCCAGGACCAGCTTTGCGCAAGCCAGGCCGTGGTGACCCCATTGGCGGCCGCGTCGCGGTCGGCGCCGATCAGCCCCTGTTCGGCCGGAAATGGCGCGGTGGGGCGCGGGGCGATGTGGCGTTCGAAGGCGTCGCCATGCAGGTCGATGATGCCCGGCAGGACCAGATAGCCCGAAAGATCGACCTCGGGAAACGGCCCTTTGCCGATGCGGCCCTGCTCGATCGCGACCGAGCGGGTCTGCATCTTGCCGTCGCGCAGGACGGTCGCGCCTGTCAGGCGCATGTCGGGCCATGGCATTTGCATCGGTCTGCTCTCGTGCTCTTGTTCCCGTAACTATAGGGCATCAATGTATCGGCGGCGTGACAAGCCATTTGAATCCCTCATGAATCCGACAGGGTCAGCGTGACGCGATCACCGGCGAACCAGGTGCGCCCATATTCGATGGGCTTGCCGGCCGGATCGACATTGAGCGAGACCGCGCGCAGGATCGGTGCGCCCTCGGATATCCGCAGGTGGAGTGCCTGCGTCGGACTGGCGAGCTTTGCGGTCAGTCTTGTCCAGGCACGGGTATAGTCGGGGGTGCCCTGATCGTTGAGCGCTGCGGTGACTGAGCGCAGCCGGTGCAGCGCCTCGGGCAGGCCGGGCAGGTGTGCTGCGGGAAAGACGCTGCGAAAGAGGGCGACGGGCTGGCCATCGGCCAGCGACAGCCCCTCGCAGGCATGCACCGGCGCGCCGGGCTGCAAATCCAGCGCTGCCGCCTCGCCGGTGTCGGCGGCGCGCGTTTCGAGTGACAGAATCTCCTTGGTCGGCATCCTTCCGGCCGCGCGCAGGTTCTGGTGAAAGCGTACCCGGCGGCCGATCGGGTAATCGGTCGGGCTTTGGGTGACAAACACCCCGGCGCCGCGGCGCGCATGGACGATCCCTTCCTCGGCAAGTTGGGCAAGGGCGCGGCGCACCGTGTGACGGTTGACGCCGAAACGCCGTGAGAGCGCCGCCTCGGTCGGCAGCTGGTCACCGGGGCTGTAGCGTTTCGCGGCGATGTCGGCGCTCAGGGCGCTGTGGATGGATTTCCAGATCGGCGTGCGAGGGGGCATGTCACGAAAACTTCATGTCCAGAGGGATTGTGCGACTCGGGCGGGCTTGGTAATGATTTGTCTAGTTGTATACTAAATTAGACAAATCCACAAGGTGTCTAGATGAGCCGAACTCAAGAGAGACAGGATTGGATGAGCCTGCTGGCCAAAGCGCCGCCGGCGCAGCTTGCCCGGCTTTGGGCGGCGTTCGGCGAGGTGCCCGCCTATAGCTATCTGCGCGCGCCCGAGGCCGGGGGCGTGATGGTCCAGGGGCGGGCGGGCGCGACGGGCGCGCCGTTCAACCTTGGGGAAATGACGGTGACGCGCTGTTCCCTCAAGCTGGAAACCGGAGAGATCGGCCATGCCTATGTGCAGGGGCGCGACAAGGATCATGCGACCCGCGCCGCGCAGATCGACGCGATGATGCAGGGCGCGCAGGCGGCGGCGCTGCGCGCGGCGGTGCTGGACCCGCTGCAAGAGGACCTGCAGGCCAGACGCGCCCGGCGCGGCGCCAAGGCGGCGGCGACAAGGGTCGAATTCTTCACCATGGTGCGAGGAGAGGATTGATGCAGACGGAGGCTCTTGAAGGGGGATTTCCCGACGCGCCGCTCGATGCCGCCCGCGCCTTTCGCGCGGCGATGAACGCCATGGCGCGCCCCGGTCGGATCGAGACACTGGTGGGCGCGGTGCCGCCCGCGCCGCTGTCGCCCGCCGCGGGGGCGCTGATCCTGACGCTGTGCGATCCCGGAACGCCGGTGCATCTGGCAGGCGCGCTTGACGTGGCGGGCTTGCGCGACTGGATCACCTTTCATACCGGTGCGCCGCTGGTCGGCCCCGCGCAGGCGGCTTTCGCGGTGGGCAAATGGGAGGATTTGCAGCCGCTCGACGCTTACCGGATCGGCACGTCGGAATATCCCGACCGCTCCGCGACGCTGATTGTCGAGATGCCGGAGTTGACGCCGCAAGGCGCGGTGCTGACAGGGCCGGGCATCAAGGAGAGCACGCGCCTGTCGCTGCCGGATGTGGCGGCGATGCGGCGCAATGCGGCGCTGTTTCCGCTCGGGCTCGATTTCTTCCTGACCAGCGCAAACCGGGTGGCGGCCCTGCCGCGCAGCACGCAACTGGAGGGCAACTGATGTATGTGGCGGTGAAAGGCGGCGAGCGGGCGATTGACAATGCCCATGCCTGGCTGGCCGAAGAGCGGCGCGGCGACCCTGCGGTGCCGGAACTGTCGGTGGCGCAGATCCGCGAGCAGATGGCGCTGGCGGTGAACCGGGTGATGACCGAGGGGTCGCTTTACGACCCGGACCTTGCCGCGCTGGCGATCAAGCAGGCGCGCGGCGATCTGATCGAGGCGATCTTCCTGATACGCGCCTATCGCACAACGCTGCCGCGTTTCGGTTCATCGGCGCCGGTGAAGACCGCCGAAATGGCCTGCGAGCGGCGCATCTCGGCGACGTTCAAGGACGCGCCGGGGGGGCAGGTTCTGGGCCCGACATTTGATTACACCCATCGCCTGCTGGATTTCAAACTGGCGGCCGAGGGCGGGACTCCGGCCGCGCCCGAAGGCGAGGCGCGCCGGGAGGCGACGCCCCATATCACCGGTTTCCTGAACCGCGAGGGTTTGATCCAGACCGAGGACGAGAGCGACGAGACCCCGCCAGACCTGACGCGCGAGCCGATGGAGCTGCCCGCCGCGCGCGCCTTGCGGCTGCAGGCGCTGACGCGGGGTGACGAGGGGTTCGTTCTGGGCCTCGCCTATTCCACGCAGCGCGGCTATGCGCGCAACCATGCCTTCGTGGGCGAGCTGCGCATCGGCAGTGTGGCGGTCGAGATGGAGATCCCCGAGCTGGGTTTCGCCATCGAGATCGGCGAGATCACCGTGACCGAATGCGAGAGCGTCAACCAGTTCAAGGGCTCCAAGACCGAGCCGCCGCAATTCACGCGCGGTTACGGGCTGGTCTTCGGGCAGACCGAGCGCAAGGCGATTTCCATGGCGCTGGTGGACCGGGCGCTGCGCTGGAAGGAATTGGGCGAGGACGATCAGGGCGCGCCCGCGCAGGACGAGGAATTCGTGCTGATGCATTGCGACAACATCCAGGCGACGGGGTTTCTCGAGCATATCAAGCTGCCCCATTACGTCGATTTCCAATCCGAGCTGGAGCTGGTGCGCAAGCTGCGCCGGGCGGCGGGGGCCGAAGAGGTGAAGGAGGCCGCGGAATGAGCGATTACAATTTCGCCTATCTCGACGAGCAGACCAAGCGGATGATCCGCCGCGCGATCCTCAAGGGGTTGGCGGTGCCGGGCTACCAGGTGCCATTCGCCAGCCGCGAGATGCCGATGCCCTATGGCTGGGGCACGGGCGGGGTACAGGTGAGCGCCGCGACCCTGACGCCCGAGGACCGGTTCAAGGTCATCGATCAGGGCGCCGATGACACCACCAACGCGGTGTCCATCCGCAAGTTCTTTGAACGCACCGCCGGGGTCGAAGTGACCGAGGAGACCGAAGCCGCCACGATCATCCAGACCCGCCATCGCATCCCCGAGGCGCCCTTGAGCGAGGATCAGATCCTGGTCTACCAGGTGCCGATCCCTGAACCCCTGCGCTTCCTTGAGCCGCGTGAGACCGAGACCCGCAAGATGCACAGCCTTGAGGAATACGGGCTGATGCATGTGAAGCTTTACGAGGATATCAGCCAGCACGGCGCCATCGCCACCGCCTATGCCTATCCGGTGAAGGTCGAGGGGCGCTACGTGATGGACCCTTCGCCGATCCCCAAATTCGACAATCCCAAGCTGGCGGATTGCCCGGCGATCCAGCTGTTCGGTGCGGGGCGCGAGCAGCGCATTTATGCGCTGCCGCCTTACAGCGATGTGGTCAGTCTCGATTTCGAGGATCACCCGTTCGAGGCCAGCAAGGCGGATCACCCCTGCGATCTGTGCGACGCGCGGGACAGCTATCTTGACGAGGTCATCACCGATGACCGCGGCGGGCGGATGTTCGTCTGCTCGGATACCGATTACTGCCGCACCCGTCAGGCGCAGGGCCATCTGGGTGCGCAGCTGGCGGCCAGACAGGAGGGCGCGGCATGACACCGCTTTTGCAGGTCACGGGGATCACGAAATTCTACGGCGCGCGCCTTGGGTGCCGCGATGTGGCGTTCGATCTTTACCCCGGAGAGGTGATGGGGATCGTCGGCGAGAGCGGGTCGGGTAAATCGACGCTTCTGGGCTGTCTGGCCGGTCAGATCGTGCCCGATGCGGGCGCGGTCCTGTTCGACACCCGAGCGGACGGCCCGCGCGACACGCTGGCCATGTCCGAACCCGAGCGGCGGATGCTGTCGCGCACGGATTGGGCCTTTGTGCATCAGCATGCGCGCGACGGGCTGCGCATGGGGGTGAGCGCGGGCGGCAATGTGGGCGAGCGGCTGATGGCCGTGGGCGCGCGCCATTATGGCGATATCCGCGGCCAGGCGGTGGATTGGCTGGGCCGGGTGGAGATCCCGGATGACCGGATCGACGACCGCCCGACGGCCTTTTCTGGGGGGATGCAGCAGCGCCTGCAAATCGCGCGCAACCTGGTCACCGGCCCGCGACTTGTGTTCATGGACGAACCCACCGGGGGGCTGGACGTATCGGTGCAGGCGCGGCTGCTGGACCTGTTGCGCGGATTGGTGCGCGAGATGGGGCTGAGCGCGATCATCGTCACCCATGACCTGGCGGTGGTGCGCCTGCTGGCGGATCGCTTGATGGTGATGAAGGACGGTTACGTGGTGGAAAGCGGGCTGACCGATCAGGTTCTCGACGATCCACAGCATAGCTATACGCAATTGCTGGTGTCGAGCGTGTTGCAGGTGTGAGGCGCGGGCGGGGGCGCTGCCCCCGTCGCCCGATGGGCGACTCCCCCGGAGTATTGGGGGCAAGATGAAGGGTTTAGGAATGATAGAGCTGGACGATGTGAGCAAGACATTCACCCTGCACAACCAGGGCGGCGCGGTGATTCCGGTGATGCGGGAGGCGGGGCTGCGGGTGGGGCGGGGCGAATGCGTGGCGTTGACCGGCAGGTCGGGCGCGGGCAAATCCACCCTGATGCGGATGATCTATGGCAACTACCTTGCGGCCTCGGGTCGGATCATCGTGGGGGATGTGGATGTGGCGGCGGCCACGCCGCGCGAGATTCTGGACCTGCGGCGCCACACGCTTGGCTATGTCAGCCAGTTCCTGCGCGTGGTGCCGCGTGTGCCGACGCTGGAGGTTGTTGCCGAGCCGCTGCTGGCGCTCGGGCATGGGCGCGCCGAGGCGCTGGAGCGCGCGGGCACGCTTTTGGCGCGGCTCAATATTCCCGAGCGGCTCTGGCAGCTCAGCCCGACGACATTTTCAGGCGGCGAGCAGCAGCGTGTGAATATCGCGCGCGGCTTCGCCCATGCCTATCCCGCCCTGCTGCTGGATGAGCCGACTGCCAGCCTTGATGCGATGAACCGCGAGACGGTGCTGTGCCTTGTCGAGGAGGCCAAGGCGGGGGGCGCTGCGATCGTGGGTATCTTTCACGACGAGAGCGCGCGCCACCGGGTTTGCGATCGCGAGATCGACGTCTCGGGCTTTACGCCGGGGCTGACCTGATGAGCGGGCGATTGATCGGAGTCGTCGGGCCGTCGGGTGTCGGCAAGGACACCGTGATGGAGGGGCTTGTGGCGCGCTGCACCGGCCTTGGATTGGTGCGGCGGGTGATCACGCGGCCCGGTTATGCGGTCGGCGAGGCCTTTGACGATGTGAGCGATGTGGAATTCGAGCGCCGCGTGCAGGCCGGTGATTTCACGCTTCACTGGGGGGCGCACGGGCTGCGCTATGGCGTCCCGCGCGAGACCGAGGCGCGGCTGGCCGGGGGCGAGGACCTGCTTGTGAATCTGTCGCGCGCGGTGCTGGGCGAGGCGCAGGCCCGGTTTCGCGGCTTCACCACACTGCATCTGACAGCGCCGCGCGAGGTTCTGGCCGGGCGGCTGGCCGCCAGGGGGCGCGAAAGCCGCGCCGATATCGAGGCGCGGCTCATGCGCGCGTCACTGGCATTGCCCGATGGGCTGGAACGGGTGATCGAGATATCCAATGCCGGGCCGCTGGAGGCGGTGCTTGCCGCCATTGATGCCCGGCTTTACCCGGTGAAGGCATGACGGGAGACAAGATGAAACATCCCCTGGGCATCCTCGCCCGCAAGGCTGAGTCCGTCGATCACGAAGGGCGCGGGCAGGAGCGGCGCGACCACGGGCGCGAGCGCCCCGGCGGTCTGGCGGGCCTGTGCCTTGGGGAGTTTGCCGCTCAGCGTGATGTGAAAGCGGAATTCGTCCATCACATAGGGGTAGCCCCATTCCAGCAGCAGCGCATCCTGAGCCGGGCTGAGGCTGGTGGCGCGGCGGCGGGCGATCTCGTCCGGGCCGGACGGCGCGCGGAAGCTGTCGAAGCCGCGCACGGTATCGGCGGCAAGTGCCTTGAGCGGGCCGGTATCGCCCTTTGGGCAGAGCGCCAGGAAACTGCCGAGCTGCGCGAGTTCGAGCCCCGCGAGTTGAAGCGGTGCGCGCGCGGCGCAAAAGGATGCGAGCGCGGCGTCAAGCGCGCCGGGGGTCGCCCCATCCGCCAGCCGGAAGGGCGGTTTCATCGTGCCGTGCAGGCCGTATTTGTGGGGTGTTGCGGTGATCTCGTCCACCGGGAGGGGCAGGCCCGCAATCTGCGGATGCGGGCACGGCGCGCCAGTGGTCATGTCCCAGCCCAGCCAGGCCGCGCCGAAATCCGCCAGCGGCCCCGGCGCGGGCGTGTAGTAGATTGCGTATCGCCTGAATTCCATGCCTGCCTCCATTGCGGCCCCATTCCCTGTCAGCGAAGCGTGACATTCTCATGACACAACAGACCATTCTCGCCAATGCCACCCTTGTCCTGCCCGACGAGACCGTCACCGGGGCGATCGTCCTGCGTGGTGGAGTCATCGCCGGGATCGATACCGGAAAGGCGGTGCCGAAGGGTGCTGTCGATTGCGGTGGCGATTTCGTCGCGCCGGGCCTGATCGAGCTGCACACCGATAACCTTGAGCGCCATATCCAGCCGCGCCCCAAGGTGGACTGGCCCCATAATGCCGCGATCCTGGCGCATGACGCCGAGCTGGCCAGCACCGGGATCACCACGGTATTTGACGCGATGCGGGTCGGTTCGATCCCCGACGGCAAGGGGCGTTACCTGCAATATGCCCGCGGGCTGGCCAGCGAACTGCTGGCACTGCGGGCTGAGGATGCGTTGAAGATCAGCCATTTCCTGCATCTGCGCGCCGAGGTGTGCTCGGAGACGCTGGAAGAGGAGATGGCCGCCTTCGGCGAGGACGACCGCGTGGGTATCGTGAGCCTGATGGACCACACGCCCGGCCAGCGCCAGTTCCGTGATATCAGCAAGCTGGAGGCCTATGTGAAGGGCAAGCTTGCGCTGAACGACGCCGAGTTCGAGGAGCATGTCGCGCAGTTGAAGGACCTGCGCGCGCGCCATGGGGCCAGGCACGAGGCGGCGGCTGTGGCCGAGGCGAAACGCTATGGCGCTGTTCTGGCAAGCCATGACGACACGACCCCCGAACAGGTGACGGTCTCGGCGGGTTATGGCATCCGGGTCGCCGAGTTTCCCACCACGCTGGAGGCCGCGCGTGCCTGTCACGAGCACGCGATTGCCGTTATCATGGGCGCCCCCAACCTGATCCGGGGCGGCTCGCATTCCGGCAATGTGGCGGCGCAGGATCTGGCGGCGGCGGGGCACCTTGATATCCTGTCCTCGGATTACGTTCCGTCGGCGCTGTTGCTGGCGGCGGTGCAACTGGGCGAGACTTGGGGCGACATGGCGCGCGGGATGGCCACGGTGACACGCAACCCGGCGCGGGGCGTCGGGCTGGAGGATCGCGGCGAGATCGCCGAAGGGCAACGTGCCGATCTGATACGCTTCACCATGCGGGGCGGGGTGCCGGCGCTGCGTTCGGTCTGGTCGCGCGGGGAACGGGTGGCGTGATAGGGTTTTGACAGTCAGCGGGGCAGGGCGCATAACGGCGCCATGACCAATGACACCCTGCTTTTTGACCCGCCCGCCATGCCTCTGGTTCCCGTGAAGGGGGACAGCCGCCAGTTTCCGCTGCGCCGTATCTTCTGCGTGGGGCGCAACTATGCCGCCCACGCCGCGGAGATGGGCAACGAGGTGGACCGCGAGGCGCCGTTCTACTTCACCAAATCCGCCCATGCATTGTGCCTGTCGGGGGCGTCGATACCCTATTCGCTTGGCACCCAGGACTGCCATTACGAGATGGAACTGGTCGTTGCCATTGGCGCGTCGGCCCTGAAGGTCGGCCCAGATGAGGCGATGAAGGTGGTGATGGGTTTCGCCTGCGGGATCGACCTGACGCGGCGCGACTTGCAGGGTGCTGCCAAGGACAAGCGCCGCCCCTGGGACCTGGGCAAGGATTTCGAGAATGCCGCCCTGATAGGCGCGATCACCCCTGCCGACGAGTTCGGCAAGCCCGCTGACCGGCGGATCGCCTTGTTGCATGACGGCGCCGTGGCGCAGGAGGCGCGGCTGAGCGACATGGTCTGGTCGGTGCCCGAGGTGATCGCGCATCTGTCTGGATTCTATCATCTTTTGCCGGGCGACCTGATCTATACCGGCACGCCGGCAGGTGTTGGGCCGGTGCATCCGGGCAGCGTGTTGCGCGGTGAGATCGATGGGCTGGAACCCGTCGAAGTCGCCATCGCCCCCGCGCTCTAGCCCCGAGAGTGCGCCGACCCGGCGGCTGAGCGACCCGGCAAACTTTTGTCCGGACCTGACCGGTTTTGCCGCCGTGTTCCCAAGCTGCGCAGAAAAACCTGCGGTTTCCGGGCCGGGTTGATCTGGATCAACGATATCGCCCGGTTCATATGTTGATTGTCGAATGTATATTTCGGGAGTCGCATATGAGCGCAGAAAACCACAGTTGGCTCGAACATTACCCGGTGACATTGTTCACGATCGTCATGGGCGTGTCGGGGCTGACTCTGGCGCTGCGTTCGGGTGAACGCGCGCTTGGCCTGAGCGAGAGCTTGTCGATGGGGGCCTATGTCCTGACGCTGGCTTTGTTCCTGTTGATCGCTTCGGGTTATGCGCTCAAGGCGCTGCGCCACCCGCAGGCGGTCAGGGCCGAGTGGGACCATCCGGTAAAGCTCGCCTTCTTTCCCGCGATCTCAATCGGGCTGCTGCTGCTATCGACGGCGACCCTGCCCTGGTCGATGGGAGCGGCGCATGTGATGTGGCTGGTCGGTGCGCTCGGCCAGGGGGTGCTGACAATCGCCGTGGTGTCGGGCTGGATCGGGAGCCGGGCATTCCTGCATGGGCATCTGTCGCCGGCCTGGTTCATTCCGGCGGTGGGCAATGTGATCGTGCCGATCGCGGGGGTCAAGCTGGGCTATATCGAGACAAGCTGGTTTTTCCTGTCGGTCGGGCTGATCTTCTGGAGCGTTCTTCTGACGCTGGTGATGAACCGGCTGATCTTTCACGACCCTTTGCCCGAGCGGCTTCAGCCGACGCTGGTGATCCTGATCGCGCCACCCGCCGTGGGGTTCCTTGCCTGGGTCGAGCTGACCGGAGAGATCGGCAGCTTTGGCAGGGTGCTTTTGAACGGTGCCTATCTGTTCGCGCTGATCGTGGCGGTGCAATTGCCACGTATCCTGCGCCTGCCCTTCGCCATGTCCTTCTGGGCGCTCAGCTTTCCGGTGGCGGCGCTGACCATCGCCAGCTTCACCTATGCCGGGGCGATGCAGTCGCAGCCGCATCGGTTGATCGCCCTGGTTCTTCTCGTGGCGCTGGTCGCGATCATCGCCGCGCTTCTGATCCGCACATCGCGCGCTATTGCGTCGGGTGCGGTGTTTCGACCCGAATGACCCTTAAACCCACCCCAACCCAAGAAAGAGGTTTTCCATGAAGAAGATACTGACGGTTTGTGCCCTGGCCACGGCAACGGCGCTTGCAGCGCCCGCGCAGGCGGATGACGGCAAGAAGCTGGTGACGGTCGTCACCTCGCCGGATGCGCAGACTCAGCTGATGTCGATGGTGCTGACCATGCAGTCGGTCCAGCAGGGCGCCAAGGCGCAGATCCTGCTTTGCGGGCCGGCGGGCGACCTGGCGCTGAAAGAGGCGCCCGAAAGCGCCACCGCACCGCAAAAACCCAAGGACATGAGCCCGCAGGGCCTGATGAAGATGATCATGGACAAGACCGGCACCAAGGTCGAGGTCTGTGCGATCTACCTGCCCAACAAGGGTGTGGACGGCACCGCGCTGCTGGACGGGATCACCGCCGCAGATCCGGCTGAAATGGCCGGTGCGCTGATCGCGGACAATACGACGGTCCTCAGTTTCTGAGGCCCGTCTGGCGTTTGCCGTAACGAGTAATGCCAAGTGGGGAAGGGGCGCCCGGATATCCGGGCGTCCCTTTTCGTTGTCCTGCGTCCACAGCCCGTGTCAGGCGAGCAGGCGGCGCGCGATGACCTGTGCCTGGATTTCAGCCGCACCCTCGAAGATGTTGAGGATACGTGCATCGCAAAGAATGCGGCTGATACCGTATTCCAGGGCGAAACCGTTGCCGCCGTGGATCTGCAAGCCATTGTCGGCGGCCGACCAGGCGACCCGCGCGCCCAGCAGCTTGGCCATGCCGGCCTCGAGATCGCAGCGGTGGCCGTTATCTTTCTCCCAGGCGCTGAAATAGGTCAGCTGACGGGCGATCATGATCTCGACAGCCATCATCGCCAACTTGCCCGAAACCCGCGGGAATGCGATCAGCGATTTGCCGAATTGCTTGCGGTCGATGGCGTATTGCATAGCCACGTCCAGCGCCGATTGCGCCACGCCGACGGCGCGAGCGGCGGTCTGGATACGGGCGGATTCGAAGGTCTCCATCAACTGCTTGAAGCCCTTGCCCTCTTCGCCGCCCAGAAGGTTTTCGCCCTTCACATGGAAGTTGTCAAAGCCCAGTTCGTATTCCTTCATGCCGCGGTAACCCAACACCTCGATCTCGCCGCCGGTCATGCCCTCTGTGGGGAAGGGATCGGCGTCTGTGCCGGGGATTTTCTCGGCCAGGAACATTGACAGCCCGCGGTGATCGGTGCTGTCGGGATCGGTGCGGGCAAGCAGGGTCATGACATGGGTGCGCGCGGCGTGGGTGATCCAGGTCTTGTTGCCGGTTACCTTGTAATCGCCGTTCTCGTCCTTGACCGCACGGGTGCGCAGGCTGCCGAGATCAGAGCCGGTATTGGGTTCTGTAAAGACCGCCGTGGGCAGGATTTCACCGCTGGCGATGCCGGGAAGCCAGTTGCTTTTCTGCTCGTCCGAGCCACCCGCAAGGATCAGTTCGGCGGCGATCTCGGATCGTGTGCCAAGCGAACCCACACCGATATAGCCGCGCGAAAGCTCTTCGGAGACCACGACCATGGATGCCTTGGAAAGGCCCAGACCGCCAAGGTTTTCAGGGATGGTCAGACCGAACACGCCCATTTCGGCCAGTTCGTCGATGATCTCCATCGGGATCAGTTCGTCCTTGAGATGCCATTCATGGGCATGGGGTTCGACCTTGTCGACCGAGAAGCGGCGGAACTGTTCGCGGATCATCTCGAGTTCGTCGTCAAGGCCGGTATGGCCCACGGTGACCTCGGCCGCGCGTTCCTGCATCAGTTCGACAAGCCGCGTGCGGGCGGCCTGTGTGTTGCCCGACTGGGTCAGCGTGGCAATCTCGGGGGTGTCAAGGGTGGCGATATCCGACATGGAAAGGCCAAGATCGTTGAGCCGCAGGATCTCGCCCTGGTTCATCTGGATGCCGCCGCGGATCTGCCAGAGGTATTCGCCAAAGGTGATCTGGTGGATCAGTTGCTCGACCTCGCCGAATTTTCCCATCTCCGTCAGACGGTTGGCCCAGGCCTGCATCTGGCGCAGGGATTCCACATAGGTCGCGAGCCAGGCCAGCCCATGTGCTGCATACTGATTGGCCTCGACGGCGCTGCCGGACACCCGGTCATCGACGACAACCAACTTGCGCAGATGCGCGCGGGCCTTTTCGAGCAGGCCTTCGGCGGGCGCGACCGCAGCCGAGGTCAGGCCAAGCAAGCCCTTGAGAACGATCGGGTTTTCCATTGCAACATCTTGTCCGTCATGAGCCATGAATCAATCCTTTTCCTATCGGGCCTTGTCCTAGCCATTTTGCAGGTGCAGCGCAACTATTATGCCTTTGCTGCGTCAATTTTGATCGAAAGTTGCGCTTCCTGTTTTTGCGGATGCGTCCAATGTCGTGAACCCCTATGAGGGTGGTATGGACGGAGTTCTTCTACAGTTCGGACTGGTCGGGTGGGGGGTCCTTCTGACAGTTGGTCTTGGCGCGGGGATCGTCAAGGGCGTGGTCGGGTTCGCCATGCCGATGGTGATGATTTCCGCTTTGGGATCAATGGTTTCCCCCGAGGTCGCATTGGCCGGGCTGATCGTGCCCACGGTGGTGACGAATGTCTGGCAGGCGCTTCGCCAGGGGATCGGGGCCGCGTGGGACTCGATTCGGCGGTTCCGGTTGTTCCTGCTGGTGGGATTCGTGCTGCTGATGGGCTCGGCGCAGCTGGTGCCGTATCTTCCCAAGTCATTGATGTCATTGATGATTGGCTTGCCCGTTGCACTGTATGCGGGCTGGGGGTTGAGCGGGCGGCCCTTGACGCTGCCCGGCGGCGCGGGGCGCAGGGGCGAGGCGAGCATGGGCGCGCTGGCCGGATTTTTCGCTGGTTTTTCAGGGGTTTGGGGGCCACCTACCGTGGCGATGCTGACCGCGCGGGGAACCGATATGCAGGAACAGATGCGCGTGCAGGGCGTCATCTATGGGTTGGGGTCGCTGGCCCTGGCGGGTGCACATGTGGTGTCCGGCGTGCTCAATACGGCGACGCTGACCCTGTCGGTGTCACTGGTTCTGCCCTCGCTGGCGGGTTTGTGGATCGGGTTTCGCATCCAGGACCGGATCGATCAGCGGACCTTTCGCAAGCTGACGCTTCTGGTGCTTCTGATCGCGGGGCTGAACCTGATCCGGCGCGGGGTGCTGGCGATCTGAGCCGGGCGCGTACAAAATGTCCGTTTTGTACGCCGGATTTGTGCACAAATCCGGGGGCCGGGCGAAACTTTGGTACAGAACACCCCCGAGCGGCCATCGCCCCCGGCGTTTACCCGATCGCAAGACTTCCGCGCTAGCGTGCCCCTTGCGTGGAAGCCTCCGCGCTTCGCAAAGGGACGATGGATGATCCGAAGACCCCCGCCACGGCAAGGCGCAGGCCAAGAAAAAGCCCCGACCGCAATGGCCGGGGCGGGAACGTGCGTTCAGCCGAGCGCGGCTGCTTTCACGTCATCGTCGATATAGGGAACGTATTGCTCGAAATTATCCGCAAACATCTGCACAAGCTTGGCTGCCTGGCGGTCATAGGACTCGGGGTCGTCCCAGGTGCGGCGCGGGTCGAGCAGCACTTCGGCGACGCCGGGCACGGCCACGGGCACGTCAAAGCCGAAATTCTCGTCCTTGCGGAACTCGACCTCGCCCAGGGAGCCGTCAAGCGCGGCGGTCAGCAGCCCGCGGGTGGCCTTGATCGGCATCCGCGACCCGGTGCCATAGGCGCCGCCGGTCCAGCCGGTATTGACCAGCCAGCAGGTCGCGCCGTGCTTGGCGATCTTGTCGCGCAGAAGGTTGCCGTAGACCTCGGGGCGGCGCGGCATGAAGGGCGCGCCGAAACAGGTCGAGAAGGTGGGCTCGGGCTCGGTCACGCCGCGCTCGGTACCCGCGACCTTGGACGTGAAACCCGACAGGAAGTGATACATCGCCTGCGCCGGGGTCAGCCGCGCGATCGGGGGCAGAACGCCGAAGGCGTCGCAGGTCAGCATGATGACATTCTTGGGATGCCCGCCAAGCGCCGTGTCGGAGGCGTTCGCGATATAGGAGAGCGGGTAGGCGCAGCGCATGTTCGCCGTCAGCGAGTCGTCCTCGAAATCCAGCTCCAGCGTCTCGGGATCGAACACCATGTTCTCGATCACGGTGCCGAACCTGCTGGTGGTGGCGTAGATTTCGGGCTCGGCCTCGGGGTTGAGGTTGATGGTCTTGGCATAGCAGCCCCCTTCGAAGTTGAAGGTGCCGCGATCCGACCAGCCATGTTCGTCATCGCCGATCAGCGTGCGCGCGGGATCGGCCGAAAGCGTGGTCTTGCCGGTGCCGCTGAGCCCGAAGAAAACGGCCGTGTCGACCGGGTTGCCATCGGCGTGGTTGGCCGAGCAATGCATCGGCATGATGCCTTTTTCGGGCAAGAGGTAGTTGAGCAGCGTGAAGACGGATTTCTTGTTCTCGCCGGCATATTCGGTGCCGCCGATCAGGATCAGCTTGCGGTCGAAATTGAGCGCGATCACGGTTTCGGAGTTGCAGCCGTGTTTCGCCGGGTCGGCGCGGAAGCTCGGGCAGTTGATGACGGTGAAATCGGCGGTGAAACTGTCAAGCGCGTCGCGTTCCGGGCGGCGCAGCAGGTGGCGGATGAACAGCCCGTGCCAGGCCAGCTCGGTGACCATGCGCACATTGATCGCATAGGCCGGGTCGGCCCCGCCGGTCAGGTCCTGCACATGAAAATCGCGCCCCTTCATGTGGGCCAGAAGATCGTCATAGAGCACATCGAAATGGGCGGGCGACATGGCGGCGTTGTTGTCCCACCAGATCGTGTCGGCCACGCTGTCGGTCCTGACGACATGCTTGTCTTTGGGCGAGCGCCCGGTGAATTTGCCGGTGGTGACCAGAAACGCCCCGCCGCGCCCCAGATGGCCTTCGCCGTTCTTGATCGCCGCTTCGATCAGCGCGGGTTCGATGAGGTTGTAGCTGACATCGCCCAGCCCGGTAATGCCCTGGTCTTCAAGCCGGAAATTCGGGTTCACCCGTCCAGTTGTCATGTGTCTCACGCTCCTGTTCGCGTTTGCCGCCTGCAGAGGGGCGGTGAAAATGCAGTGGCGCCTGGCATGGCGCCGACGTGTCGGTCAAAACCGGCCCCCGCGGGCCTCTTAGCATGACGTTTCTGTAAAAGAACAGGACGGTTTGGCGCAGTTAGCGCAACCAAAGCGTCGTTAGCGCAACCAGTGGCGGGCTCCCGCCAACAAAGTGAGTCAATTTGGCCATGCGTGCCATTTTTTTGCCTTGAACGGACCCGGCGCATGGGGTGATTCGCAGTTTAGGATTGATTGTAAAGGGCAATGCGGCGCATATTGCGGGAAAAAACCAAAGAAGAAGAGCAGCACAAGGACCAAATCTCATGTCTAAGATCGCCCTCGTGGACGATGATCGCAACATTCTGACGTCGGTCTCCATGACGCTCGAAGCCGAAGGTTTCGAGGTGGATACCTATAATGACGGTCAACAGGCCTTTGACGCCTTCAGCAAGAAGCTGCCCGACATGGCCGTGCTGGACATCAAGATGCCGCGCATGGACGGCATGGACCTGTTGCAGCGGCTGCGCCAGAAAAGCTCGATGCCGGTGATCTTCCTGACATCCAAGGATGACGAGATCGACGAGGTGCTGGGGCTGCGCATGGGCGCTGACGACTACGTCAAGAAGCCGTTCAGCCAGCGCCTGCTGGTCGAGCGCATCCGCGCGCTGCTGCGCCGCCAGGAGGCGATGGACGGCAATATCGTGGGCGACACCGAGGAGACCAAGGTGATCGAACGCGGCCAGCTGCGCATGGACCCGTTGCGCCACGCGGTCAGCTGGAAGGGCAAGGACGTGTCGCTGACGGTCACCGAATTCCTGCTGCTTCAGGCGCTTGCGCAGCGCCCCGGCTTTGTCAAAAGCCGCGATCAGCTGATGGATGTGGCCTATGACGACCAGGTTTACGTGGATGATCGCACCATCGACAGCCACATAAAGCGTCTGCGCAAGAAGCTGCGAATGGTCGATGATGAATTCTCGGCGATCGAGACGCTTTACGGTATAGGCTACCGGTACAACGAGGAATAACGGGGTATCATGGCGCTCGCCGAGGACATCGACATGCGCGAGAACGCGTCACGCCGGGACGACGACCTCGTTCTTGGCGATGACTTCGTCACGCCCGACAGCGTGGGCGACGAGGAGGTGCGCTCGCGCCGCGAGCGGCGCGGCTTCTTCTCTTTGCGCGAGTCCTCACTGACCCGCAAGATCGTCACCTTCAACCTTGTCGCGCTCAGCGTGCTGGTCGCCGGCGTGCTCTATCTCAATTCCTCGCGCGACAGTCTGGCCGTGCAATGGGCCGACGGGCTGGTCAGCGAGGTGGAGCTGGTCGCCGACGTGTTCGAGGTGCAGCTGCCGGCGAATGCGCCTGTCAACGTCGCCTCGGGCGACGGGCTGGATGTGGCGGGGTCGCTCGAGTCGCTGGATCTGCGCAGCGGCGTCGAGGTCTTCGTCTTTGACACCGCAGGGATGCTTGCGGGCCACGCCGTGGGCACCGCGCGCGCGCCCCAGCCCGCGGATGAGGGCGGCGCGTCACGCACTTTCATCACCGATGCGCTGAACCGCCTCTGGGGCTGGGTGGCGGCGCCTTTCGCGGCATCAGGCGACGCCCCGGCGCAAACCCTCGAGGAGAAGGCCGCGGCGCTGGTCGCCCCGACGCTGGAGGGCGCGCCGCAGACCGCCTCGGGCGATGTCGGCGGGCATACGGTGTTCACGGCCGCGACCAACATCATGCAGGACGGCCGCCCCGTCGCCGTGGTCGCCCTGACAGATGCCACCGGCGCGATCGACCGGATGGTGCGCGCCGATCACGAACGGATGCTGCGCATGTTCCTGATCGCCACCGCGGTTTCGGTGGGGCTGAGCGTGATCCTGGCCTCGACCATCGCCAACCCGCTGGCCGACCTGGCCGCCGCCGCCGAGGTCGGCGGCGACCGCAACCGCGGCAAGGGCGGCGGGCGCATCCGCATCCCGGACCTGACCGCGCGCCCCGACGAGATCGGCCGCCTGTCGGGCGCCTTGAGGGGCATGGTGGCGGCGCTTTATCACCGGATCGACAGCAATGAACAATTCGCCGCCGACGTGGCGCATGAGATCAAGAACCCGCTGGCCAGCCTGCGCTCGGCGGTGGGCACGCTGCGGGTGGCCAAGCGCGCCGACCAGCGCGAAAAACTGCTGGAAGTGATCGAACATGACGTGCGCCGCCTGGACCGGCTGGTCAGCGACATCTCGAACGCCTCGCGCCTTGACAGCGAGCTGGTCAAGGAGGAGCAGGAAGCCTTCGACCTGTTGGGCATGCTGCGCAATCTGGGGCTTTACCTTGGCGAAGAAGCCGAGAAGAAGGGAGTCGAGTTCATCACCGATTTCCCCAACGAACCGATCATCTTTGTCGGGCTGGAAGGACGGCTGGCACAGGTCTTCGTCAACCTGATCACCAACGCCATCAGCTTTTGCGAGGCGGGCGACGCGATCCGCCTGTGGGTGCGCAAGCGCGAGAACCGGGTGCTGGTCGTGGTCGAGGATACCGGCCCCGGCATCCCGGACCAGGCGCTGACCAAGATTTTCAAGCGGTTCTATTCGCAACGCGCGGAAAACGATTTCGGCAACAATTCGGGGCTGGGCCTGTCGATCTCGAAACAGATCATCGAGGCGCATGACGGCGTGATCTGGGCTGAGAACATCCGCCCGACCGATGCCGACGCCACCTCGGACCCGCTGGGCGCGCGTTTTGTCGTGGGCCTGCCGGTCTGAACGCGTGAGTGACGCGCCAGACCCATCCCCGCACCCATCATCGCCAGCCCGGCCGGGCGAGACGATCCTGCACGCCACCACGGTGGCGGTTGCGGGGCGCGCGGCGCTGATCCGCGGCGCGGCGGGGCGCGGCAAATCGGGGCTGGCGCTGCAACTGATCGCGCTGGGCGCCGATCTCGTGGCCGATGACCGCACGCGCCTCTGGCGTCGCGGCGAGGAGGTCATGACCGACGCGCCACCGGCGATCCGGGGCCGGATCGAGGCGCGCGGCGTGGGGCTGATGCGATGCCCGGCCAGCGGCCCGGTGCCGCTGAGGCTGATCATCGACATGGACCACGACGAGCCCGCGCGCCTGCCGCCGATGCGCGAGGAGGCGCTGCTGGGCGTGATGCTGCCGGTCACGCGAAAAGCCGCACAGGCCCATTTCCCCGCTGCGATCATGCTCTACCTGCGCTATGGAAGAAGCGACTGAAGCAAACGGACGAGACCCATGCCGACACCGGCAGACGCGATCAAACCCCGCCTTGTTCTGGTGACCGGCCCGTCGGGCGCGGGCCGCACCACCGCGATCCGCGCGCTGGAGGACATGGGCTATGAGGCCATCGACAACCTGCCGCTGTCGCTGTTGCCGCGCCTGCTGGGCGGGGAAGCGCCGGAAAAGCCGCTGGCGCTGGGCGTGGACACGCGCAACCGGGATTTTTCGACCAACGCGCTGATCGAGGCGATCGACCGGATGGACCGCCTCAGCCGGGTGCCGATGCAGGTGCTTTATCTGGATTGCAGCGCCGAGGTCCTGCTGCGCCGCTTTTCCGAAACCCGCCGCCGTCACCCGCTGGCCCCGGCGGAAAGCCCCGGCCTTGGCATCGCGCGCGAGTTTGACCTGCTGGGACCGGTCCGCGCACGCGCCGACATCCTGATCGACAGCTCGGAAATGTCGCCCCATGATCTGCGCGCGGAGCTTGAGCAATGGTTCGCCCCGCAAGGCGGCAGCGACATGGCGGTGTCGGTGCATTCCTTTTCCTACAAGCGCGGCCTGCCACGCGGGCTGGATATGGTGCTGGATTGCCGGTTCCTGCAAAATCCCTATTGGGAGGAAGATCTGCGCGCGCTGGACGGGCGCGACCAGAGGGTCGCCGGTTTCATCGCGCAGGATGCGCGTTTCGCGGCGTTCCGCGACAAGGTGGTCGATCTGGCGCTGCTGCTGCTGCCGGCCTACGAGGCCGAGGGCAAGGCTTATCTCGCGATCGGGTTCGGCTGCACCGGGGGCCAGCATCGCAGCGTCGCAATGGCAGAAACTTTGGCGCGGGCACTTGCGGATGGCGGCTGGCCGGTGTCAATAAGACATCGCGAGCTAGAGCGGCGGGGCGCGGCACAGACGCCGCGCGGGGATCCGCAAGCCAGACTGGGAGAGTTACGGGATTGATCGGCATCGTTATCGTGGCGCATGGCGGCCTTGCCCCGGAATATCTGAGGGCGATCGAACATGTGGTCGGTGCGCAGACCGGGATCCTTGCGATCTCGATGGAGGGCGACGACGACCGCATGGCCAAGCAGGCCGAGGTTTGTGCGGCGGCGGATGCCGTCGATACGGGTGATGGCGTGCTGATCGTGACCGATCTGTTCGGGGGATCGCCGTCGAACCTGTCGCTGAAGGCGTGCCAGCCGGCGGACCGGCGTATCCTTTACGGCGCCAACCTGCCGATGCTGATCAAGCTGGCGAAAAGCCGGCACATGCCGGTGCAGGATGCCGCGCGCGCCGCGCTGGATGCGGGGCGCAAATACATCAACAGTCATAACGGCCTTGGCAACGGCCCGGGTGACGAGGCAGACAGGTAAGAACGCATGTGCGATACGATCACACGCCAGGTGGACATCGTGAACGAAAAGGGTCTTCATGCCCGCGCCGCGGCGAAGCTGGTCGAGGTGGTGGAGGGGTTCGACGCGACGGCCGAGATCTCGCTTGACGGGGTATCGGCCTCGGGGGACAGCATCATGGGGCTTTTGATGTTGGCAGCATCGAAAGGAACCACTATTGACATGCAGACCTCGGGGGCGGACGCGGAGCCGCTGGCCGATGCGATCGAGGCGCTTGTCTCGAACCGCTTTGGAGAGGATATGTGAAGGGACGTGCAGTGATGCGCGACGAGAGGGTACAGCACTTGGCTGACAGGGCACAGGATCAGGGAAAGACCGGCGATACGGTAAGCTTTGCCAAGTACGACCGCCGCAGCCTGACCTACGCCAATTCCTTTGACGCGCCATCGACCGCGCTGGCGATCCGGACGATCGAATGGTTCACCGGCAAGTTGTCGATCCTGCGGATGATCCGCCAGTTCGAGAAGCGCGGCGCGCCCAGCGGGCAGCCGTTCTGGCGTGCGGCGCTGGATACGATGGGGATCGACCTGCTGACCCCCGACAGCCAGCTCATGAACATTCCAAGCGAAGGCCCGGTGGTTGCGGTGGCCAACCATCCGCACGGGTTGGTGGACGGGATGATCCTGGCCGACCTGATCGGGCGGCGGCGCACCGATTACAAGATCCTGACCCGCGCGCTTTTGACCGGCATCGACGAGGTGGCGGCCTCCTACATGATCCCGGTGCCTTTCCCCCACGAGCCCGACGCGCAGCGCAAATCGGTGGAAATGCGCGCCAAGGCGATGGCCCACCTGAAGGAGGGCGGGTTGATCAGCGTCTTCCCCTCGGGCGTCGTGGCATCGAGCGATACGGTCTTCGGCCCGGTGATCGAGCGCGAGTGGAATGTCTTTACCGCGCAGATGATCCGCAGGTCGGGCGCGACGGTGGTGCCGATCTTCTTTCCGGGGTCGAATTCACGCTGGTATCAGATCGCCAACCGGCTGTCGGCGACACTGCGCCAGGGGCTGTTGCTGCATGAGGTCGTGCATAGCTGCAACCGGCCGCAAAAGCCGGTGGTCGGTGCGCCGATCAGCCCCGAGCGCATGAAGATGCTGGAAAGCGATCCGCGCGGTTTCATGGCCTGGCTGCGCGAGCATACGCTGGCGCTGGGCGAGACCTAGCGCGTCGGCACCGGCGTTTCACCGCGATAATCGTAGAACCCCCGGTCGGTCTTGCGGCCCAGCCAGCCGGCCTCGACATATTTGGTCAGAAGCGGGCAGGGGCGATACTTGGTATCCGCCAGGCCGTCATGCAGCACGTTCATGATCGCAAGGCAGGTATCGAGCCCGATGAAATCCGCCAGTTCCAGCGGCCCCATCGGGTGATTGGCGCCCAGTTTCATCGACTGATCGATGGACTTCACGTTGCCGACGCCCTCGTAGAGCGTATAGACCGCCTCGTTGATCATCGGCATCAGGATGCGGTTGACGATGAAGCCGGGGAAATCCTCGGCCGAGGCGGCGGTCTTGCCCAGCTTCTCGACCACGGCGAGGCAGGAATCATAGGTGGGCCTGTCGGTGGCGATCCCGCGGATGAGTTCGACCAGCTGCATCACCGGCACCGGGTTCATGAAGTGAAAGCCCATGAATTTCTCGGGGCGGTCGGTGCGGCTGGCCAGGCGGGTGATCGAGATCGACGAGGTGTTCGAGGTCAGGATCGTGTGATCCTCGAGATGCGGCAGGAGTTCGTCGAAGATCGCCTGCTTGACGGTCTCGCGCTCGGTCGCGGCCTCGATCACGAGGTCGGTGCCCCCCAGATCGGTCAGCGTGAGGGTCGGTTTGATGCGCGCGAGCGCGGCTTCCATTTCGTCGGCGTTGATCTTGTCGCGGCTGACCTGGCGCTCCAGGTTCTTGCGCACCGTGGCGAGCGCCTTGTCGAGCATGTCCTGGCTGATGTCGTTGAGCAGGACGTCATAGCCCGCCAGCGCCATCACATGGGCGATCCCGTTGCCCATCTGGCCCGCGCCAACGACGCCGATTGTCCGGATTTCCATTGCCACGCCTTTCATATTTGCGCTGTCACAATAGGGCCGTGCGGGCGGCTGCTCAAGGGCCGGTGACGGCTAAAATACGGGGCGAATTGGCGGTTTAGGAATTTCTAAAGGTGTCGGCACGAAACTTGCAGCCGGGTGAGACGACAACTGGTGGGTCGAAGATGAGTTCTGAGTCGAGATCGGGGCGTGGGCCGCTGAATTATGCGCATTGCCGTTACGCGGGGTCGAAGCTGCAGTTTCGCGGGCCGGCACGTTGCCTTGAGCGCGATTACGTGGCGGTTCTGGGCGGGACCAGGACCTATGGCAAATTCATAAGGGCACCGTTTCCCGAGCTGATGGAACGGCGGCTGGGTATCCCCTGCGTGAACCTGGGCTGCCTGAATGCGGGGCTGGATGCGCCGCTGAACGATGACGGCCTTCTGCGGATCGCCTCCGGGGCGCGGGCCGTGGTGTTGCAGATGCCGGGTGCGATCAACCTGTCGAACCGGTTCTACCGTGTGCATCCGCGCCGCAATGACCGCCTGGTGGAGGTGCTGCATCGGCTCAGGCGGCTCTATCCTGATGTGGATTTCGTCGATTTTCACTTCACCCGGCACCTGTTGCGCCATCTTCATGCGGTGTCGCCCGAGCGTTTCGACCTGTTGCGCGAAGAGCTGCGCATGACATGGGTGGAGCGCATCGGCGCGCTGATCACGCGGCTGGAACGCCCGGTGATCCTGTTCTGGTTCGCCGCCCGTGTGCCCGAGGCCTTCTGCGAACGGGTGGAGCCGGGCACGGACCCGGTCCTGGTGAACGCCCGGATGCTGCGCGCGGTTGTCCCCAAGGCGGCGCGGCTGGTCGAGGTGAAGGCCAGCGCGGTGGCGCAGCGGATGGGCACGAGCGGCATGGTTTTCGCCCCCCAGGAGGCGCAGGCGGCCAGACAATTGCCCGGCCCTGTGGTCCATGGCGAAGCTGCGCAGGTGCTGACACCGGCTCTGCGCGATGTTCTGAACCTGCGCAAGGTCGGGTGACTGGCGCGCCGATGGGTCGGGGTGTCAGCTCGCGTGCGAAAGGGTCTCAGCCGCCGAAGAGCCCGCCAAGGATATCTCCGAACGCATCGCGCAGGGCGAATACCAGCGCCGCGATCACGAGCCCGCCGGCAATCAGCATCACTGTCCAGGCGAAAAGCTGGAAGCCGATCGCGAACCCGCCAAGGGTCACGCCGGACAGCGCCACACGCTTTGGTTCGTGGCGGATGAACGACGCGATGCCGATGATGACAGCCAGCCCGGCAAGAACGCCGACACCGACCGCGAGATAATCGTCGATACCGCGCGTGGGCGCGACGGGGGCGGGCGGCGGTTGCCCCGCGACGGAGCGGGCCGCGGATTTCGCGATATCGGCCGCAAGCTCCCCCAGACCCACGGCAGCGCTTTGCTGCGGGGCGAAAGGGCCGGACCAGAAGATCGCGATCGTGAGGATAAGGGCAAGCGCGCCCGTGACAAAACCGAACCAGCCAAGCGTGGCCTTGGGAATTTCTGCGGCATGTACCATCTTGTTCTCTCTCGTTACGACAGAGGACTGGTTATCCCGCCAGTTTGCCAGAATTGTGTCCTGATCCCGGCAGCAGCCGGGCCGCGCCCAAGCACCCTGCATGCCCGCGCGACCGCGCTGCGGAAAACGAAAAAGGGCGCCCCGGAAGGGCGCCCCTTGATCGGATATGCGTGTCGATCACTCGATGATCTTGGAGACGACGCCAGCGCCGACGGTGCGGCCGCCTTCGCGGATGGCGAAGCGCAGGCCGTCTTCCATGGCGATCGGGGCGATCAGCTCGACCTCGAAGGACACGTTGTCGCCC
>NZ_JAPTNL010000026.1 GCF_026891095.1 Roseovarius salincola
GCCAGATCGTCGACTTCCAGATTCCTGGCGATTTCCTCGGGCTGCGCAGTGTCCTGCTGCGCACCTCCGATCACAGCTTCGAGACGATCGTCGACAGTCAGGCTGCCGAGGTGATGTCGGTGGACCTGTTGCAAGCCTTCGATCAGACGCCACGGCTTGCCACGGCCATTCTCTGGGCCGCTTCGCGGGATGAGGCCATGGTTGTCGAGCACCTCGTCAATATCGGGCGGCGCGATGCCGAGGCCCGCATGGCGCATTTCCTGCTGGAGCTGGGGTCGCGCCTGGCGCTGGTCGGCATGGGGGGCGAGGAGGGATACGACTGCCCGCTGACGCAGTATCACCTTGCCGACGCCCTGGGCCTGAGCGCGGTCCACGTGAACCGCGTCTTGCGGCAGTTGCGTGAAAACGGGCTGATCACTGTCCGCGACGGCCGTGTCACGTTCCATGACCATGACAGGCTTGCCGGGATTGCGGAGTTCGATCCATCCTATCTGGATCAGAGCGGGCCGCTTCTGAAGTGAACTGTGCAGCCGAAGCGTGGCGAGCACCTGGTCATCCGGGCGGCTTGGACCATCCGCCCCCGGGTCGGTTTCGGAACCTGTCCACGCACGGCGACCCCGACCCTTTCCGGTCTGGGCATCATCGGCATGACAGGCGTTTCCGTCACACGATAGGGGCTTGCTGATGCGCCAGCCGCAGCCATTGGCCGTCATCCTTCAGATAGGTCGAATTGCAGAGCGCCTCGTAGACCGGACCACCGTCGCGTTCGGCGGATACCCGATAGGCGAGCACGGCAATGTCGCCCCGGATGCAAACATGGCGCTCGCTCATGACAATCGAACGCCAGCGCTGTGCCACCTCCTTTTCGCGCCAGAGCGCATCGCCCTGAAGGATCCCGGCCGGATAGGGGAATACGAAGACGGCATCCTTCGACGTCATCTGACGCGCGCTGCTTGCGCCCTTCGTCCAGAACATTTCTTCGCGTTCCCAGAGCTTGGCATGATCATGCGATGATATCGGCGCATCCGGCCTCGTCGTTACGTTCGCGGGGCTGCCCGCCGCCGGCTCGCCGCGTTTCATTCGCCTGATCCCGAAGAGCCGGTGAAAAAGAGTTGCGTAGCGAAAAACAGGACCGCCATCAAAGTCCAGATCAATCCTGTCGACATGGTCCACCCCTTTGCCCCCGACGCTGATCCGGCCGTCGCCTGATTCACTTGGTCCGGGAGCAAACCGGCCAGTTCCTGCGCAACCATGCCATCATCCTGCTCAAGCGCCGGCACGTCGCGCACGCGCGACAGCAAGGCGACCAGGCGCGCGCCTGCGGCCCCCCGCCCGAGAGCGGCCAGGTCGCGGGCCTCCTGCCAGGGATCGAGGTTCAGCCGCGCCAGTGCGGAAAGAACGGTCACGCCGTTGCCCTTGCGGTCCTCTCCGACGGATGCGTGGAGAAATCGGTCGAAATCGTGGTTGTGCGGATCAAGAACAGCATTCGTTGCCATCTTATACTCCTTTTTATGAGGTTGTGGGCCTAGCATCTTTCGGAAAAGACGGCCTGCCGCCCGAAGACGGGGAGAAAAGACCCCGAACTGCTTACATCATAGGCAATATGCTGGGCGCGTGGGCTGACACAGATCAGTGCCTTGTCATGCTGTCACGCACGGCCTCGCCTTGATGGTCCAGTATGCCGGCGCGAGTGAACTCCGGCAGGCGCTAACCTGGGTCAGCACCCGGCACATATTCGCGGGGTAAAAGGTGACAAGCGCGGAACCGCCTGGGAGTCTGACCGCCTCCGAAAAGGCCCGACTCCTGCCACAGCGACTTCGAGGGCCGGAACAGGACCGTTCAAGCACATGACAAAATACGCCAGCGACCCGGACTACGGGTACGAATCACCGACATCTCCAGCACAGTCCCGATATCCAAAGGTCTGCGAAACACGATGTCACGGCGGTGTGCGAGACTGTCGACTGACCGCAAACCAGATCCAACGACACGCACAAGGAAGGCACCAATGACCCTGACCAGCAAGATGATCGCCGTATTCGACCAGCCTTTCAACGTCCCGGGGTTCGATGAAACGCTCCCAGCCGGAGCGTACGATCTCGAAACTGCGGAATGTCCGCCAACTGATCGGCGGGATCCAGAACAATGGAAATCCTCTATCTTTTTGAAACTGCACACGCGAACATCACATCCCGGTCTTGCCCAGGTCCTGACCGTTGCACTGACTGACCTTGAACGCGCAAATGCGAGGGACAAGGCATCCGGCAAGACGCTGACGGATTTTTTCCTTGCTGAAATGCTCAGCAACCCGAGCGTGCTGCTCGTGATGCAGGCCGAAGGCGTCAGCGACGCGCAGCGCCGCCATCTTTACTCCGGCTCGCGGATTTCGCGGAGTGGGAATGACGAACCCGTTCGGGCAACGGAATCCAGAACCCGGCGAGACGAGGCGTCTATCAGGGCCGCAGAGAATGAAGGCATGCCGGTCAGAGCGTGATGTGCGATGCCTCAAATCGGAAGCCGCAGCACCGAAAGTTTCTCAGAGCGACGCTGACGCAGCCCAACAGGTATTATGATCTTGGTTCGCAAGCATGAATGAAAGCTACACCGAAAAGAAACCGAGCGCGCCCTTTAGCGGCATGCCCGAAGGTGCGCAGTCAGGCTTAGGTTCGGGACGCGTAGAGAAACTGTTCGCTCTCGGCCTGTTTCACGTCATCGAGCGATTTCTTCTAGTAGTTATCGTGGCCATGACGCTGGTCGCGGTCGCCTTCGAGATCCTCGCCATCTATCGGCTGGGGACCATCCTGTTGGCCGATATTCTCCTGATGTTCCTGTATCTCGAAGTGATCGGAATGGTATCGGTCTATTATTCCCGACGCGATTCCGTCTTCGTGTATCCGATATTCATAGCGATCACGGCCGTGGGGCGCCTGGTCGTTCTGCAGGGCAAGGAAATGGCGCCGGAAAATATCCTTATCGAGGCGGCCGCCATCTTGCTCTTGTCGATTTCGGCGATGGTGATCATCTGGGCAATGAGACAGCAAAAGCTGTGATGCGTGTCACCGGCTCCCGGGTGCGCGGACCGGAGCCTCGGGGCCGCGGGGTGGGCGTGCCGGAAGCCAGCTCTAATCTGCGGCTGCGCCCCCCGGCCCTTCGCAGAGCCTCGAGCATTCCAGCTGTCGTTCCCCAGCGGCTGTGGCAGAGGCGGCTGGTAACGCGCAGCACTGATGACAGGAGTCGTGGATCTCGATGGTGCGCGGCGTGTTAACCTAGGTTAGTGGCACCGGCGATTGACTGCTTCATCATGACATTTTCGAATTTCAGGGCTGATCCTGTCTGATTAGGAGGCGTTTCATGAACAGGTCCATGCCATGCGCCAGTGCGGTGCCGGTTTCATCTCTCGGAGTGTCAGCCACGACCACCGAGGGGCAGCGCGATTTGCCGCGCTACTTCGCGTCTGTTTTTGCGAGAGCCTGCGCCATGGAGGCGGGGCGGGTTACCTTTGTGCTGCCCGACGGTCGCAAATTTCGCGCGGACGGCGCGCGGCCGGGGCCGGTAGCCGAGTTGCATGTGCATGATCCCGATCTCTTCACGCGGCTGATCCGCGAGGGTGACCTGGGGTTCTCGGAGGCTTACCTTGATGGCGACTGGTCGACGCCGGATCTGCAGGCTTTCATGGATCTCGTTCACGTTGCCGGCGATGACATATACGATGGATTTCCGGGCAAGGGCCTGCTCCGACTTGTCGAGCAGGCACGGCAAGCCCTCCGAGGCAATACACGGCGGCAGGCGCGACGCAACATCGCCGCCCATTACGACCTTGGCAACGATTTCTATCGGCTCTGGCTCGACGAGACGATGACCTATTCATCGGCCATGTTCACGACCGGACAAGAAAGCCTCGAGTCGGCGCAGACCGCGAAATACGCGAGCCTGATCGACGAGATGGGCGTCGAGGCGGGTGATCATGTGCTGGAGATCGGCTGCGGCTGGGGTGGCTTTGCCGAATACGCCGCCACCGAGCGCGGTCTGCGCGTCACCGGGCTCACCAACAGCGACGCGCAGCACGACTACGCGCGGGACCGCATCAGGAACGTCGGCCTCGATGACCGGGTCGAGATCAGGCTCCAGGACTACCGCGATGCGCGCGGCCAATTTGACGGCATCGCCTCGATCGAGATGTTCGAGGCTGTGGGCGAGCGCTACTGGCCGGTCTACTTCGACACCGTCCGCGAGCGGCTAAATCCGGGGCGCAACGCGACCCTGCAGGTCATCACGCTTCAGGACCGCCGCTGGGAGACGTACCGCCGCAGCGTCGACTTCATCCAGAAATACATCTTCCCCGGGGGGCTCGTGCCCTCGCGCACCGCGCTCATGGCCGAGGTAGAACGGGCCGACCTGCGGTTCGTCCACTCGGTCGAGTTCGGCGAAAGCTACAGCCAAACACTACGTCGCTGGCATGAGACGTTCAATGAAAATTGGCAAAAGATTTCCGCCTTGGGCTTCGACGAGAGGTTCCGGCGGATGTGGAACTTCTATCTAACGTCCTGCGCCGCGACCTTCGCAAGCGGGAACTGCGACGTGACGCAGCTGACCGTGCAACGGCCAGCCTGAAATGGCCGGGCGCGGGCACCATGGCGATCCGGTGCGCCATCTTTTGTGAACAATTTTTCGCTTCGCGGGAGAAATTGGAATGATGACATCTGCTCGGACCGCGCTTCTACTGGCTTTGGTGGTTCCTGCCGTAACGTCAGCCCAGGAAAAAGTTACGCTTCCACCGGACGTCATCGAGGGATTCTATATCACCCTCGATGACGTGCGCGCCCGAAGCGACGAGCTCTACGACGCGCTTGCACGCGCCGCCGGCGATCCTATTTCCGAGGAAGACTTCGTCGGAAGGCGGCTGCCGGACAAGGTCGTGCCGGAAGACACGGACCGGGACCTTCTGCAGAGGATGTTCAGCGTTCTCGACATGAATGGTGACGGACAGTTGACCCGCACCGAGTGGAACGAGCGGATCGAGAGCGACCTGGCATTTGCCGATGCAAACGAGGATGGCAGGATCACGCTCGAGGAGCTCTCAAACGCGCGCGAGAATATCGGCATCGGCGATGCGCTCGGCCTGATCTTCTGATGTCCGGCCTGGGTGCCGGCTGGGTCGCGACGTGCCGCGGGATCCCTGATGCGCACGACCCCTGCGCGGAGCGGTGTGGCGCGGTTCAGGCCTTTGCGTCAAAGTATGGCAGTCTCCGGTCGCTTGTCTTGCGTGCGCCTCCCGCCGAACGCTTGCATTGATCTCGGGCCGAATGCGCGGAACGGCAAGACGACCGTCCCGGCCCACACGGACCGGCCCCCGATCGCAGATGCATTACGGAACAGGCGTCACTGTTCCACCGTCCGGGTTGCGACGGCGCCTGCTCTGGGGGCTGTCCGACCAGCCCGGCTCGACCCTCTGGATGACAATACCGGGCTGGACAGCACCTTGCCTCAGCGCAGCCCAAAAAAACCGAGGATGACAAGGACGATGACGACGGCGCCGACGATCCAGATGATATTGTTCATGATGTGCTCCATTTCATTGGTTGGCCGCATGCGTGTTCCGGCCGACATGCGGGTTTCGAGGCATTCGTGACCGCGCTTCGGATGCAAGGCCCCGCGCGCGGATCACAGGCCCGGGCGCCGGCGCACCGGCACCCGGCGGCGCGTTATTGGTCCAGGGCGCGCAGGATGCCCCGCAGCACCTCGGCGCCCTCGACGATATCCTGGCTTACGCCGCGGGTTTCCTGCATCATCGCCGTGACCGTCGGCCGGTCGAGATAGCCGGTCGCGGCCTGCTCGCGGCTGCGCTGGTAGCCCTCGATGGCCTGCCGGGTATCGCTGTCGAAGGTCCCGTCCTGCCGGCCCGGCCCGAAGCCGAGCTCGGCCAGGCGCTGCTCGATCGAGAGGCGATCGGCGCTGCTCAGGTCGAGGGCAGCCTCCCTTTGAGCCGCTGCCGACGGCGCGGCTTCGGCAGTCTCGGGCTCCGGCTCGAGCGGGGCGGGGGCCTGCCGGTCCAGAAGCGCCACCTGCGCTCTGGTAAGATAACCGGTTGGCGGCAGATCATTGGCTTGCTGCCAGCGCTCCACCGCTGCGCGCGTGCCCGGCCCGAAGATGCCCTCTACGCCGCGGGTGTCGTACCCAAGCGCGGTCAGGTCGACCTGCACTTTCCGGCGCTCCGCCCTGGTCAGGCCAAGCCGCTGTTCGGCGGCCGCCTCCGGTTCCGGGGCTGCCGTATCGGGTGCCTGCGTCTCGGCGCGCGTCTCCGGTCTGACCCGGCTCGCGACAGAATCGGTAGGCGTCTGCACCAGAGCGAGGCTGGTATCCGTGTCCCCGGTTGCCCAGGCGGGCGAGCGAAGCCTGTTCACTGCCGTGCCGACGCTGACCCCGGGTGCGAGGAAGTCGTCCACCACCTGCCGGCCGAAGGCGCTCTGCCTTGCGGCGCTGCGCGGGATCGCACGGCCCGGCGCGGCGGCCGAGACGACAAGCACACCCTCGGGCACCGCGATGTCCGCGAGGCCCGGCGCGGCGAATGCCTCCACCTCGAAGCTGTCGAGCTGGGCGGCGTCGATGAACACCACTGCCGCGACCGGTGCCTGCCCGGCCAGCCTGAGCACGAGATCCAGTGGCACGCCATCCATCATAGCCTCGACCACGGAGCCGTTGCCCTGATCGACCGGCGCCAGATAGGTCACGCCGTCGCTCCTGAGCGCGTGGCCCGAGTAGAAGACCACGACCCGGTCGGCCTCGCCGCCGTCGAGTTGCTCGGCGAACGCGGCGATGTGTCGGCGCATCTCGCCGCGGTCGAGATCGGTGCCCGAGGTCACGTCGTAGCCGCGCTGCTCAAGCGTTTCGGTGACCGCGCGGGCGTCGGCCTCCGCGCTCAGGGCGTCCGGCGCCTGGCGGTAGTCGTGATTGCCGATCACCAGCGCAAGGTCGGCGGCCACAGCCGCTCCGGGCGCCAGTATGGCAAGGCTGGCGAGCGTCGCCCGTCCAAGTGGCAAAAGCCGTTGCATTTCCATCTCCTTTGTATTGAGTGTACGCTGACCCTACCGGGCCCGGTGCCTCCGCGCCCTTGCATAGATCAGCCCTCGCCGGGCAGCGTGCCCTACACGCTGCACCAAGGCCGGACAGGCGGCGTCACAGGGGGATCCCAACATGGACAAGCCATCGAACTGCTCCGAAGCAATGGCCAAGTTGAAGGCCAGATCTACCGTTTGAAGATCATTCTCCGCGAGATGTACGGCCAAGTCGGTCCAGATTTTCTCAGAGCCCAAATGCTGCCGCTCCGCCACACAGGTTGAGGAAGAACCCGATGAATGGTTAGGCAACACGAGCCTTTCAGATGGCGCTTGGGCTGGAGGTACCGTGGTATGGCAATGAGGCAGGCAGCACTGTCAATCCTCCGTGGTGCGGTTCTCGCGCACCTCGCGCTGGTACAGCGGCAGCTTGTTGATCGAGCGCGAAATCTCGCCCACGGACAAAGGCACCGGCTTGCGCCGGATGATCGTGCCGTCCTTGCCCATGACGACCATCATGAACCCCCTCGGACGCAAGGATTGCCGGAAGGAAGACCGCGCCGCAGGATCGGTGTCGGTGATCACGATAACGTCGCGATCCACCAGCGGCTCGAGCTGTTCGGTGATGTTTTCCATCTGCTGGATGTATTGCGGGTCGTTCGGACTGTCCGCGAAGACGACGACGGGACGACGCGTCCAGCGCCATTCCCCGAGCGAGGTTCCGACCGCCGGCCGGATGAGGTCGGCTTCGTCCGCATCGGCCTCTTCCTCGGGCGGCGTATGCTGCACGGGTGTAGATTGCTCTGCCGTCGGAACGGGCGTCTGGGCAACGGGCGTTTGCGCGTTTACCGTATCCGGGGCGGCAACCTGTGTCGCGACTAGGGCAAAGGCCCCGATCTCGGCGCATTTTTTAAAGATTTTCACAATGTTCGATATAAGTTCGGTGAGTGCGTCTGCGTAGACCTGTTGCTGCAGCAGGCGCTAAAATATTGTGTCCCCTCTCGATGCGGATGTGTTGAGGGTGCAGGCGCGTCCTGATCCGACGCTGCATAGTGTGGTAAGATGACCCGCAGTGGCCACGTAGACCGCGTGTATCGCAACGGCGTGCGCGCCGGGCCAACTTAGCTTGCCAATGGAATCAAGTGGCCTCGACTGATCGTTTTGGGGCTGCTGAATGGGATCGGAGAAGAGCCTGTTCACGATGGCGCTGAAGTTCGCGGCACCTTGGCATGTCGATGACATATCCTTCTATGCGCCCGTCCAACCCGCCGCTCAACGAAAGGACAGACAGTTGAGCCATCTGCTCGACAGACTAAACTTCTTCCGGAGCAAGGAAATGGAGCAATTCCCAGACGGTTGAGGTCAGACCACCCACCAGATCGGCGCGCGCCACCAGCATCTCAAGACGCGCGACGTCCAGAAGGGCGCGTGCCTCGGTGAACACCGAAGGCGAACTGTCAGACACCGAGCAGTCCGATCCCGAGGATCGCAAGGTCCGCGAGAATGGCGGCGCGCAGGCTCATCTCAGATTGCCGCGACGGCCTTCGCCAGAAGGTCGCGCACATCGCCCGCCACGGCCGTCAGCTCGGCGTTCTCGATGGCCTGCATCGACGCCACCGGGTCGATGGCGCTGACCTCCACGCCGCCCTCGACTTTGCGCAGGATGACGTTGCAGGGCAGCATCGCGCCCACGCGTGGCTCGATCCCGATGGCCTGATGTGCCATCTTCGGATTGCAGGCGCCAAGGATGCGATAGGCGGGCATCTCGACATCGAGCTTTGTCTTCATCGTCACCTTGACATCAATCTCGGTCAGGACGCCAAAGTCATGATCCGAAAGCGCTTTCCGGCCCGGCTGGCCCGAAGCTGTATATTTGGGCTTTTTAGAGAACATATTGAGAACAAAAGGCTGATTGACGGCCAGAGCTGATGTTGGATGATACTTGCGTCTGGAGGTGTCATGACAGAGCAAGCATTTGCCTCGGTGTGGGGGCTTTCGTATTCCGATTTTGAATTTCTCAATCGGTTTGGGGCGAAGTCTCGGGTAGCGATTGCATGCCAGCTCCTCTTTTTTCGCCAACATGCAAGGTTTCCTGCCGACCGCAGTGATCTTGACCCTGATGTGATCGCGTACGTTGCGGATCAGATTGGGGCGACAGACGATCTTTCCTACTCATTTTCCAGTGATACCGCGCGACGGCAACGTGCGGGCATTCTCGATTTTCTTGGATTTCGTCGAGCTTCTGATCGTGACCGCGCCAACCTCCAGGCCTGGATGATTGAGCAGCTTGGTGGGCAGGACCTGACCTTGGCAGACTGGATCGAACGTGGTTTTGACCAGGCGCGGCAGCTGGGCGTTTTTGTCCCGTCAGACAGGATCATGGAACGCCTTGCCCGCGCTGCCCGCCGGGATTTTCGCGATGGTTTTCTGATGCGTGTAGGTGCGCTGCTCCACGCCGAAACCATTGAGCAACTGGAATGGGCGCTCTCGGAGCCTTTAGCCGATACGGGGTTTCAGCGACTGAAGGATGATGTGGGCGCGGCAACGCTGGAAAGCGTGTTGCTGGCAGCTAGGAAGGTGTCCTTTGTCGATGGCCTCGATCTACCAATGGCTGTTCTTGATAGGGTTGAGCGGGGATGGATTGCGCGGCTTGCGCGTCAGGTAGAAGGTGAAACCGCCTCGGAAATGCGCCGCCATGCCCCCGAAAAGCGCCTCGGACTTCTTGCGGTCTACCTGATGCATCGCCGCTCCCAGCTGATCGACGGCCTCATTGATTTGCTTTTAGAGGTGGTTCATCGTCTGGGAACACGATCGCGCCGCAAGGTCATTCAGGGCATCGCGGCCGATATAGGCGCAGTTCACGGCAAGGAACGGTTGCTTGTCGAGATCGCCATGGCCGCGTTGGATCATCCCGAGGGCCGGATTGAAGACGTTATCTTCCCTATCGCTGGAGCGGGTAAGCTCCGGGCAGTCATTGACGAACATCGCGCCAAGGGTGCCTTGGACACGCGCATCCAACAAACCATGCGCAACTCATATGCCAGCCACTACCGCCGCATGTTGCCACCGTTGCTCCGGGCTTTGCGATTTCGGTCGAACAACGCAATGTGGCATCCGATATTATCCGCCTTGGATCAGATTATCCGGTTTGCGGAAGCTGGTCGCCGGGTGGTTTCTGAAGATGATACTCCAGCGGGGATTATCCCCGGGAAATGGCGCAACACAGTCATTGACGAGAACGGCCGGGTCAATGTTGTGTCCTTTGAGCTCTGTGTGCTGACGCTACTGCGGGAACGCATCCGTGCCAAAGAAATCTGGATTGGGGGCGCGGACCGGTACCGCAATCCGGATGATGATCTGCCGGGGGACTTTGCCGCGCGCCGAGACGCCTACTATGCCGATCTGGGGCTGTCACGTGACGCGCAGAGCTTTGTCGCGGGCGTGAAGGCGGACCTGGAACAGGAGCTTCACCTGCTGAATGCAACCTTGCCTGACAATGACAAAGTGCGCCTGCGGTGGGGCGGGGAGAACCGGATTTCCGTAACGCCGCTGGCGCCGGTTCCGGAGCCGACTGGTCTGGCGACACTGAAAGCCGAGGTTGCCCGGGCTTGGCCGATGACCGGGCTTTTGGATGTTCTCAAGGAAACCGCCCTCGACACAGGGTTTCTGAACAGCTTTCAGACCTCGGCCAGTCGGGAGGCTTTGCCAGCTGTCGTGCGAGATCAACGCTTGCTGCTCTGCCTTTACGGCTTGGGAACCAACGCGGGCTTGAAACGCGTGGCCGCCGGTTCTCCCGATGTCAGTTATGACGAACTCTTGCATATCCGGCGGCGCTATATTGACCCTGCTTCCCTCAAGGCGGCGTGTGCGCAGGTTGCCAATGCGACGTTGGAAATCCGCAACCCGGACGTTTGGGGTACGCCTGGCACGACCTGTGCCGGGGATTCTACCAAGTTCGGGGCCTGGGACCGCAACCTGATGACGGAATGGCATGCACGCTATGGCGGGCGTGGCGTCATGATCTATTGGCATGTCGAGCGGCAGGCGACTTGCATTTATTCGCAGCTGAAACGCTGTTCGTCTTCCGAAGTGGCCGCCATGATTGAGGGCGTCTTGCGGCACTGCACTGACATGGAAATCCAGCGGCAGTATGTAGACAGCCACGGACAAAGCGCTGTCGGTTTTGCTTTTTGCCATCTTCTGGGATTTGAGCTTGCGCCACGTCTCAAAGCCATCGCGCGCCAAAAACTCGCCCTTCCGAGTGCGGGTATGCGAGGGCAACTGCCTAATCTGTTGCCAATTCTGTCAGGCGTGATCGATTGGGGTGAAATCGAACGCCAGTATGACGAAATGGTCAAATACACCGCAGCCATGCAGCACGGGACGGCTGATCCCGAAGCCATCCTGCGCCGGTTCGCCCGATCCGATGTGATGCACCCCACCTACAAGGCACTGGCGGAGCTTGGCCGCGCCATCAAGACGATATTCCTGTGCCGATACCTTCGGTCCGAGGCGTTCCGCCGGGAAATTCACGAAGGGCTGAACGTCGTGGAAAACTGGAACAGCGCCAACAGCTTCGTGTTCTTCGGCAAGGGCGGCGAAATCGCAACCAACCGTGTGCGGGACCAGGAAACCGCCGCGCATGCGCTGCACCTGTTACAGTCGTCATTGGTCTACGTGAATACGCGAATGGTGCAATCCGTCCTGCGTAACCCCAATGTGGTCGCACGCTTGTCCCCAGAGGACTATCGCGGCTTGTCACCGCTCATCTATCTACACATCAACCCTTATGGCCGCTTCGAGGTCGATCTGGATAAGCGGATCGATTTTGGACCCTTGGCCGCATAGAGGCGCTCATGGCTAAGAAAGAACCCCAGGTCCTACGACTGAAAGTCACCCTTGAAGATGTCGATCCCGCCCCGTGGCGGGAGATCGAGATCAGGTCGGACAAGACCCTCCCACACTTGCACGATGCCATTCAGGCGGCTTTCCTGTGGTACGATATGCACCTGTGGGATTTCGAGATTGGTGACCGTAAATACCAGATGAAAAACGAGGACTTCTGGATCGAGCCGATGTTCGGCCCGCCGGTGATGGAGGTCACCACGAAGAAGCTGGAGTTCTTTTTGAACAACAAGGTGCCGCCTGTGATCTACACCTACGATTTCGGGGATGACTGGGCGCATCGCGTTGAACTGGTCTCAAAGCGCCCAGTCGTACCGAATGAACCTTTGCCGCGTTTTGTGGGCGGTCAGTGGGCAACCCCGCCAGAAGATATCGGAGGCCCGCCCATGTACGAAGTCTTCAAGGAAGCGCGTGGGGATGCGAAGCACCCAGAACACGATTGGGCGAAGGAAGCTGGATACGTTGACTGGGCTCATGATGAAATCCACGCCGATGCTGTCAGTGAGCAGTTCGCGAAGTTGCAGATACAGAAGCGGCGTGAGCGGAATTTTTGGATGGAGTAGCCTTCTGGGCCGCCATATTGGGTATACTCATGGTGACGCCTCGCATGAACAGTGAAAGCAGCCGTTTTCCTGTTCACTTTGGGTCTGTTTCGAGATAATGAACAGACCATGTCAGAGGCACACCCAAAATGAACACTTATCAGGCCAAAATCGGATATGCGCGCACCTCGACCGTCGAACAGAATCTCGATGCGCAAATTGCTGCCTTGAAAGCGGCCGGGTGCGGCATGGTCCGCACCGAGCAAAAGAGCGGGACCAGCCTGGAGGGACGACCCGAGCTCAAGACGATCCTCGACTTCATCCATCCAGGAGAAACGCTGGTCGTCACGCGCATTGACCGGCTGGCCCGCTCCTTGCGTGATCTGCAGGCCATCGTCACTCACCTGAAATCCAAGGGCGCGCATCTGGCGGCAACCGAGCAGCCCGTGGATACATCCACGGCAACCGGAAAAGCCTTTTTTGATATGCTGGGCGTTTTTGCCGAGTTCGAAACCAACCTGCGCCGGGAGCGCCAGGCCGAAGGCATTGCCGTAGCGAAGCAGCGTGGTGTCTATCGCGGGCGCAAACCCAAAATTGATCGCGGGGCCATTCAGACAAAGCTGGCCGAAGGCTGCTCGCCCACCGAAATCGCGCGCGAGATGGGGATCTCGCGCGGAACCGTCTATAAAGCAAAGGCCCAAATGACCTTGGACCACAATGGCAGCGGGGCGGCCGCGCCATGAAAAAGAACACACGCAAGCCAAAGACCCCCGCGAAAAAGACGTCGGTCCAGACAAGTTCCAAAGTCTCCCCGCCGCGCAATCTGACGCCAGAGCTGTGCGATCGCCTGCGCCGAGACATGATGAAGGCCTGCCTCGCCGTAGCGGAAACGCATGGGTTGACGGTCGAAGGCGGCGAACTGAGCGATATCGATCTGCGTCATAGCTTCAACATCGGCTTCCGCGTCGGCATTCCGATGGAAGACGGCGCGCTTTACTCGCCGGACAAAGCCATGTTTGAAGTACTCGCACCGCATTTTGGTCTGGAGCCATCTGATTATCGCCGAACGTTTAAAACCGGTGGAGACCTTCACCGGATCGTTGGGATCAACCCTAACAGACCCAAATACCCTATCAGCACTGAACGGGTCTCCGACGGTCGAGGCTTCAAGATGCCAGCCGAGAACGTCGCTTTATATCTGCAGCGGTCAGAGTCATGAAACGTACGAGCTTTGTTCTCTCAAAAGCCCAAATATGCAGCTTCGGGCCAGCTAGGCCAGGCAGGCGTGGTCGACAGCAGACTTACAGCGATACCGCCATCCAGACGTGCCTGACGATGAAGGTGCTGTTCGGCATGGCGCTGCGGCAGAGACGACCGGGTTCGTCGAAAGCTTGTTGCGCCTGGTCGGGCTTGGCTGGTTGGTGCCCGACTTCAGCACGCTGTCTCGCCGCCAGAAGACGCTCGCCGTGAACATCCCGTATCGCGGCCCCAGGGGGCCGCTTCACCTGTTGATCGACAGCACCGGCATCAAGGTCGAGGGCGAAGGCGAAGGCGAATGGCATGCACGCAAGCACGGTGGCCGGAAACGGCGCGTCTGGCGCAAGATCCATCTCGGGATCGACGAAGAAACGCTGGAGGTTCGGGCAGTCGAGATCACCGGGAGCCATATCGGCGATGCGCCGGTCCTGCCCGACCTTCTCAGCCAGATACGGGAGGGCCAGGAGATCGGCAGCGTCACGGCAGACGGCGCCTACGACACCCGCAAGTGCCATGATGCGATCGCAGAGCGCGGCGCTCATGCCGTCATCCCGCCCCGCAAGAACGCGAAGTCGTGGAAGACCGTCACCGCCGGAGCGCTCGCCATCGTCCTCGGACCGTGTATGGATGGCTCCCGCGGGGCAAGGGCATTTCGGGTGCTGCTGGCATGATTTCGGTTGCGGCCATGTATAAGGCGTCTGGATTGCAGCACGGTGGCTGCGCGCCCTGATGAAAGTCCGCGGTCGCTTTGGTCCCAATCAATGGCGCGCGCTCTCTGGCGCTCCGGTCCGAACAGGGTGTCCTCGGCGATATATCCGTTCTTTGCCATCATCTCACGATGCACTTGCCTTCTTGTAAGGGATGATACCCCTGTCTTTGTCAGGCGGCGGTTGCCGCCCGGAATTCCGTCTTGTTCTTCATCAGTGCGTAGGCCGTGCGCGTCATGCGGTTGGCCAGGGCGATTGCCGCCTGTTTCGGTTTCTTGCGCTGGATGACCTTCCACAGCCAATCTTCGCCGGGCTCGCCACGGCGCCGGGCGCTGACTTGCGCGATGGCGCCAAGATAGAGCAGCCGTCGTAGATAGCTGTTGCCCATCTTTGAGATGCGCCCCAGCCTTTCCTTGCCACCAGTTGAATGAGGTCGCGGCGTCAAGCCCAGCCAGGCAGAGAGATCCCGTCCTGATTTGAAGTCGGAGATATCGGGCAGCGCGGAAACCAATGCGCTGGCGGTGATCGGGCCGATACCAGGGATCGTTTGCAGGCGCTGTGCGGCTTCATTGACCCGCGCGTCTGCGCGGATGTCTGCGGTCAGGTCCTCGATCCTCGATTGCGTGTCGACCAGTTGATCGGCAAGCAGGTTCAGGGCCTTGCGCGCTGGCGCGGGCAGATCGGCCCTGTCACATGCTGCGATCAGACGCTCGACATTCTGGATGCCCTTGGGGACGACGACGCCGAACTCGCCCAGATGTGCGCGCATGGCATTTACGATCTGGGTCTGCTGACGGACCAGAAACTCGCGTGCCTTGTGGGTCATCAGAAGCGCCTGCGTGTCTGCGCTCTTTACGGGCACAAAGCGCATGGACGGGCGCGACACGGCTTCGCAAATCGCCTCCGCATCAGCCTTGTCGGTCTTGCCTCGCTTGACGTAGCCCTTCACATAGCTGGGCTGCATGAGTCGAACATCATGACCGAACTCGATCAATTCGCGAGCCCAGTAATGCGCGCTGGCGCAGGCTTCCATACCGATGAGACACGCCGGCTGGCCCTGGAAGAATTCCAACATCTGGCTGCGCCGAAGTTGACGCCGCAGCAACACCCGCCCCTCAGCATCAACACCGTGAAGCTGAAAAACAGATTTCGCCAGATCGATCCCGATTGTGATAATATCGCTCATGGGTGGCTCCCTTTATTGGTGATGTTCACAGCACCCAATATGGCACATTGCGATGCCGGAAGCGGGAGCCATCCACACCATCAATGGCGGACAATGGCTCGCCCCATAACGAGGCCCTGCGCGCTTCGAAATACCTTGGCCGCGCGCTCTGGCGACGATGGAGCGGATACCACCGCCGAAGTCGCGTCGAAACGAAGATGCATTGCGTGAAACTGATGGGCCAGCGGCTCATGGCACGGGACTTCGACCGTCAGGTCGCGGAGCTCCAGGTCCGGATCGCCGTCCTGAACGGCTACACCGCGCTCGGCATACCTGTCACGGAGGCCGTGGGATACGTCTGCCCCGGGAAAGGGGAACCTCGGCCATCAGCCGATTTGTGCATGTATGGATGCCCCCGTTGGTGCAAGTGCTTTTTTGAACGGCTCGAGCGTGTGATCGGGTGCGGTCATGTATCAGGCCTTTCTCTGCGGCGTTGACATGGCCGCTGGCCGGTATGGCGATGCGCGGATCAGAGGCATATCAACAAACCGAGCTCATTGGCTCCTGCACAAATGCTGCATTCTCTGACCCGGATCTGATCGATCCTTTGCCCTTACTGTTCAGTGACCTCCTCACACTCCCGACGTGCCGGGACGGGTTGGCAAGCGCGGAGCGCTTAGGCCATCGCCGCCACCGGGTTCCGGTAATCCTCTTGTTTCGTCAGCATCGCCCAGAGGGCACGCGCCATCTTGTTCGCCAGCGCGATCGCGACGACCATGCGTGGCTTGCGGGTCAGCAGGCGTTTCAGCCAGCCGTTGTTCGGCGTATCAAACCGCTCGACCGCCTGAAGAACGGCCATCGCACCCGACACCAGAAGCGTGCGAATGTCGCGCTGCCCCATCTTCGAGGTCTTCCCCAGTCGGGCCTTCCCGCCTGTGGAGTGCTGTTTCGGCACGAGTCCGAGCCAGGCCGCAAAATCACGCCCACGTCGGAAGCTGGCCATGTCGGGCGCAAAGGTTTCGATCGCAAGCGCAGTGACCGGCCCTACGCCCGGCATGGATTGTGCGCGGCGCGTCAAATCGGCTTCCTTGGCAGCGCGCTTCATCTTTCCGTCAAGCTCCGCCAGCTGAGCGGTCAGGCCATCAATCTGTTCCAGATACAGACGGCCAAGCTCTCGAACGTCGTCTGGCAGAGCTATGCCTTCGTCTGCGATGGCGTCCGCAAGTCGCTTCACATGGGCCGGACCTCGGGCCGCGACCAGACCGTGCTCGGCCAAGTGTCCACGCAAGGCGTTGATCATCTGGGTGCGCTGGCCGACAAACATCTGCCGTGTCCGAAACAGCATCGCGCGGGCCTGCTGATCTTCCGTCTTCACGGGGACGAAACGCATGGTCGGACGCAGCGCCGCCTCAACGATTGCCTCGGCATCAGCCATGTCGTTTTTCTGGCGCTTAACGAACGGCTTCACATAGACCGGCGGTATCAGGCGCACGTCATGCCCGAGCTTCTCAAATTCGCGCCCCCACCCGTGTGCCGTGGCGCAAGCTTCCATGGCAACAATGCACCTCGGGTGTTGGGCAATGAACGCGAGCAGCTGAGCCCGTGAAAGCTTCTTGCGGAACATGACAGATCCATCGTCGCGCGCGCCGTGCAAATGGAAAACGCGCTTTGCAAGATCAATCCCGATAATGGTAACTTCGGACATGGTTGCTCTCTCCTTCTGTGATGTCTTCAGCAAACATCACCTTGGCACATTACGATGCCGTCGGGAGGGGGCATCCATGCCATCAACAGAGCCGTGGCGTAGTTATCCATGACGATATGCACATCCCGCTCCTCGGGCATCCTGCGATCGAGTTCCTTGAGGACGTCGAGGAACTCCGTCGCGCCACCAGGCGGGGCAGAATGGCCGCTTGTCACGATTGGAGGCGAAATCGCCGAAGAGCTCTTCACCGTCAAAAGCGGTTACGGGAAGAAATGGAGACAATTAGCTCAGGTTAATGCGCCGGTTCGGGCATTCTCGCACACTTGCCCAGCTTGTGCGATCCGCGTTCAGGTCAGGGTGATCACTCTCAATCCAAGACTTAAAGGAAATTAGTTTGCCGACTCGTCGCGTCCTGTTGCTTCTCTTGCGCGGCAAACAAGCCAAATGAGAATTCTGGTTCTTGGCTTGGGAGTTACGCCATGCTGCTCAGCAATATGATGCGACGCGTGATCAGGCGTGGCCACATCACGCTTATAGACGCCAGAGGCCGTCGGCACGAGATCAAGGGCCAGATACCGGGGGCGCACGTCACCGTCAGGCTGCACGATGCATCGCGGCACTGGAGCCTCCTATTCAATCCTCAATTGACTTTGGGTGAAGCCTATATGGATGGGACCTTGACGGTGGAAGACGGGGATGTCGCCGGCCTTCTCGCCATCGTCATGCAAAACATCGAGAATCTCGACCAGCACTGGGCCTTCACGGTTTCGGGGCGCTGGCGATACCTCACGCGGCGTTTCGCACAGGCCAACAATCTCTTGCGGTCGCGGAACAATGTCGCCCATCATTACGATCTCTATGATGATCTTTTCGACGAATTTCTCGACGCCGACCGCTTCTATTCCTGCGCTTATTTCGAGCCGGGCCATGACGATCTGGAGCGCGCCCAGGCGACGAAGGCTCGTCATCTCGCCGCGAAGCTCAAGCTCGAACCCGGTTGCAAGGTGCTCGATATCGGTTCTGGCTGGGGCAGTCTCGGCGTGCATCTCGCCAAGCTTGGCGCAGGTCACGTCGACGGGGTAACCTTGTCAAGCGAACAACAGACATACGCCAAGGACTGGGTGGAGCGCGAAGGCCTCTCTGATCGGGTCGAATCCAAACTAAAGGACTATCGCGATCTACGCGGCCCCTATGACCGGATCGTCTCCGTGGGTATGTTTGAGCATGTTGGTGTCGGTCATTTCCGGGAGTATTTCGAAAAGGTCCGAGACCTTCTCGCCGATGACGGTGTCGCTGTCATCCACGCGATAGGCCGTTTTGGACCCGGCGGATCGACCAATCCGTGGATTGCAAAATATATATTTCCAGGGGGCTATATTCCCGCCCTTTCGGAAGTGCTCCCAGTGGTCGAGAGCGCCGGCCTTTTTACGACCGATATTGAAATCCTGCGCCTGCACTACGCGCAGACACTACAATGCTGGCGCAAGCGCTTCCAAGAGAACTGGGACAAGGTTGCTGACCTCTACGACGAGCGCTTTTGCCGGATGTGGGATTTCTATCTCGCCGCTTCGGAGATGAGCTTTCGGTATGGCGGAAACATGGTCTTTCAGATCCAACTTACGAAGAACCAGGACACCCTGCCGTTGACGCGCGACTACATCACCGATTGGGAGCGCGCGCATCCGCTGGAGCGTCAATGAAACGGCATCACAGCCCAATAGAACTGTGCGTTTTGTATGGCGAAGGCGCATGCCAAGCAGTCTGTCAGGAGCAAATCTCTGCATGCTGCGGAGCTTCTTCATCCACATCACGGAGAAACCGATGAAAGCTGATTTCAAGAAAGCTGTGAAAACCGCAGAAGATTACTACAACAGCGCGGACGCGGACGCCTTCTACGCCGCCATCTGGGGTGGAGAGGACATACATGTCGGCCTCTATGAAAGTTACGGCGAAGACATCGCTGAGGCCTCCGCGCGAACCGTGCACCACATGGCGTCAAAGCTTGATCTGAAGCCCGGAGCACGCGTGATCGATATCGGTGCAGGCTATGGCGGTGCGGCGCGCTATCTCGCGCGCGAGACCGGTGCGCACGTCACCTGCCTGAACCTCTCGGAAAAAGAAAATGTGCGGAATCGCAAGCTGACCGCGGAACAGGGCCTCGAAGACAAAATCGAGGTCGTCCACGGCTTGTTCGAGGACATTCCCTTCCCGGATAACAGCTTCGACGTGGTCTGGAGCCAGGAAGCCATCCTGCATTCCGGCGACCGCACACGCGTGCTGGAAGAAGTCTCGCGCGTGATCAAGCCCGGCGGAGATTTCATCTTCACCGACCCGATGCAGGCCAACGATATCGATGACGCGTCCGCATTCGAGCCGATCTATGAGCGGATTCATCTGCCCGATATGGATTCGATCGGGTTCTACCTAGCGACGCTGGAAGACCTCGGTTTCGATATGGTCGAGATCGAAGACCTCACCCATCAGCTACGCAATCACTATGCCCGCGTGCGCGAGGAGCTGAAGTCGCGGCGTCACGCACTGGAGGACCAGATATCCCCGGATTATACCGAACGCATGCTCAATGGCCTAAATCATTGGGTCGAAGCTGCCGACGCCGGGCAACTCTCCTGGGGCGTGCTTCACTTCCGCAAGCGCTAACACGTCGCTGAAGAAGTCTGTTTGGGTGAAAGTTGTCCCGTCTGTCGTGATTTGAGGGCGGGCCATCCGCGGGTTCGGAACCCGGGCCAATGTTACCGCCACCATCAACCTGCCAGGAACTTCGGCAATCCTGCGAGGTTGCAGGCTGCCATGGTCATCGTGAACTACATGCGGACATTTTTTTAAGGACAGGGTGGACGATCTGGGGCATGCCGCCAACAGTATTGGCCCAGCAGAATAGGGCTCCTCTATCTTCATGCGGTCGTCTTGCGGTGCCCCTGAGACAAGGCATGGCCAGGATGCGGGGTGCTGATGTGGTTCCGGAAATTTGAACAACCGGGATGGATGGATTTTCCAGCAACAGCGGTATGAAGCAGCGCGCCAGGTGGGTTGCCATGCACCCCGAACGGGCTCGCCGGCCTTTTTTCGCGTCAGGAATTCCTCGCCTCTTGGCTGTGTGATCGGGGTATTGCTCTCGGAGGATCCTGCAAGGATCGCAGGGCGGAGCGTTTAACCGTGATCAATGCCTGGGACCATGCACTTGGTGCAGACTTGCAGCAGGACTGACAAAGAGAAACAGCTTTCATGGCGATACAATCCAAGTCTTATGAGCAAAAGGGGGCAACACTCAGCTTTGGTGGTGAACCTTCTAAGCCAAGGACGCCGCAATCTGTGCCACGGGAAAAACCGGCTACACCACCAAACGAAACGCCACCGGCTCCGCCAGACGAGTCCCCGGAACCGCCCAGGGAAGTCCCGCCGGAAACGCCGCCGGATGTGCCACAGCCCCCTGGCGAAGTACCGATTGCTCCGCCACCGGAGGTTCCGACCGAGAGTTAAACCGGACTTATCGCAGCCCGCCCGCGTGCCTGGTCTGGTTGCCGTTCTGCACTCAAGGCAGAAGCAGTGAGGAGACGTGACATGACCGGCTATGATGATCTTCGCAACGAAATGGTCGAACGCCAGATCAAGGCGCGCGGCGTGCGTGATCCGCTGGTTCTGGATGCGATGAGACGCGTGCCGCGCGAGCGCTTCGTGCCGGAGCACCTGAAAGGTCAGGCATATCGGGACTGCCCGCTGCCCATCGACGCCGGACAAACCATCTCGCAACCCTATATCGTGGCCTACATGATCGAGGGGCTGGCCTTGAAGGGCGGCGAAAAGGTGCTCGAGATCGGCGCGGGGTCGGGCTATGCCGCTGCTGTGATGGCTGAAATCGCGGGCCAGGTTTTTGCCATCGAACGCCATGGCACACTGGCCTCCAGGGCCTCGGCGGCGCTTCAGGACGCAGGTTACACGAATGTCCACATCTTTCACGGGGACGGCACCAGAGGCTGGGAGGACGAAGCGCCGTTCGACGCGATCCTCGTGTCTGCGGGGGCACCCTTCATGCCGGAAACCCTCAAGTCCCAACTGGCGACGGGAGGCCGGATGGTCGTGCCCATCGGCAGCGACGCGCGCGCACAAGAGCTGGTGCGCGTGACACGGCGCGACAAGGGGCAATTCGACCGCGAGGATCTGGCCGATGTTCGCTTTGTCCCCCTGATCGGCGAACAAGGCTGGGAAGGCGCGCCGGAGGATGTGCAGACGGCACCGCCCCGCCTTGTCCAGCATCGTCCGCGTCAGACCGAAGGTCTGCCGGGCCTGATCCGCGCACACGCCGAGGCGTTCGAAGACGTGGAGAGCGCGCCGCTCGACATGATGATGGAGCGCATTGGCGATGCCCGCGTGGTGCTGATCGGCGAGGCAAGCCATGGCACCTCCGAGTTTTACCGAATTCGCGCGCTCATTACGAAAAGATTGATCGAGGAAAAGGGCTTTGCCATTGTGGCCGCCGAAGCCGACTGGCCTGATGCTGCCCGTATCGACCAATATGTGCGTCACCGCGAAACGCCACCGTCCGAGTGGCAGGCTTTCGCCCGCTTTCCAACCTGGATGTGGCGCAACGAGGAAGTCCGTACCTTTGCCGATTGGCTGCGTGAATGGAATGCGTCGCGCACCTCGCAGACGCAGGCGGGGTTTTATGGCCTCGACCTCTATAGCCTCTTCAACTCGGCGCAGGCGATTGTCGACTATCTGGAGGATGTGGATCCCGATCTCGCTCGTATTGCGCGTCACCGCTACGGCTGCCTCAGCCCTTGGGAGGCTGACCCGGCAGCTTATGGTCACGCAGCCCTGACCGGTACTTTTCGCAACTGCGAGGATGATGTGACGGCGATGCTTGTCGATCTGATGCGAAAACGTCAGGAATACGCGCTGAGCGACGGCGACCGTTTTCTGGATGCGGCGCAAAACGCCGCGCTGGTCGCCAATGCCGAAAAGTATTACCGGATCATGTATTACGGCTCACGCGCGTCGTGGAACTTGCGCGACGATCACATGTTCGAAACCCTGCAAAACGTGATGAACTTCCACGGGGACGGCGCCAAGGCGGTGGTTTGGGCGCATAATTCCCATATCGGTGATGCCCGTGCGACCGAGATGTCGCGCCGGGGAGAACGCAACCTTGGCGAGCTTTGCGCGCGCGGGTTCGGACAGGAAAGCTACCGGATCGGGATGGGCACGGATCATGGCACGGTCGCGGCCGCCAGTGACTGGAACGGTCCCATGGAGGTCAAGCAGGTCAGGCCATCCCACCCGCAAAGCTATGAGCGGCAGTTCCACCTGTCTGGCCTGCCGGGGCTCATCCTGCCGCTACGGGCAGGACACGAACTGGATGTCGCGACGGAGTTGTCCAAACCGCTGCTGGAACGGGCGATCGGCGTGATCTACCGCCCCGAGACCGAGCTTGCCAGCCATTACTTCGAAGCCGAGCTGCCCCGCCAGTTCGATGAATATGTCTGGATCGATGAAACGACTGCGGTCTCGCCACTCGGGGCCGGTCAAACACCGGGCCTGCCCGAGACCTACCCCTTCGGAACGTGAGATAAAGCCACCCCCCCTGACTGTCTGACAACAGACCCAAAAAAGCAAAGGAGACGTTCATGCTGATACTGACAAGCCCGGATTTCAATCACGGCGAGACGATTCCCGTCCGTTTCACCTGTGATGGCGATAACGTTTCGCCTGCCTTTCGCTGGACCGAACTGCCGGAGGGCACGAAAGAGCTTTTAATGGTCTGCGACGACCCCGATGCGCCGGGTGGTGTGTTCTGTCACTGGGCGGCTTGGGGCATTTCGCCCGACAGTGGCTTTCTGCGATCTGGCTTTGGACCGGAAACCTTGGAGCCGGGTTTTCAGCAGGCCATCAATGATTTCGGCAAACCCGGTTATGGCGGGCCCTGCCCACCCGAGGGGGACGCGCCACATTCCTATCATTTCCGCCTGAGCGCCCTGCGCGAGCCGATCACGACAGCCGCGTCCGGCGCGCGCTGCGAGGAAATCATCGCGCTCGCCCGGCCCAAGATCATCGAGTTCACCGAACTGGTCGGCTTCTATGGACGTTGACCCGGACTTGTCACCAAGCTGCGCGGACCGGCGCACTGGATCGATGCAACGGCAGTCAATGACGAAACCGTCCGGCACAGTGAGGGTGTTTCTGGTCGGCGGTGGATTACGTGCGGCTGGGTGGATTTGATTGGCGCGCCGCGCGCGAGCGAGGAATTGACTATCTATGCGCGACAAGTCTGATATTGCCAAGCAGGCCGAGGAACTGCGCGAGCAGATCAATCGCCATGACCGGTTGTATTATGTCGAGAACGCGCCCGAGATATCGGACCAAGAATACGACGACCTTTTCGCCGAGCTGGAAGAGCTGGAAGAACAGAATCCCGAAATCGTGGTGCCGGAGTCTCCGACGCAACGCGTCGGGGCAGAGCCGGAATCCGAACTTGGCAAGGTCGAGCATGTTGCGACGATGCTCAGTCTCGATGCTGTGCGCGACAAGACTGAGATTGCAGATTTCCTTGATCGGCTGCGCGAGGCTGTGGAAGACTCTGACGTGACTCTCGTGGCCGAGCCCAAATTTGATGGGCTGTCAATCGAAGTGATCTACGAGGACGGGCAGTTCTGCCGTGCCTCGACCCGTGGCGACGGGCAGAAGGGCGAGGACATCTCCCACACGCTGCGCACAGTCCGCGCCCTGCCGCTGAAACTCCAGGATACAGGCCGGGAGGCCAAAGAGCTGGCCGTGCGGGGCGAGGCAATCCTGCCCAGGTCCAGCTTTCAGGCGGTCAACAAGGCTCGTGTGGAGCGTGGCGACAAGCCTTTCGCCAACCCGCGCAATGCCGCGGCCGGTATTCTGCGGCGGCTCGACCCGTCCGAGGCCGAAGGCGTCCGGTTCGCCGTCACCTTCTACGATGCCACGGGGATCGGTCTGGCAGAGGCCCGCGGCCAGTGGGAGCTGCTGGCGGCGCTGCGCGATCTGGGGCTTCCGGTCATAGGCGAACGGACGCGGTGTGGATCGCTGCAGGAGGCCGAAGCGTTTCACGACGAGATGCAAGAGCGGCGCGAGGATCTTGATTACGAGATCGACGGTATCGTTTTGAAGCTCGACGCGCGTAAGGAGCGCGAAAATCTGGGTCAACGCAGCCGGAGCCCCAGATGGGCGATCGCTTGGAAATTTCCGCCCAGAATGGGCGAGACGCGGATTGCGGATATCGTGGTCGGGGTCGGTCGCACAGGAGCCCTGACGCCGGTTGCGCTGCTCGATCCGGTGGATGTTGGTGGCGTGACGGTGGCAAGGGCGACGCTGCATAACGCCGAGGAGATATACCGCAAGGACCTGCGTGTCGGCGATACCGTCAGGATCGAACGAGCCGGCGATGTAATCCCCGAAGTGGCAGAACGAGTGCCGCAGCCAGGCGTGGAGCGGTCCGGCCCGTTCGAGATGCCAGATTGCTGCCCCTCCTGCGGGGCCAAGGTTGAGCGGCGGGGGCCGCTGAACTATTGCCCGGCGGGCATTGCCTGCCCCGCGCAGCTCGTGGCGCGGCTGGTGCATTACGGCGCACGTGGGTCGATGGATGTCGAGGGCCTCGGGGAAAAGACCGCCGAGCAGCTTGTCGAGCGGGACATGGTTCAAGATATTGCCGACCTCTACGATCTTTCCGTCGAGGAATTGACCGCGCTCGACGGTTTCGCGGAGGCATCGGCCAAGGCGCTTCACGACGCCATTCATGCGCGCGGCGAGGTGCCACTGGATCGGTTCCTGCGCGCGCTCGGTATCTGTCATGTGGGCGCGGACGCGGCGCGTCGGCTGGCCATGGCCTTCGGCAGCCTCCAAGCGGTGAAAGAGGCGAGCCGGGCCGAGATCGAACAGGTCGCAGGGATCGGTGAGGAAACCGCGCAGAGCGTGGCCGCGTTTTTCGACGAAGAGCGGAACCGGGATGTCGTCGGGCGGCTCCTGCACGCCGGGGTATCGCCGCAAGCCATCGAACAATTGGACCAGTCTTTGAAGGGCAGGACATTCGTGCTGACTGGCACGCTTGAGAGATGGACGCGCGAGGAAGCGACCGAGGAAATCGAGCGTCGCGGCGGGCAAGTGGCGTCGAGCATCAGCGGCAATACGGATTACGTCGTCGTCGGCGCCGAGCCTGGCTCGAAGCAGGACGAGGCAAAGGAAGAAAGTGTCGAGATGCTCGACGAGGATGCATTCGCGAAGATGCTGGGCTGAGGAGGTGGGTCATGCCGGTACATAACAGCGAGATCGCCACGATTTTCGATCACGTGGCCGATCTGCTGGAAATCGAAGAGGCCAACCGGTTTCGTGTGCGCGCCTATCGCAACGCGGCCAACACGATCCGCGACCTGAGCCGGTCGCTGCAGAACATATTGGAGGAGGGTGAGGACCTATCTGAGCTGCCCGATATCGGCGAAGACCTTGCCGGCAAGATCGCCGAGATCGTGCGGACCGGGCGGCTCCCGCTTCTGGACGAGATCTCGGACGAGGTGCCGGAAGCGATTGTCGAAGCAACGCGCATCCCCGGGATCGGGCCGAAACGCGCCCGAGCGCTTTTCGAGGCACTGGATCTTTCGTCGGTCGATGACCTGAAGGAGGCGGCTGAGGAAGGCCGAATTGCCGCGATCGAGGGGTTCGGCGAGAAGACCCAGGCGCGGATCCACAAGGAGTTGAAACAGGGCGTGATCGGGGACGAGCGGATCCGGCTGGACGTGGCCGAGGATTTCGCCGAGCCGCTTCTGGAGTGGATCCGCAAGATCGATGACGTTTCGAAAGCCGAGATCGCCGGTAGTTACCGCCGCCGCAAGGATACTGTCGGCGATCTGGACATTCTCGTGCAGGGCGATGATGGCGGCGCGATCATCGACCGATTTATCGAGTATGACGAGATCGAGAAGATCGCGTCGAAGGGCAAGACGCGGTCGACCGTCACGCTGCGATCGGGCCTTCAGGTGGACCTGCGTGTCATCCCCGAACCAAGCTGGGGGGCCGCGCTGCATTACTTCACCGGATCGAAGTCGCATAACATCGCCGGGCGCAGGCGCGCGCAGGACCGCGATCTGAAGCTCAATGAATACGGTCTTTTCGACGGTGAGAAGCGGATTGCCGGGGCGACCGAGGAAGAGATTTACGGCGGGGTCGGTTTGCCCTGGATCGATCCGGTTCTGAGGGAGAACCGCGGCGAGATCGAGGCGGCCGACAAAGGGGAGTTGCCCGAGCTCGTCAAGCCCGGGGACATCAAGGGTGATCTGCATGCCCACACGACGGCGTCGGACGGCAAGAACAGCCTAGAGGAGATGGCGCAGGCGGCAAAGGAAAAGGGCTACGAGTATCTCGCGATCACCGATCATTCGAAAAGCCAAACCCAGGCCGGGGGGCTGAGCGAAGACGCGCTGCACCGGCAGATCGACGAGATCGGCGCGCTGAACGACAAGCTTGACGGCCTTCGTCTTCTGGCATCTTGCGAAGTGGACATCCTGGAGGACGGAAGCCTCGATTTTCCCGACAAGCTCCTGAAGCGGCTCGACCTTGTCGTCGCGTCGGTCCATTCGAAACTCGAACTGGCGGAGGACAGGCAGACCGAGCGCATGATCCGCGCCATGGACAACCCGCTGGTGTCGATCATCGGGCATCCGACCGGGCGGCGGATCGGGGAACGCAAGTCCTTTGCGCTTGATATGGAACGATTGCTGGAGGCTGCGAAGGATCGGGGTTGCATGCTGGAACTCAATGCGAACCCGGTCCGTCTTGATCTGAAAGATGTTCATTGCCGCATGGCAGCGGAGAAGGGGGTGGATATCGCGATTTCCACCGATTCGCACAGCACCGGGGGCTTGGGGAACATGCGGCTCGGCATCGACCAGGCCCGGCGAGGATGGCTGGCGGCGGAAAACATCGTCAACACCCGCAGCTGGAACAACCTGTCCAAAATGCTGCGGCGGAACTGAGAGGGAGGCGGACAAGCGATGACGCTAGAGATGTCCGTCGTCAGATAATTTTAGACGTTTACTCGCGCAATGCCGTGAGGGCGAGACGTCGGTTGTGTTCGTCCAGGACGATTTCTTGATCAGTGCCATGCGCCGGGATTCGTTCGACATCACCTACCGGATCGACAGCAATCCTGCGCAATCGACGCGCTGGAACGAGTTGACCAATAACAAGGGGGCCGGGCTGTTCGGCTCTGGCTCAGAGGGGTTCCTGCGCGGCCTCTATGATGCCGAGAGCTTTTTCATCCGGCTCACGGACAGCAATGGCCAACGCCACGATGCAGAATTTGATCTCGCCGGAATTCAGGACGCAATTGAGGCCGTGGCTGGCGCCTGCGGGTGGTCGACGCTAGATCTCTCGCCAGACGACTACCGCGCGATCCAGACTCTCCTGAACGCGGGCGGGTTTGACGCAGGCACCCGGGAGTGTCCTGAACTCTGTGTATCTGTCCCGGTCCATGCGGTTTCAGATACTCAAGCGTCGAAGCGCTCGCCGAACATTATGGCAAACTGGTTGCGG
>NZ_JAPTNL010000027.1 GCF_026891095.1 Roseovarius salincola
TTGTCATCGGTCGTTGAACAACCGCAGACTACGAAGAAGCGCGGTGGCCGCCAGCCCCAAACGCGCGCGGACTCTTACACCACCTCCCGGGGCACTACCTAGCCCATGACCAGTAGACCCGAATGCAGCTCATCGATCGAGTCCGAATTCGCACTCGAGCTTGCGCGCTCGACCGCACGCAGTCTGTTCGACACGAAATGGAACGTGAATGTTGAAGTGTGCCATGTTCCGGGTGAGTTCGATGATGAAGATGACGATTACATCGAAACCTTGCCCGAGGATGTGACAAAGCCGGCATCCAAACGATCCTGGGAGGTTCCGGAAACGCCACTGGCCGTGTCGATGACCGAAGCCGAGATCGCGGCGGCGGTCAAAGCGTGCCAGGACCCCTGGTCGCAATCCTCGGATCCACAAGGTCGCGCGCGCCGTGACGGTGACCCGCCGCCCTCCTTGATCGCGACAGCGTTGGCCGCAGCCGAGATCGTGCAGAGCGAGCCCCATCTGCACAGTCTCTTTGAGCCGGGCCATGTGACGAATGTCGTTTGCCCTGCCGGGCCGTTCCTCTGGGGGCTGGACCAGATCCTGCCGATCGTGATCGGGCATTGGGAAAGTCAGCTGCCGTCGCAGGACATGGCGGACCTGCATCGGATTGTCGAGGATGAGACGGTCCCACGCAGGAACCCGCGGCGAAAACGGGGCATGTTGGATACCCGCGTCGAGCGCAGTCTGGCGCAGGGCGCGTCGGTCGTGCTGGTGACCACCGGTGAAGTTCAATTGTCCGAGGCCCTGAACGCGCTGTTCACGCGAAAATGCGCATGGCCGGGTCTCACGCCTCAGATCGTCCTTGAAACCCTGCGCCTGACCCACAGCACCACTGGCCAACTGGCGGAGACGGAGATCCGCAAGCGCCTGCCTGATCCGGACCTCTTGAAAGCATTCGGCCCCGGCCAGATCGATGCAGCCTTCGCGGCGCCGACAACACTCCTGGTGGCGGATCGGCTTGCCCAGATCGCCGGGAAACTGACATCTTCGGTGCCGAAGCTGACGCTTGATGCCGTGCATGGCCTGGGAGGCGTGCGTCAATCACTGGATCGAATGCTGAACGACCTGCGACTTTGGCGCGATGGCGCGCTGGCATGGACAGACGTGGCGGCGAGCGCCGTGTTGCATGGCCCGCCCGGGACCGGCAAGACGACATTGGCCAAGGCCTTCGCAGGCTCAGCAGGGCTTCCGATCATCACCACGTCATACTCGGATTGCCAGAAACACGGGCACCAAGGCGATATGCTGGCGGCGCTCGATCAAGCGTTCGCGGAGGCAAAGCAGGCGGCACCGGCCGTGCTGTTCATTAATGAGCTCGACAGTTTTTCCCAGAGAGAGGCGCCGCATCAAAACGCGAGCTATCTGCGCGGCGTCGTCAATGGACTGCTCGAACAGATCAACCGAGCCAAGGATGTCGATGGGTTGTTTCTGTTTGGCGCGACCAATCATCTCGGGACGGTCGATCCAGCGGTCATTCGCAGTGGGCGTTTCGATTTGAGGCTCCCTGTGCCGTACCCTAACAAGGCCGGGCTCGAAGCAATCTTGAAGGCGAAGCTCGGATCGGAGATTGTTGAAACTGTCGATGTCGGTTCAATCGCGGATCGCCTGATCGGACTGTCCGGCGCCGATTCCGAGGCGCTCGCGCGGGATGCCCTCGGACGGGCCAGAGCCGATAGCGTGCTGGTAAACCAATCGCATCTCGAAATGGCGGCAGATCAGATCGCGCCGCGGTTAGACGAAGAAACGCTCTGGCGGGCGGCGCTTCACGAAGCCGGGCATGTCGTGGTCATGATGCAACTCGGTTGGCCAGTCCCACATCGGGTCTGTCTTACCGCGAATGGAGGGCAGGTGGAGCATAGGCCCGTTAAATCCCTGACGCTGAAGACTGCGCGCGAGCAATTGTGCATCCTGCTTGCAGGTCGCGCTGCGGAGATCTGTGTGTTCGGGGCACCGAGTTCCGGGGCGGGTCTGGGAGAGCAGAGCGATCTTGCACAAGCGACTTCACTGGCCCATGGGATGGAGAACCAGTGGGCGCTTGGTGAAAGTGGCCTGATCCACGATCCCAGACGAACATGTGATCCATGGCTGCAAACCATTCCCGAACATTTTTGCCATCCTTTTCGAACTTGCGGATTGCGAGATAGATCAGCTTGGTCGCGGCCTCGTCGGTCGGGAAGGAACCGCGCGTCTTGATGGCTTGCGGATCACGCGGTTCAAGCTTTCTATGGCATTGGTCGTGTAGATGATCTTGCGGATCGCCGGATCGAAGCCGAAGAATGGGATCACCTCGGCCCATGCCCTGCGCCAGGCCGGGGCGATGGAGGCGTATTTCCCGGCCCATTTTTCCTCGAAGGCATCGAGTTCAGCCTCGGCCATTTCGGCGGTCGCGGCGCTGATATTATTGAAAAGTAATCGCAATGTTGCGATCCTGCCGGGGTCGCCAAACCTGCCTGAGAAATATGGCTTGTCTACAGGCTGTAGTGCAGAAGCTTGCAGAAAGGCCCGAGAGATCTCGCGACGAATCCGGCGAGAATGGCCGAGTTCCCGTTCAAGACCCGCACATAGTTCGCACGTCTGTGCGCCTTTTCAGGCCCTGTCATGAGCTGGCGCATCGCGAACGAATGCGCCCTGCGCAAGCAGATCATCGTGTTCCTGGCGGACAAGGCGAGCGATGACGGTTCGGGTATCTGGTGCCGCGAGGGGCGATCCAGCGGCACACCGGGTTGGGAGACACCACGATCAAGCGACCGATCCGGGCGTTCCCGAAGGTGGGCATTCTGATCGAAACCGGGGGGTGTGGGTGCAAGAGCGGATTCACAGTCGTTTAACGGATCGATCCGGTGAATATCGAAGCGCCGGACCTGACCGCCGGGCCGGATATGGAGACGGGGCCACAGTGGACCCCAAACCATCCATAATTCATTCATAAACCTCCGACGCGCGAGCGCGGGGCGGGCGGTGGAGGCCGGGACAGAGGTTGAGGACGTGTTGCAGGCGGTCCAGGCCTTTGCCACCGGCGGCGCAGGCTTCACAGGGTCCAAGGACTGCTTTTGATTTCCTTTACCCCGCACAGTCCTGCACGGCTCGCCACTGATCCGGAGAACCGGCGAAGCGGAATGGCGTTCGAGGGCGTGGCTGGGGCCTGTGATTCAGGCGGCAGCGAGCTGGACCTTGAGCGCGCCGAGCCCTTCGATCTGCCCGGCGATGCTCAGCCCCGGTCTGAACCAGGGCAACCCGTTGAGCGAGCCCGTGATCACCACCTGCCCCGGCTGCCAGCCGCCGCAATGCGTGCCGATGGCGAGGGCGAACCTGCGCAGCGTTTCAAAGGCGTCGCCACCGGGAACCTTTGCGGCGCCGTCCAGCAGCAGCTCGCTTCCGGCTTGAAGCCGCCCTTTGGCGCGGGTCACGTCCTGCGCCCGCCAGTCGCGCAGGGAATCGCCCAGAACCACGGCACCGTTGATCTGGTTGTCAGCCATTTTCAACAAGGGATCGGCCGCGACCGGATCGGCGATGCGCGCGCGCACCAACTCGATCGCGGGCAAGAGTTCCACCGCCGCGCGCAGGCGGGTGTCAAAATCAGGACTTGCCGTATCAGGCAGGGGTTCGAGCAGGCGAAAGGCGTATTCCATCTCGATCCCCACCGCTTCCTGCGCCGGGATCGAAAGGGTTACGGGGCTGTCGTGAATATCGCAGGAGTAGATCGGCGCGATCACGATGGGCGCGCCGGGCAGGCAAGCCACCTTGAAGCCTCCCACCGGGCCGAAAGACGCGGCCAGCCGCTCCTGCACCTCAAACGCCGCCTCGCGGGTCAGTCCCGCCGCGGCGCTGTTTGGTACCTTGGCGCCGCCACGGCGGGCCTGCGCGAGCAATCGGGCCAGTGCCTCGGGCATGATGACTCCTGTTCGTGACCTTTCTCAGGCGGCGATCACCGCGCCCGCCGCGATCATCGCTTCGATCGTCGCGCTGTCATAGCCCGCCTCGTCCAGAACGTCACGGCTGTGCTGACCCAGAACCGGGGCGGGGCCATCGATGCTGGCAGGTGTCTCACTGAACTTGACGGGGTGCCCGAGGGTCTTGACCGCACCGGCAGTGGGATGATCGAGCGACACGATCATGTCGCGCGCCAACGCCTGCGGATCGGCCTGCATCTCCATGATACTGAGAACGGGGCCTGCGGGCAGGCCGGCGCGCTCCATCCGGTCCAGCCATGTGGCGGTGGTTTCGCCCGCCAGCTTTTCGTTCAGGATGCGCTCCAGTTCGGGCAGGTGCTGCATGCGGTCGTGATTGCTGGCAAAGCGGGGATCCTCCCCCAGTTCCGGCGCGCCGATCACATCGAGGAAACGATCCCAGTTGCGCTGGTTGGCGGCGCCGACATTGATCCAGCCATCGGATGTGCGAAACGACTGGTAGGGCGCATTCAAAGGATGCGCCGAGCCAAGCGGCCCCGGCGACGCGCCCGTGGCGAAGGCGATCGCGGATTGCCAATAGGTCTGGGTGATCGCCGCCTCGAACAGTGAGGTATCGACCTTCTGGCCCTCGCCCGTCTGAAGCATCCGCGCATAGGCTGCCGAAACGCCCATGGCGCCGATGATCCCGGCAGTGATGTCGGAAATCGGCGCGCCCGGTTTCACCGGTGGGCGGCCTGGCCCCTCGCCCGTGATCGACATCAGCCCGGACATGCCCTGTGCGATCAGGTCGAACCCGCCGCGCTGCGCATAGGGCCCGGTGCGCCCGAAGCCCGAAATCTCGCAATAGATCAGGCGCGGGTTGATCTGGCGCAGCTCCTCATACCCAAGTCCAAGCCGCTCCATCGTGCCCATGCGGTAGTTCTCGATCACGACATCCGCGGTTTCCAGAAGCCGCCTGAGAGCGGTGACAGCATCAGCCTGCTTGAGGTTGAGCGCGATGCCCCGCTTGTTGCGGTTCATCATCATGTAGGCGGCGGATTCGCCATTGATCGCAGGCGGCACGAAACGGCGGCTGTCGTCGCCGTCGGGCTTTTCCACCTTGATCACGTCGGCGCCCATATCGGCCAGCATCAGCCCACAGACCGGCCCGGCCATGATGTGTGCGAGTTCGACAACCTTCATTCCGGCAAGCGGGCCGGTGGCGTTGCGCGGGCTCACTTCCCCGTCCATTGTGGCTTCTCCTTGGCAAGAAACGCTTCCAGCCCATGGCGGAAATCGTTGCTCATGTAACATAGCTCGATCAGGTCGGAATCCTGCGCCCGGGCGGCCGCCTGATTGCGCCGCATCGCCTCCTTGGTGGCGCGCAGCGTCAGGGGCGCCATCTTCGCCAGATGCGCGGTCAGTGCCGCGGCGCGATCCATCAGCGCGGCCTCATCGGGCAGAATCTCTGTGACAAGCCCGCTGGTCTGCGCCTCTTCTGCCTCCAACAGGCGGGCGGTGAAGATCATCTCGCGCACGCGGCCCGCCCCCATCAAGGCGCTGAGCCGCGCAAGATTTGCCGCCGCCAGACAATTGCCCAGGGTGCGCGCGATCGGGAAGCCGAATTTCAGGCTGGCGCTGGCGATCCGCAGATCGCAAGCCGCCGCGATTGCCGCGCCGCCGCCGGTGCAGGCGCCGTTGATGGCGGCGACGGTCGGCACCGGGCAGCGTTCGACCGCATCGAGAACCGCATCAATCCGCGCCTCGTAATCCAGTGCGTCCTGTGCGGTGTCAAAGGCGCGAAACTGGGTCATGTCGGTGCCCGCGGCAAAGGCCTTGCCCCCGGCGCCCGACAGCACGATGGCGCGCACACTGCCGTCGTCTGGCACATTGCGGCACAGGTCGGCCAGCGCCTCGTACATGGCGAAGGTCAGCGCGTTGCGGGCCTGCGGGCGGTTGAACGTGATCCAGAGCGTCTGCCCGCTCGTTTCATGCGTCAGTTCGTTCATCGGGACCTCATCTGTAGAAATACTCGACCAGGAACAGCGGCACCGAGGGCACATAGGTGCACAGCATGAGCACGGCCAGAAGGACCGCGACGAACCATACATTGACCTTCGAGACCTCCCAGATATTGGCGCGCGCCACGGCACATGACGTGATCAGCACCGACGCCACCGGCGGGGTCTGCTGCCCGATCGCAAGGTTCAGGGTCACCACCAGTCCGAAATGCACCGGGTCGATGCCCGCCGCATTGATCAGCGGAATCACGATGGGAACGACCAGGATGATCGCCGCCGCCGAATGCAGGAAGAATCCGATGATCAGGAAGAAGAAGTTCAGTATCAGCAGGATCATCCATTGCTCGGACGTGATCGAAAGGATTCCTTGCGCCAGCTCCTGGGGAATCTGCGCGCGCGTCAGGAAGCCGCCCATCAGGACCGATGCCGCCACCAGCAGCATCACGATGGCCGTCTGCATGCCGCCATCCAGCATGGCCCGGCGCAGATGCTTGAGGTCGATCTCGCGATACCAGGCCGATACGACGATCGCCGCGATCACCGCAAGGCCCGCAGCCTCGGTAGCGGTGACGAATCCGCCGAAGATACCGCCAAGGATAATGACCGGCAGCGTGAACGCCGGCAGCGCATCCATGAAGGTTTCCCGCAGATGCGGGATGTTGAACGCCTCTTCGGTCGGCAGGTTGTAGCGGCGCGCAAAGATGTAGGCGACGGCCATCAGTCCGGCGGCCCCCAAAAGGCCCGGCACGACACCGGCGACAAAAAGCTGCTCCACAGATGTGTTGGCCGAAGCGGCATAGAGGATCATCGGAATCGAAGGTGGGATGATGATCGCAAGCGAGGCCGAGGACGAGGTGACCGCGGCCGACAGCTCCTTGGAGTAGCCGCGCTTTTTCATCTGCGGAATGAGGATTGAGCCCATGGCCGCCACATCCGCCACCGCCGAGCCCGAGATTTCGGCGAAGAACAGCGAGACGCCGATATTCACCATCGCCAGCCCGCCCCGGATAAATCCGATCAATGCGGAGACAAAATTGATCAGCCGGTCCGTGACGCCACCGGCATTCATGATCGCGCCGGCCAGAACGAACATCGGAATGGCGATCAGGGAAAATTTCGTCGAGCCGTCATACATGTCCAACGCGATCGTCACGAGGCTCGACGTTCCCTCGGTCGCGAGAAGGCCAAAGACACCTGCCAGCGCCAGGGCAACAGCGATCGGCACGTTGATACAGATCATGGCCACGAGGGCCAGGAAAATAACCAGCATAAGCATCAGACGCGACCCTCGTTCTTGTTAAGCTCAACCTCGACCTCTTCCTCGATCTCGGCGTGTTCCAGCGATATGCCGCGACGGGTCTTGGACCAGTAGTCGGGCAGGCTCAGCAATTGGCAGATGATGAACAGGATGGCGCCGACGGGAATGACCGATTGCGTCAGTTGCACCGGCACCCAGGTCAGCGACACCAGCCGGTCGCCCGCCAGCACCTCAAGCACCTGGAAGCCGGCCCGCGCCATCAGCACGAAGAAGATCAGCACCAGAAGCTCCCCGACCAACACCGCGCCCAGGCGGAACCTGGGCGGCAGGGCCAGAAGAACCGAGTCAAACCCGATATGGCGGCGATGCAGGGCCGCGAGCGCCGAACCGTAATAGGTGATCCAGGCCAGCATGATCGCGGCGATTTCGTCATACCAGGAAAAGCTCTGCCCCATCAGGCGGGCGAGAACGGCGACAATCACAATCAGGGTCAGGATGACCATCAGAAGGATCGTTATACTTTCCAGAATCCGGCTGACGAACTGATTGATGCGATACAAAACGGACATGTTTGCTTTCTTCTCGCAGATGACCCGCCGTCGCCGCTTGTAGCACAAGTGGCAGTTGGCGCCGGGAAACGGGGTCGTGAGACAATGATATCCGGCGGCCCGTCAGACAGGCCGCCGGAAACGGGTCGCCGGATCAGCCCGACTGGGCCAGACCCATTACCTCATCGATCATTTCCTGGGCGCCGTCGACCTCGGCGGCGAAACCGTCGTAGATCGGCTTGGACGCCTCGATGAACGCCGCCTTGTCGGCCTCGTTCACTTCGACACCTGCCTCCTTGATCACGCCCAGAAGCTCCTCTTCCAGTTGCGCCGCCTTCTCATAGGTGAAATCCTGGGTCGAGTTCGCGCAATCGGTCAGCACCGTCTGGACATCTTCGGGGTGGCTCGAGAATGTCTTGTCCGAGGCCAGGATATAGGCCGGGGTATAAACGTGCCCTGTGATCGAAAGGTATTTCTGCACCTCCTGGAACTTGGCAGAGGCAATCTGCGCATAGGGGTTTTCCTGCCCGTCGATCACACCGGTCTGCAACGCGGTGAACACGTCGGAGAAGGCCATCGGCGTCGGATTCGCTCCGTATTGCTTGAACATCTTCACCCGCCACGCGCCATTGGGCGTGCGCAGTTTGACGCCATCCAGATCCTCAGGTGTGTTGATCGGGCGCACGTTGTTGGTGATGTGTCGAAAGCCGTTCTCGGCAAGCCCGACGATATAGTAACCGCTCTCCTGCGCCGCCGACTGGAAAGTGTCCATCATGGCATCCTGCACGCGGCGCATGTGCTCACGGTCCTGGATGATATAGGGCATCTCGAAGATACCAAACACGTCGTCCACCGACGACATCACCGAGGACGGCAGCGCGAAATCGACCTGGCCCAGTTTGAGCTTCTGCAGAAGCTCCTTGTCCTTGCCAAGCTGTGACGAGCCGAAGGTCTGCACTTCGATCTTGCCGTCCGAAGCACTGCCAACGCATTCAGCGAAATTGTTGACGCTGGCCTCGAACAGAGAGCCGGGCGCGCCGACATGGCCGAATTTCATCGTGATGTCGGCCGCCATCGCTGGCGCGCCCATCAGTGCGGCAACGGTTGTTGCGATAAGAGTCTTTTTCATTGGATCCTCCCTTGGTTTTCGATCAATGCGCGGACGATGTCGCCGAAGCTTTCAGTCTTCTTGTCCATCTCGTCCACACGGTTCGTTCCTGGTCTTCGGGGCATCCGCTTCACCCCGCTTGCGCAGCGGCCGGCCTCCTCCTGCCGCCCGATGCATGGGTTCTTCGCCTTCAGGCTGCGGCGCGGGCGCTGTCGAACTTGCGCCCCAGCACCTCCATCGCCGCCTGCACACCCCCGGCCTTGTGCGGCACGGCCGCATCGCGCAGGCCCATTTCCACCCCGGACAGGGTGCCGCACAACATCAGGTCATTGAAGTCGCCCAGATGGCCGATACGGAACACCCGGTCGGCGATCTTGGACAGGCCGTTGCCCAGCGACATGTCGTAATTGCGCAAGGTCACTGCCCGGAAATTGTCGGCCGAATGGCCTTCGGGCATCATCACCGCCGTCAGCACGGGCGAGCGATGCTCGGGAACCTTGCACAGCACCTCAAGCCCCCAAGCTTCGACTGCGGCGCGCGCCGCCTCGCCATGGCGCTTGTGTCGCGCGAACACGTTCTCGAGGCCCTCTTCACGCAACAGCATGTCGAGCGCCTCGTTCAGCCCGTATAGAAGGTTGGTCGCCGGGGTGTAGGGGAAATAGCCGGTCTCGTTGGGGCCTTCCATCTCGTCCCAGCTCCAGTAGGAACGCTTCAACCTGGCCGTCTCGGACGCCTTGATCGCCTTCTCGCTGATCGCGTTGAACGACAGGCCAGGCGGCAACATCAGCCCCTTCTGAGACCCCGAAACCGTGACATCGACACCCCATTCATCATGGCGGAAATCGACCGACGCCAGCGACGAGATCGTATCGACCATCAACAACGCGGGATGCTTGGCGGCATCCATGGCGCGGCGCACCTCGTGAATCGGAGACACCGCCCCGGTCGAGGTTTCGTTATGGACCACACAGACCGCCTTGATCTCGTGGCTGGAATCCTCGCGCAGGCGGGCTTCTATCGCATCCGCATCAGCACCACTGCGCCAATCGCCTTCGATGAAGACCGGGTTCAGGCCCAGCTTTTCGGCCAGTCCCTTCCAGAGCGTCGCGAAATGGCCGGTCTCGAACATCAGCACGCTGTCGCCGGGCGACAGGGTGTTGACCAGTGCCGCCTCCCAGGCGCCGGTGCCAGACGAGGGATAGATCACCACCCGCGATTCGGTCTTGAAGATGGCTTTCATCCCTTCAAGCGCCTTGCGGCCCACATCGGCAAAGGCCGGTCCACGGTGGTCCATTGTGGGATAGTCCATCGCGCGAAGGATGCGGTCAGGGACATTGGAAGGCCCCGGGATCTGCAGAAAGTGGCGGCCGGCGGTCATGATCTCTCTCCCACAATAGCGCTGCACCCGCGATGAAGGGGTGCGTGAATCTGGTTGAATTGAATTCTGAATTCAATATTCTGTCAATACGTCATTGAAATATTTTTACGAGGACGGGCCGAATGTTGAAAGAAAAGACCCGGAGCAGACTGGCGCGCGAGATCGACGGAGAGGTCAGGCTGGACGCGTTTTCGCGCGGGCGCTACGCCACCGATGCCTCGATCTATCAGATCATGCCGGCGGGCGTGGTCATTGCGAAATCCACCGATGATGTGGCGGCGGCCCTTGATGCCTCTCGAGAAGCCGGCCTGCCATTGACGATGCGCGGTGGCGGCACCTCGCAATGCGGACAGACGGTCAATTCGGGTCTGATCGTCGATTGCTCGAAACACCTCAACCAAATCCTGGAGCTGGACGTGGAGGGCCGCCGCGCCGTCGTCGAACCGGGAATCGTGCTCGACGATCTGAACCGGCAGCTCAAACCGCATGGCCTGTGGTTTCCGGTCGATGTCTCGACCGCGTCGCGCGCCACCATCGGGGGCATGGTCGGTAACAATTCCTGCGGGTCGCACTCGCTGCGCTATGGCACCACGCGCGACAATGTCGAGCGGATCGAAGGGCTGCTGGCTGATGGCACAGCCTTTGACTTCGGCCCCGGCAGCGGCAATCGCGTGCCGGAACCGCTGCTGCGCCAGATGCTTGACCTTGGCGCCCGCGAGGCGGACGAGATCGAAGCGCGCTTCCCGAAGGTGCAGCGTCGAGTGGGCGGCTACAATATCGACGCGCTGGTGCCCGACGCCGCACCGATCAACCTTGCACATCTGCTGATTGGCTCGGAAGGTACGCTGGGGCTGTCCACCGCAATCGAGATACGCCTCTCGCCCCTGCCCTCGAAGACCCGCGTGCTTGGCGTGTGTCATTTCCCCACCTTCCGCGCCGCGATGGAGGCCGCAAAGCCGCTTGTCGGGCTGGGACCGACATCGGTCGAACTGGTGGACAAGACGATGATCGGACTGGCGCGCTCGATCCCGATTTACGCCAAGACACTGGAGGAATTCGTGCGCGGCCAGCCCGCCGCCATGCTGTTCGTCGAGTTCGCCGATACACCGCCGGAAAACGAGGAGAACATGCGCCGCCTTGCCGACACGATGGCCGACCTTGGCTACGGCTTCGGCAAGGAGGGCGAACAGGAAGGCGGGGTCGTCGAAGTCTGGGACATGGCCCTTGCCGCCGATATCGGCGAACTGCGCAAGGCCGGGCTCAATATCATGATGTCGATGAAGGAAGAGGGCAAGCCCGTCTCCTTTGTCGAGGATTGCGCCGTCCCGCTGGAACATCTCGCCGATTATACCGACCGCTTGACCGAGGTGTTCCACAGCCACGGCACTGAAGGCACCTGGTACGCGCATGCCTCGGAAGGGTGCCTGCATGTCCGACCGGTCCTGAACCTCAAGCTGGACAAGGACGTGCGTGCCATGCGCGAAATCGCGGATGCTGCCTTTGAGATGGTGCGCGACTACAAGGGTTCGCATTCAGGCGAGCATGGCGACGGCATCGTGCGTTCGGAGTTTCACGGCAAGATGTTCGGGCCGCGCATCCTTGCGGCCTTTGAGGAGGTCAAGACCGCCTTCGATCCCGACAGCCGCCTCAATCCGGGCAAGATCGTCCATGCACCGAAGATGGATGACCGCAGCCTGATGCGTTATCCCCCGGACTATGATTTTGCCGACCTTGAGAGCGGCCATGACTGGTCTGCCTGGCCCGGCAAGGGCGGCGGCTTTCAGGGCGCTATCGAGATGTGCAACAACAATGGCGCCTGTCGCAAACTGCAAGGCGGCGTGATGTGCCCCAGCTATCGTGTCACGCGCGACGAGCGCGACGTGACGCGCGGGCGCGCCAACACCCTGCGTCTGGCCCTGTCGGGACGCCTTGGGAAAGATGCGCTCTATTCCGACGAGATGGCCGAAACGATGAAGCTCTGCGTCAGTTGCAAGGCCTGCAAGCGCGAATGCCCGACCGGGGTGGACATGGCGAAAATGAAGACCGAGGTGCTTTATCAGCGCGGTCAGAAGCTGGGTTACGGGCTGCGCGAACGGCTGATCGCCGAAATGCCGCGCTATGCGCGGGTGGCGGTGGCGCTGCGCGGGCTGGTGGCGCTGCGCAACAAGGTGCCGCTGCTGGCGGCCTTGGGAGAGCGCATCACCGGCCTGGCGCGCCAACGCAGCCTGCCGGGTTTTCGCGCCGATTTCTTCCGCGATTCGGAAGTCGGGCAAGCGAAAGGCAGGGGCGGGGCAGGCAAGGTCGTGCTGTTCACCGATACGTTCAACCGCTGGATGGAGCCCGGGATTCCGCGCGCCGCGCTAAGGGTGCTTGAACGCGCCGGGTACGAGGTGATCACCGCCCAAAGCCCCGGTCGTCGCCCGCTGTGCTGTGGGCGCACCTATCTGGCTGCGGGCATGATCGACCGCGCCCGCGACGAGGCCCGCCGCACGCTGACGGCGCTCTTGCCGCATGTCCGCGCGGGCACGCCGATCATCGGCCTCGAACCTTCCTGCCTGCTGACCTTGCGTGACGAATTCCTGACGCTGCTTCCCGGCGCAGATGCCAGGGCGCTTTCCGAAAACGCGATGCTGTTCGAGGAATTCATCGCACGCGAGGCACGGGCGGGTCGTTTTGACCTGCCGATGACCGCATCTGCCGGGGCCGCGCATGTCCATGGCCACTGCCACCAGAAGGCCGCTGGCGTGATGAGCGATATGGATCATTCCCTGGGGTTGGTGCCGGGGCTGGAGGCGGCCAGCATAGAAAGCAGTTGCTGCGGAATGGCCGGCGCCTTCGGCTATGGTGCCGAGACCTATGACGTGTCTGTCAAGATGGGCGAGCTATCCCTGCTGCCAGCCGTCCGCAAGGCCGCGCCCGATGACCTGATCGTGGCCAATGGCACCTCTTGCCGCCACCAGATCGCGGATGGCACGGGCCGCCGCGCCTTGCATATTGCGGAAGTTTTCGACAGAGCGTCCGAAAATGCGCTAGAACGGGGGCAAGACAGTGTTTAAGGACCATCAAACGCCCCAAATGAGCCAGTTGAAGCCAGATCCGATCGGGCGCACAGCCCTTGCCGTGGAAATCACGAACAGGCTGCGCCAGATGATCCTGGAGGGTCAGTTGCAGCCGGGTGAGAAGATCAATGAGAAGCTGCTGACCAGCCAGTTCGGTGTGTCTCGAACGCCGCTGCGCGAGGCGCTCAAAGTCCTGGCCGCCGAGGGACTTCTTGAATTGATCCCGCATCGCGGCGCGGTCATCACCCGTCAGAGCGAAGCCGAACTGGCCGAGGTCTTTCAGGTCCTCGCCGCGCTCGAGGCGCTGGCCGGAGAACTGGCGGCGCTGAACGCAAGCGACGCCGAGATCGCCCGGATCACGACCATGACCGAAGAGCTGCGCCGCTCCTACGCGGAAACCGACCGGCCCACGTATTTCCGTATCAATCAGGCGATCCACAAGGCGATCCTGCAAGCCGCGAAAAACGAAAGCCTCGCCAAGTCGCATGAATTGCTGGCCTACCGCGTTCAGCGCGCCCGGTATCAGGCGAACCTGACCCCCGAACGCTGGCGTGCCGCGGTGGAGGAACACGAGGCCATTGCCAAGGCCCTTTGTGCGCGCGATGCCGCGACCTGCGCCTCACTCATGAAAAGCCATCTGCTCAGGAAATTCGCTTCGATATCGGTGCAATAGGGCTGGATTGGCCGCGATGTCAGGCGTTCCAGCGCACCTCGCCAAGCCCGCTGATATCATACCCTGCCAGATGGGCCGCATGCGTGGCAAAGCTCTGGTCGCGGCAAAATTCCATAAGGCGCTGCATCGGCGGCTCGAACCAGGCGCGGCGATCAACAAGAAGATCGAATTCCTCTTCGATGACGGGCACGAAAGGCAGATTGTGCTGACGCGCGAGGGATTCCAGCCCGAAGGCCGCATCGCCCCGTCCATCCGCAACGGCAAGCACGGCATCGGTCTCGCTTGGGGCGGTCTCGGTCATCTTCACCGCTGACAGGTCAAGCCCGGCATCCGCCGCCAGCTTCGTGAAGAGTATCTGTGTTCCGGTCTCGGCCTGCCGGGGCACAAGGCGGCGTCCGGCCAGGTCGCTTATCGCGCGCAGCTCGCCGTCCAGCTCGGAACGCAGCACAAGCCCGCGCACGCGCTTTGCCCAGGATACCAGCACGGCATCCTGATCCGCGCATCGCGCCGTCACATGCGATCGGTTCCAGGTCCCGGACCCCGGATCGAACACATGCAGCCCCGCCGCCACGCCTTCGCCTGTGCGAAATCGTTCGACCCCATCGAGACTGCCTTCGAAGAACGAGGCAAGGCCGCTGCGCGACTGGCGTATCGCCCATTCCAGCAGCGGATCGTGACTGCCAAGGCAGATCGCAGGGCGCGTCACATTCGACACGGGCGCGCCGCCTGAACTGGCCTGTGCGATCCATGCCTCGACCTGTTGACGGGGAAACAGCAGCTTGCCGGTCGCCCGCGACACCGGCACATCGCCCGAAGCCGCCAGGTCATAGACCTTGCGTTCCTTGATGCGCAAAAGCGCGGCCAGTTCGCGCACGGTCAGGTATTCGGGCAAGGGCGGATCGGGGTGATCGGTCATCAGGTTCTCCACCGCGGATCATCCCCCAGGATGACCAGACCGACAAGTCCCGGCGCGGTCTTTGCTGTTATGGGATGCGCTTTATTTCGCGTTCGGAAAGAAGAGCTTTTGCCCTTCCACCTCATAGGCGCTGATCGCCGCCTGCCCGGTGTCCGAGAGCATCCAGTCAACAAAGCTTTGACCCGCCTCGACATTCACGTTTTCGCATTGTTCAGGATTGACCAAGATGATGCCATACTGATTGAACAGATCCTCGTCGCCCTCGACCAGAATCTCGAAATCGTCCTTGTTGCCAAAGCTGATCCATGTCGCCCGGTCCGTCATCGCATACGCATCCATCCCCACAGCTGCATTGAGCGTCGCGCCCATGCCCGAGCCGGTTTCCCGATACCATTCACCCGAGCCGGATGCGGGATCGACATCGGTATCGCCCCAAAGACTCATCTCTTTCTTGTGGGTTCCGGAATCATCACCGCGCGAGGCAAACATCGCACCCGCGCCCGCAATCTTCTCAAGACCGCCCTGCGCATCGGTCATGCCCCTCACACCAGCGGGGTCCTCAAGAGGGCCGACAATCACGAAATCATTATACATCAGGTCGAAACGCTCGACGCCCATGCCGTCGGCGATGAACGTCTCTTCGGCGGGTTTGGCATGAACCAGCAGCACGTCACCGTCGCAATTGCGGGCGTTCTTGATCGCCTGGCCGGTGCCGACGGCAACGACATTCACCTGTATCCCGGTTTCATCGGTAAAGATCGGCAGCAGGTCATCGTAGAGACCCGAATTCGCCGTCGAGGTCGTGGATTGAACGATGATGGATTGATCCTGCGCCGCGACGCTTGCGACGCCAAGCGCCAGGGCGATGGCGGCGGTCACGCCCAGTCGAATTCGGGATGCCATGTCACATATCTTCCTTTGCTTGCGAGTTGTGCTGAAGCGGATCAGACGACGATGCGGCCCTGAAGGAAGTTCCTGGCTTCCTCGGTTTCGGGCCGCGACAGGAACAGCTCCGCCGCGCCATATTCGTGCAACCTGCCCTTGTGCATGAACACGATGTCATCGGCCAGCCGTTCGGCCTGACCAAGATCATGAGTGACGAACAGGATCTTCGTACCCCGCCGCTGGGCATCCTGGACGATCTCTTCGATCTTCAGCACCGAGGCCGGATCGAGACTGGCCGTGGGTTCGTCCATCAGCATTACCTTTGGTTCGGTTGCCAGTGCCCGCGCCAGCGCAAGCCGCTGCTGCTCGCCTCCTGACAACAGCCGCGCGGGCTGGTGGGCATGTTCCAGCAGATCGACATGGGCCAGCAACGCATCGCGGCGCGACGCATCCCGGATACCGCGTGCCTTGAGAACGAAATCCACGTTCGCCGCCACCGACCGGCGCAGGACGACAGGTTTCTGGAACACCATGGATTGCGCGCGCCGCAGTTCGTTCGACAGCGGCTGACCACCCCAAGACACCTCGCCCGAACTGGGCGCGATCAGGCCGTGCAAGAGTTTGAGAAGAAGCGATTTTCCCGCACCATTCGGCCCCATGATCATGGTGATTCCGGTGGGGTCCAGCGTCAGGTTCAGATCACGCACAAGCGGCGTTCCGTCGATACTCAGGCCGAGACCGCGAAAGGTGGCGGCGCGGCAGTCACCTGTGGCTCTATCAGGTTCCGGCGCGCGCGCGCCGCCGATGCCGTTGACGGCGTCACGCATATGCATGGCGCACCGCCGTCATGCGCAAGGATTGAACCATGGCGTTCACGCCAAGCGCGATCACCATCAGCACGAGGCCAAGTCCAAGTGCCAGCGCCAGATCGCCCCTGGATGTCTCCAGCGCGATCGCGGTGGTCATGACCCGCGTGAGGTGGTCGATATTGCCACCGACGATCATCACCGCGCCCACCTCGGCCACCGCGCGGCCGAACCCTGCCAGCCCGACCGTCAGCAGGGAAAACCGCGCATCCCAGATCAATGCCGCGACCTGTTGTCGGCGCGAAAGCACGAGCGAGCGGAACTGTTCGGCATACTCGGCATGCAGATCCTCCAGCACCTGGCGCGACAGGGCCATGATGATCGGCGTGATCAGGATGGTCTGCGCGATGATCATCGCGGTCGGGGTATAGAGCAGGCCAAGAAAGCCCAGAGGCCCCGCGCGCGACAGGTGCAGATAAACGATCAGCCCGACCACCACCGGCGGCAAGCCCATCAGCGCATTGACGAGAATCAGAACCGCATTGCGCCCCCGAAACCGCGTGATCGCCACCAGCGCGCCAAGCGGCAGGCCGATCAGACAGGCGGCACCCGTCGCGGTAAGGCTGACGCGCAGGGAAAGTGAAACGATTTCAACAAGATCAGCGTCACCTGACAGCACAAGCGACAGGGCAAGTCTGAATGCCTCACCGAGATCCTGCAAAATTTCCCCCCAGCCGCACAATTGCGTAAATTATGCAAAGCCTAGCGCATTGCCCTCGGACTCCGCAAGGAGGGAACACCCGCGTCAAACGGGTATGCGTGTGGCAGCGGCCAAGGGCCTGTGCGCCTGAAAGGGGGCGTTGTGTTCGGTAGCGATCATGCCGACGCATCGATCCCGGCCATCAACCACCCCGCTCGGGCCTCGCGGTGCCGGTCAGGGAGTGTACGCGCAGGCGTTTTGTGCGGTCGTGACAAGGCAGCTGCGCGGGCGTGATCAATGACGCCCGCGCCAGCTGTCCCTATCCCAAGGCGTCGCTGCAGCGCTTGCAGGTGCCGGGATGCGCATGGCTGCCGACATCCGGCAGGATCTTCCAGCAGCGCATGCATTTCGCACCCATGGCGCGCTCGAACACCACGCCGACACCTTCGACCTCGGGCATGCGGAAGGCCTCGTTCGGCATGGGGTCGCCCGTGAGGACGATATCCGAGGTGATGCAGACATCCTCGAAATTGACGCTCTTGAGCGCGGCAAGCATCTCGGGGTCGCGCACATGAACCACCGGCGCGGCCTCGAGGCTGGCGCCGATCGCCTTGTCGGTGCGCTGGATTTCCAGCGCGGCCGTCACCACGCGGCGGGCCTGCCGGACCTTGGTCCATTTCGCCGCCAGCGGCTCGTTCAGCCAATCGGCGGGGGTGTCGGGGATATCGACCAGGTGGACGCTGGCATCATCGCCCGCGTTCCGTTCCAACCAGACCTCTTCCATGGTGAAGGTCAGCACCGGCGCAAGCCATGTGGTCAGCCGATGGAACAGAAGGTCCAGCACCGTCCGGGCAGCACGCCGCCGGGCAGTGTCGCCATCGCAATAAAGCGTGTCCTTGCGGATATCGAAATAGAAGGCCGACAGTTCCACCGTGCAGAAGTTGAACAGCTGCTGCACAACACCCTGGAAATCATAGGAATCATAGCCCTTGCGTACCGTGTGATCCAGCTCGGCCAGACGGTGAAGAACCCATCGTTCCAGTTCTGGCATATCCGCCGGATCGACGCGGTCGCTTTCCGAGAAATGCGCCAGCGACCCCAGCATGAAGCGCATGGTATTGCGCAGGCGGCGATAACCATCGGCGACACCTTTGAGGATCTCCGGCCCGATCCGCAGATCGGCGGTATAATCCGACTGCGCCACCCAAAGACGCAGGATATCCGCGCCGTATTGCTTGGTCACATCTTCGGGCGCGACGGTATTGCCGAGCGATTTGGACATCTTGTTGCCCTTCTCGTCCAGCGTGAAACCATGCGTCAGCACACCACGATAAGGCGCGCGCCCAATGGTCCCGCAGGCCTGAAGCATCGAAGAATGGAACCAGCCGCGATGCTGGTCGGTGCCTTCAAGGTAAAGATCGGCCAGCCCGTCCCCGGACCCGTCCTCGCGGTCGCGCAGCACGAAAGCATGGGTCGAGCCGGAATCGAACCACACATCCAGAATGTCATCGACCTTGTTCCACCCGGACGGATCGTATTCATCGCCAAGGAAACGCTCCTTGGCGCCGGGCTTGTACCAGGCATCCGCGCCCTCGGTCTCGAAGGCATCGAGGATGCGGGCATTCACCTTTTCGTCGCGCAGCAGATAGTCGGGATCGGCCGGCATCGCGCCCACTTTGGTAAAGCAGGTCAGCGGCACGCCCCAGGCGCGCTGGCGGCTCAGCACCCAGTCGGGGCGCGCCTCGATCATGGAATAAAGACGGTTGCGCCCGGTGCGCGGCGTCCATGTCACCAGCTCGTCGATCGAGGTGAGCGCGCGTTCGCGGATCGTCTTGCCATAGCTATCCTGCCCGTCACCGACTTCACGGTCGATGGCGGCGAACCATTGCGGCGTGTTGCGATAGATCACCGGCGCCTTGGAGCGCCAGGAATGCGGATAGCTGTGCTTGATCTTGCCGCGCGCCAAAAGGCCGCCAACCTCGACCAGCTTGTCGATCACGGCCTTGTTGGCATTGCCCTCCTTGCCCTTGCGGTCAAGGATATAGGTGCCGCCAAAGAAGGGCAGGTCCGCGCGAAAGCCGCCATCGTCCATCACATTATAGGTGATGACCTGCTCCAGCATCCCGAGGCCGCGGTAAAGTTCGAATTCCTCCATCCCGTGCGAGGGCGCGCAATGGACGAAACCCGTCCCTTCCTCGTCGGTGACAAAATCGGCGGCGCGGAAATCACGCGGGTCGTCCCATTCGCCATTGCCGCCTTCGGCGCCGGCAAGCGGGTGGGCAAGCGACAGGCCCGAGAGCTCATCAGCGCTGACGCTGCGCACACGTTTCCACATGCCGTCACTCAGCCGCGCGCGGGTCATGACATCCGCGGCCAGCTTGTCGGCCAGGAGGAAGCGCTCGCCGACGCTGGCCCAGCATTCGTCAGGGGTGTCTGTGACCTCGTAGAGGCCATAGTCAAAGCTCTCGCCATAGACCACGGCCTTGTTCGACGGGATGGTCCAGGGCGTCGTTGTCCAGATCACGACATTGGCGCCCTTGAGGTCGCCGTCTGTCACGACCGGGAACTTCACCCAGATGGTGAAGCTTTCCTTGTCGTGATACTCGACCTCGGCCTCGGCCAGCGCGGTCTTTTCGACGGGCGACCACATCACCGGCTTGGAGCCCTGGTAAAGCGTGCCGGTCATCAGGAATTTCTGGAACTCTTCCGCGATGATCCGCTCAGCGCGGAAGTCCATGGTAAGATAGGGTTTTTCCCACTTTCCCGTGACCCCGAGGCGCTTGAACTCGTCGCGCTGGATGCCGATCCAGCCCTCGGCGAAGCGGCGGCATTCCTGGCGGAAATCGACGATATCCACCTCGTCCTTGTTCTTGCCCTTGGCGCGATACTGTTCCTCGATCTTCCATTCGATCGGCAGACCGTGGCAATCCCAGCCGGGGATGTAACGGGCATCGCGGCCCATCATCTGCTGCGAGCGCACCACCATGTCCTTGAGGATCTTGTTGAGCGCGTGGCCGATATGCAGATGGCCGTTGGCGTAGGGCGGGCCGTCATGCAGGGTGAAGGGTTTGCGCCCCTCGGCGCGGTCGCGCAGGCGGTCGTAGATGCCGATGCGTTCCCAGCGGTCCAGCCATTCGGGTTCGCGCCTGGGCAGGCCGGCGCGCATGGGGAAACCGGTTTCCGGCAGGTTCAGCGTGTCTTTGTAGTCGGGTGTTTCGGCGCTCATCGCGGGCGTCCCTTGTCACTGTCGAATCTGGAAAAAACGTTTGGTGGCATATGGTTGCATGCCAATAGCCCCGGCAACTCCTGTGGTCAGAGCGCCGGGCCGGTAATTCGGATGATGATTGCCGGTCTCCGCATCATGACCGCCTTATATGCATCGTGCCAAGCGAGGTCCAGTAGGCGCTTGCGAAGCGGGGCAAGGCACGCCACATAGAGTGCATGAGCAACGCGATGCCGCCACGTTTCGACATCACCCGGCCCGAGATCGAACGGGTCGTGGCCGCGTTCTACGCGACCGTCAGACGCCACCCCGGATTGGCGCCGGTCTTCGCGGCGCATGTGGATGACTGGGCCGCGCATGAGGCGAAAGTATCTGATTTCTGGGCAAATTCCATCCTGCACGAACGCAGTTACGATGGCAGCCCGATGGCGGCCCATGTCAAGGCGGGCAATGTCAAACCGGGCATGTTCTCGACCTGGCTGGAGCTGTTCGACGCCACGTTGAAGGCCGAATTGCCGCCCGGAAAGGCCGCGGCCTGGTCGGCGCTGGCGCATCGGATCGGGCGCAGCCTGCGCGCCGGTGTCGTCGAGCGCGAAACCCTGCCCGGAGGCATCCCGAAGCTGCGGTGAGAGCGTACAAAACCTCCGTTTTGTACGCCGGTTTTGTACTGAAACCGGCGCCCGGCGCCGGAGTTTCGTACAAATCGCTTTCGCAAAGCCCGAAACCAACCCCGGCAAAACACTGCCCAGCCCCCTGCCCCAACCTTGACTCGGCCTCTTTCAGCCGACCGCCAGGGTCAAAACCGGCCGGCGCCCGCCTGAATCTGCCCAATCGCGGATCCGCACTGCACGCCAATCCGGTGCCGGGCCAGAGTGGCGTCAAGGGGCAGGCAACTGCAATGGAGGAAATCATGTATGGACCCCAGAACGATCTGAACCGCGGCACAACGCCGGACCCATATTCGCAGCCCAACCCGATCGGATCGCGGTCTTCACGGGGATCGGTGATCGCCTTGTTTGTCATCATCGCCCTGATCGCCGGCTTGATTCTGCTGGGAAGCATGGGCGACGGCCCCGCCACCACCGGCGCCGGGTCCGAAGCCACCACCGGGACGGGACAGACCACCGGCGAGACCGCAGGCGGCACGGCGACGGGTACCGCACAGTAAGGGCGACCACCACGCGAACCAACGGATACCACCGGCTCAGGCGATGCCCGGCGGTATCTATTTTCCTGCGCGAAAGAGCCCGGTCAGCGCACGTTTGACGATCCCGCCGACCGAGGGGCGGCGCGAACGGGTGAAGGGCAGCGGGCGGCAGACCTCGAGCGCGGCGACGCCGACGCGGGCGGTGAGCGCACCGTTAACCACACCTTCACCAAACCTGCGCGATATCTTCGACACGACCCCGCCACCAGCAACGGAGCCGATCAGATCGTCGCCCACAGCCACAGCCCCCGTCGCCACGAGATGCGTGAGCACCGCGCGCGCCAGACGCCAACTGCCAAGCGTGCCCGACCGTCCGCCATAGATTTCGGCAATGCGCCGGATCATGCGGATATTCGCGCTCAGCGCGACGACCACATCCGCCAGCGCCAGCGGCACCACCGCCGTCACGGTCGCGACCTGCCGGGCGGCGGCTTCGATCTCGAGCGTGGCGGCACTGTCGAGCGGGGCCAGAAGCTCGGCCTCGGCCAGCGCGAACAGACCGGTCGCGTCGAACTGGTCGGGAAGACGCTCGGCAAGGCGGTCGCGGCCCCAGCTTGTATCCTCGCGCCCCGCATAAAGCCGCGTCAGGTCGCCGATCACGGCGCGGGCTTCGGACAGGTTCTCGCCGCCCAGCGCCACATGGGCGCGCGATTGCAGCTTGTCGATCCGCGCCAGGCGGGCAAAGGCCGCCAGTTCGCGCATCGCAATGACCAGAAGCACCACCACAAAGGCCGCAATCAACCCGCTGATCGCATAGCCCAGAAGCGGCGCGCGCGCGATCAGCCCGGTCACGAAATCCCATGCCGCCACCGAAACGGCCGCGCCGAGGATCGCCAGCAACAACCCCCAGAAGAGCCGCGCCAGCCGCGACGGGCGGCGCGCGGCCAATGTGGCGACGGTCTGCATCGCGCGCCCTTCGGGGGGTGTGGGCGCGTCGGGTTCGGGCACCGGCGGCGCGCTGTCGGGGCCGGGTGCGGCGCTGTCGTCATCGCCGTCGCCGAGGTCGATCAGGATCGGTCCCCTGGTCATGAATCGGGCCTTTCGCGTGACTGCCAGACCATGTGGATATCCGGCATGTTTTCGTCATTCCCCGCGCCATTGCCCCGGCCCGCCTCGGCAAAGCCCTGGCGCGTGTAAAAGGCGCGCGCGGCGCTGTTGGCCTCGAGCACCCAGAGGTCGAGCTGATGCGCCCGCGCCTTGGCATCATCGAGCAGCGCGCGCGCCAGACCCTGCCGGCGGGCGCGCGGATGGACATAGAGCGCGTGGATGCGCGCGCCGTCGCGGGCAATGAATCCCGCCGGGCCGCGCGCGTCATGGGCGATGCGCACCCAGCCGCGCAGAATCACCTTGAGCATGAGGGCAAGGTCGCTGCGCTTGCTGCGCATGACCGGCAGCCAGGGCGTGGCGCGGGTGAACGACCACAGGATCGCCAGAAGCCGCGGCGCATGGAAGAGATGTGCGCGCGCCGGGGTCACAGCCTGTCACCAAAGAGAAACTGCGCGGCGCGGTCCAGCCGGATATGGGGCGGGCCTTCGCCGGGTTTCAGCGTCAGGCGGGCGGGCGCGAAATTCATCACCTGATACTGCGCATCGAGCCATGCGCCCGCCCCTTCGCGCGCCGCTGAAAGCAGGCGCGCGGGGTCCTCGGGCAGTTCGCCGGGATAGAATGCCGCCTGTTTGCCCCGGCTTCCGTCATCCTGCAAAAGCCGCCCGCGCACGCAATCGAGCGGCTTGCCGTCATGCTGGATGGTTTCCTCGGTCGTGGCGCGCAGGGCGGCGATGGCCATGGCCTGCGTTTCGGCCCCGGCGAAATCGGCGCGGTCGCGCGCCTCGCGGGTGAGCGCGGCCATGATCGCCGCAAGGCGCTGGTGCTGTGTGTGGTGCAGGTGGTCGGCCTTGGTGGCGGCGAAAAGGATGCGCCCGACCTGCCGTCCCATCAACAGGCGCGTCAGAAAGGCATTGCGGCCGGGGCGGAAGGCGCCAAGGATTTCAGACATGGCACGGCGCATGTCCTCGACCGCGCGGGGGCCGCGATGGATCGCGCCCAGCGCGTCGATCAGCACGACCTGCCGGTCGATCCGGGCGAAGTGATCGCGAAAGAAGGGTTTGACGACTTCGCGCTTGTAGGCTTCGAAGCGGCGTTCCATCTCGCGCCAGAGGGATTTGCGCGGCGCCGTAGAGGCGGGCGCGGGCAGCGGCGCGAAGGTCAGCACAGGCGAGCCCGCCAGATCCCCCGGCAAAAGGAACCGCCCCGGATTGCAATCATAGAACCCCGCGTCGCGGGCCGCGTTCAGATAGGCGGTGAAGGCCTTGGCGAGGGATTGGGCCGTGGGTTCGTCAAGCGGTGCGCGGGCGTCGGTGGCCTGGGCGAGGCGCAGGAAATCGGCGGCCTCGCGCCGGGACTCGATGCGCGTCAGAACGTTGGCCGACCAGTCGGCATAGCTTTTGTCCAGAAGGGCCAGATCAAGCAGCCATTCGCCCGGATAATCGACGATATCGAGATGCACCACACGCGGCCCCGAAAGCCCCGCCAGCAGCCCCGATGGCCGCACCCTGAGCGACAGGCGCAATTCGGATACCGCGCGGGTGCTGTCGGGCCAGTGCGGCGTGGGCGAGGTGAGCGCGCCAAGATGGGTTTCATAGTCGAAGCGCGGCACGGTCACATCGGGCTGGGGTTGCAGGAACGCCCCCGAGATGCGCCCGTCGGCCACCGCCTGAAGCCCGCCCATGCGCGCACGGTCCATGAGGTTGGCCACCAGCGAGGTGATGAACACCGTCTTGCCCGAGCGCGCCAGCCCCGTGACGCCAAGGCGGATCACCGGCTCGAACAGGGATTGCGACAGCGTGTCGGCCATGTTGCCGACGCCGCGCGAGAGCCCGTCGGCGATATCGGTGATGATCAAGCCCCCGCCCCCTTCGCCTTGCTGAGCCGTTGGTGCTGTCTGCCAAGATAGTCGCGCGCGCCGGCGGTTGCCAGAGGGGAGGTTTGGGGGATTGTTCCCCTGCCGGTCGCGGGGTATCTGGCGTGCATGCCCAGATACGCGTTGAAAATCGAATATCATGGCGCGCCCTTTGTCGGGTGGCAGCGTCAGCGCGGGCAGGCTTCGGTGCAGGGGATGATCGAGGACGCGCTTGCGAAGCTCGAGCCGGGGCCGCATACCATCGCCGCCGCCGGGCGCACCGATGCGGGGGTGCATGCGCTGGCGCAGGTGGCGCATTGCGATCTGGCGCGCGACTGGACGCCGTTTCGCCTTTCCGAGGCGCTGAACCATCACCTGAAGCCCGCGCCGGTGGCGATCACCGCCTGTGCGCTGGTGGCCGATGACTGGCATGCACGCTTCTCGGCGCTGGAGCGGCGGTATCTCTTTCGCCTGCTGATGCGGCGCGCGCCCGCCACGCTGGAGCGCGGGCTGGTCTGGCAGGTGCCCAGACGGCTGGATGTGGCGGCGATGCGTGCAGGCGCCGCGCATCTGGTGGGGCATCACGATTTCACGACCTTCCGCTCGACCATCTGCCAGGCGAAAAGCCCGGTCAAGACGCTGGATGCGCTGGAGATCACCGAGGTCGAAGGGATCATGGGGCATGAGCTGCACTTCACCCTGCGGGCGCGCTCGTTCCTGCATAACCAGGTGCGCAGCCTTGTGGGTTCGCTTGAACGGGTGGGCGCGGGGTCATGGCAGCCCGACGACGTGAAAACCGCGCTCGAGGCGCGCGACCGCGCCGCCTGCGGGCCGGTCTGCCCGCCACAGGGGCTTTACCTGGCCGGGGTGCGCTACGGCGTCGATCCTTTCGCCTGAGCGGCGGGGGCCCGGACGCAAATCTCTTGCCCTGCCGGCAGAATCGGGGGAGTTTCGCGCCAGACTGCGGGTTGACGGCGGTGCAAGCAACAGGGACTCCATTCATGAAAATCGGCTTTATCGGTCTGGGCAATGTCGGGGGCAAACTGTCCGGCAGCCTGCTGCGCAACGGCCATGACCTGACGGTCTATGACCTCAACGGCGATCTGGTGCAGGGCTTTGTCGCGCAGGGCGCGGCAGCGGGCGAAAGCCCCGTGCAACTGATGCGCGACTGCGAGGTGGTCATCACCTGCCTGCCCTCGCCCGCGGCCTCGGATGCGGTGATGATGCAGATGCTGCCAGAAGTGGGGCCGGGCAAGATCTGGCTGGAAATGTCGACCACCGACGCAGGCGAGATCCTCCGCCTCGGCGAATTGGTCGGGGCGCGCGGCGGTGCGGCGGTGGATTGCCCGGTTTCGGGTGGCTGTCATCGGGCCGATACCGGCAATATCGCGATCTTCGCAGGCTGCGGGCGCGACACGTTCGAACGGGTTCTGCCGCTGCTGACGACCATGGGGCGGCGCATCCTGCACACGGGCGATCTGGGCAGCGCCTCGGTTCTGAAGGTGATCACCAATTACCTTGCCACCGCGAACCTGCTGAGCGTCTGCGAGGCGCTGGTCACGGCCAAGGCGGCGGGCATGGATATGGCGACCGCCTATGAGGCGATCAAGATCAGTTCGGGCACGTCCTTCGTGCATGAAACCGAAAGCCAGGTCATATTGAACGGCAGCCGCGACATTTCCTTTACGATGGATCTTGTGAAAAAGGATATCGGCCTGTTCCAGAAGATCGCCGACAAGGCCGGCGTGCCGCTGGAACTGTCGCCGCTGCTGATGTCGATCTTGGATGACGGCATTGCGCGCTACGGCGAGCGGGAACTCTCGCCCAATATCATCCGGCGGCTGGAGGATGCCACGGGTCTCGATATCCGCGCGCCGGGCTTTCCGGCGCAGATGGTGGATGACGAGCCCGAAGAGCCGGGATACGAGGTGCGCCCCGCCATGCGACCATGAATGGAGGCCCCGTTCCATGAACAGGGCCATCATTTGCCTTTGATCTTGGCGCGCGGCGCGGGTAAACGAGCGGCGAGCGGTCCCGTAGCTCAACAGGATAGAGCAGCTGACTTCTAATCAGCAGGTTCGGGGTTCGAGTCCTCGCGGGATCGCCAGAATTTCGGGTTGCCAACGGGGCATAAGAATGCGCAAAACGGCAGTTTTTCGTGCGCACCCCTGTCAAGAACTATTTTAGGTTTTACTGAATTTCCATTTAAGGCCATGAAAATAATATGATTTTATGGATATAATGGTCTCTAAGCATCTTCGTTGAAAAATATGGCTGGTCCCAGGTTCACGATCCAATGATTCCACCACCCCTTCGCTATGCGAGCGCTTTCGCCGCCTCCGATCTCAGATAGATCGGCCCAAAATCCTTTCCGCCCGGGCAAAAGCGGGTCACCCGAAAGCGCGTTGTCTGACGTCAGCACCCATGGGACAGATTTGATGTTTTCGTAACGGAGGATTTCTGGTTCATCGCAGCCATCAAGGAGCGAAGATGAACAAGAAATCC
>NZ_JAPTNL010000028.1 GCF_026891095.1 Roseovarius salincola
CAGGCGCGTGGCTGCAAGGTCGAGACTTTGTGCCAAGCGGATCGCCACCGGTATGAGGACGATCACAACGGGCGTGTTGTTCATCAGGGCCGACGCCACAAGCGTTGCCAGCAGGAACACGGCGGTTCCCGCGACCGGCCGATGGCTCGCGCCGGCCACCACGCGGTTCGCGACCGCATCTAGAAGGCCGGTCCGGACCAACGCACCGCTGATGATGAACATGGCCGCAATCGTGATCGGCGCCGGATTCGAGAACGCCGCCAGAACCTTATCAGGGGGCACCAGCCCGAAGATTATGAAAAGCGCAGCCATTCCCGCGGCCGTAACGTCCGGGGCAAAGCGTTCATGCACGAAACCCACCAACAGGATCAGCAGTAGAACCAGCGCAAGATAGGGTTGGTACCCGGTCACAAAATCAGTCAACATATTATCCTTGCCCACATGCCACGGTCCTCGTGTTCTGCCCTGTGCCGGGACCCCATAGCGTCTTCCGCATGGCAGCACTGTCGGCCGGTTTGCTCGCTGCCATCGTTTCACCTCTGCTTGGTTGTGGTTGCCGATAGAGTCAGAGAGTCAATGACGCTGGCAGAAGGTTCCCGGATTTGGCACGGTCGGGACGCACGCTTGGAAAGCACGATGCCCCGTCAGCTCATGGGCGGTCTTGCTGCTGCCGCCCGTATATCGAACTTGCGCGCACATGCCAAAGATTGTTCGCTTTCATGATCGTCTTGTCACCCGACACAGACCGGGGAGTAGCCGCCACGGCCTCGATCGGCCGCGTGGTCCCGCTCGTGATGAATGGCCCAGCCTGTTCCCGGTGGACGGAGCCCGGCCAGATCAACCGAGAGGCTGATGCAGGTAAGTGCCCGCTTTCTGCAATCGACGTAGTCTGGATATAAGAGATCGCGGAGGTCGCCGACCGGCAGTGCCCCGGGAATTGGTTCATGGCCGCCGGGGACACGGCCCGAAGGCGTTGAGCGAACACCCTGTCCCGAGAGCGGGGCCCAATTATTGATGGCGTTTGCCAATCAAGGTCGGAAAAGGCACCTTGAATCCATGATCGACAATCCCGAAAGTCTGCCCCGCGAAGCGGCCGACAGATTTACAAAGCCCTTTGCGCGTTTCCTGAAGATTGAAGCGGCATCTGGCGGTCTTCTTTTGCTGGCCGTTCTGGTGGCGATGGCCCTGGCCAACTCGCCCTGGCGAGGCGCATATCTGGCGCTGTGGGAGACACCGGTCGGCCTGAGCTTCGGTGCGCTCGACTTTACCCGGTCGTTGCGGCACTGGATCAACGACGGCCTTATGACGCTATTTTTCTTCGTGATCTCGCTTGAACTCAAGCGCGCGCTGGTCCTTGGTGAGTTGCGACATCCGCGAATGGCTGCGCTTCCCTTCGCCGCCGCCTTGGGCGGCATGGCAGTTCCGGTCGCGCTGTATCTGGCCTTGATGGTCGGGGAGCCGGGCATGCATGGCTGGGGCACGGTGATGGCGACCGATACCGCGTTCGTCATCGCATGTCTTGCCATCTTCGGGACCCGGATCCCGCCCAGCCTACGGCTGTTCCTTCTGTCATTGGCGATCTTCGATGACGTCGGTGCCGTTCTCGTCGTCGCCTTCAGCTACGGGGAGGCGATGAACTGGTCTGCGCTCGGTCTCGGGGCGCTTGGGCTCGTGGTCGTTGCCAGCGCCGCGCAACTCGGGGTGCGCCGCATCCCGGTTTACTTCCTGATGGGAGGCGCGATCTGGCTGTGCTTCGACGCGTCGGGCATCCACGCAACCATTGCCGGTGTCATTCTCGGGCTCATGACGCCGACCCGCGTCTGGGTCAGCGACACACGTCTGCGCTCCATTCTCGGCGGAGTACTCGCCTATCCAGCCGGCGCCCATTGGAGCGGCGACACTGAAGATCGCGAGGACCTGCGCCGCGCCGGCAGGGCCGTGACGGAATCGCTCTCTCCTGTCGAGCGTCTCGAGATGATGCTGCACCCTTGGGTGGGCTTTATCATCATGCCACTCTTTGCGCTGGCCAATGCCGGGATCACGATCGGGGGCGCGGATTTTGCACAGCCGGTTTCGCTGGCGATCGTCGTCGGTCTGGTGCTGGGAAAACCGGCCGGGGTGTTCGTGTTCAGCTGGCTCGCGGTTCAGTCCGGTCTGGCTACCCGTGGGCCCGGCCTGTCATGGCCCTTCATCGCCGCCGGGGCGTTCCTTACAGGCATCGGCTTTACCATGTCGCTGTTCATCGCGGGCCTTGCGTTCGAGCAACCAGTCCTGGATGCGGCAAAGTTGGGCATTCTCGGCGGATCGGCACTTTCCGCGATCCTTGGCAGCTTGTTGCTGACCTGGCTCACATTGCGACCGCGATAACAGCAACGCGCAGCGAGACGCGCAGACCGCCTCCGGTTTCGATCCGCCGGAACCAAGCGCGCCTCACACAACGCCTATCCCCGGACGGACGGTCGCTCATCCTGCATCTGCCGGCGGCCCGGGGGCATTGAGCCCGGACCGGCCAGATCACCCGAGAGGCTGATACAGGTAAGTGCCCACTTTCTGGAAGCGACATAGTCTGAGCGGAAGAGATCGCGGCCATCGCCGTGCGTAACTCGACACAAGGAAAAACCGACATGAAGATGCCCAAGCTCACCACGCTCACACTCCTTGCGGCGGCCCTGTCCGCATCTTTCGCGCTCCAAGCGTGCAACACCGTGGACGGGCTGGGTGAGGACGTGTCTGCCGGGGCGGATGCCGTGTCTGACTCGGCCACCGAGAACAAGGGGTATTGAGAATGAATATCGACCAACTCAAAGTACCGGACAACCGGATGAACGGCACAACGATGCGCGATTTCGGCACACGGAGAAACGGACAATTGGATGAGACGGGATCCGGCCTTGCCACGCGCAAGATCAACCACGACTTGCGCAACATGCTGACATGTGCGCAGCTTCTGTCGGACCGGCTGGCGCAGGTCGATGACCCCACGGTGCAGCGTTTGGCTCCTAAGCTGACGGCTTCGCTGGAGCGGGCCATCGCGCTCTGCACGACATCGCGAAATTATGACAAGGCGTCGAAGGGTCTTCCGCAACGGCAGCGGCTCTCACTGGCACCGTTGGTCAACGAGGTCGCGAACACGCTTGATCTCGACCATGGCGATATCGGTTGGAAAAACAATGTTTTGGCCACCGTCGAGATCGACGCCGACCCGGATGATCTCTTCCGCGTCCTCCTCAACCTTTGCGGCAACGCCATTCTGGCGCTGGAGGGCCCAGGCTTTCGATACAAGGAGATCCGGGTCGATGCCCGGCATAATGGGGCCGGTTGTACCATCGACGTGCGCGATACCGGCCTTGGCGTGCCGGAGACTGCGCAGAAGCATCTGTTCCAGTCTTCCCAAGGGGCGACCCGGCCCAACGGCTCAGGATCCGGTCTCGGGCTTGCGATTGCGGCAGATCTTGTCCGCGCTCATGGCGGAGACATCAGTCTCGTTCACGGCCTCGCTGAAGGCGCGTGCTTCCGCGTTACCATCCCAGATACACCAGCCGCGGCCGAAAGTAACGCGGCGGCGATGGTTGAAGCGCCAAGGGCGGTTGCGGCGGAGTGATGGTGTCTGCCGGGCCTGTGGCCCGGGCCCGTTTGAACTTTCCGTGCCTCCCGGACTGTAAATCAGTCACAGAAGATTCACGCCATCGCTGTTTGCTTTGTGCTTAACCTTGCGCGCTCCACATCCGATAACGCCCCTGCCCGGTCACCTCGCGAACCAGACCTCGTGCTTCCATCCAGGCAAGGTTACGCTGGACGGTCGCTCGACTGGCACCGGGTAGAGGACATTCGCGTCGAACAGGACCGTGTACTGGCTCATTTCGAGCCATAGCCCATGTCCTGCTCTTGTGCATCAGCGGCCAGTTGATCGAGGACGGCTTCGCGCTCGTTGTCGATTGCGGCCTTGTACGACATGACGTCTTCCATGCGGACGCGACGATGCTTGCCGACCTTTCGATGCGGGATACTGCCATCCTCAAGCAACTTGATCAGAAACGGCCGCGACACATTCAACACCTCTGCCGCCTGGACCGTCGAGAGCTCGGCATTTTCGGGGATGATGGTGACGCCGCGGCCGGCTGCCATCGCTTCGAGGATCTCCATGAGCAGCGCGACAGCGCCTGCTGGAAGTTCGACCGGTTCCATCTGCTCCGCATCTGTAACGCGAAATTTCAACGGTCCTCGTGCTGCTGCAAAGCGCGACAGGGCCTGTCCCGAGACGCGCGCGATCGCAGCGTCCTGAGGGGTCGGTGGAAGATGCCGGTGTCCCGACATGTTCATGGTGGTCTCCTCTCCGTTTTCTGCTGTTTACCACCATATATGAAATAAGTGCAACAAGTGCATTAAGTGTATGCGGTTTTCTTCACGCCCTACTGGCGCAGCCTTCAGTTCGTAGTGCGCCACATCCGATATCGTCCCTGCCCGGTCATCTCGCGGACCAGACCCTGCGCTTCCATCCAGGCGAGGTTGCGCTGGACAGCGGCACGGCTGGCCTTGGTCAGGGCCTCGGCCATCGGGGCTGAGACGAGCGGCCATTCCGTTAGCACGGCGCGTAAGGCGCGTGGGGTCTTGCCCGAGAGTGGGGTCATCTCGGTTTCCGCCCTCGCTGACCATGCCTCGATATCGTCGAGGTGTCGCATTGCGGTCAGACATCCGGTCTCCATCCCGTCAAGCCAGCGCGCTAGACGTTCAGCAGGTGGACCACCGGCGCGCAGCCCCCCTGCCCCACCCATGGTCATAGGTGCAAAGACTGCCCCCTTGCCCTCGCTGGCCGCGAACCGCGCGGCCGTTACTGCCGCTTCCATTCGATCGCCCTGCTGCCCAAGGCCCGCGAGGCTCCAGAGGTGATAACCGATGCAGGCGCGGGTTATCGGGTGAAGATCGGCGACTTGTGCCATCAGGTTGAGCCAACCGCACGCGCGGTCCGCGAAGGGCTCGGCTTCATCTGCCATGTTCTCAGGATCGCGGCGGTCGAGGAAGGCGGACAGGTCAGCTTCCGGCCCCGGACCACCTGTCAGCCGCCGCACCGCCCATCCGCAACGCGAGAGCGCCGCAGTATCGTCCTGCACGCCGGACAGGCGCATGGAGATCCAGAGCGCCAGCCGATCCGGGCCGATGCGGTCACCCACGAACCAGCTGAGGTCGGCAGCCTCGATCAGGGCTAACCTGTGCCGCCATCCTTCCGGGCCGCGCTTCAGTCGGTCGTCCAGCGCGCCGACGCGACCGGCCACACGGGCAAGACGCGCAGCATGACCCGCCTCTGCTTTCCGCCAATCGTCGACGACCTCGGCTTCACGCGGTTCGGCCCGTGGTCCGGGCGGCAAATAATCCGGCTCCTCTTCCATGGGACCGGGCAGGAACCAAAGATCGTCCTCAGACGACTGTTCCACCTCCTCAGCGTCGAGGAGGAGAGCGTCCGATTCATCATGAAAGGCAGGGGCTTGAGGCTTCATATGTGCAAAATACCGCGTTTTTGCATTTTACCCAAGGGTTTTGTCAGAGTGCGCCCACGCTCTTTATATAACACGCGCGGGCGATGGTCGCGGAGGTCTCTCTGATCGCGCTCATTGTATGGAAACCAAGGGCATTCCGGTAGGCAGGGCCACAGAACCCGCCCTTGCATTCGTTTTCAAACGGTCGTTTAATAGCGATATCTTAAATTGCAAACGGCCGGATTTCATGCCCCTGATAGGCTATGCGCGCGTATCAACCGAGGATCAGACCCCACTGCCCCAGTCGCAGGCCCTGAAATCCGCAGGCTGCGCAGAAATCCATGAAGAACAGGCCTCCGGCGGCAATCGCGCGCGTCCTGTGCTTGCGCGCGTGCTGGAGCGCGTGGACCAGGGCGACACGCTGGTCGTCGTGCGGATTGATCGGCTTGCGCGGTCTTTGTCGCACCTTCTCGAGGTGATCGAACGTCTGGAGGCAAAGGGTGCCTTCTTCCGCTCGCTCCACGACCCGATCGATACTGCCTCGCCTCAGGGCAAGTTCACCTTGCAGGTCCTCGGTGCCGCGGCGGAGTTTGAACGCGCTCTGATCCGCGAGCGTACCAAGGCGGGTCTTGCCTCTGCGCGCGCCAAAGGTCGCGTTGGTGGCAATCCTGGGCTAAGCGCCAAGGATCCCGCCACGCTGCGCAAGGTGCGGCTGGCGCGACAGGACGGCTACATGGAGCGCCTGAACGAGACCGCGCAAGATTGGGTGCCCCATGTGCGCCGCTTGCGCCCCGATATGGCTTGGGAAGACGTCTTGCGGATTATCAATGGCCCCCTGCCCCATGATCGGCGCTGGACGCAAAACCGCTTGCTCCGCGCCGTGAAAGCCTACGTCCGCGACGGGTTTCTGCCCGCCGAGGTCCTAACCCGCGCCGGGCGCCGCGAAACGGACGATCGCTTGCCCGCCATCGTCGCTGCCATCAAGGGCGCGGATCCCGACATCACGCTTCAGGCGATCTGCACCCGCCTGAAAGCGATGCGCGAGCGCACGCCACGCGGGCGGACAAGCTGGCAGCCGTCTTCGGTGAAAATGCTGTTGGAACGGGCGGAACGACTTGGCCTCATGCCGTACGAATCGAGCCAAGATCAGGTGTAGCTTCTGACCCGAATCCAAAGAGTTTCACCGGGAGAAAACTCCGCAGGAGGCAGAAAGTGCCATTAGTTGCTTGGGGTTAGCTGCTATTGTGCCAACTCAACAGAGTAGCGGCTCGATTCGGTTAGATCTGCATTTAATATATCTATATCAATGACTTGCTGAGTTTTTTACGCGGCAACACCTATAGGTGCTGTGGATAACTTTTGCACTACATCTAGATTCTTCTTGCCGGACTCGGCGGATCGTGGCATTCCCATTCTGACGGCAAATTGCGTCAGACACGTTGTGCGTCGTCAAAATGATCAAGAGCCTTAACAGAGGCCAAGAGCGGGCGGCAGGATATGGATGATCGAAACGTTGGATATGCGCAAGGCATAGGCTCTTCTGACATCGGCACGTTTGCCGACAATCTGGCCGAGTCCTTGGATCGGCAGATGAAGATCGCCTTCGAACCCGAAGAGCGTAAAGTTTTGCGGCGTTTCAGCTCGACCGAAGTTGCCGGTCTCCTGCGCGTAAGCACTTCTAACCTGCGCAACCGGCACAAGGACGGTAGCTTCCCGGAAGTGCATACTGATAACCGCGGGCACCGCTTCTACACAGCCCAAGAAGTGGACGAACTGCGCAACATCTTGGAGCGCACAGGAAAGAACGCCGAATCGTATCGGCCAGGTCGACGCGATGGCAACCGACTTCAGGTGCTATCGGTCGTCAATTTCAAAGGTGGTTCGTCGAAAACAACAGCGACGATACATCTTGCACAGCGTTATGCCTTGCGCGGCTACCGTGTTTTGGTTCTGGATCTCGATCCGCAAGCAAGTTTGACCACATTTTTCGGCTTTCGCCCTGAGCTCGAGTTCGCCGAGGGCGGAACAATCTATGATGCTCTGAGATATGAGGATCAGGTTCCGCTCTCTGACGTGATCCAAAAGACCTACTTTCACAAACTCGACATGGTTCCGGCGGGCTTGATGCTCTCGGAGTACGAAACCGAGACAGCAAACGCGCTCGCCCGTCGGATGCAGCCCATTTTTGCGGAGCGCCTCGCCTTGGCGCTCGAGGAGGTAGAGGCAGATTACGACATCGTATTGATCGACTGCCCTCCTCAACTCGGCTTTCTGACTCTCACGGCATTGGCGGCCTCTACGGGGCTCCTCGTAACCGTCGTACCAGGCATGCTCGACATCGCTTCCATGAGCCAATTCCTGAAACTTGCGTCAGAAACGGTAAAGGCCGTGGAAGAAGCGATTGGACGGCGTGTGACATGGGATTTCGTCAAATTCCTGATCACAAGGTATGAGCCGTCAGACGGGCCACAGACCCAAATGGCTGGCTACCTGAGATCAATTCTCGCCGGCCAGGTCATGACTGAACCCATGCTGAAGTCTACCGCAATCTCTGACGCCGGAATGACCCAGCAAACCGTCTACGAAGTTGATCCCGGCCAGTTCATCAGGAAAACGATTGATCGCGCTCTGACCAGCGTGAACGGCGTTGCCGATGAACTGGAGCAGACGATCCAAATGGCATGGGGGCGTCGCTGATGGCCAGAAACATTTTCAACCAACCTCCGAAGGACGAAAAAGAGAGCGCGGCTCCCTCCCCTACCCTGGAAAAAGCTGCAAAGCTGCCCGGCTCTGTTGGCGGATTGCGGGACTCCTTGCGCGAAATCACGGCCAATTCGATCCGGGACATCGAACCCGATCAGATTGACATGGATGGCCTTCGCGATCGGTTGGTGCTGGAAGATTCGAGTATCGACGAGCTTGCCGAGAGCATTCGCAAGCATGGCCAACAAGTGCCGATCATGGTCCGCCCATCGGGCCAACCCGACAGATACCGCATCATCTACGGTCGCCGTAGACTGGCGGCGATCCGCAAGATCGGAGGAACGGTCAAGGCAATTGTTCGCACATTGGACGACGACGCCTCGCTTATCGCACAGGGTCAAGAGAACAACCTTCGACTTGATCCTTCTTTCATAGAAAAATCTCTGTTTATCAAAGAGATGCAGGAAATTGGATATAAACCCGGCGTCATTCAGGATGCTTTGGGATTAACCCGGCAAGGCGTGTCCAACCACCGGGTCGTTATCGATCAACTGCCTGATGGGCTTGTTCAGCTTATCGGGCCGGCACATGGCATCGGAAGACGGCAGTGGGGTGATTTAGCGGCCCTATCGGGAAAGGTAGACTTGGTGAATTCGGCCAAAGAGGTGGTCGCCGCCCTGCCCGACGACACTCCAAGCCCCGAGAGATTTCAGGCGGTCTATTCTGCTTGCTCGCACAAGGCGCGTGCAGACAAAAAACTGACCAGTAGCGGCGTGACGTCCGTCGTCAAGAATGAGAGCGGCGACACTGTCGGAACGCTGACAGTCGATCAGAAAGCGATCGCCATCAAGATCGCCAAAAAGGACAACCCGGAATTCGGCCAGTGGCTCGAGGAGCGTGCGGAAGCTACGCTTTTGCAACTCTTCGATGAGTGGCGGAATGAGAGCGGCTCTGGGTCCTAACCCAGGCCAAATAGAGGAACCCGAGCAAAGGAGAAAAGCGAAGACCAGAAAGAAAAGAGCCCCCCAAAGTTTCCCCTGGAGAGCCCTCATCATTCGATTTGCACTCATGATGTAGCAACCTCCAGCAAACCGGTCAAGAGTCACCGATTCGGTGAACCGATTTTTATTGCCTTTTCCCAGATAAAATCTTGGGAGGAGACAGGGAAGCTGTGGGCCAAACGGTCATCGTGATCAAATCATGGCATTTACAAAACTATCAATCGAGGCTGCTGGTGCAGATGCATCATGCGGCTCAATTCCCGCATCTGAAATCGATATCTGGACCATCTTCCGGGCCCTGAGAGACGCGCGCAGCGTGTTCGGGCTTCGCCCTGGCCACATCCAGACCCTTCAAGCAATGCTCAGCTTTTTGAAACCTGGCCACGGCGAAACGGTATTTGCGTCCAACTACACCATTTGCCAGCGCGTTGGCGGGATCGACGAACGGACACTCCGCAGGCACATCAACCGCTTCGTTGAACTCGGATTCATCAAGCGCAATGACAGCTCGAACCGAAAGCGCTACCGCGTACGCTCATCCGGCGGGAAGTGCATCAGTTATGGATTGTCTCTCACCCCCCTGCTCCAACGTGCGAGCGAGCTTATCGCCATCGCGCAAGAGATAGAGAATAACCGGCGCGATCGGATATTTATTCGCAAACAGATCCTTACCAAGCTCGCCCATTTGGAAGAACATGATCCCAGCAACACATTCATCAACCACGCACGGAAAGCTCTACGCAGGAAGCTGAGCCTCCCCGAATATCACGCACTGCTCGCCAGTATAGATGCAGAATGCCAGAGTTTATCTACCCCAGATGACCCACCAAAAACTATGAAATTGCCCGCCAATGACGGACAAACTGTCCGGCACCAATCTAAGTCTAAAAAAGAAAAAAAAGATTTAGATAACGACATAGCCGATGAAAAACTGAAGCCACACTTGCTGACCTCAGTATGCGATCAGGCAACATCCTTCTCCACAGAGAGACTTAGAAACTGGTTCGACATTGAAAACCATGCTCGAACACTTGCACCCATGATGGGCATTCACCCAGAAACATTTGAGAAAGCAAAGAATGCTGTAGGAGCTCAGAAAGCATCATGCGCGATCTTCATCATGCTACAGCTTGGAAAACGTATCAGGGATTTTGGAGCGTATTTCCACAGTATCACCTTGGGTCAAAGGCAAAACCAATTTGATCCTTTAGCTTTGATCAAGCGACTGTCCGAAATCAATGAGCAAACCGTCTAATGTCCACCGCGGTGGACTTCGAACGGGAAGCGGCGCTTATGGCAACCACAACTGTCCAAAAGCACCTAGCGGCGCGTGGTGGTTGTTCAGTTTATCTCAGACCAGCAGATGTCCACCGAGGTGGACAAGTGCCACACGAGCGACCCTTGATGGAAATCTCGCCACCCATGAAAGAAATCGGCGGTCAGGCATTACACCCTAAATCCCTAGGTTTTTTTTGGGAGGTCACCATCTCCAAACAGGTTTGGAAAGAGCCGCTCTCGATAGTCCAACGGAAACGCCAATCGGACAGGCGTCTTCGGCGAGGAGGAAGTCAGGTATCCAGCGGCAGTCAGTTTGCTCAGCGTGTTGCGAGCCGTACGCTCCGACGTCTTGAGCACAATCTGCGCCTCGCCACGTTCCAGTGCACCGTGCCGGAGAACCGCCGAAATCAGTTCCGGCGCTCGTTTGTCATCGATGGTATCTGCAACAAGACGACGATACCGTTGGTCCAGTCCGCCGAGATCAAACAGCTTCGCGGAGAACGTGATCTGGTCGAGCGTCACCCTTAAGAACCATTCACTGAACGTCTTCAGTGCCGCTTCTGACAGGTTCCCCCGTCCGTCGCGGTCTCCGCGGCGTGGGCTGTCGGCCAGATCCATCATCCGTTTGTACTCGCCCCGATCGGTAAGCCCGCGGGCCAGCCCACGCGATACAGACCAGAGCCCTTGGCCACCGATCCCTGCAGTGAGGGCCATAGCATGAGACATCAGTCTGCTGACACGGCCGTTGCCATCCGGGAAAGGGTGGATGTAGTTCAGCCGGTGATGGGCGGACGCGATTGCGATGATCCGACCGCTCGAAGACCGCGCCGCAATCTGAAATCGTTTGTCAAAGTGATCCATGAATGCCTTAACGCGCGACGATGAGGGTGGTAGGTGGCGTCCGACTGCGACTTCCCGATCGTCATCCTGGCGCATGCGTCCCGGAACGATTGGCTCTTGTGTGCCATCGGGGTGTTCGATGATCCGAAACTCATCAGGCATCTCGTCGTAGAAGCTCTTATGGACCCAAGTCAGGAAGTCGACAGATGTGGGGCGGGGCAGGGTGCCCTTGCGATGCATCTCATCGATGGCCCTTTGAACGATGACGTGCGCCCGGGCCTCAAGGGCGAGAGGGCGGGTTTCTTCCTCAAGCTCGGCGCCAGCCAGCGCCCTTTCGATGTCGCGAGGGCGTGTGTTGTGTCCTTCGATCAGGTTGGAGTAGTAGCAGTTCATCACGCGGACGAGATCGGCAAGCTCGGCTGCACTGTCGGGATGCAGCCCTTGTCCCAGCCCGGTGGCTTCCCTCTGGATGTCGACCGAAAGGTCTGCCAATTTTGTTGGAATATGCTCCTCGAAGAAGCAGGGTTCGATTCTGGCGGGTGTTTCCAGCATTTTTGCCGATCTTCCATGTTTGCAAAGTAATTGAAAAATAAACACATTTCGTACTTTCAAGCAAGGTTTTGCCGATATGCGTTGCCGGTCTTGGTTGCCGATCTAGAATTGCTGCATGAAATCAATGGCTTCGGCAGATGTGCCGGGCTTTTCGGTTTTGTTGTGTGCCCAAAGGGGCCGGAAAAAGTGAAAGTGTTCTTCGGGTTTTGTGACTGACGGATGAGGGCCTTTGGGATCCCTCAGATGGGTCCGGGCCGGGTTCCGGTCTGCCGTTCCTGATGGAGGGCATTCCCATGCAAACAGGTGTCTTGCGCGTGTTGCGCGCGACCGCTGCCTCGTGGCGGCGACACAAGGAACTACGCCGAACCGGACAGACGGGGCAGGCACAACGGCTCGAGCGCGAGACTGTCCTGCGTGATCTCGGTTATCTGAAGCAGGCGGCGCTATTGCCTAACGCGCATGTGATCTGCGGAGAGGGTGGGACATTCATCCATCTCGGTTGGACCACCGTTTCAACCTTCGCGCCAATCGAGCGCTTTCCCTTGGCCACTCTTGCGGTCGCACGAGGGACCCCGTTCATCGATATCCGACCCGTCACCGATGTGATTGCCTTCGCGAACCTGCCGCGGGTGACGCGGGACGGATCAGTCGACCCTGAACCCTGGGGCCCCGGCAGGTCCGTGTCGCTGACCACCTACATCGACATGGTCGAAGCCCTCGGTGCCAGGATCGCCAACGATCCGAGGCCCCTTCAGTCAATCTGATCACCATTCCCTCTCACCAAAACTCGAAAGGACGCCAGTCATGGCCCGATCCCGCACGCCCAAATTCGATGCCTCCGAGGTCATCACAAACGAAATCATCCGTATCATCGAGCGCGGTGTTCTGCCGTGGCGCAAGCCCTGGACCGCAGGTGGCAGCTCTCGTCCCCTGCGCGTGGGCGGTGAACCCTACCAGGGGGTGAACAACTTCCTGCTGACGATGCGGACCGTGATGGCGGGCCACAGCTCTCCCTTCTGGATGACGTTGCCGCAAGCCAATGCGTTGGACGCAAAGGTTCGCAAGGGCGAGAAATCCTCTGTCGTCGTCTATTACGGTCAAAGCCGGAAAGACGCTGGCGGCGATGAGCATGACCGCAGCGACGGGGATGATCACTCCGAGGAAGCCCGTATATTCCGCTTCCAGAAATCCTACCGCGTGTTCAATGCCTGCCAGATCGAGGGCTTGCCCGACAGTTTCTACCCTGACCCGGAGCCCGTGCCCGAGCATCCGCCGTCCGAGCCCATCCCGCACATGCAGGCGTTTTTCGATGCCATCGACATCACAACCGTCTTCACGGGAACGGAAGCGTACTATCTGCCGCCCGTGGACAAGGTCTACATGCCGTCCATCACTCGTTTCCAGGACCCGCGCAGTTTCTACGGGGTCTGGGCCCATGAGCTGGCCCATGCCACGAAAGCCCCGCATCGACTGAACCGCGATTTCGGGTTCTCGAAGTTTGGCAACACGTCCTATGCGCGCGAGGAGATCGTCGCGGAATTGACCTCGGTGTTCCTGGGTCAGACGCTCGGCTTCACGGCGCATACGCTCGAGATGAATGCCGCCTACCTGCACAACTGGTTGCGGGTCCTTCGGTCGGACAAGGGCGCGATCTTCCGGCACGCCGCGGACGCGCAGCGCGCCTGTGATTATCTGATCGCCAGATCGGAGATGGGCAGGGCAGGTCGCAGTGCCGAGGCCGCCTGACCGCACGGAGAACGGAGACACCCATGTCACGTAAGGAACCCAAAACGCTGCGGGTGGCCTGCTTCAACGACGGCCGCCGCAAGATCATCGCCTTCAAGCGCGGTGCCTATTGGTGGAGCGCTGCCGAGGGCGCTTATCCGCTCTCGGCAGCGCTCGAGAGCATCAAAGAACAAGGCGGCTGGATCGAAACCATCCCCAACCCGAATTACAGACCCAAAGGGCTGTTCGGGTAGGGCGCCTTCTGCTTCGGTCCTTCCGACCGGCGGAAAAGAAAAAGCAGGCTTTGGGAAGGGTGTTTCAACTTCTCAAAGGAGATCCCCATGTCCATGACCGTACAACCCCAGCCAGACCGCCCGGATCCGAGTGTGATCGCGGCGCAGAATGACGCGTTTCGCAAACTTGCATGCCTTGGGGTGCCGCCCGCGCAGCCCATCCAGGGCCGCATGCATGTCACCCGCTCGCTTATGGAGGCCGGTGACGGCTTCATGGCCGAGGCGGTGAAGGCCACCGGTGAGTTTGCAACATTCGAGCCTGAGAATGACCCGGAAGGCTGGCACGATTTCGGGTCGGTCGAGATCCGGGGCGAGACCGTGTTCTGGAAAATCGATCTCTTTGAGGCGGATTCGGACTTCCGCTACGGCGCTGAGACCCCGGACAATCCCGCCACTACCATGCGCGTGCTGACCATCATGCTGGCGCGCGACTGGTAGAAGGGCAGGGGACTCCTCCCCCCTGACATCTGAGACGATGAAGGCCCGCTGCCCCTCAAAAAGGCAAAGCGGGCCTTTTGTCGTGGTGATCCCTGAAGCCGGGGATTGGTCACGCGCAAGCGCGCGGGCCGCATCTCACCCACCTGGAAGGATATCCCATGACCACAAGCTTTGCCCCTCTCACCGTCGCCATCGGCGATCTGGTCCCGCATCCAGCCAATGTGCGCAGCAACGCGCCGGAAACTTATGACCCCGAGAACATCGCGCATCTGAAGGCCAGCATCGCTGTGCTGGGCCTGCTCCAGCCGCTCTTGGTCCAGAAGCTTGACGGCAAATACGCTGTCCTCGCTGGTGGCCGACGCCATGCCGCGCTGAAGGAGCTGATCGCCGACAAGGCCACCAAGGGGTTCACCGCGAAAACCAAGGTCGACTGCCGCCTTGTCCCTGAGGAGAGCGACGTCACCACGGCGCTGTCGCTCGCCGAGAACATCACCCAGGCGCCGATGAATGCCATCGACGAGTTCGAGGCCTTCGCCCGGATGATGGAGGTCGATGGCCAGACGCCCGAGACCATCGCAAAGACCTTCGGCACCACGGTGGCGGCCGTGAAAGGCCGGTTGCGCTATGGCCTTATCCACCCCGACATCCGCGCCGCGGCCCGGGGCAAGGTGATCACGCTCGACACGATGAAAGCCTTCGCCGAGCACCCGAGCCAGGAGGCGCAGCGCGAGGTCTTCGAGGCGCTCACGAAAGACGGCGGCTATCTGCAGGCCTACACGGTCCGTCAGGCGCTCAAATCCCGCGGTGTGCAGGTCAGCGATGATATCGGGGCTTTCGTGCGCGCGGACTACGAGGCGCGTGGCGGCGCAGTCGCGGCTGACCTTCTGGAAGAGCATTCCGTGCTTGAGGATGCGGCACTGGTCGAGACCATTTTGCTCGAGAAGCTCGGTGCCGCCGCCGAAGAGGCCCGCATAAAGCTGGGCTTTGCCTGGGCCGATGCGATGGTGCGCTATGATTACGCGACCATGGCCGACTACGGCCGCGTCTATCCCGGCCCGATCGAGCCGGATGAGGCTGCCCAGAAGCGCATCGATGAGATCAGCGCCGAACTCGAGAAATTGCAGCTCGAGATGGAGGATGAGGGGCTCGAGGACGGTGCCTACAATGCCCTTTACGAGCGCGTGGACGCCTTGGAAGAGGAAGCGCGCGATCTGCAGGAGGCCTACAGCGCCGAGGACCTCGCGCGGTCTGGGGTGATCGCGTCCTGGTCGGGCGGGCAGGTGACCCTCCATGTTGGCCTCGTCCGCCCGGAAGACACCGTCAAAGAGGAGGGCGCACGCGGCTCCTCGCCTAGCCCGACCGGGGAAGAAGCCCCGGACGCCGGCGAAATCACCTATCCAGCCTCACTGGCTGAGGACCTCAAGACAGAGCGGGCCATGGCCCTTGGCGCTGCGATGGCGCTGCATCCGGAGGCCACGCTTGATCTGACGCTCTTCAAGCTGGTCAGTGATGTTCTGGCCCGCGGAATGAGTGTCACGCCGGCGATCAAGATCGATGCCCGCAAGGAATACCGCAACCACGCCAAGATGGACGAGATCGACGAGACCTCGCTCGAGCAGGTGGCGGCGGCGCATGATGCGCTTGACCTCTCGTGGCTCGATGACGCCCGCGCGCCCGCCGATCAGTTCGCGGCGTTTCGCGCGCTGGAGGCCGGCGAGAAGGCGAAGCTCGTCGCCATTGCAACCGCCAGCACCACGCAGTCCTGCTTCGCGCGGGACCGCCAGCGCGACAGCCTGATGCATGCGTTCGAGATCGAGATCATGCCCGACATCCGCGCCCACTGGACGCCGAACGCGGCGCTGTTCAACCGCTTCAAGAAGGCCTGGCTCCTGAAGATCCTCGGCGAGGATCTGGGTCTCGCCCAGGAGGCTGTGACGCTGGCCTCGTCGAGCAAGAAGGAGATCGTCGCCTTCTGCGACAAGCTCTTTTCAGAGCCCTTCGCCACGCTCACGGACGCGCAGTGCGCTGCCGTGGCCGCCTGGTGCCCGCCGATGATGCAGACCGCCGGTCTCGCCTTTGATGAGGCGGAGCCCGCTGCGGAAACCCCGGAGCCTGACAGCGAGGTCGCGCAAGCGGCCTGAGCCATCACGCGACCCGCGCGTGGATCTTGCACCCGCGCGGGTCGACCCTCCCACACCCAACGGAAAGACATCCCCATGGCTATTCTCAAGTTTTCTGCCTCCGCAGTTGCGGCGCAGATCGCCCATGCGCGCGCCTGCAAAACCTTCCTGCCCAACTGGAACGGGCCCGTGGACAGGCCGGCCCTGATCCTCATCGTTGGCAATGGTGTGCATCTGCGCTCAAACGGCATCGATGGCACGACCACCCGTATCGTCACCACCGAACAGGCCGATCCTTCCTTTGCTTTCGCCGACGGCATGAACCCGTTTCGGGACACCGACTGGATGGCGCAGCGCCGCATAGCGTTTCGCGATCTGACCGGCCAGTTCTACACCGACATCCTGGATGACGTGCAGGTGCTCATCGACCGGGGGCGGGGTGCGATCCGGCTCGCCACCGATGGCCACAGCATCCGTGTCTTCGTGCGCCGGGCCTCGGATTATCTCATCGGCGGGACCTACGAAGTGCCCTCGGGTCTCGGCGGCACCTTCCGGGTCATCCTCAAGGATGCCTGCGACACCTTCGCGATCGTGCAGAACTGCGGCAATTGCGAGGATTTCGACGCCATGCAGCCCTACCGCGTGCCGCTCGATGCGCTGATGGAGATCGACGACCGGAGGGTGGCGTAACGCGCCCTTTCTCAAACAAGCATCGCCAATACCCTGCCGGGCCTGCGGCCCTCTCGGGACATTGGCGACAACAATTTTCCCAAACGAGAGAAAGGACTCTGAAATGGGTTGGCTTTTCTACACCGACGGCCGCGTCAAATCCTACGCGGATGAGAAAGCGGAAATCGCCCGGCTCTGCACCTTCGAGGGCGACACGCGCAAAGCCGAGCTGGTCAAAGCCTGCAAGGTCGGCTCAACCTGGTATGCGGCGGCAAAGGTCACCAATCTCGACGGCACCCCTGTCGAAGACACGACCTATGTCACCGATGCGGATGGCTCCATCACTTTCGGGGCTGTCTTCCTCACCCGATACGATGACGGCTGCTGGGGCTACAAGGACATGGAGGAAAGCGCTGGCCCGAACGAATCTCGTGCTCCCCTTGGGCTGATCGAGCTCCTCTCCGACCTGAAAGACCCGGACAGCTACGCCCATGACTGGCGTCAGCGCTGCCGGGATTGGGCGTCGATTCCAGACTACCAGGAAGGCGACAAGATTAGGCTCGCCGCGCCCGTGACGCTCACCGATGGCAGTACATGCCAGATCGTCACCGCGACGCACTACAGGCGGGGCCGGCAGAAACGCCGCTGCTACCGCATCGAGGAAACCGGCGGGCTCGTTCGGCTCTCGAAGGCCTCGCTTGCCGGCTCGGAGCTGCTCAGCTCCGCGAAGGGCGCGGCCAGTCCTGTGCTGGCGGAGTTCCTGGCGGGGAGATAATAGGTGCTGCGCCGGACAGTTGATCGACCTGCCCGGCGACAGCAGATCCTGCGGCTTGTCTTGACAAGGCAATGCAAATGCATTACCTATCGCGGGCAGCAAAGACCCTTTTCTTTCAGGAGACTGTCATGACAGCGCTCGCACAAGATGTCTCGAAACTCACGGATCGGTATCAGACGACCGTGCCGGCGGGTGTGCGCAAGCAGCTCAAGTTGGGGAAGGGCGACCAGATTCGCTACTGCACCGAGCCGAGTGGCAGGGTCTATATCGAGCCCGTGCGCACCGAAGAGGAAGATCCCGTGCTCGGAGCCTTTCTCGATTTTGTCGAGGCCGATATCAAGGCGCATCCGGACCGCATTCGGGCGTTCGATGGGGCTTTGCATGACCGTCTTGCAGCACTGGTCGGAGACGTTGACGTCGATCTCGAGGCACCGCTATCGCTCGAAGATGAATGACCGGCGATAGTGTGTCCGCCCAAGCGCCACTTGTCGTGAATGGATGGTCGATTTATGCGCATCCACTCTTTCTGGACCAGCTCGAAGGGCTGATCGAGGAGGTCGAGGCGCGTAAGGCACGCGATCCCAAGACCTGGCGCAAGAAAAATTGCACGAAACGGCTGGCCGCCATCTTGAAGCTGATGACCGAGGCCATACCGGCGGACCCGGGCGCCGCAGCCTTCCGGCAAGGCGGCACACTCGGCGATCATCGCAAGCACTGGTTCCGGGCGAAATTCTTCCAGCAGTATCGGTTGTTCTACCGCTTCAACAGCGATGCCAAGGTCATCGTGGTGGCATGGGTGAATGACGACAAGACCCTGCGCGCCTACGGCAGCAAAACGGATGCCTATGCGACATTCAAAGGGATGCTGGAAGATGGCAATCCACCTGACAATTTCGACGTGCTCTTGAAAGAAGCTGCGGCGGCGGACAAGCGGTTCGAGAAGTCCCTTGAAGCGGCGCCCGATCGGTAAGTGGGCCAGCTTGCTGTGACCCTATGGCATTATCGTTTACGACGCCAGGCTGGGTGATGTAGCATCGACCCATAGTATAGTCGGAGAAAGCGCAATGGACCAAACGGGTAAGGAAGAGCCGCACCTCGGCACCGATGAACAAGGCGCGTCTCGGATTAAATGGAAGCATTCCCAATTGCCGTGCGCGCTGCAGACATGACCGATGACCTCGGCAAGCTTCTGGACTGGGGCCTAGAGGAGCATTTCCGTGGCCGCTGAAGCGAATTCGTATGACGCGTGGTTTTGCGCGCAGGTACAGGCCGCGCTGGAGGATGCACGCACGGGAACATCTCAGGTTCAGGTGATGCAGGCCGCACAGGCATTGATTGATGCGAAGCGGCAGGTCGAACCCAAGTCCTGACCAAGCCTTGGAGGTCAGCGCGGTCTGACCCCCGTCACCCTGAAAAGCGAAAGCGGGCTTTTTGTCCTTTGGAACTCAGACCCTGATCCAAAGGAATTTCCCATGTCCAAGCCTCTCTCAACGCTCCCCAATCCTGTTGAATCCGACGCTAACCTCATCTCTGCCCTCGCGCAGATCGGCGCGGAGGTCGACAACCAGCCCCTGCGCAGTTCAGCGCTCGCGCGCATCATGCGCGAGACGTTTCATGGCAGCGATGCCGGCGGTGCCTGGGACTGGCGCATGGCCTATGAGCTGATGCAGGCCGCGGCCATCCAGGTTTTGCTGCGTGGGGACGGTGCAGCAGGTGACATCGCCGCTGCAAAGCTGCTTGCCTCACGGCTCCTGACGGAAACGCGCCGGTCAGAGCAGCAGATCCGGCTGCAGCAGTTTTCCACGCCGTTGCCTTTCGCGGCAATGGTCGTGCGGGCGGCAGCCATTCGCAAGGGCGAGACTGTGCTGGAGCCCTCGGCTGGCACCGGTGCCCTGGCCGCTTTCGCCGCCCGGGCCGGTGCCACGCTTGTGCTCAATGAAATCGACCCCTTTCGCCAGCGCCTCCTGCGCGCGGTTTTCGGCGGCGAGGTGACGGGCCATGACGGCGAGCATATCGATGATCTGCTGCAGACGCCGGTTCTACCCGACGTCGTGGTGATGAACCCGCCCTTCGCCTCCTCGGTCGATCGCTCCCGAGACAAGCACATCGCCGCCAAGCATCTCATCGCGGCTGCAAAGCGCCTGGCACCCGGCGGGCGGCTTGTGGCGATCATGCCGCCGGGATTCACGCCCGAACGCGATGCCGCGCATTGGTCCCGCGCCTGCGGTCTCCTGACGCCGCGCTTGGCGCTGACGATGCCAGGGCAGGTCTACCGCAAGCTCGGCACCTCTGTCGAAACCCAGCTGATGGTCTTCGACAAGGTGCAGGAGGTCGGCGAGATGATCCGCGTCCCTGTGCGGGATCTGGATGAAGCCTTGGCATATGTCGACGCCGTGGCCTCAACCCGGACCGAGATGCGCCCCGTACAACAGGCAGCGGCGATCCCTAACGGGCGGCCGACCGTTCCATCCTCTGCTCCGCGCAAGACCGCCGCTGCGCCTGTCGCCGCCTCCAAACCCCGGGCCAATGCCGTTGTCCCGCTAACTTTTACCAGCCTTGATATCCCGCGCGACAACACGCCCATCTCGGACATCTATGCGCGTTACCGGCCGCAACGGATCGAGATCGCGGGTGCGCAGGAACATCCCACCCCGCTCGTCGAAAGCATCGCCATGGCCTCGGTTGCCCCGCCCATGCCCTCAAACACGGGCAGTGATGACTTGCGCCTGCCCACACGGTTGATCGAGGAGGGAGATCTCTCCGAGGCGCAGCTCGAGACCATCATCATGGCGCATGATGCCCATGGGCGTGATCTGCCCGGTCGGTTTACCATCGATGACGACCAGACCAAGCTGACGCGCGCCGATGATGACCCGGATGCACGTGCCTATCGCCTTGGCTATTTCCTCGGCGACGGCACCGGTTGCGGCAAGGGCCGCGAATGCGCGGGGCTCATTCTCGTGAACTGGCTTTCCGGGCGCAGGAAGGCTATCTGGGTCTCCAAATCCGCCACGCTTATCGAGGACGCGATCCGCGACTGGACCGATCTCGGCGGCTCGCCTGCCGACATTCAGCCACTTTCCAAATGGAAACCGGATCAGCCCGTCCCGATGGGCGACGGAATCCTCTTCGTCACCTACGCCACGCTGCGGTCCGCGGGCAAATGCGGTACCACGCGACTGAGCCAGGTTCTCGACTGGATGGGTGAAGACTTCGAAGGCGTCCTCGCTTTTGATGAGGCCCATGCCATGCAGAACGCGGCCGGGTCCGAGCAGGGCAGGGGGGTCAAACCCTCGCAGCAGGGCCTTGCGGGCCTGCGGCTGCAACTGGCAGCACCCCGGGCTCGCGTCTTCTACATCTCGGCCACGGGCGCCACGAGCGTGCACAACCTGGCCTATGCCGCGCGGCTGGGGCTCTGGGGGCAGGGCCCCGAATACCCCTTCCCAAGCCGCGAGAGCTTTGTGTCGGCGATGGAAGCTGGCGGTGTCGCCGCCATGGAGGTGGTTGCGCGCGATCTCAAGACGCTCGGGCTTTACACAGCGCGTGCCCTCAGCTTCGACGGTGTTGAATACGATGTGCTGGAACACGCGCTGACCCCGGCCCAGATCGAGGTCTATGACGCCTACGCTGGAGCGTTTCGGACGATCCACCACAATCTCGAAGCGGCACTGACCGCCACCGGCGTCAACGATGCCTCAGGGGAAACTAATGCGTCGGCCGCACGCGCCTCGGCCAAGTCCCGCTTCGAGAGCACGAAGCAGCGCTTCTTCAACCATCTCCTGATGGGCATGAAGGCTCCAAGCATCATCCACGCCATCAAGGAGGATCTGGCGGCGGGCAAGGCTTGCGTCATCCAGGTGGTCTCGACGGGTGAGAGCCTGCTGAAACGTCGGCTTGAAACGATGGACCGGGAGGACGAGCTGGTCGAGGGCGCGCTAACGCCGCGCGACTATGTTCTGGGATACCTCGAACAGGCCTTCCCGATTCATGCGCAAAAGCTGGTCGAGATCGACGGCAATATGGTGGCCGAGCCGCTCCGCGATGAAACTGGCGCGCTGGTCGTCTCGCGCGAGGCGCTCGCTCTGCGTGACGCGGCCATGATGGAGTTGATTACGCTGGCTCCGATCCCCTCGGCGCTCGATCAGATCCTTTGGGCTTTTGGCGACGAGGCCGTCGCAGAAGTCACGGGGCGGTCCATCCGGCCCCTCAAGGCCGAGGATGGCCATCTCTTTATCGAGAAGCGCGCCGCCAGCAGCAATTCGTCGGAGACCCAAGCCTTCATGGACGGCGAAAAGGATATCCTGATCTTCTCCGATGCAGGCGGCACGGGCCGATCCTATCACGCGGCGCAAACGGCGAAGAACCAGAAACGGCGCCGGCACTACCTGTTGGAGCCCGGCTGGCGCGCAGATGCGGCCATCCAGGGGCTGGGCCGCACGCATCGCTCTGCCCAGGTCAGCGCGCCCTTCTTTCGGGTCTGCACCTCGGATGTGCATGGCGAGAAACGTTTCACCTCGACTATAGCCAAGCGCCTCGACCAGTTGGGGGCCTTGACCAAGGGCCAGCGCGAAACCGGCTCGCAGGGCATGTTCCGGGAGGAGGACAATCTGGAAAGCCCGATCGCGCGGGCGGCGCTGCGTGGGTATTTCGCCGATCTTGCCGCCGGGCGCGCTGAGGCGATGAGCTACGAGAGCTTCACCGACTGGACGGCCTTGCGGCTGATCGACAAGGATGGGGTGCTCCTTGAGGAGCTTCCCCCGATCCAGCGGTTTCTGAACCGGGTTCTGGCCCTGCCCATCCACATGCAGAACGCGCTCTTTGCCGAGTTCATGCGCCGGATTGCCGATCAGACTGAACGGGCGCGCGCGGCGGGCACGCTCGATCTCGGCGTGGAAACCCTGCGTGGCGAAAAGATCGAACAGGTCTCCACAGAGGATCTCTGGACCTGCCCGAAATCCGGCGCGGTGACGCGGATTATCGGGCTCGAGGTGACGGACCCGGTCCATGTCCTGGGCGCTGAAGAGGCCATATCGCGCAATCCGGACAAGCTGCCGATGGTCAATCGCGCCTCCGGCCGCGGGGCGCTCATCTCGGCGCGCCCTATGCAGATGTATGACGAGGACATTGTCACGCTGATGCGCAAGGCGCTGCGGCCCAACGGGTCGAGCTATCTGGAGGAGACGCGGTTCGAGTCATCAGCCTGGGAGAACATCGGTAAGCCCGAGTTCGCACGGCTTTGGGATGCCGAAGCTGCGTCCCTGCCAAAAACCACCACGACCAAGCTCTACCTGCTGACCGGGCTGCTGCTGCCGATCTGGAAGGACATTCCGACCACCAATGAGCGCATCTACCGCGTCACGCCCGACGGGGCGACCGCCATGATCGGGCGCACGCTGAGCGAGGAAGGAGCGGCCGCGCTGCGCGCCCGCTTCCTCGTCTCCAACCCGCAAACACCGCAAGAGATGCTGACCGCCGCATTGGGCACCACCGCGCCGGTCGATCTGGGCCGGGGTCTGACCCTCACCCGTCGCCGCGTCGCAGGCGAGATGCGTCTCGAGCTGGGCGGTGCGGATCGGGGCATGATTGAAGGTCTCAAGGCCATGGGGTGTTTCACCGAGATCATCGCCTTCCAGCTGCGGGTGTTCCTGCCGCATGGGGACGGGATCGACACGGGAAGCATTCTGGCCCGGATCGTGGGGCAGGAAGCCGCCATGACGTCAGAACAAGCCGCCTGAAAAGTCAAAGCGGGCTACCGGTCGGGCGTCGTGGATCGGGGTTTGCCCGGTCTGCGCTTTCCGGGCGCGCGCAGACCAATGCCACGCCCGGTCCCCCCAAATTCAGACAAGAGGACAGACCCATGACCAATCCCCAGATCGACTATGCCGCAATGGCGGCTCAGTGGCGTGCAGAGCGCGAAACCACCTTGAAGGCATCCCGAACGGAGCTGCTCGCGCAACTACGTGCGCTTGGCATCAGCGAGGTCACTGCCGAATACGAAGGCTATGGCGACTCCGGCAATGTCGAGGATGTCACGGTGCAGCCTGCAGACGTCAAACTGCCGGAGCCGCTTGCCACAGAGGTTGGCGACTTCGCCTGGTCGCTCGCCTATCACCATCACCCGGGGTTCGAAAACAACGAGGGCGGCTACGGCACGCTGACCTGGGACATAGCACTAGACAGCATCACCCTCGACCATGCGGATCGCTATGTCGAAAGCTCGCACAGCTATGTCGAGGGTCTTTGAGATGGCCCACCCGCTTCATCATGCCGAAAGCTCTGCCCGGAAATTCGGCGGGGTGCCGTCTGACTATCAGGCTGTGCACGATTGGTTTGACGCCTCGAAAGAGCACCTCGCGCTCTTCACGCACCGAGCTATGCGTCACCATGCCCAAGGCCTGTTTGAGGCCGAACGTGTCTTCGGCTTGACCCTAACCAATAGCGCTTGTCGAGAGATCCCCGTGCGCTGGATCGGCTAACAGCATGTCCGCGAAGACTGCCAGGGCCGCATCCCGAGCATGGCGGACTGGCTGCGACGGATCCAGCCCGAGCCATGGATGGCCAATGGCCATATCGACCGGCATGTCGGCTCCGAGCCCTGCGGCGATCCAAGGGTCGCCTGGGCCTCCGAGGTCGCAGCCGGAAGAACGGTTCTTGGCCTGAAGGATTGGATGGCGTCGCGCGCGACGCAAGCCACGCAAGGTGCCTGACAGCTCTCGGCCGTTAGCCAAACGAATGCTGCATGGAAGCCCGGTCGGAAGATCGGGCTTCTTGCGTCGTTTCCCCACCAATCTTCTTAAGGAGGATCACATGACACTCGATGACATCAAGGCGGCCGTCGATGCCGGGCAGACCGTGCATTGGGCCAATACCGGCTACGTTGTCCACAAGGACGGGCTCGGTCAGTACCTGATCACCTATGTGCCGAATGGTAGCTGCATCGGCCTGACAGACCGGAGCGGGCAACGGTTGAACGGAAAAGAGGCGGAGTTCTTCATCGCGCGATCGGAGGACAGCGTTGAAAATCCGGGCAGCCAATCAAGACCAGACGGGCAGGGGAGGGGCGTAGCACCCGGAGGCGCGGGGGCATTCCCGCTCGGACGGCAGCTCTGACCCGTGGGCGGGGCTGAAAGGAAAGCAGGCTTTCTGATTTGTGATCCCTCAAGGGGTCGAGAAAGCAATCCCGGATGCGCTGGCAAGGACGTCAGACACCGGCCAATCCAAAAGGAACCATCCCATGTTCGCAGGAACCCTCACCCGCAATGTCGAGACCGCAGCCGCTCAGTACACCGGCATGATCCACTCGACGCGCTTTGACATCGCCATCCAGTTGGAGGCGCGGGCCAAGATGTCCGAACGCAGCCCAGATTTTGACGTGACGGCAGTCAACAAATCCGGTCGCAAGGTGCGCATCGGCACGGCCTGGAACGAGACCGGCAATACCAGCGGCAACCCCTACATCTCGATGCAGATTGATGTCGGCTTGGGCCCGTTCCGGGTCAACGCAGTGCAGACGAAAGAGGCGCGTGCGGCCCAAAGCGGCGCGTTCGAGATCATCCCGCTGGTCTCGAACGGCCTGATGAAATCCGGCTCGATCTCGGGCGAGCTCACCGCCATGGACGCTGACAACGCCTTCACGGGCTACATCGCCAACATGATGTTCGATCTGGAGTTCATGCTGATCGAGAATAGCTACAAATCCGAGAAGGCCCACCCCGATTACCGCATCGAGGTCAGCTCGCCCCGGGGCGCACCGATCCGCGTCGGCTCGGCCTGGATGGCGAAAAGCAGCCGCACGGGCAATGACTACCTGTCGCTGCTAATCAACACGCCCGATGGCGACCTGCGTGTCAACGCCGTGCAGAACGAAGAACAGCGCGGCGGGCAGACCTTCTCGATCATCCCGTTCATCGACAGCGGTGAGCAGCCGCAGGACGCGGGCGCGGGGCTGTCGTTGGTCGCATGATCAGCGCGCGAGGTTAGACGATCTGAACCGAATGGGGAGCCGTGGGATCACGGTTCCCCTTTTTTCTTGTCTCGATGTTGCAGCGAGACATATCTTACGCTTCTCGGGACTACACCATCCATATCCTACCAGAGGTTGAGATTTACATTAATTTCAGGATGTTACGTTGCAGCTAGGCAAATGAATTACTCGCTGTGGTCGTTGGGTGCCGGGTCAAATGAACTCGCACGTTGCTGCGCGGTAGTGCCCCGGGAGGTGGTGTAAGAGTCCGCGCGCGTTTGGGGCTGGCGGCCACCGCGCTTCTTCGTAGTCTGCGGTTGTTCAACGACCGATGACAA
>NZ_JAPTNL010000029.1 GCF_026891095.1 Roseovarius salincola
GATTTCTTGTTCATCTTCGCTCCTTGATGGCTGCGATGAACCAGAAATCCTCCGTTACGAAAACATCAAATCTGTCCCATGGGTGCTGACGTCAGACAGGATGGCGCGGCCTTCGCCGCTTATGTTGAAAAGGTTCTGGTGCCGGAACTATCACCCGGAACCGTGGTCATTCTGGACAATCTCGCCACGCACAAAAACGTCGAAGCGGAAAAGGCGATGCGCAGGGCAGGATGCTGGTTCCTTTTCTTGCCGCCTTACAGCCCCGACCTCAATCCCATCGAAATGGCGCTCTCAAAGCTCAAAGCACACCTGCGCCGGATAGGCGCACACACCTTCACCGACATGTTCAATGCAATCGCCGATATCTGCGACCTCTACTCACCCGAAGAATGCTGGAATTACTTCACTGCTGCCGGATATGTCGCAGGTTAAAGGCGGGACGCTTTAATCAGATAAACTGACAGCCGGGCCATGCAGAAACAAACAGCTCCAGCGACCATACTCATGGTCGTTTTGATCGGCCTGTTTTGGGGGCTTAACTGACCCGCCGTCAAATTCTTGCTTCTGGAAATCCCGCCTTTGTCATTGCGTGCGTTCAGTTTTACCTGCGCGGCTATCGTGTTGATGGCGATGTCACGCGCTCTTGGCTTTCGTTTGCGTCCGGCCAAGGGTGAGGCCTTCGCCCTGATCGTCACAGCCGTGTTTCTGCTATTCGGGTTCAATTTGTTCACCGCTTTCGGCCAGTTGTTTACTCAGGCGTCCAATGCGGCAATCATTGCCTACACCATGCCTGCGATGACGGCTGTACTGTCAGCCTTTGTTCTCGGTGACACGCTAGACAAGCGGCGCATTCTTGCCATCTGCGTAGGGTTGGTCGGACTCGGTGTTCTGTCTGCCGCCGATGTGGCGGCCATCAAGTCCGCGCCGCTCGGGCCGGTGTTCATGCTCCTTGCAGCCTTTTCATGGTCAATAGGCAACGTTCTCATGCAGGCGCATGAGTGGACATTATCCCCTCTGGTCCGTGCCGCCTGGTTCTTCGTCATCTCCGCATCGCTGACCTGGCCCTTCGTGTTCGTCTTCGAGCCTCCCCAAGAGCTGGTCCCACCCAGCTCGCCCACGGTCTGGGTCCTGATGTTCCATATCCTTGGACCAATGGTCGCGTGCTACATGATGTGGACCACGCTCCTGGGGCACCTCTCAGCAACGGTTGCTGCAATATCGACGCTCCTTGCTCCCGTTGTCGGGGTGTTGTCAGCGGTCATTTTGTTGGGTGACCCGATGACATGGCAAAAAGCGCTCGCTCTGTTCTTGATCGTCGCATCGATCGCAATCGCCATATTCCGCAAATCTTCAGCCCGCGAAGCGCCGGAGTAAAATCCCTTCCAGAAATTCCAAGACATGCAATTATCGGCAAGGTGGCCGGTTTCGCTTCCCCAAGGCGACTTGTGGACGGGCGCTTTTGCTAGGCGGTCATCTGTTGTGCGCCCGCCAATGATTGCCTTGAACAGACCATAGACATAGGTGCGCTGCGCGTATTCAGTCACAAGACGACATGCGAGCGCGCCATCAATCCTTGGCAGCACTTCGTTTTCGTAGCGCTCAGGGACTGTCTTTATCGCCTGGGTCGGTCAGCGCCTCCAGCGCATCGTAGAAGACTTGGGCGCCCGACAATGCAAGTGCTGCGATGGCGAGAAAGCCCAGTATGAACGGGCTGTTCAGTGTAACATCAATCCAGCTGGGTCGGATCACCACCGGCCCGCGCCTGCCCCACTGGCGGATTTCGAGATGAGTTGAGTCCTTGACCGACACGAATACAGCCGAAAGCGCGAAATCCCCGGTCTCCCGACGGTCAAGTGCCACATGGCCAAAACCTTCGGCGAGGTCGAATCCATCCGAGCCCGGCTTCATAATGGCTGCTGTATGCCCTCGGACCAGAGCACCCGTTTTGATTGTGACGTCACGCTCCGGACCGAAGAGGAACCACCGGTTCACTGGCAACCGTATCTCGTAATTGCCGTCATAAATGAAATTCGTCTCGTTCGGCCCTGCCGGACGACCCAGCGACGCGGTTCCGAGAAATGCAAACAGCCCTGCGTCGCGCGCCGTATCTGGATCCATCCTCAGAAAGCTGCCTGGCTTCAGCAGATACCGTTTTCCGTCAAGGCCTTCAAATCGGGTCGGTGCGCTATCCAGCATCATACGCAGTTCGCCCGAGTGATCGGCAGACATCCTGATCGTCGCGTTCTCAGGCCACTGAATTTCAAAGCCTGCAAGCTTAGCGTGCTGAAAGAGCGGCGGGCCGCAAGGCGCGTCCAATCTCTGCGGTTCAGACATGGCAGCGTCGAACAGGCAAAGGTCTACCGGTCCCTCGACACGCCAATGGTTTTCTCCAGCTGAGAAAGAGATGCTGAGTGACGTTGTCCTCGCCTCGAGAACGATGGTGTGAGCACTTCTAGCCGCGATTGCGACAGCGGCAATCACGAAGATCACGGTGACTGGCGTCAGCACGGCCCCGGCCAATCCTGTAAGGCGCCGCAATCTGTATATGCGCATGCGACTGATCACTGCGCCGGCAGGCCATGAAGTGTGATGGTCACAGGAGGATCGACATCGCCATTGCGCAGCGCAAAAAGCTTGATCTCCATCGGTCCATCTGATGATAGCGCCGCCCCGTCAATCGGACATACCGCGTCGAATGCCTTGCGCAGGCCTTCGCGGATCATCGTGCATTTGACTGGTTTTGCCGCGTCGCCCTGATAGAGGATGACATCGCTCGCGCGCAATGAATTGAACAGCAGCGTTGCCGGTTCGTCGCCGGTTGCGTCAGGCGGGACGTTCCAGAAGGCAATTGTATCATGACCCGCAGGCGCATCACATGCTGCCGCGCGAACACGTATCGCGACAGACTCAGTGGGAAGGTCGCGCAGACGGTCGATCCAGGCCGCACCTCCGTCTCTGTCCGAGCCTAGCTCAAGTCGATGAATCCGACCGGTACTGCCGCGCGTATCGTATGTGCCGGTCGCCTCCAGGAAACCATCGGCTGTGACCAGCCGGGCGCAAAATGCCCCTTGCCAGCCCTCCGGCACATACGCGTAGAGTTCAGGGTGCTGACTATCGGAACGCCGTGCGTGGACGACCCCAAGTACGCGAGCTCCCGAGATCTCTGCGGTCTGGCGGACGGAAACATTGAAATTCGTGGCTTGATTTACGAAGATCGACTCGTCGATCTGCTGCGCGCCTGCGGAAGGGGACAGAAGCACGAAAAGTACAGCAGACAATCGAAATGGTTTGTGCATGACAGCAATCCGAAGCTTTATAGCGACCATGTTAGCCCTAATCGCCTTTTGCGATCTAGGGGCAAATGCGCAGACAGTCGCTATCGAGAACGGCGAGGGTGAGGTTGGACATGGCTTCATGTTCCAATACGCGGGCGCATGCTACGTGGCGATGCCACGGCATGTCCGTGGAATGTTCCCGACAATTCGTCTGAGCACAGCCGCGCCCGTGGTTGCCGGAACGGCCGACGCGTACCTGCCATTCTGGGACGGCTTGGATCTTGCCGTAGCCGTCGCCCGCGGTGAATTGGCCGCGCGATGTTCCGAGCGACTTGAGAATCTTCGTGGCGTCAGCCCCGCGAGGCGCAGCGCCGACCTAGAGTATCTGCTGCCGAAAGGAGAGGTGGCAAGGCTGCGCGTGCGTGTTGCCGATATCAGGTATCTTTTCATCGAGACCGAAGTCGAACAAGGGTCGATCCCTGAGGGCATGAGCGGCGCATTCCTCTTTCAGAACGATCGTCCCGTCGGAATGGCTGTCCAGTCGGATTCCTCGAGCCATGTACGGTTCATACGGATCGAGGAAATCGTGATGAACTTGAACCGATGGCTTGGTGATCGCGGTGCGGTCTTTGCGCGCGAAGCCGAACCACAACCCGTTCGTCAATCCAGCGGCTTTGAAGTCATTCTGGAAGAGCCAGGTGTTCTGCCGCTGGATGCCAGCACAGGTCCTGAGAACCTGCTGCGTGACGAAGGCGATTTTGTCTTCTCGCCCGGAGGTGTCGTCGAATTGAAGTTCCGGGTCCCGGGCAATTCGGCCGCCGATCTTTCCCGGATCACGATGCGCGCCGATCCTGAAGCCGAATACGCGATGCCCCTGCGCGTGCGCATTTCCGTGGCCGGATCAAGCAATGGACGCCTGCGGACGTTTTGGTCGGGTCAGATGGGGGCAGACGGAATTCTTGACACCGGGCCACGCGCGATAGGCACTCGCGCGCGGCGTATCGTCGTGAGTATCTACAGTGCGACGGCCGAAGGGCCTGTCGGAATACGAAAGATCGTCTTTGAATGATGCGTGCCGGCTTCTAGTCGGTAACCGGAATTGCGATAGGTATCGGTTCGTCGACACGATAAATATTCACCTGCCCTCGCAAGTAACCATCATCCCCGAGCTGAAGCGGCGCCCAGAACTTTGAGATTGCTATCGACGGGCCAACATCTGTGATGCGCATCGCACAATCATTCTTGTTGCCGACAAACAAGTAACAATCCTGAGCCTCATCATAGCCGTTCACCGGGAAACTCGTGAAACCCTGTTTGTCTTCGTTGACTGAACCGTTGGTATTCTGAAAGAAATTCTTAAAATACGCGCTTTCCGTTACAGATCCGTCATAGGTAATGTTCAGTACCGGATTGGATTTCAACCATGCTTCAATTGCCAAACGGCGAACCACAGGGTCACTGCTAAACACACCGAACTCGCGGGCCATTCGTTCTAGAGTGGGATCTCCAGATGCCATCATCAATTCCATCGCCGCGATGCTTCGCGCAGGATCGGGATCGTTCAGCAGTTCCCGGAACTCGTCTTGGCTGGATACTTTCTGGTCGATCTGCGCCTTCAGCTCATCGATGGACAGGGTTTGCGCCAAAACAGGCTGCAGGAAAGCCAGGATGAAACAAACCGGAAGAAATGAAGCTTTCATAAGAATAGCCCTTTCAAAGTCAGTTCGAATTCCGTCCAGTTTGACCTACTGCGCCCGCCCGAGGCAAGGCTTGCATGGCCACACCCGCAAAAGGTTGAAGCGCCGACTAAGCAACCAGATCGTGTTCAACGCTCAGCAGGAAACAATGTCGGAGGAACCGACTTGAAGCAGGCAGCTGACCCTGCCCCGCTCAAATGACCGAACGCGACCATTTCGGGCATTCTCAGAACCTGCCCGAAGATCAATCGCTTGTCGATGGCGATATATGTTCGGTTATTGCTATCGCTGCGGGATGTGAATCGTCTCCTTCAGGGGCGCACAAGCCATGCAAGCCGTGGAACTGTTCAAAACTGGTGTTTGAGGAATCGACCCGGAAAAACGGTTTACATCCTTCCCGTAAGCACTTGATTTTCCATGCCTGATTTCAGGATTGTTTACAGAATTTTCCTTTGTTTTCAGGTAATCTCGAGGGATTGCAAATCCGTGTACACCGGTTCGATTCCGGTACTCGCCTCCATTTACTTTCAACACCTTAGCGAATCAAAGAAACTGCGCGGCCCATGCCGTTTACAGGAGTGTTTACAGTTTTGCTCACGCTCTGCTCTTTTTTGCCTGCGCCAACTTGACCAGAGCACTGTCCGTTTCGGCAGGGGAAACATGTGCATAGTGCTCAATCACGTTGGCTGCATGCCGTAGCGACCAGCCCATGTGGCCGATAATATCTGACAGGTTGAGGCCGGCGTTCATCAGATAACCTGCCACTGAACTTTCATCCACGCGGAACCGTAGCCATTCATACCGCGCTGTCGTCGTCAGCTTGGTATGGCCAAGCAGCACCCGGATAACGCGCACGTCAGTGTTGGCTTCCAGCAAATGGGTCGCGAAGCTGTGGCGGAGTGTATGGGCTGCTCTCAACGCCCTGAACAAAGGACGAAGAGCAGGCATTAGCTGGTGGATCAAATGCGTCTGCTCTGGGGAAGCCGCAAGGGAGCATCATGACGATGTAGGCGTTAGGCGAATTTTGCGTGTCCCGCCTTCTGGATAAGGTTACTCGCATCATTAAATGACAAGGCCTCGCGCCTGCATCTGACCCAACAGCTTTGCGATGTCGTGTTCGATCTGTTTTGCGGGCGTGTTTGGGAAAGCGTCATGCAACGTTGATACGAGACTGGTTCCCGATTGAGGATCTTCTATGAGAGCCCAAACCGCGCCACCAACCGGGTTGAGACTGAAGAAATTGCGTTCCTGCATTTGCCAAAGAAACAGGTCCGACCCGATTCGACGCGTCACAACATCGCCAGCTTGGGCGAAAACCTTCGTCATATCAGCAGGTTCCGCTGCCTCATCGGGATCGATCAATGGTATGGCTGGGCCCAAGGGGTCCGGCAACTGGGGATTGGTCATTGCATCAAACGTATCCCGGACAAGTGCCACGGCGTCCTCAAGATCGGAGTAAACAAGCGTGAGGCATGTCAGCCCCTGAACCAAGCTGTCGATGCGGTCGTAATGCGCCTCGGGATCTCCCGGGTCCGCGATGTTCTGCCGGATGAGATACGCAGCCGCCTCGCTTGTCTCGAGTTCATGGAACCGTGCCCGCGCCCCGTCCTGCCTACACAGGATGATCATTGCGGCCAAACGCCCCCAAGTGCCGAACGCCGCTTGTTGCGGATCCGAGATGAAGGCATAGCGATGGTCGCGGACCGACAAGTTGCGTGCCACATGGTCACGAAATGCTGGTGAGACACCACTGGGCAATGGTAAACGCAAGCGCGGCTGAACCCCAAGCGCCATCGCCATTCGGTCCGCCGCGATCGGGAGGATATCGTCACAGAACAGCGCGCATCCCGGTTCGACCGCAAGCCGCGTAACGAGCGTTGATTTTCCCGCGCGATAGGTGCGGGTGAAGGCCAAGAGATACTCACCGATCCGGACCGCCCCACAATGCAGACCGAAAGTGCCCGGCCTTGCATCTAGATAGGCTTGCGTCGCATCGGCTACAGCGCCACATGTCGCTCCTGCGATGCCAAGGTCGGTCAAAGAGCTCTCGCCCCACCACGATTGGAAATCGAAGGCTGACTTGCGTTTTCCTTGAATGACCGTGACCGAACTGCCGATGGGGGCCTCATCGGCTTTAACCTCAATGCCCCAATTCGGCATGACTGTAGAAAGGGCATTTTGCAGTGAGCCACAATCGATCAACTGCACCTCATGCTTCAGATCGGCAAAGCTCAATCTGATCATGCACCCGTCCGGAGCGCGCATTTTGCGCGCCCCGGCTTCTTGCCGCCTGTGCTCGACCCTGGCCATTTCAGTTCCTGAGACCCAGATCCCGGAGTGCACCGCGCACCGCTCGGCCAAACTCAGTGCCACGACCCGACCGTTGTCCGCCGCCGGACGAACCAGACCCCCGGCGTCCGCCAAAACCGCCCGATCCGCCGCGGCCACCACCCGAGGGACCCGATCCGCCACGTCCACCGCCAGAGCCACCTCGGCCACCGCCGGAGCCACCACGGCCACCACCCGATCCGCCACGGCCACCGCCGGAGCCACCACGGCCACCACCCCCACCTGAGCCACCGGCACCGCCGCCACCAGAGCCGCCGCCCGAGGCATGTGCAGCGCTCAAATGCATCATGACCGGGGCAACATAAGCGGCACCGGTCGCCAGTCCCAGGCGCGTTAGCATGCGACGGCGGGATATATCCGTATTCTGATCGTCAGCCATCAATTCTCTCCTCTGCATTTTCTGCCGGCCACTCGCGATAGCCATGTAAGTAAAACGCCTGGTCACCTGTTTTATTCCCCTGAGGCAGGAAAAAACTCTGCCTCAGCCGCGAAACATTGCCCAGGCGCGGCGACCAACCCGTGCCCGAAGATCGGATCGTGCCCCGCCTCTCCCAAATCTTTGGCACAGCGGCTCATCTCCAGAACAATCTGTTCCAAAGTGACAGTTGGGGCACGCAAGCGCTGTACCGCCAATGACGCTGTGACGAAGGGCGCGGCATAGGAAGTGCCGGACATAAGGCGGCCACCGGAAATTGACGCGGCCGCCCAGATACGAACGCCGGGAGCGGCGAAGTTGATGTACGGGCCCCGGTTCGCCTGACGGTAGGCGCGTTCATTGTGATCAATGGCCGTAACCGCCAGCACTGGTTCAAAAGCGGCCGGGTAAGCAGGCTCGGCCCCCGGTCCGTCATTGACAGCGGCGGCGACCACCGCCACACCCATCTCGACGCTGCGCTTGACCATTTCTTCCAGCACAACGTTGCGAGGGCCCGAAAAGCTCATGTTGATGACGTTCAGATCAGCTTTGAGCAGAATATCCATCGCCTCAGCGAGCGAAAATACATCCGCCTGCTCACCATAATACCCACGATGGAAAGCCTCGACGGCCACAAGCGATGCATTGGGCACGAGCCCTGGCACGCGGTATTCAAGACGCCCGATCAACATCGCCGCTATTGCCGTACCATGCTTGCGTCCCGCTGCCGTGCGCCCCCCAAGATCGGCTTGATGTACCTGTAGATCCTGGCGTGCGAGTGCGGGATGATCAGTGTTGATGCCGGTATCGATCATCCCGATGCGCGGGGCATAGATGCTGGGCCAACCGGACCAGCCAATCATCTCGTGCGCGGCGCAGCCATCGTCGTCGCATAAAAATTCGTCGGGCGTGTAGAGATGGTTCTCATCTGCCAAGGCGTCGGGTAGCAAACCCGCCAAATCGACAAGACTGTCCGCGATCGACTGGCCGGAAGGGGGCTCGATCCGGTAGATTGTTCCCCTGAGCGTCGCGTTCGGCGCTTCGGCAAGGGTCGTATATCCGGCATCGCGCGCCGGTGTCACCGAAACGCCGGCGGTAAGGAGGAGGCAGACTTCGGGACGGGCGCGCGGGTTCGTTCTAACACAACGAGGCAGGCGCTTACTTGATCCACTGAGGAACACAGAAACTTGGTTTTCATTTGGAATAATTCTCCATCGGTATCGTTCTCCTCTAGAAAACAGGATTGAACCCGGCTTTGCCCGACAAGGACAAGACAGTGTGACGGACCATGTCAGACAACAGATCATCGAGTTGCTTCCCCGTCTTCGAGCATTCGCGCGGTCCCTGGCGCTAAGCTGGGATCAAGCAGATGATCTGGTCCAACAGACTGTGGAAAAAGGGCTTTGCAATCTATCGAGCTTCACTCCCGGCACCCGGCTGGACAGTTGGCTGTTCCGGATCATGCGCAACACTTGGATCGACACTCGCAGGGCTGCACGGCCGGTTGTGACCATCGACGAGACAGATGCGTCGCGACCGTTGATCGGCGAGGACGGGCGTCGGGTCACTGAGGCACGCATTGAGTTGGGCCGTGTGTGCGCGGCGATGGATCAACTCCCTGAGGATCAACGTGTCGTACTGATGTTGGTTTGCGTGGAAGGAATGCGATACCGCGAGGCAGCAGAGGCGCTGGCTATTCCACACGGCACCGTCATGAGCCGACTGGCCCGCGCCCGAACCGCCTTGGCCGAGGAGTTGGGCATGACAAGGCAGACCGCGCGCAAACGAGGAGAAGCGCGATGAACGATCATATCCCCGAAAACGTGAGTGACGAAATGCTGATGGCCCTTGCCGATGGCGAACTTGACTCTGAACAGGCTGTCTCACTGGCAGCGCGGATCGAGCGTGATGCTGCGCTTGCCGAACGATATGCGGTCTTTTCAAGAACGGCCGACGCATTGCGTGCGGCGTTCCAACAAGGCGACATGCCCAACCACCTGATAGCCGCCGCCATGACGACCCCGGTCGAGCCCGTCGGGCCGGAAGTTGGGGAGGCGGCCACCGTCGTGTCGTTCCAACAAAGGGTCGCCTGGCCGCTGGCACTGGCCGCATCATTGGCGGTTGGCATCGGGCTTGGTTGGGGAATGAAGGGGGTCACCGGGCCTACGCCAACACCCGGTCCAAATGCGATCGCGCGCGCAGTATCGGATATCGCGACCGGACAGTCCTATGAAATAAGCGGGTTCGGCACGGCGCGCGTCCTTGGCAGCTTCGAAACCGAACAGGGGTTGTGTCGTCTCATTGCGGTTGATCCCACGAAGGGCACGAACGGGCGCTTCCTCGCCTGTCGCACGGGCTCGGACTGGCGTGTGGCGCTAAGTGTTTCAGATAGCCACGACACCGCGTTCACACCCGCATCCGAAGCGGCAACAGAAATGGTCGACATTTATCTCCACGCAATCGACGCTGGTCCTGCACTCGATCTACAAGCCGAGCTCCAGGCGCTGCGCTGAACATATTTTCATCACACCCGTTCGCTGCAAGCGTTTCAAGCCTCTACTCAGGGCCGTTCGTTGCCGCCGGGAGCAGGGGCGGTGAGCAGCCTCTCGATGTGCCGACCTTGGGCAAGAGGTGTTTAATGCCCCAATTCAGAGGCGCGTTCACGTAGAACGAACTTCTGGATCTTGCCGGTCGAAGTCCTCGGAATTTTCTCGAAGATGACCCTTCCCGGCACCTTATATGGCGCCAGATGATCACGGCACCACTCTCGCAAGGTGCTTTCATCCACCGCATGGTTCGTGTTCAGCTCGACAAAGGCGCAGGGTGTTTCACCCCATTTTTCATGCGGCATCGCCACCACCGCTGCAACGGCAACCGCAGTATGTCGATAAAGCGCCTCCTCGACCTCGATGGAGGATATGTTTTCACCACCAGAAATGATGATGTCCTTGGAGCGGTCCTTGAGCTGGATATACCCGTCACGATGAACCACGGCCAGATCGCCGGAATGAAACCACCCGCCGGCCAGCGCCTTTTGCGTGGCTTCCGGGTTGCGGAAGTATCCCTTCATCACGACATTGCCGCGGAACATGACCTCGCCGATCGTCGTACCGTCCCTCGGAACGGATCGCATCGTTTCCGGGTCAAACACTTCAAGATTTTCAAGCGGAAGATAGCGAACCCCCTGACGCGCCTTCAACGCCGCCTGCTCGGGCGCCGGCAGGGCGGACCAATCGCTGTGCCACTCGTTGACAACCGCAGGGCCGTAGGTTTCGGTCAGGCCGTAAAGATGGGTCACGTCGAAGCCCGCAAGGTTCATCTCGGCCAGAAGCTTTTCAGGCGGGGGAGCAGCGGCGGTAAAGAACTGGACCCTCCGATCCAGCGGGCGTTTCGTCTCTTCGGGTGCCGCCTGGATGAGCGTCATGACAATCGGCGCACCGCAAAGATGGGTCACCCCGTTCTCGGCCAGCGCGCGCCAGATCGGCTCGGCACGGACTTGACGCAGACAGACATGGGTGCCGATGATCGCGGACAGCGTCCAGGGAAAGCACCAGCCGTTGCAATGGAACATCGGCAGGGTCCACAGGTAGACGCTGTGTTTTGCCATGGAGGTGGTCAGCGCGTTGCCCTGCGCCAGAAGATAGGCGCCCCGGTGGTGTGACACCACGCCTTTCGGATCGCCTGTGGTGCCCGAGGTATAGTTGATCGAGATCGCGTCCCATTCATCTTCGGGCATCAGCCAGGGAAACTCCGGATCGCCCGAGGCGAGGACCGCTTCATAATCTTCGGCGCTGTCCATGCCGCCCGGCCCGTCGTATTCCGGATCCCGATACTGTATGATCGTTGGCCGCGCGCTGGTCAGCGCAAGGGCCTCCTGCATCAGCGGCGCGAATTCCCGGTCGACGATCACCACCTTCGTCAAGGCGTGATCCAGTTGAAAGGCGACGGTCGCCGCGTCCAGCCGGGTATTGATCGAATGCAGAACCGCGCCGGACATCGGCACGCCGTAATGACATTCCAGCATCGCAGGCGTGTTCGCCAACAGCGCAGAAACCGTATCCCCGCGCTTTATGCCCCAATGCGCCAGAACCGAGGCCAATTGCCGGGATCGTGCATAGAATTCGGCATAGCTGCGCTGCAGTGGCCCGTGGACGATCGCAATGTGATCGGGAAACACGCTGGCCGCGCGTTCAAGGAACGTGAGCGGGGTCAGAGGCTGGTAATTCGCCGGTGTCCGGTCGAGCCCGGTGTTGTAGGGGTTCTGCGTCATGATCCTTATTGGTCCTGCCACTGTGGCGCGCGTTTCTCGATGAAGGCACCGATGCCTTCTTCGGCGTCATGGGCAAGCATGTTGTCGACCATGACCCGCGAAGCATAGTCATAGGCCTCGGTCAGGGGCAACTCGCGTTGCGCATAGAATGCCCGCTTGCCGGTGGCGAGGGTCATGCTGGACTTCGACGCGATCTTGCGGGCCATCTCTGTGGTTGCGGCCCGCAGATCATCCGCCGCAACGGCGTGGTTGACCAAACCGATCTCGGCGGCGCGTGCGGCCGATGTCATGTCACCGGTCAGAAGCATTTCCATCGCATGCTTGTTGTTCACGTTGCGCGACAGGGCCACCATGGGCGTTGAGCAGAACAGCCCGATATGCACTCCCGGCGTGCTGAAACCAGCCGTATCCGCTGCAAGCGCCAGGTCACAGCTGGCGACCAGCTGACAGCCCGCCGCGGTGGCGATGCCCGTGACCTCTGCAATGACCGGTTTGGGGCAGTTCACGATGGCCTGCATCACCCCGGAACATCGCGCCATGATCTTGCTGAAATAGGCGTGGCCACGATCCGCCGCCTCGCGCCCGGCGGTCAACTCCTTGAGATCGTGACCTGCGCAGTATGCGGGGCCTTCTGCGGCCAAAACAATGACACGGACGGACGGATCGTCTCCGGCCTGCTCGAAAGCCGCCCCCAGTTCGGCCAGCATGGCCTCTGACAGCGCATTGCGCCGCGACGCATCGTTCAAGGTCAGCCGCAGGATCCCGTCCTCCGACAAATCGCGCAGCAGGATATCGGTCTTGGTCATGGGCAGGTCCCTTCCTGGCGTTCAGAAAACGTTTATTTCCACGGTGTCGGACAGCGTGTTGGCGATAAAGCAATAGCGGTGCGCACGATGCTGCATTTCCTGCAGCTTTTCGGCATCCACGGCGAACCCAGTGTCGAACCGCACCACGGGGTTCAGATCGATCCGCGTGACCGACATCTGTCCCGTAGCGTTCTTTCCAAGATGTGCTTCGGCATAATCGTGATAACTTGCGACAGGCCAGCCCGCCTTGGCGCACAGCGCAAGGAAGGTCATCATGTGGCAACTGGACAGAGCGGCGGCAAGCGCCTGTTCGGGGTTGGTATGATCCGGATCGCCGCCCCAATCGGGGGCGGCGTCCACCTGGACCTCATGCGTTTGATTGTATTGCACGGTGTGTGCGTTGGAGTACTTGCCGGTCTGCAAGGCAGATCCGGCGCGCTGCCAGTGCAGCTCGATCGCGAGGTCGGACATTTCAGGCTCTTTATGCGTTATGCGTTGACTTGCAGAGGCGTCGGCGCGGGAGCGGCGGCCAGCTTCTTGCGCGGATCGTAGAACGGGCGTTCGGCAACCATGGCCCGGGTCTCACCGGAATGCGTCACGACCTCCAGCTCCGTTCCAAGGTCGGCGCAGTCGATCGCGACCATGGCCAATGCGATATTCTTCTCCAGTCGCGGCGAATAGACCGCCGACGTGACCTTGCCGGCGCATTCCCCGTCCTTGTTGACCGTCCAGAACCCGGTGTTCGGGCCGGCCAGCGGCGCGCCGTCAATGATCAGCCCCACCTGCTTGCGCGAGACCCCGTTGTCGCGGATGCGCTGCAAGGCGAACTTGCCGATGAACTCGGCGGGCGTATCCAGGTTCACCAGCCGGTCCAGCCCCAGTTCATAGGGATTGGTGTGAATATCGGCATCTGCATGGTAGGAAAGCATGCCCCCTTCGATGCGCCGAATGGTCGAGGTATGACCGGGCTTGAGCCCCATCGGCATACCCACGGCCATGATACGTTCCCAGAGCGCGTCGCCACAGGCCCCGTCGCGCAGGTATATTTCATACCCCAGCTCGCTGGACCAACCGGTGCGTGAAACAATGAGCGGAATGCCGTCCAGGCTCAGCTCGCGAAGCCAGTAATACCGCAGATCCATGATGTCGTCGCCGAAAAGGGCGCGCATGATCTCGCCTGATTTCGGCCCCTGCAGTTGCAACGGCGAAACGTCCGGTTCACTGATCGAGACATCAAGGCCAGAATGGACCGCGACACCTTGCGCCCAAAGCAGGATGTCACTGTCGGCCAGAGACAGCCAGAAGTGGTTTTCGCCAAGCCGCAGCATGATCGGATCGTTGAGGATTCCGCCGTCAGCATTGGTGATCAGCACATATTTGCATTGCCCTACCGCCATGTTCGACAGGTCCCGCGGGGTCAGCATCTGGGCGAACCTTGCGGCATCGGGCCCCGTGATCTCGACTTGCCGTTCCACAGCCACATCGCACAGGATCGCATCGTTCACGAGGTTCCAGAAGTTCTGTTCCGGATCACCAAAGTCACGCGGGATATACATGTGGTTATAGACCGAAAATCCCTTTGCGCCCCAGCGTACGGTGGCGTCGAAATAAGGAGATTTGCGGATTTGGGTGCCAAAGCCAAAGTCATGAGGTTGCATCATATCGTTCACCCTGTCTTGCGCCTGGGGCCATGCCCGCAGCGGCGTTGCTGATAGGCATGTCGTAACTTGTCCGAGCAGAACGCGGGGTCTTATGATTCCGGTCTGGCAGGACTGATCGGGCCGGGATTCGCGGATTTGAGGACCAATCGGTCCCGATAAGCTAACGGGTCCTGTGGGCCGACAGCTTGGCGAGATTCGGTTGCTCGGCCTTTATCAGGCGTGTGGCGAAGTACGTCATGTATCTGTCTATGGCCAGATCCGCCGACAAAAGGTCGTCCATCAGTTCCTGGAAGGCGGAAAGGCTGGGTGCCACAACCGTCATCACATAATCGATGCCACCGCCCGTCGCGACACAGGTCGTGATCTCGTCGACGGTCTTGATGTGGTTCTCGAACCGGTCGAAATCGGTTTTGCGATGGTGCGTCAGTGAAACCGTCACAACCACGCGAGTCACATCGACCACACGCTCAAGCGCGATGTCGGCATGATACCCCCGGATAAACCCGGCGGCGCGCAAACGGGTCAATCGCGCCAAACAGGGTGTTGGGGACAGATTCACGATTTCGGCAAGTTTCGACTTGCTCAGTTGGCCATGTTTTTGAACCGCGCTGAGAATTCGAATATCCGCCGCGTCCAGTCCATTCCGTTCTCGCATCGCAGCCCATTCTAAAAGATATCAGAAACTTCTTCACTGATTGCCGAACAAGTAGCATTTCTCTCCTGTTGGCGTGAGTATGAGGCTGCGGATCGGAATCTTGGGTTTGTTTTGCGACAACTCAGGGCCTCGCAGCGTCACCGGATGCGCACGCATCGACCAGCACATCATGTCCTTTGAGCTGTTGAAGCCACCAAGGGATCTTTACCGGCGGATAATCTCGCCATGAATAAACCTTCAGGGAACATAACGAGCCGGCTGCGGCGACTTAATGCCTTCCAAATACTCGGCCACCAAAATCATGCGCGCGGGCGTGGGCGTGATCAATCCATTACCGGTCACCGAGAAGCACCACCTCGGCGACACCATCGACGGCGGTGAACTCGGTGGCGATGGCATCCTCGACCAACCGGCTCAATTCGCCGATGGAACGCGGATCGCTCCGGACGGCGACAATCGGATCGGCATCCTCTTCGGATTTCATGACGAACAGATCCTCGACCCAGTTGGGCAGCCGCGTCTCGACCCGGCTGACCGCCTCGCGCACGTCATTGGCTGCGTTGGCCAGATCGCGATCCGAGCTGAACTCCACCCGCATCCGGAAATTGCCCTCTTCCGAGGAGGTGCGCACGGCCTTGACCCCTGCCACCCGCGCCACCGCGCCCTCGACGAGCGCGGCGACCTCGGCATCGACCGTGGTAGGCGAAGCGCTTGGGTAACTGGCGCGCACCGACACGATGGGCCGGTCCACATCGGGCAATTACAAAGACGCGCCCGGCCGCAGCAGATCGCCATTGTTGTCGATGGCGGCGCGCATCCGCGCCGTGCGCGTCGCGGCCTCTACGCGGCTGTCGATAGCCACGATCTCGCCGCCAAAACGACGCCCGTTCACCGCCGGGGTCTGCGCACTGATCGCCAGGCTCGTCCGGACCCGGCTCAACAGCGCCTCGGGCAAATCGAACTCCACGAGAATGCGGCTGCGGTCATCATAGCGGGCGATCGGGTCGTCAGCGCCGATCCGATCCCCCTCCTCGACGCTTGCCAAGCCCGAAACGCCGTCGAAAGGTGCGCGCAGCGTGCGATCGTCAAGACCGAGGCGAACCTGCTCCACGGCGATGCGCGCAACCTCCTAGCCTGTCTCGGCATCCTCGAACCGCGGGGTTGCGGCGGCGCCCGTGTCCTTCAAGGCGCGGTAGCGATCCCGCTCCGCCGTGGCCCGCTCCGACCGTGCCTCTGCCAGCGCCAGCGCAAGAGGTTCTTCCGCGTTGCGCAGTTGCATCGGCACATCGCCCGCTTCGAACCGCCCCCCGGGGTTATGGCAATATCGGTTATCTCGCCGCTGGCCGGTGCACGCAATGTGACAGAGCGCCGGGCAAAACCGGTGCCGATGGCAGAAAAGTTCAGATCATCTCTCATGGTGCGCACTTGGGCTGAGATCACCGGAACGCCCGACGCCTGCGCCTCACCGTGTTGTTCATGTGCCTGGTCCGCGCTCGCAAACCCGGCCGCCGACTGCAATTCGGCCCGATACGGCCACGCCACCCCTGCCGCGCAGAGTAGCGCAACCCACAGCACAACCTGTTTGATGATGCTCGTTTTAAGCACTCGCGTTCATCTGTTCATAGGTAGAAGCAGGACATAAGGCACTTGCTCACAACGTCACGCAGACGCACTTTGTGCGATCGGACCGCGTCGCCGGATGGCTGAACCGGGACCACGTCAATATTCGGCAAGATCCGGCATTCAAACCGGACCGCTCTACAGAAAGTCCTCGAGGACCGCATGGAAGAGCCGCGGTTTCTCCAGGTGAGCAGCGTGGGCTGTTCCGGGGATCACGGCAAGCGAGGCTTCCGGCAGGCCGCGCCAAAGGGACTCGACCTGCGGCCAGCGGTAGGATTGGTCACCATCGCCCCAGAGCACCAGTGTCGGCATGACAAGCCGGACAAGCTGACTTCGCCCATCCCAGGTGCTCATGGCGTCCAGACCCGCGTAGGCGGCCTGTTCGCTGGCTTGCGCACCCAGTTGCGCGACAATCTCGAAGCCGGTCGCCTGTTGACCCTCGCGAAACCACGTGGCGCCAATGCGGCGGATTGTCTGCGCGACCCCGTCCGCGCGTATGCGGTCCCGTGACATCTGCAGCGTTTCGAACCGGTCCGGCATGAGCCCGAGCGGACCCGTTCCGTAGAGGATCAGTTTATCGACCAGATCCGGCCTGGCGGCGGCAAGTTCCTGCACAACCATCCCGCCCATCGAATGCCCCAGAAGCCTGACGGCGCTGAGTCCGAGATCGCCGAGCAGATCGCCGACTGCGCCGGCGAAGGTCGAGATGCGGTTCGCGGGCGGCAGATGCGCAGCCCCGGCGAACCCGGGAAGGTCCGGTGCGATCACGTCAAAGCGATCCGAGAAATGGGCGATTTCCGCGTCCCACTGGCCTGATCCGCCCAGATACCCGTGTACCAGCACGACAGGCTGGCCTGCCCCGGCGCGCCGATAGGTCAGGCCGGTCCTGCTCGTCAACGCATCTGTTGGGGCAACCAAAGCGCTGTCTCCGGTAACAGGATGAGGATCACGACAAGCATCACCAGAGCAGCGATGAATGGCAGGCAGCCGACGATCACGTCGCCGATGCTGACCTTGCCGCGGCCTATCCCTTGTATGACATAAAGATTCAGCCCCACGGGTGGCGTGAGTACGGCAATCTCCATCGTGATGGTATAGACCACGCCGAACCAGATCAGATCGAACCCCGCCGCCAACATCAGCGGGTAGATCGTGGGCAGCGTGATGAAGGTCATCGAGACCGGCTCCAGGAACATGCCCAGAACGATGTAGAACACCAGCACGATCAACAGCACCACATAAGGCGAAAGATCGAAACTGAGGAAGAGTTCGGTAAACTGGTGCGGCACGCGGTAATAGGTCAGGACAAACCCGAACAGCACGCCCGCCGACAGCAGCAGACCCAGATAGCCCATGGTCCGCATGGTAGCGAACATCGCCTCCTTGAACCCTTGCCATGTCAGCCCACCCACCCCGAATGCCAGTATGACCGTCAGAAGAGCAGCCACGGCGGCGGCCTCGGTCGGCGTGGCGATGCCCGCATAGATGGCGACCGTGATCACGAGGCCGATGATCGCGATCGGTCCGAGGGTGGCGGCAATGTGCACCAGCCCCATTTTCACCGTGCTCTCGCGGTCGGGGATGTCGTCGGGACAGATGAGGCCCCAGATGACGACGACAACGCAAAAGGCGGTCACCAGGATCAGGCCGGGGATCACGCCCGCTATGAACAGATCACCGATGCTTTGGTCGGTCACGATGCCGTAAAACAGCAGGATCAGGCTGGGCGGAAGCAGCACGCTGAGCGTGCCGCCCGCCGCCAGAACGCCCGAGGACAGCTTCTTGCCATAACCGAGGCGCAGCATTTCGGGCAGGGCGACGCCGCCGATCGTGAGCGCGCCGACCATCGACGACCCGCAGACCGCGCCAAAACCCGCACAGGCCCCGATCGAGCCGTAGGCGGCGGAGCCGCGCAGGCGCACGCCCTGATGCAGGAACTGATAGAGATTCGGACCGATGCGGGATTTTCCGATCAGTTCACCCAGGAAAACGAAGAGCGGCACCGCAAGCAGAATATAGTCGATCCAGACGCCCCAGAGCTTCAGTTCCGCCGACACGACCGATGTGCCAAAGCTTTGGATCTGCCACAGGAAGGGGAGCGAGGCGGCGGCCAGCGCGAAGGGGATCGGCAGGCCAATGGCGATCAGGAGCATGAGCAAGCCCAGCAGGCCAAGTCCGACTTCATACCACTCCATGGCTCAGACCTCCGCCGCGGGCGTGCGCAGAAGCCGGATCAGCCGAAGCGCCGCGTAAACGGAAAACACCACCAGCGCCAAGGCGCCGGGTGCCCAGAAGGCGAACCGGGGCCAGAGCAGGATTTCCGACGATGCCCCGGAGCTGTATGAGCGCAAGGTCGCACTGACCGCGGCCAAGGAAAAGAACAACCCGACGCCAAGCATGATGCACAGATTGAGGACCGCCGCAGCTTTGCGCAGCCCGTCAGGGAGGATGTCGGTCAGCATGGTCACCTTGGGATAGGCGTCTTCGCGCATCGCATAGGCCAGCCCCGCAAAGGCGACAGGGAACAACAGAAGCGCGGTCGCCTCGGTCACCATGCGGTCAGGTGCGTTCAGGGCGTAGCGGGTGAAAACCCCGTAGGTGATCCAGATCATCTGCACGAGGACAATCACCGCTCCCGCCGCCGCCAGCCAGACGACGGCGCGTTCGACCCGGTCGATCAGCAGGTCCAGTCCGATCTGCATGGCAGCCTCCTTTCGGGGATCATGGTGCTGAAAGGCGCCGGCCGGGGCTTCGCCCGGCCGGCGGCCGGATCGGATCAAGGCGCGTGCTTGGCGAACAGATCGCGGACCTGACCTGCAAGTTCCGGGCTGCAGGCTTCGTCCACAGTCTCGTTCCAGGTGCCCTGAACGCTCTCGATCAGTTCCATACGCTTGTCCTGGCTGACGGACACTGCCGCGCCGCCACCCTTCATCACGGCGTTACCGACGCGCTGGTCGACCCAGTCTTCATAGCGCGGCTTGAGCCATTCCTCGGTCTCGCGGGCGGCCTCCATCACGGCGGCCTGCTCGTCGGCGGTCATCGAGTCGAACTTTTCCTTGTTCATCATGTACTGGATGTTGCCGTAGAACAGATTGGCATTGACCATGTGGGGCATCACATCCCACAGCTTCCAGCTGGAATAAGTGGCGACGCCCATGTTGATCCCGTCGACCACCCCGCGTTCTGCGGACTGGAACACCTCTTTCGGGGCCACGAAGACCGGCGCACCGCCCCAGGTTTCGATCATCAGGCTGACCAGCGGCCCGATCGAACGAACCTGTTTGCCCTGCAGGTCTCCCAGATCGGCAATGGTGTCCTCGAACCACCATTCCTGATCGTAGGAATAGTTCGAGTTGAACACCGGGACCAGATTGACGCTGGCCGCCTCGTCCTGGACCAGCCCGGCATAGGCGGCATCCAGTTCGACCTGATCTTCCAGATCAACCGCCACCGGATAGAGTGACGTCACACGGTAGCAGGGCAGGCGATCATCGGCCGGAATCCAGCTCATGTCGGACACGCCGCCTTGCACGGCGTCCACACCTTCGGACCATCCGTGCAGCGTTGCGGACGGGAATATCTGCACCTCCACGCTGCCGCCCGTTTTCTCGGCCACCAGATCAGCGAAATGGACGAACCCGTCATAGCGGATATCGGCCTCGTTGACGTATGTGGACAGGCGGATCGTGGTTTCGGCCTGTGCCGAAAGCGCGGTGGCCATGGTCAGTGCCGTGGTGCCCGCAAGACCTTTCCAGGAAAGTATCATGTCGTTCTCCTTGTTGGTTGGCCGCAATGCCGTTCGTGCGGCAAAGTCGTTGGTTGAAGGTTCCGTTGCCGGAGGCCGCAGCATCGTCGGACAAACGGAATCAAGGAAATGTTAGGGCGGCCCACGGCGCGTTGGCCAATTCAAACATCTCATCAAACTATTCCGATATTGCATAATCAGCTTTTCCCACGCATTCTATTCAGTCTGGCAGGAGAAAGCGCTTGGATATCAACTGGCTCAGAGATTTCATCTGCCTGGGGCGGACGCTCAATTTCACCCGCGCGGCCGAGGAACGTAATATAACGCAGTCGGCCTTCAGCCGGCGGATCAAATCGCTCGAGACCTGGATCGGCGTGCCGCTGATCGACCGGGCCAGCTATCCGGTGCGCCTGTCCGAGGCCGGATATCAGTTTCTGCCAGTCGCGCAGGCGACCGTTTCGGAACTGACCGGCGCGCGCCAGGCGCTGCGTGAACAGGCGCGCGGCAACGCGACGTTCCAGAGATTTGCCGCCTTGCACGCGATTTCAGTCAACTTCCTGCAAACGAAAATAGCGGAATTCGAACGGCAGCACCCCGACGTGCGGACCCGTGTCATCTCCGACAGTCTGACAGCGTGTTGTCAGTTGCTCAATGAGGGCGGGTGCGAGTTTCTGTTGTATTACCGCCATCAGGATGTCGCACCGATCCTTGATGAAACCCGCTTTGTGCGAAAGGACATTTGCGAGGAACGTCTGATCCCCGTCGCCCAGCACGCGGCCGCGGCGCGGTATGGCTGGGCTCTGCCCGGCTCCGAGGGGCGCGGCGTCCCTTACCTGAGCTATGATCCCAATACGTTTCTTGGCACGGTGGTGGACCAGACCATCGGCAACAGGCGCACCGCGTTGAACCTGCGTTACATGGATGCGCTGGCCGAGGCCCTGAAACGGCGCACCCTCTCGGGGGCAGGTATCGCCTGGCTTCCTGAATTTTCTATCGGCGAGGAACTGGCCACAGGCGAACTCGTGCGCATGGGCGGCCGCGAATGGACGGCGACGATGACGATTTCGCTATTCTGCTCACCAGAGCGACTGGATGACGTCGGCCGGATGATTTGGGACCGCTTCTGAGAAAGATGCCCCCTGCCCTTATGGAAGAAGAACGATCTTCCCGGCATGATCTTTTGCGCTGAACGCCTCCTGCGCCTCGGCGATCCTGTCAAGCGAAAAGGTCTTCGCGACGAAGGGCCTGATCTCACCCGCCTCGATATAAGAGATCAGGTTCGGAAATACAGGCTCATCCCAGGCGGTGCAGCCGATCAGGCTGACATCCTTGAGATAGAGATCGCGCATGTCGAGCTCGACAACCGGCCCCGCGATCGCACCCGAGGTAACATACCGGCCCCCACGACGCAGAACCTTGAGCATCGTGCCAAAGCCCGCCCCGGCCACATTGTCCACGACGACATCCACGCTTTCCTCGTCAAGGGCCGCGACCGGATCGTCAGCCCGCGTCAAGACGCGGTCCACGCCAATGTCACGCACCGTTTCACGTTTCTCGGCGCTGGTGATCCCGATGACTTCCGCGCCGCGGCGCTTGGCAAGTTGAACCACAGCAGAGCCAACGCCGCCAGACGCGCCCGGAACCAGGACACGCATGCCGCTCCCGACGCCCGCTCTCTCGATCATGTTCTCGGCCGTGCCATAGGCACAGGGGATGGAACCGAGTTCGGCATCGCTCCAGTCGCAATCAACGGCGAAGGCCTCATGCTCCGGAACCTTCAAATATTGCGCAAAAGCGCCGTCGAAATCCGAGCCGAGCCACAAGGTTCTCATGCTGTCGAACCCGTGCTCACGCATGCAGGCGCGCACGATGACGCGCTCGCCGATGCGCGCAGCGTCACCATCCGAACCTGCGGCGACGATCCGCCCACAACAATCGGTGCCTTGAATGAGCGGAAACGGGGTCGTCGCATTCCATCCGCCATCGGCGCGATCCTCGTCCTCTCCGGTATCCTCGGTTCCCTTTCGGACAGAAGACGAATACCAACCTAGCCGCGTGTTGATCTCCGTATTGTTGACCCCGGCCGCCAGCACCTTGAGCAGAACCTCGCCCGGCCCGGGTTCGGGCAAGGGAACGCTTCGAAATTCGAGTTTCTCGTATCCTCCGTGCCCCCTCGTGACGACCGCCTTCATTGTTGGTTTCGATTGCTGCATTCGATACATCCGATTTCCGACATGGACTTCACTCTACGCTACAGAAGAGTCCAGTCTCCGTCCCAGTCCCCGCAAGCGTGTGCCCGGACGCAAATCCTCGTTGTCGGCGCATCGAATGGCCGGCCTCAAGGACCGGATCAAACAAAGCGGCCACCAGATCATGCGGTCGCCACCCTCGCCGGCATCCATTCACCCCGGTCAATGACCTCGAAGCGTTGCATAGATCCCGAACAATCCGACCAAGATCAGACTCGATGCCCACACCATGTCGAGATTGAACCACGTCCGTGAAAGAAACTTCAGCCCGAAGTAAAAGTAGATCGCTGCTGCGATCAGACCTCCGGCAACCGACATGGCGATAGTATGCGCAAAAGCCACGAAGAAGGCCGAGGCGATGTTCTGCCCCATCAGCTCTCGCGCCGCTTCGTGGCCTCCGTCACCTGCCTCGGCGCCGCAAATCCCAAGGTAGATCGGCACCAGCATCAGCCCGGCCCCGTGGGCCATCGCCGCAAGAAACGACCACAGCACCAGCCTCGAGGGCCGGACCCGCGACAGGAACCTCGGGTGGCTGCGGTTGAACAGCAAATACATCCCGGCGGCTATCACCAGCAGACCGGCACCGATCCGGATTTCCTTCTGCCAGCTTATCAGAGCCGTCATCATCGAGAAGGGCAGAAGGATCGCCAGCATGGCCAGCAGATGCCCGACCGCCAGCGCGCCGATGGCCTTGGCCAAGGCCCTGGGTCGACCCGCCATCAACCCGGCAGACACCGCCAGCGGCCACCCCATGCCGGGATTTACGCCGTGATAGATCCCGGAAAGGATGACGGCCCCCCAAAGAGCCGTCATCGTGCTTGCATCGAGTTCCATTCAGACGTTGGGATAGCAGAAGCTGTCGGTGGAACAATCGCCCCCCTCCAGCCGGATCTGGTGCGCCCTGTGCCCTTTCGGGAAATCAACGTAGAAATCCGGATCAAGCGTCAGGCCCCCGTTTTCGCCGACATGGGCCATTACCATCTGCCCGCCTTCCTGACCCGGGTAGAACTGATCGTCCCATGTGGAGTAAAGCGAGTTGGTCCAGTAGACACGCTTGCCGTCACGGCTGATCTCGACCATCTGCGGCCCGAAGGCGAAGTCACCGCCGCCCGGGTGCTTGGTGCCGCGCGCGATGCCGCCGAGTTCAACCTTGCCGGCAAGCACCGGGTTCATCGGGTCCGACACGTCGTATTGATGCATCTCGCCCAGCCCCCAGCAGGCGACGTAAAGATACTTGTCGTCGAGGCTGAGGTCGATATCGGTGACCAGCGGCGGCACCGCCTCGAAACCCTGTAACAGTGGCGGCAGGTTCTCGGCCTTTTCCGGGCGCGGGTCGATCGTGATCGTCTTTTTCGACTGCCAGGTTCCGTCCTCGCCGCGCCACCATGTAAAGATCGCCCCTTGAAGGTTGGTGGTGTCCACCACCACGCCGCAAAAGCCGTAGGATTTCTTGGGATCATGCGCAGGGCGGATTTCCAATGCCATCTGGTAGTTCTCGCCAAAGTCCATCGTCTGGATGTTCTTGCGCTTACGAAGGTCCCAGAAATGGATGGAGTGGCCGTATTTGTTGGATAGCAGATCCTCGGCCACGATGCCGTTCTCGAACTGCGGCGGCAGGCCCCATTCGGAGCTGACCATGTAATCCTGCGGCAGGTTCCACCAGAAATCGTAGTGCTTGTCCTGCTTGCCCCGGTCCATCTCATACTGGCCGATGATCTCGAATGTCTCGCAATCCATGATGAAGATGCCGGGGGGGCCGTCGGTGCCGTCCTTGCCGCCCCCGCCAAGGGTCGAGACATAGATGCCTTCCGGCCCGCAATGGATGGTATGGGGCCGCGAATAGCCGGTTTTGGCGAACACTTCCTCAGGTTCTATGATCTTGTGGATCTTCGCATCCAGAGGGTCTTTCACATCGATGACATAGATGCGCGAAGACCGGATGCCCGGGACGATCAGGTAACGCCGTTCAAGAAAGGCATGACCCGACAGCGGCGAAAGGGACGAGGAACAGGCATTCCAGCCGAAGTGATGAAACTCGTCGCCGGTATAGGGCATCAACAGCGTGTGGACGATGGTGCCGTATGTGTCGGATTTCGGATTGAGATCGACCACGGCGATCCCATCGGGTTGCGAGCCGTCCGGGCTCAGCATCACTGTAAAGCCGTAGTTCTCCACGGGCGCCTGCATGGCAAGCTGCGCCGTGGCGTGAAACGTCGGGTCCGGTCTTAAGGTCATGTATTTTCCTCCCTGGATTTAAGGCCCGTCATGGGGCCAACGTCGTCTTTCTTCCTTCTTCTTGGCGGTGTGGTCCCGGCCTCCTCAAACCTCAGCCACATTGCACAGTTGGATGGCGCCGCTGATGCGGTCGGCCAGATTGATCAGTTGCCGTCCCATTTCCGACCGCCTCTCCGCCCCGAAGCGACGGATCGGCCCAACGGCGCCCACACTGAAGGTCGCGCCGATATTGCCGATGGAAACCGGCGCCGCGACGCTGGCGATCCCAACGTCGATCTCCTGATCGCAGTCGGCAAAGCCACGCTCGGCAATGCGGGCGAATTCGGCGCGCAGTTCCGTGTCGGTGGTCTTGGTGTGATCGGTATAGACCTTGAGGCTGGGTAATCCCCCCATTTTTGATGGGGTTCAGCCGTAGAATTCAGGCGGCTGTTTTCAGCTTCATGGCGGGTGTCATGCCGCCGATGGCCATGTTGGGGC
>NZ_JAPTNL010000002.1 GCF_026891095.1 Roseovarius salincola
GCCCCAACATGGCCATCGGCGGCATGACACCCGCCATGAAGCTGAAAACAGCCGCCTGAATTCTACGGCTGAACCCCATCAAAAATGGGGGGATTACCAAGGCATTGAACAATATTACTCACTTAACCGAAAGGGTTCAAAAGAGCCTTCAGATCAAGAAAGGCTTGTTCTCGACATCATTCAAAATATTCAGCAGTGCAAACGCCAGTATCAGAATTTGAGAAATACGCTGGAATTAGCGCACGATTCAGTTGTCAAGAAAATCGAGGTCGATAGAAGTGCCTATAACCGCGCAGTTTATGAGGCTATAACCAAGGATCGTTGCAGCGCGGGATTAAGCCGCGCAGCACGCACTCTTCAAGACCTCAGAAGAGAGCGCGGACGAGTGCGAGAGGTTAGGGATATTGAAGAAAAACAGGCAAAACAGGCGGAACTGATGCAGGTTGTTCAGAAAGACCCTATACTTGCTGCATATCTGTTCAATAATCACGTTAGTTTTTTCGACAAACTCTACCACTCGCATCCAAACTTTGGAAAAATTGATAAACTCAAAGAAGAAGAATTTCTAGATTGGTTCAATCTCGCATTTGCAGAGCATCGTGGGTATTCCACCGATATAATTAATTCCCGACTAGAATTGCATAGAAAATTCGGCAGCGATACGAAATTCAGATCGTTGACGCAGTCGTGCGCTGCCCTGCCATTGACTTATGACATGCTTGAAACCACTCACTTCGATAAGAAAAAAGATGCCTTTACCTTCACAGTTCAACTTTACAGATCGTCCAATGACAGCAGAAAAGCTTGCGAAGAAAGTGTACCGAATACACTTCAAATGCTCTCAGAGGATGTCCTGTCACTCTTGAAATAGCGCCCCAGAGAAAATTGATTTGGATCGTTGCTTTGTAAACGAAATCTGCAGATCGACAGAACGACCTTGTAACCACCTAAACCTAAACCACAACCTCCATCGCCTCCTGCTCCCCTACCCCGAACACGCGCTTATACCGCTTGATCTCGTCCTCCGGCCCCATCGCCTTGCGCGGGTTGTCGGAGAGTTTGACGGTGGGTTTGCCTTCGGCGGCGACGGCCTTGCACACGAGTGAAAACGGCGCGAGCGCGTCGCCGGTCGTGAGGCCGCGGAAATCGTTGGTCAGCAGCGTTCCCCAGCCGAAACTGAGTTTGACGCGGCCGTGGAACTGGCGGTGGAGGTCGATGATCTTTTCCTCGTCGAGCCCGTCGGAGAAGATGATCAGTTTCTCGCGCGGGTCCTCGCCGCGGTCCTGCCACCAGCGGATCGCCACCTCGGCGCCGGTGGCCGGGTCGCCTGAATCGATGCGGATCCCTGTCCAGCCGGCCAGCCAGTCGGGGGCGTTCTGCAAGAAGCCTTCGGTGCCGTATGTATCGGGCAGGATGATGCGCAGGTTGCCCGAATGCTCGTCCTGCCAATCGGCCAGCACCTTGTAGGGGGCCTCGGCCAGTTCGGCGTCGTCGCGGGCCAGGGCGGCGTAGATCATGGGCAGTTCATGGGCGTTGGTGCCGATCGCCTCGAGGTCGCGGTTCTTGGCGATGAGGCAGTTGGAGGTGCCGACGAACCCCTTGCCCAGCCCCTCGCGCATGGCCTGCACGCACCAGTCCTGCCAGAGAAAGGAATGCCGCCGCCGCGTGCCGAAATCGGCGATGCGCAGCCCGTCGAGCGGGCGCAGGCGTTCGACCTTTTCCCAAAGCTTGGTCATGGCGCGGGCATAGAGCACCTGGAGTTCGAATTTCTTCATGTCGCCCAGGACGGCGCGGGCGCGCAACTCCATCAGCACGGCGAGGGCGGGGATTTCCCAGAGCATGACCTCGGGCCATGCGCCTTCGAAGGTCAGTTCATATTGGCCGTCGCGGGTTTCGAGGTGATAGGGCGGCAGCGACAGGTTCTCGAACCAGCGCATGAATTCGGGCGTGAACATCTGGCGCTTGCCATAGAAGGTGTTGCCCCTGAGCCAGGTGGATTCGCCGCGCGTGAGCGAGAGCGAGCGGATGTGGTCGAGCTGTTCGCGCAGCTCGCCCTCGTCCACCAGTTCGGCGAGGCGCACCGATTTGCTGCGGTTGATCAGGCTGAAGGTGACCTGCGTGTCGGGCTTGTTGCGAAACACCGACTGGCACATCAGCAGCTTGTAGAAATCCGTGTCGATCAGGGAGCGGACGATCGGGTCCATCTTCCAGCGGTGGTTATAGACGCGGGTGGCGATGTCGACCATGCCGACCTCCGGGGTAAAAGGGTTCCGGGCGGTTAAAGCAAAGGGGGGGAGGGCTGGCAAGGGGCGGCGGTTGGCCGCACGCCCCGTGGCCGGTGCCGGGTCAGGCGGCGGCGCAGCCGGAAAAGGCGTGGCGGCGGACCTGATCGGGCATCTGGCCGTATTTGCGGTGGAACCACTTTTTCATCAGCGTGACGTTGGAGAAGCCGCAGGCGACCGAGACCTCGTTCATCGGCATCGAGGTCTGCGCCAGCAGGCTGTGAGCCCGGTCAAGGCGCAGGTCGCGATAGACCTTGAGCGGCGTCTGGCGCAAGCGCTCGCTGAAACCGCGTTCCAGCTTGCGCGGCGAGACCGCGAGGATATCGGCGATCTGGCCGACGCTCAGCGTGTCCTCGAGGTGGTCCAGCATGATCTGGAGCGCGTCGGAGATGACCTCGTCGCCCTGGGCCATGCGCTTGTAGCGCCAGTGTTCGCCGACAAGGGTTTCGGCCTCGGGTTCGCTGAGGCCGAGGTAACGCGAGAGGGCGGCGCGGGTGAATTCGCCGTCACGCGCGCCCACCAGTTCGACCATCATGCGGATCGCCGCGGCCGGGCTGATGGCGCTGGAGAGGGCCTTGTGATGGCAGGTGGCGCTGCTGCTGAGGTCGAGATCGCGGCCCAGTTCCTCGACGCCGGGGCGGAAATTGGGATGCACGACAAGGCGGCGCGCGCCCAGGACACCGGCGGCAAGAGGGACGAAGACGGCCGAGCCGACGACGCAGACACGCGCGGCGTTGCGGATACAGGCGCGCAGCGAGTCGAGGTTGAGCGTATCGGGGCGCCAGGGGGTCTCGGTGCCGCCGATCAGCACGAGGGTCTGGTCGGGGCCGCAGATCGGGCCATCCATCGGGCTGCGATCGCCGGCGCAGATATGCGACCAGCCATAGGCCTCCTGCCCCAGCAGCCGGTTGGCGGAGCGCAGCACGTCGATACAGGCCCCGGCGGCGAAGGCGACGGAGGAATCCTGACTGAGGAACACGAATTGGCCCGAGAGGCTGCGGCGCGCATTCTGGGGGCCGGAAACGGCAGGCCGGGCGGTCTCAAGGTTTTCAAGATACATGGATGATCTTCCTTTCCCTTATATGACACGGAGCCCTGAATCCGCGTGGTTTCCTGTTCAGATCGTGTTTTCGATCGAGGTTTCGACGGCATGGAGGAATGATCCTGCCGAGGAACTGGCCGACAGGAGCAGGAAGCTGTCCTGCCCCGTGCGGATGATGAGAACGCCCAGATGCTCCATCGCGGTGCGCGCCGCGTCATTGACGGCGAAGGCGCTGTCGTGAAGATCGAGCGGGCAGATGCGTTCGAGCGCGGCGCGGGCGGTCGGGCCGGAGAGTTCCAGACCTGTCCAGACATCGGTCTGGTCGGTGGTATAGACCGCGCCACCGAGGCGGGCGGCGACGACGCGCTCGGCATCGGGTGTGGCGTGGGTGAAGATCACCATCCCCGCATCGAGGCCAAGGCGCACCAGCCGCGCGCCGTCCTTGGCCGACACGGATTTGCCCGGTACCGGCAGCGCCGCGCCATAGGCGGATTTGATCGCCTTTTGCGCGGCGTCCTCGCCGCCAAGCGGCAGTGCGAGCGACACGAGCGCAAGATCGGCAGGCGAGGTCAGGCGCAGATCGGCGAAGGACTTGTCGTAGCCTGCCAGCGGCGGGGCGGATGTGAGGGTGAAATCAGGCACGAAGACGCTCTCCTTCTGGGTCGATGAAGTGGGCGGAGACGATCTCGACCTCGATCTCGCCGGTCTTGAGGGGATTGACGGCGCGGATGATCTCGCCCTGGCGTGTGTCGCCGCTCTTGACGAAGCCGAGTCCGATGGAATGGCCGAGCGAGGGCGAATAGGCCACGGAGGTCATCCAGCCCTGATCGTTGTCCATGGTGGCGTCATCGCCGCGATTGATGAAGTGCGATCCCGCGATCAGCTTGTCGGCGCGGTTCACCGGGCGCAGGCCCACGAGCTTGACCGCGTCGTCGCGGATCATTTCGGGGCGCTGGCTGAGAACGTTGCCGATACAGTCCTTTTTCTGGCTGACCATGCGGCCCATGCCGAGGTTATGGGCGGTGGTCTGACCATTGAGTTCATTGCCCGCCGCGTGGCCCTTTTCGATGCGCATGACGCCCAGCGCCTCGGTGCCGTATGGCACGGCGTCGAATTCGCGGCCCGCTTCCATCAGCACATCCATCATCGAATGGCCAAAGCGCGCAGGCACCGCGATTTCAAAGGCCAGTTCCCCGGAAAAGGAAATGCGGAACAGGCGCGCGGGCGTGCCGCCGCAGACGGTGATTTCGGCGCAACCCATGAAGGGGAATGCCGCGTTCGAGATGTCGTGATCGCTGTCCACCACCTTGCGCAGGAGGGCGCGCGCATTCGGCCCGGCGACGGCGAATTGCGCCCAGCCGTCGGTGGTCGAGATGAGATGCACATCCATGTCCGGCCAGAGGCACTGGCGCGCGAATTCGAGCCGGCGGAAAACCAGCACCGCGTTGGCGGTGGTGGTGGTCATGACATAGTGGTTATCCGCAAGGCGCGCGGTGGTGCCGTCGTCATAGGCGATGCCGTCTTCGCGCAGCATGAGGCCATAGCGCACCTTGCCCACGGCCAGGGTCGCAAAGCCGTTGCAATAGACCTTGTTGAGGAATGCGCCCGCATCGCGGCCCTGGATGTCGATCTTGCCGAGGGTGGTCACGTCGCAGATACCGACCGATTTCCGGGTCATCAGCACTTCGCGGTCGACGCTGTCGCGCCAGCCCTGTTCGCCGGGGCGCGCATACCACTGGGCGCGCAGCCAGTTGCCCGCCTCGACGAAGGTGGCGCCGTTGGCCTTGGCCCAGTCATGCGACGGTGTCAGGCGGAAGGGGCGGAAATCGCGCCCGCGCGCGCGGCCCGCCAGCGCGCCCATCGGCACGGGCGTATAGGGCGGGCGAAAGATTGTGGTGCCGGTTTCGGGGATCGTCTTGCCGGTGCATTCGGCCATGATCGCAAGCGCCGGGATATTGGCGGTCTTGCCCTGATCGGTCGCCATGCCGAGGGTGGTGTAGCGTTTCAGGTGTTCGACCGCGCGGAAGCCTTCTTGATAGGAGAGTTTCACGTCCTTCACGGTCACGTCGTTCTGCTGGTCGAGCCAGGCGCGTTTGGTGCTTTCGCGCACATACCAGAAGGGGGCGCTTTCGCGCGGTTCGTCCTCGGCGCGCGGGGCGGCGGCCCTGGAGGGTTTGAAGCCCAGTTCCTTGATCTGCGCATTGGCGGTGGCGCGGCCCTCGGCCAATGCGGCCGCCAGCGTCAGCGCGCCATTGGCGGCACCGGCCACGGCCATGCCGGGGGGCAACGTGCCGCCGGGCACGAAAGCGTTGATGTCGTCGCGCCATGCCGGGCGGCCACGCTGGTGGCAGGTGAGGTGGACATTGGGATTCCAGCCGCCCGAGACCGCAAGGCCATCGACCGGGATCATCTGACCGTCGGTCAGGGTGATGGATCTGACCCCCTTGCGCCCCACCGTATCGACGACGCCCGCGCCGCGGACATGGCGGATACCGGGCAGGTCGATCGGGGGAAGGGCATCGCGGCTGTCGATCACGGCAGGCACGTCGATACCGGCGGCGGACAGGTCGGCTGCGGTGCGCCAGCCATCGTCGTTATTGGTGAAGACGGCGATCCGCTGGCCCGGAGCCACGGCGAAGCGGTTCACATAGGTGCGCATGGCCCCCGCCAGCATGATGCCGGGGCGGTCATTATTGCCAAAGGCGATGGGGCGCTCGGTGGAGCCGGCGGCCAGCACAGCGCGGCGCGAATAGACGCGCCAGAGGATCTGGCGCGGCTTGCCGCCCGGATCGGGCAGATGATCGGTGCAGCGTTCCAGAAGGCCATAGACCCCATGATCATAGGCGCCGTAGACAGTGCTGCGTATCATCAGGCGCACGTTGTCCATCGCTGTCAGTTGGGCGACGGCTTGCGTGGCCCAGTCGGCGCCGGGCATGTCGTCAATGGAGAGCGTTTCGGCGTTGAGCCTGCCGCCGGGGGTGAAATCCTCGTCGGCAAGGATCACACGTGCGCCCGCGCGCCCCGCCGCCAGTGCCGCCGCAAGCCCGGCAGGCCCGGCGCCGATCACCAGAAGGTCGCAATGCACAAAGCCCTTGTCGTAACGGTCGGGATCTTCCTGCATCGAGAGCCGCCCAAGCCCCGCCGAGGCGCGGATCACCGGTTCATACAGCTTTTCCCAGAAGGCGCGCGGCCACATGAAGGTCTTGTAGTAGAAGCCCGCCGCGAGAAAGGGCGACAGAAGGTCGGTGGCGGCCATCAGGTCGAATTCGAGCGAGCCGCGATGGTTCTGGCTGGTGGCGGCGAGGCCCTCGAAGAGCTCGACCGTGGTGGCGCGGGTGTTGGGCTCCTGGTGGGCGCCCGAGCGCAGCTGCACGAGCGCGTTGGGTTCCTCGGACCCCGCCGTCAGGATGCCGCGCGGGCGGTGGTACTTGAACGAGCGCCCGACAAGGCGCTGGCCATTGGCCAGGAGCGCAGAGGCGAGCGTGTCGCCGGGGTGGCCCTTCATCGCCTTGCCGTTGAAGGTGAAGGCGATGTCGGTGCTGCGGTCGATCTGGCCGCCGCCCTTGATGCGGTATTGCTGGGTCATGCGCTGCGCCCCCGGCTGCGGGCCACGTCGCGGGCCAGTTCGACGGCGGTGATTTCATGCGTGGTGGTGTCGCGGGTCACCACCAGCCACGAGCGGTCGCCCTGTTCGTGATACCAGAGTTCCTTGTGCGGCCCCGCAGGATTGTCGCGCAGGTAGCCGTAATCGTGGAAGGCGGCGAGCGCGTCTTCGGCCTGCCAGTCGGGGCGGTCGATCAGCGCGGCATCGCCGAGATAGACGAATTCGGCGGCGTCGCGGGGGCCAAGAAGAGGATGGGGAATGATCATCGGTGATGCCTTCTCAATGCAGGTTGGGCTGGTTGCCCTGCCCCTTCTCGTCGATCAGGTTGCCGGTCATGAACCGGTCGAGGCGCATCTGGGTGGCGGTGGGGTGCGGTTCGTCGCGGGCCAGAAGATGCGCATAGCAAAAGCCGCTGGCGGGCGTGGCCTTGAAGCCGCCATAGCACCAGCCGCCGTTGAAATAGAGCCCGTTGATATGGGTCTTGTCGATGAAGGGGGAGCCGTCCATCGACATGTCCATGACGCCGCCCCAGCTGCGCAGGAGGCGGGCGCGACCGATCATCGGCATGATCGCCATGCCGCCTTCGGCCACGTCCTCGACCACGGGCAGGTTGCCGCGCTGCGCATAGGTGTTGTAGCCGTCGATATCGCCGCCAAACACCAGACCGCCCTTGTCGGACTGGCTGACATAGAAATGCCCCGCGCCAAAGGTGACGACGCCGGGCAGAACGGGTTTCAGCCCTTCGGTGACGAAGGCCTGGAGCACGTGGGATTCGATCGGCAGGCGCATCCCGGCCTGTGCCATGACCCGGCCCGAGGAGCCGGCGACGCAGACCGCGACCTTGCGCGCGCGGATCGCACCGCGGCTGGTCTGGACGCCGGCGCAGGTGCCGTTCTCGATGTCGAAGCCCGTGACCTCGCAGTTCTGGATGATGTCGACACCGCGGGAATCGGCGCCGCGGGCATAGCCCCAGGCCACCGCATCATGGCGCACGGTGCCGCCGCGGCGCTGAAAAAGCCCGCCCTTGATGGGAAAGCGGGCATTGTCGAAATCGAGAAACGGCAGCTCGGCGCGCAGCTGATCGGCATCGGCCAGTTCGGCATCCGCCCCGGCAAGGATCATCGCGTTGCCGCGCCGCACATAGGCGTCGCGCTGCGCGTCGGAGTGAAACAGGTTCAGGATCGAGCGCTGGCTGACCATGGCGTTATAGTTGAAATCCTGCTCCAGCCCCTCCCATAGCTTGAGCGAGAGTTCATAGAAGGGTTCGTTGCCGGGCAAGAGGTAATTCGAGCGGATGATCGTGGTGTTGCGCCCGATATTGCCCGAGCCGAGCCAGCCCTTTTCCAGCACCGCCACATTGGTCAGGCCGAATTCCTTCGCGAGGTAATAGGCCGTCGCCAGCCCGTGCCCGCCGCCGCCGATGATGACGATATCGTATTCGGGCTTCGGGTCGGGCTCGCGCCAGACGGGTTTCCAGCCCTTGTTGCCGGTCAGCCCCTCGCGGAGGATGCGGAAAGCGGAGTAGCGCATTGGCATGAATCCCATTGCTCGCGTTGCCTTCAGCCTGACGGTAACGGCGCAATTGGACTTTTCTGGAATGGACGGATACATATCCAGAATGGACGAAATCGGATCGAAACCGACAAAACCCACCCCGGACGCGGCCACCCGGCGAATCGGCGTGCTGCCGGTCGCGGGGTTTGCGATGATGTCCTATGCGTCGCTGGTGGAGCCGATGCGCGCGGCGAACCTGCTGGCAGGGCGGACCTTGTACGACATGGTGAATTTCGCCACCTCGTCGGCGCCGGTCCCGAGTTCCGGCGCGGCGGTCGTGATGCCGCAGGCGGTGGTGGGAGACGCGCTGAAGCTTGATTACCTTTTCGTGGTCGCGGGGGGCGATCCGACGGGCTACGCGGACCGGGCGGTGATGAACTGGCTCGCGCGGCTTGCGCGCGAGGGCGTGCCGCTGGGGGGTGTGTCGGGCGGGCCGATCATCCTGGCGCGCGCAGGGCTGATGGCGGGACGGCGGATGACGGTGCATTGGGAACATGCCGCGGCGCTGGCGGAAATCTCGCCGCACCTGGCGATCGAGCGCACGCTTTACGTCATCGACCGGGACCGCGTGACCTGCGCGGGGGGCACGGCGCCGATCGACCTCATGCATGCGCTGATCACCCAGCATCACGGCGCCGATTTCGCCCGCCAGGTCAGCGACTGGTTCATGCATACGGATGTGCGCCCCTCGGTCGGGCCGCAGCGCGCCGGGCTGGTGGAGCGCGTCGGCACCACGGCGCCCGCGATCCTGGATGCGGTGGCTGCAATGGAGGCGCATGTGGGTGAGCCGCTGACGCTGGCGCGGCTGGCGGGGTTCGCCAGCCTGTCGCCGCGCCAGCTCAACCGGCTGTTCACCGAGAAGCTGGGCTGCCCGACCATGCGCTATTACCGTGAGCTGCGATTGGACAAGGCGCAGAGCCTCTTGCGCAATTCGCCGCTGAGCCTGACCGAGATCGCGCTGGCGACGGGATTCGCCAGCTCCTCGCATTTCTCGCGCGCCTATTCGGAGCGCTACGGGCGGCCGCCCTCATCCTATCGCTAGCGCAAATGCGGCAGCACGCGCGGGATTTGCGCAGGCCCGGGAGCGGGCGCTTGCCGCCGCGGGGTACCGGCCCTAGGCTTGGCGAAACCCGAGACGAAGGAGGCCACGCATGCGCATTCTGGTCCTGCAACACGCCACAAGCGAACATCCGGGCATCTTCCGCAGGTTCCTGGCCGAGGATGGCCATGACTGGGACGCGGTGGAATTGGACAAGGGCGCGGCCCTGCCCGAAATAGAGGATTATGACGCGCTTTGGGTGATGGGGGGTCCGATGGACACCTGGCAGGAGGATGCGCATCCCTGGCTGGCGGATGAGAAGGCCTTTATCCGCGCGGCGGTGGAGGAGCGCGGCCTGCCTTATCTGGGCCTGTGCCTCGGGCATCAGTTGCTGGCCGAGGCGCTTGGCGGCGCGGTCGGCCCGGCCAGGACCCCCGAGGTGGGGGTGATGGATGTGCATCTGACCGAAGCGGGGGCGAGCGGCGTGCTGTTTGACGGGCTGCCCGAGGTGTTCCCGGCGCTGCAATGGCATGGCGCGGAAGTGACCGCCCTGCCGCCGGGCGCGCAAGTGCTGGCGACATCGCCCGCTTGCCCGGTGCAGGCGATGAAATGGGGCACGCGGGCCTATTCGACGCAGTTCCATGTCGAGGTCGAGCCCGACACGGTGGAAAACTGGGTGGCGATCCCGGAATATGCCGAGGCGCTGGAAACCACGCTTGGCGCAGGTGCCGCGGAACGGTTGCGCGCGGATTGCGACGCACGCATGGAGCGGTTCAACGAGATGGCCGAGCGGCTTTATATCAACTGGCTTCAGGCGACGGCGAAAACCTGAGAGGGGTGCGGGGGCGCTGCCCCCGTCGCCGCAAGCGGCGACTCCCCCGAGGTATTTCCGGCCAGATGAAGGGGTCAGTCCTGCGCCCAGTCAGCGGATTGCATTTCACGCAGCCGGCTGGCGGTGCGTTCGAATTCGAAGCTGCCTTCGCCTTCGACATAGAGATATTCGGGCTCGGCGGCGGCCGAGCAGATCAGGCGCACGCGCGCCTCGTAAAGCGCATCGATGAGGGTGACGAAGCGTTTCGCCTCGTTGAAATTGGAGCGCCCGAGCCGGGGGATGTTTTCCAGCATGAGCACACGGGCGGCGTCGGCCAGGGCGAGGTAATCGGCGGGGCCGAGCGGGCGGCCACAGAGATCGTAGAAGCTGGCGCGCGCCACGCCGTTATGGAAGGCCGGGATTTCGACCGCGCGTTTTTGCACATGCAGCACATGGGGCGGGGCATCCTGGCCATCGGTGAGGTCGTCCCAGAGGGCCTGCATCCGGTCGCGCGTTTCGGGGCCGAGGGGCGTGAACCAGGTGGGGCTGCCGGCCAGCCTGTCCTGCCGGTAATCGGTGGGGCTGTTCATTTCATGCACCACCATGCGGGTCTTGATCAGGTCGATGAAGGGCAGGAAGAGCTGGCGGTTGAGCCCGTCCTTGTAGAGGTCGTCGGGGTGGCGGTTGGAGGTGGTGACGACCACGATCCCGGCATCGAACAGCGACTGGAAGAGGCGCCCGACGATCATGGCGTCGGTGATGTCGGTGATCTGCATCTCGTCGAAGGCAAGCAGGCTGAGCCCGTCGGCGACGGACGCGGCCACGGGCGCCAGCGCGTCTTCGACGCCTTTCTGGCGGGCGGCGTGCATCCCGGCGTGGATTTCCTGCATGAAGGCATGGAAATGCACCCGGCGGGCGGACACCGGCACGGTTTCGACGAAGAGGTCCATCAACATCGACTTGCCGCGCCCCACCCCGCCCCAGAGGTAAAGCCCCCTGGGCGGTTCGGGCTTGCGGCGGAACCAGCCCTTATGTGCAGCCTGAGCGGCGAGCCCGGCGCGGATACGGTCGAATTCGGGCAGCGTCGCCTGTTGTGCCGCGTCGGGCGTCAGGTCTCCGGCGGCGGTCAGGCGGGCGTAGCGATCGGTCAGCGTTTCCATGGAGCGACGCATAGCGCGCCGGGGCGCGCAAGGAAAGCGGTGCGCGGACGCTGATGAGGCGCATCACAATGGCTGAATTGACCGGGGCGGGTTTTTTCCTAATGTGGCCGGGCGCAGGACAGGAACACCCTCATGGACAGGCAGGCGCCGCTTTTCACACCGGTTCTGATCGCGGGTTGCGCGATCATACTGGTTTCGTTCGCGATCCGGGCGTCCTTTGGCGTGTTCCAGATCCCGATCGCCGAGGAGTTCGGCTGGCTGAGGGCCGAGTTCAGCCTGGCGATCGCCATTCAGAACCTGGCCTGGGGGATCGGCCAGCCGATTTTCGGCGCGATTGCCGAAAGGATCGGCGACCGCAAGGCGATCGTGATGGGCGCGCTGGTCTATGCCGCGGGTCTGGTGTTGTCGTCCTTCGCGGTCTCGCCCGAGGCGCATCAGCTTTATGAGATCCTGGTGGGGTTCGGCATTGCGGGCACCGGCTTTGGCGTGATCCTGGCCGTGGTGGGGCGGGCGTCTTCGGATGAGAACCGCTCGATGAGCCTGGCGATTGCCACTGCCGCCGGGTCGGCGGGGCAGGTTTTCGGCCCGCCGGTGGCCGAGGCGCTGCTGGGATGGATGAGCTGGCAGATGGTGTTCCTGGTCTTTGCGGGCGCGGTGCTGATGGTGCTGGCCTTCCTGCCGCTGATGCGCGCGCCCGAGCCGGCGAGCCGGGAGGAACTGGAGGAAAGCATGGGCGCGATCCTGACACGGGCGTTTCGCGATCCGTCCTATACGCTCATATTCCTGGGGTTCTTCAGCTGCGGGTATCAGCTGGGATTCGTGACCGCGCATTTTCCGGCCTTCGTGACCGAGATGTGCGGGCCGATCGCGCCGGGGGGCGCGCTGCATGCTGTGGGGATCACCACCACATCGGCCCTGGGGGCGATGGCCATCGCGGTGATCGGGCTGGCCAATATCGCCGGCACGCTGACGGCGGGCTGGCTGGGCAAGCGCTATTCCAAGAAATACCTGCTGGCGGGGATTTACGGGGCGCGGACGGTGGTGGCGGGGGCGTTTATCCTGGTGCCGATGACGCCAACGAGCGTGCTGCTGTTCTCGGTGGGGATGGGGGCCTTGTGGCTGGCGACGGTGCCGCTGACCTCGGGGCTGATCGCGCATCTTTACGGACTGCGCTACATGGGGACGCTGTACGGAATCGTGTTCTTCAGTCATCAATTGGGCAGTTTCATGGGTGTCTGGCTGGGCGGGCGGATGTATGACGTTTACGGCGACTACACGATGGTCTGGTGGGTCGGCGTGGGGGTCGGGGCGTTTTCGGCGCTGGTGCATCTGCCGGTGAGGGAGGTACGCGCGACGCCGCCGCAACTGGCGGCGTGAGCTGCTAACGCAGCAGGAGGATGTCGAGCAGGTCCAGAACCTCGCGGTCATGGGTATAGGCAACGGCATGGCCCGCGCCCTCGATGACCTCCTGGCGGGCATTGCGGTTCCATTCGGCAAGGCGGCCGAGACCCGAGATCGGGATCACCTCATCCTCGCGTGCCCAGATGGCGAGCACCGGCAGGCCGGAGGCGGCGAGGGCGCGATGCGTGTCGGCCATGTCGCCGGAAAGGGCGTGGCGCAGGGACGAGAGCACCGCCGGGCGAAAGCCGCGCCAGCGCAATTCGCCCTGCTGGCGGTCGACCACGTTGTCGATGCTGCTGTCGAGGCCGCGTTCGGATTCCGTGGCGCTGCGGAAGGAATGGCCATAGGCGAGCATGAAGAGCCAGCGCCCGAACCGGTCGTAATCGACCACCAGCCGCGCCACCGGCCCCAGATCGTGGCCCATGCCCGCAGGCGCGAGCAGCACGAGCTGGCGCAGCCGCGGCCCGTGTTTGCGCGCGAAGGCGGCCGCGATGGCGCCGCCCATGGAATAGCCCATGAGCGTGATCCGGTCCCCGACCCCGAGACTGTCGAGCAGGTTTTCCAGCTGGGTGACGAAAAACGCCGTGTCCTGCGCGCCGCGCGGGCGGTCGGAATAGCCGCGCCCGTAAAGATCGTAGAGCAGGACACGAAAGCCCAGCCGGGCCAGCCCGTCGGCAATCGGGTGCCAGACATAGGAGGGCGTGGTCAGGCCATGCACGCAGACGATCAGCGGGCCGTCGGCGGGACCGATCCACTGGTAATGGGTCTGCCCGCCGGGAAGGTCGGCGAATTGCCCCGGTGCGCAGGCGCGGGCAGCGCCGCGCATGGCCGGGCGCAGGGCCTCGGCGAGGAAGGGCGCGGCGATGAGCGCCGCGACCGTCAGGATCGCCAGCGCCCACCAGATCATTGCGCGCTCTGCCAGGCGTCGAGGATGTAGCGGCTGGTCATGAGGTCCAGATGCGCGCCGCCGCCGTTCTTGAAGAGCGTGATCTCGTCATCGCCTGTCCGGGTGAAGCCCGAGGGCGAATAGTGATCGGCGATCAGGTCGCCGCGGCTGATGGTGCCCGCTTCGAGCGGGATCTTGATCTCGCCGATATGGCCGACGGTGGTGTCGTAGCTGTCCACGAAGATGCGCGCGCGGGTCAGTGCCGTGTCATCGACCTCGCGCATGTCGGGGCGGTAGGCGCCGATCACGTCGACATGCTGGCCGGGGCGCAGCCACTCGCCCTTGAGGATCGGATCGGTGGACATGGTGGCGGATGTCACGATGTCGGCGTCGCGCACGGCGCGTTCAAGATCATCGGCGACGCGCAGGCCCGGGCAGGTTTCGACCATGGCCTCGGCTTTGGCGCGGGTGCGGTTCCAGACCCGGAAACGGGCATTGGGGAAGGCGGCGGAATAGGCATCGAAGAGCGAGTGCCCGACGGTGCCCGCGCCCACGATGAGAATGTTCTCGCTGTCGGGGCGGGCCAGTTTGCGCGCGGCATAGAGGCTGTCGCCCGCGGTTTTCCACTTGGTCACGAGGTGGAAATCCACCAGCGCCGCCAGCGTGCCGCCCGCATCGTCATAGAGATTGACCGCGCCATTGATCATCGGCGCGCCCTTGGCGGGGTTGCCGGGGAAGATCGTGGCGGTCTTGACGGCCATGCCCAGACCGTCGATCCAGGCGGCGCGATTGAGCATCGTATCGCGGTCGCGGTAGAGGAAATTATCGGCGATCTCGGCCTTGGGCAGTTTGTGCCCGGCCTCGAACGCGTCGCAAAGCCCGAGCCAGTCGAGATGTCTTTCGCCTTCGTCAAAGGGGATGATGGTAATGGTCATGCGGCCTCTTCCCTGGTCAGCAACCCGTGTTCGACCAGAGTGTGCGCCCATCTTCCGGGGCCGTCAAACAGGTGGGTGCGCCAGCCGCGCGCATGGGCGGCGGCAATGTTCTCGTCGCGGTCATCGGTGAAGAGGAGGGTTTCAGGGGCAAGGCCGCAATCGGTTTCCACCGCTTCGTAGATCGCCGGGTCGGGTTTGACGAGGCGCATCTCGCCCGAGATGTAATGGCGGTCGAACTCGGACAGGAAAGGGAATTGCGCGGCGCTGAGGGGGAAATTGCGGGCGCCGAAATTGGTCAGCGCGAAGACCGGCACGCCGCGCGCCCTGAGCGCGCGAAGGAGGCGGACGCTGTGGGGTATCTCGGGGCGCGCGATGGCGTTCCAGTCATCGCGAAAGAGGCGGATTTCGTGCTGCCAGTCGGGATGGGCCAGTGCGGTTTGCTCGATCGTGTCGGCGAAATCGCCACCCGCGTCGATCCGGGTCATCATGGCATGCACGTCGAAGGCCGCGAACAGCGAGGCTGCGCGATCCGCGCCGATGCGCTCGGCAAGGCGGCGTTCGGGTTGCCATTCGATCAGAACGTTGCCGATGTCGAAGATGACGGCGTTTATACTCATGTCTCTACCTTCTGCGGGGGGCCTTGGCGACCAGCGTGCGGCCCTTGGCGGATTCGCGCCAGAGCATGTAGAGTCCGGAGCCGACGATCAATGCAATCCCGATCCAGGCGGTCGGCGCGGGCCATGTGCCAAAGACCGTGACGCCCCACATGATCGCCATCGGCATCGCCACATATTCGAAGGGCGCGGCGAAGGCGGCTTCGGAGAGGCGGTAGGCCTGGCTGATGAACAGGCCGCCGAAGACGCCGGTCGTGCCCAGCATCACGAGGATCGGCCAGTCACCCGGCGCCACCGGCCCCCAGGGGCGCAGGAGGAATTCGAGCGAGGGGTGGCCCGAGCCGGCAAATCCGCCATGACCAAGCACCGCGCCGAAAAGCAGGCTGGCGACGATGAATGTGGCCTGGATATAGAAGGCCATCGTGGCCGCGCTTTCGGTGCCGCCGATCTTGCGCGCGAGGATATGCATCACCGCATAGAGCGTGGCCGCCGCGACGGGCAGAAGCGAGGCAAGCTGAAACGCGGTGGTGCCCGGCTTGACGATCACCAGCACGCCGAGGAAACCGACGCCGATCGCCGCCCAGCGCCGCGCGCCGACGGTTTCGCGCAGGAAGATCACCGAGAAGATGGTGATCACCAGCGGCGAGACGAAGAATACCGCGATGGCATCGGCGATCGGCATCGCCGCCAGCCCCAGAAAGAGGCACATATTGGCCAGGACCACGCAGAGCCCGCGCAGAAGATGCATCCCCAGCCGCCGCGTGCGGATCAGCGCAAGCCCGCCGCCGAAGGGCATGATCAGCGCGCCAAAGACGCACATGGCGATCATCGCGCGGATGAAGATCACCTGGTGCAGGGCATAGCGGTCCGAGAGGAACTTGATGCCCATGTCGTTGATCGAAAAGCACAGCACCGCCGCGATGGCGCAAAGCGCGCCCATCAGGTTGGATCGCGATGTGGTGGCGGTGGTCATGAATATCCGAGGCTGAAACTGCCCCGCCAGATGAGAGGAGGGGGCAGGTTTTGTAAACCCCCCGGCGACGCAAAGACGGCGGCGGCGTGATTTGAGTATTTTTGGCAAGATGAATGCGGGCGCTTGAGAAGGCGTGATACGCGGCGTCGGCAAGTGTAGAAAAAATTGCATAACCAAACTAAGTTGGATGGGATGCCAACCAGGGAATCGGTATGCGCAACCTGCAACTCCAGTTTCGGTTGGTTAACCTGTACATGCGGCTTTTTCGCCGTTCGGCTGCGGACGACCCCCTGACGCGACACAACAAGAAGGCTGTTAAGCGCCTTCGCCAGATCGAACGTCCCAGCGTGCTTGAGATCGGTTCCCGCAACGTTTCCGGAAGGATAGACCGAAACCGTTTTCCGGATGCCGCGGAATATGTCGGTTTCGACGTTCTCGAGGGCGAGAATGTCGACATCGTCGGCGATGTGCATGAACTTTCGAAGCTTGTTCCCAACAATCATTTCGACATCGTGTTCTCGACATCGGTGTTTGAGCACCTCCTGTTTCCCTGGAAAGCCGCGCTTGAGATAAACCGCGTCCTGAAACTGGGTGGATTTGTTCTGACGCAAACGCACCCCGCCTGGCCAGAACATGAAATGCCCTGGGATTTCTGGCGGTTTCCGCATCAGGCCTTCGTTTCGCTTTTCAACAGGCATACCGGTTTCAAGATCATTTCCAAAGTCGAGGGTCGCCCGTTGAAGGCATTCGCGCTTACGAATGATGGCCCCTCGCTCAAAATGTATCGGTTCAAACTGAATGGTGCCGTTCAATGCCTGGCGCAAAAGACCGGTCCCTACAGGGAAGATCTACTGAAATGGGATCTGGTTGCGAATGATGTGGTCGACAATATCTACCCGGCCAAATAGGCAGCGCCCCGGATAGAGTGGAGGATGCACCCTTGGCAGTCGTCAGGCGCGGGGTTGCGTGGCGGCGGCGCGCACGGCTTTTTCGAGGGCTTCGAGAAAGCGCGAGCGGTCGGATTTGGTGAAGCCCTTGCCGCCGCCCTGGCGGAACGGGTCGGCGGCGCGCAAATCGGCCATCAGGTCGCGCGTGGCCAGCACGTTGCCGATATTGGCCGCCGTCAGCGCCTCGCCGTTATGCTTGAGCACCTGCGCGCCCGCCTCGACGCAGCGCGCCGCGAGGGGGATGTCGCCGGTGATGACCACGTCGCCCGGACCGGCACGCTCGGCGATCCACATATCGGCCACGTCGGGGCCGTCGGGGACGATCACGGTGTCAACCAGTGGGTTGGGCGAGGGGCGCAGGCCGCCATTGGAGACGACATGGACGCGCAGGCCGTGGCGGGTAGCGACCCTTTCCACCTCGGATTTGACCGGGCAGGCATCGGCATCGACATAGATGCTCATGTTTGCGTCTTTCCGGCGTGGCCCGCGTCGCGCCGCACCTTGTATTCCTCGGGGATGGGCATGCGGTTGAAGGCGTCGAGACCCGCGATCTTGTAGGCCTCGGCGAGGGTGGGATAGTTGAAGGTGTTCTGCACGAAATAGTCCACCGTACCCTTGAGGTTCAGCACCGCCTGAGCGATGTGGATCAGTTCGGTTGCGCCTTCGCCGACGATCTGCACCCCGAGAACGCGGCGGGTTTTGAGCGAGAAGAGCATTTTCAGCATGCCATGTTCGAGCCCCATGATATGCCCGCGCGAGGTTTCGCGGAAGCGCGCGACGCCGACCTCGTAGGGGATGCCGCGTTCCTGCATTTCCTCCTCGGACATGCCGCAGGTCGAGATTTCGGGCACCGAGTAGATGCCGTAGGGAAACCATGGGCTTTCGGGCAAGGTGGGCGTGTCGAGCGCGTCGCAGGCGGCGACCCGCCCCTGTTGCAGCGAGGTCGAGGCCAGTGAGGGGTGCCCGATCACGTCGCCGGCGGCGTAGATATGGGGCACGTCGGTCTGGTAGGTCTTGCGATCCACCGACAGCCGGCCACGGTGGTCGGCCGTGAGGCCGGCGGCGTCGAGGTTCAGGCTGTCGGTCGCGCCCATGCGTCCGGCGGCGAAGAGCAGCATTTCGGCGCGCACATGGCGGCCATTGGCGAGGCTGACCTCGACATGCTCGCCGCAATCGTCGATCCGGTCAATGGCGCTGCCGAGGCGCAGGTCGACGCCGTTCTCGCGGATCTGATGGGTGAAGTCCTGGATCAGGGTGCGGTCGATGAAATCGAGGAAGCTGTCGCGCGGCTCGATCAGGGTGATGCGCACGTCGAGCGCCGAAAACATCGTTGCGTATTCCACCCCGATCACGCCGGCGCCGACCACGATCAGGCTGCGCGGAATCCGGGCGAGTTCGAGAAACTCGTCGCTGTCGAGCACGGTGGTGCCGTTGAAGGGCACATCATCGGGGCGGTAGGTGCGCGTGCCGGTGGCGATCAGGAAGCGGTCGGCGGTGAGCCGGGTCTTGTCGCCCGCCTCGGTGGCGACCTCGATCTCGTGGGGGCCTATAAAGCGCGCCATGCCGCAAAGCGTGTCGACATGATTGCGGTTGAACTGGTGTTCCAGAACGTCGACCTCGTAATCGAGCGTCTTGTGCAGCCGCGCCTTGAGGTCATGCGCACCGATGTCGTCCTTGACCCGGTAGGAGCGCCCGTAAAAGCTGCGCTCGCGCCAGCCCGAGAGATTCAGCACGGTTTCGCGCAAGGTCTTGGAGGGGATGGTGCCGGTATGCACCGAGACCCCGCCCAGCCGGTCCTTGCGGTCGACCACAAGCACCCGGCGCTTGAGCTTGCCCGCCTGGATGGCGGCGGCGCGGCCCGCGGGGCCGGAGCCGATGATGACGAGGTCGTAATGGGACATGCCGTCAGCCTGTATAGAGCGCCTCGGCATGGAAGGCGACGTGGTCTTCCATGAAGGTCGAGATGAAATAATAGCTATGATCGTAGCCCGGCTGCATGCGCAGCGTCGCCTGCTGGCGGCGTTCGGCGCATGCGGCGGCGAGCGCCTCGGGGCGCAAGAGGTCGAGGAACTGATCGCTGGTGCCGGTATCCACCAGCACCGGGCCGTCGAAGCCGCGTTCGCGCATGAGATGGCTGGAATCATGCGCCGCCCATGCGGTTTCGTCATCGCCCAGATAGGCCGCGAACTGCTTGCGGCCCCAATCGCTGGCGCTTGGATTGCAGATCGGCGCGAAGGCCGAAACGCTGGTGAAGCGCCCCGGCAGCGACATCGCCAGCGTCAGCGCGCCGTGCCCGCCCATCGAATGGCCGGCGATGGCCTGCCGGTCGCCGTCGATCGCGAAATTGTTGATCAGCACGCGGGGCAGATCCTCGGCGATGTAATCCCACATGCGGAAATGCGGCGCCCAGGGGGATTGCGTGGCATTAACGTAAAAGCCCGCGCCCTGCCCCAGATCATAGGCGTCGTCATCGGCGACGCCCTCGCCGCGCGGGCTGGTATCGGGGAACACCAGCGCGATGCCGTGCTCGGCCGCCCAGCCCTGCGCCCCGGCCTTGGTCATGGCGTTTTCATGGGTGCAGGTGAGGCCCGAGAGATACCACAGCACGGGCACCGGGCCGTCCTCGGCCTCGGCGGGGAGGAACAGCCCGAAGGTCATGTCGCATTCGGTGGCCTGCGATGCGTGGCTGTATACGCCCTGCACGCCGCCGAAACAGGCGTTTTCCGATAGGGTTTCCATTGGCGCGTTCCCTTCTGATGTGGTCAGTGTCGCGCAACAGTGACCACGAGGCAGGGGGCAAAGGCAAGCCCGCGCGACGCGCCCAGGGCGGCTTTTTCGCGCGCTAGCCGCTGCCGATCAGCACCCCGGCGGCGAAGACCAGCGCGCCGCCCAGCACCACCTGGAAGGCGGCGCGGAAGAATGGCGTTTCCATGTAGCGGTTCTGAATCCAGGCGATCGCCCAGAGTTCGATGAAAACCACGACGAAAGCGATGCTGGTGGCGGTCCAGAAATCGGGGATCAGATACGGCAGGGCATGGCCGAGCCCGCCCACGGTGGTCATGACGCCCGAGGCGATGCCGCGTTTCAGCGGGCTGCCACGGCCCGAAAGCTCGCCGTCGTCGCTGGCGGCTTCGGTGAAGCCCATCGAGATGCCCGCGCCGATCGAGGCGGCAAGCCCGACAAGGAAGGTTGTCCAGGTGTCCTGTGTGGCGAAGGCGGTGGCGAAGATCGGCGCCAGCGTCGAGACCGAGCCATCCATCAGCCCGGCCAGCCCCGGCTGTACCCAGGTGAGCACGAACTGGCGCTTGGAATTGCGCTCTTCGGCGGCCAGCGCGTCTTCGTCAAGGTGTTCGGCCTGAAGTTCGGTGGCGCGTTCGCCGTGGCCCGCCTCGGCGGCGGCCAGGTCGCCCAGCAGCTTGCGGGTGGCGGGATCGGTGCTGCGCTGTGCGGCCTTGTGATAGAAGGCCTCGGCGTCGTGCTCCATCGCTTCGGCCTCGGCGCGGATGCGTTCGATCCCGAGGTTCTCCATCAGCCAGACCGGGCGGCGGGCATAGAACCCGGCCACATGTTCGCGCCGGATCAGCGGGATGACCCCGCCAAAGCGGCTTTCATGCAGGTCGATGAGGGCGCGGCGGTGGCTGTCTTCCTCGGCGGCCATGCCATCGAAGATGCGTGCCGAATCGGGAAAGTCGGCGCGCAGGTGTTCGGCATAGGTCCTGTAGATCCTGGCGTCGTCCTCTTCGGAGGCGATGGCAAGTGCCAGGATTTCCTGTTCGGACAGATCGGCAAAGCGTCGGCGCGATGAAACTCCGGGGATCATGCGCGGGTCTCCTTTGTTAGAATGATTCTAAATTACTCGCAGGAATCGGAAACGCAAGCCCTCTGGGGCGGACAGAAGGCCGCGGAAGAAAGTGAACAGATCAGTTCAGTTTTGACTTGCAAAGTAAACTATCTGGTTTAGATCTGAAAAAGTAAACTGATCAGTTCAGATAGGAGATCGTCATGAAACCCGTCCTTGCCGCACTTGTGATCATGCTGTCCGTCGGCCCTGCATTCGCCTTTGGAATCGGGACCGACACGCTGACCCCGACTCTGTCCTACCCGACCCCGAAACCGGCCCCCGCGCCCGTCACCCAGACCGACGCGGGCATCAACAGCTAGAGGATGCGCGACGTAAACGAGCGAGGTGCTTGCGGTATCCCCCCTGGCGCGACTAGACTGCGACGGCTTTGGGGAGACACCGCATGTCGGCGATGGCCGCTGAAATCAAGAAGGGCAGAAAGTTCGACCAGGTGCTGGAAGGCGCGCGCGAAGTGTTCATGCGCGACGGGTTCGAGGGCGCCAGTGTCGACGAGATCGCCCGTGTCGCAGGTGTCTCGAAGGCCACGCTTTACAGCTATTTCCCCGACAAGCGGCTGCTGTTTTCCGAGGTCGCGCGGATGGAATGCAACCGGCAGGCCGAGGCGGCGCTGGCGGAGTTCGATGCGGATCATCCGATTGACTGCGTGCTGCGGCTGGCGGCGGATCGGATCGTGCGCTTTTTCCTGTCGGATTTCGGGCAGCAGGTGTTTCGCATCTGCGTAGCCGAGTCGCACCGCTTTCCCGAACTGGGCTGCAGGTTCTACGAATCCGGCCCGGCGATGGTGCGCGACCGGCTGACCAGCGTGCTGACGCCCTATGTCACGAGCGGCGTGCTGAAGATCGACGACATGGCCCTGGCCGCCAACCAGTTCGGCGAGCTGTGCAAGAGCGATCTGTTCCTGCGCAGCCTGTGCGGGGTCGGCAAGCCGGCCACCGAACAGGATATCGAGCGCGTGGTCGAAGGCGCGGTCGCCATGTTCCTGGCGCGCTACCGCGCCTGAGCGTCAGGCGCCCACATCAACGATGGCCTGGGCCAGCTTGGGCACGGTGTCCTTGTTCAGCCCGGCGATATTGATGCGCGAATCCCCGACCATGTAGATACCGTGATCCTTGCGCAGGCGTTCGACCGTTTCGGGCGAAAGTCCGAGGCGCGAGAACATGCCGCGATGCTGGGCGATGAAGCCGTAACGATCCGAATTGGTCAGTTTGCGCAGCTCGCCTGAGAGCTGTTCGCGCAGGCCCAGCATGCCGTTGCGCACCTCTTCCAGCTCGGCCTGCCAGTCGGCGCGCAGATCGTCGCTGTGCAGCACGAGCGAGACCAGCCGCGCGCCGTGATCGGGCGGAAAGGAATAGTTCTGGCGGTTGAGATAGGCCAGGTTGCCTTGCGTGACAGCATGCAGCCCCTTGTCCTGCGCCACCGCCATCAGGATGCCGGTGCGTTCGCGGTAGATGCCGAAATTCTTTGAGCAGCTTGCGGCGATCAGCACTTCGGGGCAGCCCGAGGCGACCGCGCGGGTGGCGGCGGCATCGGCCTCGAGCCCGTCGCCGAAGCCCTGATAGGCGATGTCGATCATCGGCAGCGCGCCAAGGTCGTTCATCAGCGCGATGACCGCCTGCCATTCCGGGCCGGTCAGGTTGGCGCCGGTCGGGTTGTGGCAGCAGCCATGCAAAAGCACCACGTCGCCGGCGCGAAGCCCGGCCAGATCGGCCATCATGCCGTCGAAATCGACGCCGCCGGTTTCGCTGTCGAAATAGCGGTAGCTGACGGCTTCGATCCCGAGATGCTTGAGGATGCTGAGGTGGTTGGGCCATGTCGGGTCCGACACGAACACCCGCGCTTCGGGATTGGCCATGTGAATGAGGTCGAAGGCCTGGCGCACCGCGCCGGTGCCGCCCGGCGTGGCGACGGCGGCGACGTGGTCGCGCGCGACGGCATCGCCCAGCACGAGGCCGATCATCGCATCCGAGAAGGCAGGATCGCCCGCCAGCCCGGTATAGGCCTTGGTGGTTTCCTCGTCCCACCAGCGGCGCTCGGCTTCCTTGACGGCGCGCATGATCGGGGTCACGCCCTGCGGGTTCTTGTAGACACCCACGCCAAGGTCGATCTTGTCGTCGCGCGGATCCTCCTTGTAGGCCTGCATGAGCGCGAGGATCTTGTCCTTGGGTTGTTCCTTGAGATGTTCGAACATGGGTCAGTCTTCTCCGGTGGCGACGGGCACGGTGGGGAAGGCGCCCCATTCGCACCAGGACCCGTCGTAAACAGCGTGATCGGTCTTGCCGATCCGCTCCAGTGCAAGGTTGATGATGGCGGCGGTCACGCCCGATCCGCATGAGGTGATAACGGGTTTGGAAAGATCCACCCCCGCATCCGCGAAGACGGCGCGCAGCCCGTCGGCATCCTTCATCGTGTCGTCGTCATTGAGCAGGTCGCGATAGCAGACATTGCGCGAGCCGGGTATATGCCCGCCGCGCAGGCCCTCGCGCGGTTCGGGCTCTTCGCCGCGGAAGCGGCCGGGCGAGCGGGCGTCGAGGATTTCGTGATCGCCGAGCTTGGAGGCGGCGGAGACCTGCGTGACATCCTTGACCATGTGGTTCTGGCGGCGGACCGTCATGTGGCGGTCGCGCACGATGGGGGGCATGTCCTCGGTGGGGCGGCCCTCGGCCACCCATTTGGGCAAGCCGCCATCCAGCACGGCGATGTTGTCCTGCCCCATCAGGCGGAACAGCCACCAGACGCGCGCCGCCGAAAACAGGCCCAGCGCGTCATAGACCACCACCTGATGCCCGTCGCCCACGCCCATCGCCCGCAGGCGCGACATGAATTTTTCGACCGGGGGGACCATATGCGGCAGGGCCGAGCGATGGTCGCTGATGTCGTCGATGTCGAAGAAGCGCGCGCCGGGAATATGCGCCGCGTGATATTCGGCGCGGGCATCGCGGTCGGTTGGCGGCAGGAAATAGGTGCCATCGAGGATCCGAAGGTCGGGATCCTTCAGATGGCTGGCCAGCCAGCCGGTGGATACGAGGGTTTTAGGATCGTCATGGGCCATGTGCGCGTCCCCTGATTTCGGACGGCTCATGCCTAGCGCGCGGCGCAGTCGAGAGCAAGCAATCCCGGTGCGCCGCCGGGTTTATTTCACCAGCATGTTCCGGATCGAGCCAAGCGCCAGCAAGACCGCCGCGCCGCCGAGAGCGCCCGTCACGGCATGGGTCCAGAGCACCCCGGCATCGCCACCGCCCAGCGCCGAGGACAACCCGTCATCGCCCAGTACCGACAGCGCCTTTGCGCCGATTCCCGCACCGACCACCCCGGCAAGGGCGTTCCCGAAAAGACCCAGGTTGATGTTGCGCAGAAGCCCGGCGGCGACATTCGCGCCAAGCGCACCGGAGATCAGCCCGATCAACAGTTCCATGCGCCCCCCCCTTTTTGTACCAGCGATCACACGAGAGTAGCAAAACCGGGCGGCTTTCCCATCATGGGAATTATGACCGGCAGGTCACCGCTCAGCCGTGATCCTTCAGAAGGCGCTGTTTCTGGCGATTCCAGTCGCGCTTGGCCTCGGTCTCGCGCTTGTCATGGGCCTTCTTGCCCTTCGCGATGCCGATCTTCATCTTGGCGATGCCCTTGTGATTGAAATAAAGAACAAGCGGCACCAGCGTCATGCCCTTGCGCTGCGTCTCATTCCAGAGCCGGGCCAGTTCCTTTTTCGACACCAGCAGCTTGCGGCGGCGTTTTTCCTCGTGCTGGAAGGTCTTGGCCTGCTCGTAAGGCGCGACGTAGGAGTTCACCAGCCACAATTCACCGTTATCCACGGTGGCGTAGCTTTCGGCGATGTTGGCGCCACCAAGGCGCAGGGATTTGACCTCGGAACCTTCAAGGATGATGCCGCATTCCAGATCGTCCTCGATCGCGTAATCGAAGCGCGCGCGCCGGTTCTCGGCGACGACCTTGTAGTTGGGGTTTTCCTTTGGCTTGGCCATGTTGCCTGTCCTGTCGCGCTGTGCCCGAAGCGGCAAGATAGACGCTTGCGCGGGGTGATCCAAGGGGGCGTGGACGAATCGGGCGCTCAGGCCAGCCCGCGCGCGGCAAGTTCGGCGCGAAGTGCCGCGCCATCGGCATCGCGTGCGGGGATCGGGCGCGGCGCGGGCGCGACCCCGTCAAAGCGCGGCGCGGGGGCGGGTTGCTGCATGCCGTCGGCCATGTGCCAGACGCCGCGCGCCGCCATATGGGGGTCGCGCGCGGCTTCGGCGGGCGAAAGGACCGGCGCGACGCAGGCGTCGCTGCCCTCGAAGAGGCGCGCCCAGTGATCGCGCGGCTGTGCCGCGAAGATCGCGGCAAGGCGTTCGGTCTGGGCGGGCCATCGGGCGGGATCGTTCTGACCGGCGAAGGCGGCATCATCCGAGAGCCCCATCAGATCCAGGAACGTGGCGTAGAATTGCGGCTCGAAACATTGCACGCTGACATGACCGCCACAGGCGCAGCGATAGGTTCGGCACCAATGCGCCCCATCCAGAAGGCTTTGCCCGCGCGTCTGCGAAAGGTTACCCGCAGGCGCCATCGACATCAGCAGCGCCATCATATGCGCCGAGCCATCGACGATGGCCGCGTCCACCACCCTGCCCTGCCCTGTGCCTGCGGCGCTGATGATCCCGGCCAGAATCCCCGCCACCAGATACATCGCGCCGCCGCCGATATCGCCGACCAGCGTCGGCGGCGTCAGCGGCGCGGCACCGGGCGGCGAGGCGTACCAGAGCGCGCCCGATGTCGCGATGTAATTGAGGTCGTGCCCCGCCATCGGCGATTTCGGCCCGTCCTGCCCCCATCCGGTCATGCGGCCATAGATCAGCGCCGGATTGTCGGCGTGGCAGGTTTCGGGGCCAAGGCCCAGCCGCTCCATCACGCCGGGGCGAAAGCCCTCGATCAGCGCATCGGCGGTAGCGATCAGCGCCCGCGCGGTGGCAAGGTCGGCCGCGTCCTTGAGGTCAAGCGCGATGGTGCGCTTGCCCCGGTCCAGCAGGTTGCGCGCGCCGGCCACGGCGTTGCCTGTGCCGGGGCGCTGGATCACGATCACCTCGGCCCCGAGATCGGCCAGCATCATGGCGGCGAAGGGGCCGGGGCCAAGGCCCTCGATCTCGATTACGCGGATACCTTGCAACATCTTCCTTCCCCCGGTCGTGGCGTTCCGGCGCGCAGCTTAGCGCGCCGCACGCCGGGTGCAATGACGCTGGCCACTTGGCCAGCGATGCGGGTTGCTCTAGGCTGAGCCGCAGGGCGGACGCGACAGGAGGAAGCGCCATGAAGATGAGTGACGAACGTATTATCGAAGCCGATCGTGCGACGGTCTGGGCGGCGCTTCTGAACCCGGATGTGTTGAAGGAATGCGTGCCCGGCGCGCAGGAGGTCACCGGCAATCCCGAAGACGGGTTCGAGGCCACCGTGACCCAGAAGGTCGGCCCGGTGAAGGCCACGTTCAAGGGTCACGTCACCGTATCGGAGATGGTGGAACCCGACAGCCTGACCCTGAGCGGCGAGGGCAAGGGCGGGGCCGCCGGCTTTGCCAAGGGCGCGGCCGATGTGCGTCTGGAAGAGGTGCCCGAGGGCACGCGGCTGTCTTATGACGTGGAAGCCAAGGTCGGCGGCAAGCTGGCGCAGCTTGGCAGCCGGATCGTCGACGGTTTCGCCAAGAAGATGGCGGACAATTTCTTTTCCCGGCTCGAAGAGGTGATCGAGGGGCCAAAGGAAGAGGACGACGAGGCGGAAGCCGAGAAGAAAGGCTGGCTGAAGCGGCTGATCAAGTCCTAGCGAGAAGACGGCGGGCGGCTGTGCGTCTCGATGATGCGCGCGATCCTGCGGCCGATTTCATCGCTGCCCTTGGGCGAGGGATGGATCAGGTCCAGCCCGTGATAGGACCGGTCGCCATGCGGCACGACATCGGCCAGCGACAGGAAATGCACGCGCCGGTCTGGCGCATCCGGGAGACGAAGCCGGGGATCCTGCCGCGCTTGCCGTCCTCTGAAATCAGCCGCGAAATGCGATGCTTGCACGGGCCGCAGAGACATCCCATCCAGATATCGTTGCCGCCGCCATTCATGACGACCCATTCCCAGTCGCCTTGGCGATATTGCTTGGTGATATTGAGTCCGGCACTGCCCGAGATCGGCAGCGCATAGAGGAACCGGGCGCCGATCACCGAGCGATCCGTCACCGGTTCGTTCAAGCTGTTTTCGATGGCGTCCGAGACGGCGCGGCCCTGCACCCTGTTGAAGGCCATAAGCGAATCGCCCAGCAGCAGGATGCGCGACCCGCTATCGGATGTGACAGGTTCGCCGCAGCCTGCGAGCACAATCAGAGAGACCAATGAAACCAAGCGTTGAATCATGTTCCGGCCACTCATCCTGATTTTGCCTGCAAAGTTTGTAGCATCATACGCGCGGAAGGAAAGCCCAAAGCGTGCCCCCCTGCATGCCTGCACAGAGGGGTCTGCATGCCGGGCGATTTGCAGTCGGGCGGCAATGCCTTAGCCTGCGGGGATCGAAAACGGAGACGCCGCATGACACCGATGGTCGAGGTCGAGAACCTGCGCAAGACATATGGCGATGGCTTCGAGGCGTTGAAGGGAACGTCGCTGACCATCGACGAGGGCGAGATCCTGGCCTTGCTCGGCCCCAATGGCGCGGGCAAGACGACGCTGATCTCGGCGCTTTGCGGGATCACCACGCCAACCGGCGGTCAGGCCCGCGTGGGCGGGCATGATGTGGTCAAGGAATACCGCGCAGCGCGCGCGATGATCGGGCTGGTGCCCCAGGAGATCGCGCTGGAGCCGTTCGAGAAGGTCATCAACACGGTGCGGTTCTCGCGCGGGCTGTTCGGCAAGGCGCAGGATGCCGCGCTGACCGAAAGGATCCTGCGCCAGCTGTCGCTGTGGGACAAGCGCAACGCACGCACCCGCGAACTGTCGGGCGGGATGAAGCGGCGGGTGCTGATCGCCAAGGCACTGATCCACGAACCGCGCGTGCTGTTTCTGGACGAACCCACCGCGGGCGTCGACGTGGAGCTGCGCCGCGACATGTGGGAGGTTGTCAGGGGACTGAAGGCAGAGGGCGTCACCATCATCCTGACCACGCATTACATCGAAGAGGCGGAAGCCATCGCGGACCGGATCGCGGTGATCAACAAGGGCGAGATCCTGCTGGTCGAGGACAAGGCGGCGCTGATGCGGCGCATGGGGCGCAAGACGCTGCGCATCGACCTTGCGGAGCCTGTCGGCGCGGTCCCGGCGGCGCTGGCGGATTACGATCTTGAACTGGCCGCGGATGGCAGCGCGCTGAGCTATCATTATGACACGCGCGGGCAGGACGGCACCGGCATCACGCGGCTGTTGCAGGCGCTGGCCGATGCGGGGCTGACCCTGAGCGATCTTCACACAACGCAGTCGAGCCTTGAGGAAATCTTTGTCGGGCTGGTCAGGGACGAAGAGGAGGAAACGGCATGAACCTGCGGGCCATCCAGGCGATCTATGTCTACGAGATGAAGCGTTTCCTGCGCACCTTGATGGAGAGCCTTCTGTCGCCGGTGATTTCGACATCGCTTTATTTCGTGGTGTTCGGGTCGGCTATCGGCAGCCGGATAGACCAGATCGAGGGCGTCAGTTACGGCTCGTTCATCGTGCCGGGGCTGATCATGCTGACGATCATCACCCAAGGCATCAGCAATGCCAGTTTCGGCATCTATTTCCCGAAATTCATCGGCACGATCTACGAATTGCATTCGGCGCCGATCAATTTCCTGGAGATCGTCATCGGTTATGTCGGCGCGGCGGCGACGAAATCGCTGATGATCGGGGCGGTGATCCTGGTGACGGCGGGGTTTTTCGTGGATCTGGACATCATGCATCCCTGGCCGATGCTGGCCTTTCTGGTGCTGACCTGCCTTTCGTTCTCGCTTTTCGGTTTCATCATCGGGATCTGGGCCGAGAATTTTCAGCAATTACAGATCATCCCGCTGCTGGTGATCACGCCGCTGGTGTTTCTTGGCGGGTCTTTCTATTCGATCTCGATGCTGCCGCCGATCTGGCAGACGGTGTCCTATTTCAACCCGGTGGTTTACCTGATCTCGGGCTTCCGCTGGTCGTTCTTCGGGCTGGCGGATGTACCTCTGGGGCTGAGCCTGTTGGCGATTGCCGCCTTTACCGGGCTGTGCCTGTTCATCATCTGGCTGATCTTCAAAACCGGCTACCGGATCAAATCCTGAGCGGCGCAAGCGCCTGAAGCGCGTGACTTATCTGCGCATCCATTCCGGCTTTTTGTGGGCGGGGGAAAAATGCTTGGCGATGCCGCCTTGTTTGTCGGTCTCCGGCATTCTACATCGGTTGCCATGAAAGAGCGCATTCCCTTTCTCAACCGTGGCCCGCTGGTTGCCGTGATCCGTCTCAACGGAACGATCGGAACCGGCAGCCGTTCGCAGCTCAATGACGAGGTGCTTGCGCCCGCGATCGAGAAGGCGTTCAAGCGCGGCAAGCCGAGGGCGGTGGCGCTGCTGATCAATTCGCCCGGCGGCTCGCCAGTGCAGTCATCACTGATCGCATCGCGCATCCGGCGGCTGGCCGATGAAAAGAACATTCCCGTCCATGCCTTTGTCGAGGATGTGGCCGCCTCGGGCGGTTACTGGCTGGCGACGGCGGCGGAATCGATCTGGGTGGACGAGGCCTCGATCGTGGGGTCGATCGGCGTGATTTCCGCAAGTTTCGGCGCGCCCGTGCTGCTGGCGCGTCAGGGGGTGGAACGCCGGGTCCACAGCTCGGGGAAATCCAAGAGCTTCCTTGATCCGTTCCTGCCCGAAAAGGAAGAGGACGTGACGCGGCTCAGGGGGCTGCTGGAACAGATGCACGGCGTCTTCGAAGCGCAGGTCACGAGCCGTCGTGGCGCGCGGCTGGCCAGGAACGACGATCTGTTCACCGGCGAATTCTGGCTTGGCGCAAGGGCGATCGAGCTGGGGCTGGCAGACGGGGTGGCGCATCTGGTGCCCAAGATGAAGGAACTTTACGGCGACGATGTCCGCTTTGCGCAATATGGCCGCAAGCGCGGGCTGTTCCAGCGCTTTGGCATAAGCATGGCGGCGGACGCCATTGCCGGGGTCGAGGAGCGCGCGGCATTCGCGCGTTTCGGCCTCTGAGGTGATCGTCAAGATCGTCATATTGTTTCTTGTCGGCATGGGCGTCATGGCCATGTTCGGCAAGCTGCGCTTTCCGGGCCAGAAGAAGCTGGCCTCGGCGAAATGTCCCAAATGCGGACGCTTCCGTATCGGCAAGGGTCCATGCCCCTGCGGAAAGGGCAAGACCAAATGATGCCATGGTTATTGGCGAGTCTGGGATTGGTGATCCTGCTTCTGGCCGGCGATGCATTGGTCAAGGGCGCGGTCAATCTGAGCCTGCGGATCGGGATTCCGGCGCTGATCGTCAGCCTGACCATCGTGGCCTTCGGGACATCCGCGCCCGAGTTGCTGATCTCGGTCAACGCGGTGCTGGACGACAAGCCGGCATTGGCACTTGGCAATGTGATCGGGTCGAACACCGCCAATATCCTGCTGGTGCTGGGACTGCCCGCGATGCTGTCGGTGCTGCACACCAGCGATTGCGACACGCGCAAGACCTATGTGTTCATGCTGGCGGGCTCGGTGCTGTTCATCGGGCTGGCCTTTCTGGGCACGTTTACCCTTGTGTCGGGACTGATCCTTCTGGCGGGACTGTCATTCGTGCTGACCGATGCGTTCATCGAGGCGCGCCAGCATCGCCGCGCCAGTTTTGCCATTGTCGCCGGTAACCCCGACGATATCGCGGAGGTCGAGGGGGCGGACCCCGATATGCCCTGGTGGCAGATCGTGCTGTTCCTGATGCTGGGATTGGTGGGCCTGCCGCTCGGGGCGGACCTGCTGGTGGACAATGCCTCGATCATCGCGCGCCAATACGGCATCAGCGAAGCCGTGATCGGCCTGACGCTGGTGGCGCTTGGCACCTCCTTGCCGGAACTGGCGACGACGGTGATGGCGGCGCTGCGCAAGCAGGCCGATGTGGCGCTTGGCAACGTGATCGGCTCGAACATGTTCAACCTGCTTGCGATCATCGGCATCACCGCCCTGATCGGCGATCTGCCGGTGGACCGCGAGTTCCTGCAATTCGACCTGTGGGTGATGTTGGGGGCGTCGCTGCTGATCGTGCCCTTCGTCTTTTTCAAGGTCGATATCGGTCGTCTTTGGGGCGTCGTGCTGACGGCGCTTTACGTCACCTATATCGTTGTGGTGCTGGCATGAGCAGAGCTTTGGTAACTGGAGCGGGGAAACGGCTGGGCCGCGCGATGGCGCTGGAACTGGCGCGGCGCGGGCATGATGTTGCGGTGCATTACGCCAGCAGTGCCGAGGAGGCGGAATCGGTTGCGCAGGAGATCCGCGAGATAGGACAGCGGGCCGTGACGCTGCAAGCGGACCTGCTGGACGAGGCGCAGGTGGAGCGGCTTTTGCCGGCGGCCGCCGAGGCGCTGGAAGGGCCGATCACCGTGCTTGTGAACAACGCGTCCATCTTCGAGCATGACACGCTGGAAACCGCCAGCCGCGAAAGCTGGGACAGGCACATCGAAAGCAACTTGCGCGCGCCCTTCGTGCTGATACAGGCGCTGGCGCGCCAGGTGCCCGCGCCCGTCCCCTGCGAGGGTGGCGAGCCGGTGGCGCAGGGTCTGGTCATCAACATGATCGACCAGCGGGTGCGCAAGCTGACCCCTGAATTCATGAGCTACACACTTGCCAAGATGGGATTGTGGGCGCTGACCCGGACCGCCGCGCAGGCGCTGGCGCCGCGGGTGCGGGTCAATGCGATCGGCCCCGGTCCGACCCTTCAGGGCTACCGCCAGAGCGACAGTCATTTTCAGCGCCAGCGCCAGGCGACAGTGCTGGAGCGGGGCGCCAACAGCGCTGATATCATCGCCGCGCTATCCTATTTCCTGGATGCGCCGGCGGTGACCGGGCAGCTTCTGTGCGTCGATGGCGGGCAGCATCTGGCCTGGCAGACGCCGGATGTGCTGGGCCTGGAGTGACCCGGGGACGAGACGATGCCGGGGGAACTTGTGCACGACCCGGAAAACCGTCAGAAAGCTGTTACAAAATTTTTAATGTTTTCAATATTTTGCGAGCAGTGAAAGTTTTTTACCTGCAATTTCAATGGCTTGAAAATACGCCTAAAAATTGGGCAGATCGATCAAATCATCTGAATCCAAGGGAATATTTCCCTTTCACGAAACTTGCCCCCAAGTTTATCCACAGGATTGGTGGAAAGGTTTCCTCTTGCCCGCACCGCGATAAGATTGCAGCGACCCGGAAGAATCATATCTGAGCCTCATGACCGAGCAGAACAGCGACAACACCCCTGAAACGGGCCACGGCCTGATCCGCCGCTACCTGCGGACGCTGGATTCCTCGCCCGGAGTCTACCGGATGCTCGATGCACAGGCGCGGGTGCTGTATGTCGGCAAGGCCCGCAATTTGCGGGCGCGGGTATCGAATTATGCCCGGCCCACCGGACATACCGCGCGCATCGCCCGGATGATCCGTGAAACCGCCTCGATGATGTTCCTGACCACGCGCACCGAAACCGAGGCGCTGCTGTTGGAACAGAACCTCATCAAGCAGCTGAAGCCGCGCTACAACGTGCTGTTGCGCGACGACAAGAGCTTTCCCAGCATTCATGTCACCGCCCATGATTACCCGATGATCCGCAAGCATCGCGGCGCCAAGAAGGGCAAGGGGCGGTTCTATGGCCCCTTCGCCAGTGCGCGCGCGGTCAACCGGACGCTGGCGCAGTTGCAGCGCGCGTTCCAGTTGCGCAATTGCACGGATACCCAGTTCGCCTCGCGCACGCGTCCGTGCCTTCAATACCAGATCAAACGCTGCACCGCCCCTTGCGTCGGCTATATCAGCCAGGAGGATTATGCCGCCGTGGTGCGCGATGCGGAACGGTTCCTTTCGGGGCGCTCGACCGAGATTCAGGACAAGCTGAAAACCCAGATGGCCGAAGCGTCCGACGCCATGGAATTCGAGCGCGCAGCAGCGTTGCGCGACCGGATCAAGGCGCTGACCGAGGTGCAGAGCGCGCAAGGCATCAACCCGCGCACCGTGTCCGAGGCTGATATTGTGGCGCTGCATCTGCAGAACGGGCAGGCCTGCGTGCAGGTGTTCTTTATCCGGGCCGGGCAAAACTGGGGCAACCGGGATTTCTATCCGCGTGTCGGCGACGATGTCGAAGAGGCCGAGGTGCTGGAAGCCTTTATCGGGCAGTTCTACGACAGCAAGGAACCGGCGCGGCAGCTGATCCTGTCGCATCCGATCGAGAACGCCGATCTGATGACCGAGGCCCTGAGCGGAAAGCTGGGCCGCAAGGTCGAATTGCTGGTGCCCAAGCGCGGCGAGAAAGCCGAGTTGGTGGATGCCGCGCTGCGCAACGCCCGCGAGAGCCTGGCGCGCAAGATGTCCGAAACGGCGACCCAGGCCAAGCTGCTCAAGGGGCTGGCCGAGGCGTTCGACCTGCCCGCCCCGCCCCAGCGGATTGAAGTCTATGACAACTCGCATATCCAGGGCACCAATGCGGTCGGCGCGATGATCGTGGCCGGTCCCGAAGGGCTGATGAAGAACCAGTATCGCAAATTCAACATCCAGGGCGACGACCTGACGCCGGGTGACGATTTCGGGATGATGAAAGAGGTGCTGACCCGGCGGTTCAAGCGGCTGCTGAAGGACGACCCGGAGCGCGAACACGGGCTTTGGCCCGATCTGCTGCTGATCGACGGGGGCGCGGGACAGGTCAGTGCCGTGGCGCAGATCATGCGCGAAATGGGGGTCGAGGACATCCCCATGCTGGGCGTCGCCAAGGGCGTGGACCGCGACCAGGGCAAGGAGGTGTTCCACCGTGTCGGTGCGCGGCCCACGGCGCTCAGGCATAATGACCCGGTGCTTTATTTCGTGCAGCGTCTGCGCGACGAGGCGCACCGATTTGCCATCGGCTCCCACCGGGCGAAACGCGCCAAATCCATGAGCGCCACCCCGCTTGACGAGGTGGCCGGCGTGGGCGCGGCCCGCAAACGGGCGCTGTTGGTGCATTTCGGGTCAGCCAAGGCAGTGAGCCGCGCCAACCTTGCGGATCTGAAGGCGGTCGAGGGGGTGTCGGAGGGGCTGGCGCAGAAGATCTACGACTTCTTTCACGAAAAGGGCTGAGGCGCACAGGACGAAGGGGCGGTTGACCAGGTCCGCAGTTTTAATGAATATGGATTCAGTTTCATAAAATTGGATTGCCCATGAGTACCGCACAGAAGCCCCGGCCTGACCCCTCTGGCCCCATCGGCACGTTCAACTATCGCAAGGTCCTGGCCGAGCGCGTGAGAGGCGAAACCAAGGGCCAGCGCACGGCACAACAGATCCGCATCGCCACCTGCGCCCTGCTGGAAGAGGCCGCGCTTCAGGATCTGACGATCAGCGCCATCTGCAAGAAGGCGGGCGTGGCCAACGGCACGTTCTACCTTTATTTCAAGGATCAGTCGCAGCTTCTGGATGATCTTCTGCCGGGCTTTGCGCATTTCCTGCAGGATGGCATGATGCGGGCCAGCCGGGGCGCGCCGGATGACAGTATCCGCGCCGCAACGCTGGCCTATGCGATGCTGTTTCGCGAAAACCGGGGCCTGATGAAATGCCTCGTGCATCATCTTGATCGCTTTCCCGAGGCGCGCGGCGCGTTTCACCGGCTGAACCGCGACTGGATCGAGACCGTGGCCGCCGCCGCGCGGCGCAGGATCGAGCGCGATGGCACCGCCCTGCCCGAGGACGAGCTGATGCGTCGCGCCTATGCGCTTGGCGCGATGACGGACCAGTATTTCTCAGGGTTGTTCCTGTCGGGCGAACCCGGGCTTGTGGCGGTATCCGGCGATCTGGAGGCGGTGATCGATACGCTGACGACAATCTGGGAGCGGGGATTGATGCCATGAATTTACTTCACGAGGGCGATTTTGCCGGGGCTGATAAGCTGAAGGCGCATCAACAGGCGGCCTGGGCCATGCAAAGCGGTTATGTGGCGCGGAATTCGGCATTCTACCACGCCTTGTGGCAGGGCAAGCAGCCTTCGGCCGATCTGCGCGACCTGCCCGAGCTGCCCTTGTCGGACAAGGCGCAGTTACGGATTTCGCAGGCCGATCACCCGCCTTTCGGCGATTACATGGCCGCCCCGCGCAGCGCCGCCGTGCGGCTGCACCGCACATCCGGGACCACGGGGCAGGCGATGAACCTGGCGCTGTCGGCAAAGGACTGCCTGGCAACGGAAACCGTTGGCGGGCGGTGCCAGTCGGCAGCGGGGCTGACGCCGGATCATACGGTGGTGCATTGCCTCAATTACCAGATGTGGATGGGCGGGCTGAGCGATCACATGACCTTGCAGGCGACGGGCGCAATGGTGGTGCCCTTCGGTGTGGGCGCGACCGAGTTGCTGGTGCGCACCATTCAAGAGGTGGGGATCGACGCGATTTCCTGCACCCCGTCATATCCGGCGGTTCTGGAAAGGGTCATCGCCGAGAGGTTTCCGGGGCTGAAGCCACGAGACCTGGGGCTGAAGCTGGGCCTTTTCGGGGGCGAGGCGGGGCTTGATGACCCGGCCTTTCGTGATCGCTTGCGCGATGTGTGGGGGATGGAGCCGCGCAACGCCAATTACGGCGTTTCGGACGTGTTCTGCAATTTCGCGGCGCAATGCACGCATGACACGCGGCTGCATTTCATGGCGGCGGATGTTCTTTTCCCCGAACTGGTCGATCCCGACAGCGGCGCGCCGCTGCCACTGGAGGCGGGGCAGACCGGAGAGCTTGTTCTGACCCATCTGATGCGCGACTGCCAGCCGCTGGTGCGGTTTCGCTGTGGTGACATCATCACCGTGGATGCAACCGAACCCTGCGCCTGCGGGCGCACGGGGTTCCGGTTCCGGGTGGTGGGACGCTCGGATGATATGGTGGTTGTGCGCGGGCTCAACCTGTTCCCGACGATGGTCGCGGCGGTGATCAATGAGTTCGCGGCATTGTCCGGGGATTACCGGATCGTGCTGGACGGGCCGCCGCCCCATGACAGCCTGCCGGTGACGGCGGAACTGGCCGAAGGACAGGAGCCGGGCGAGGGGCTGGCGCGGCAGGTTGAGGCCGTGATCAAGGCCCGGCTGGGCGCAACCGCCCGCGTAACCTTGCTGCCGCACGGGACGCTGCCGCTGACCGAAGGCAAGACGAAACGCGTGATACGGAGTGATAAATGACTGATTTCACGTATGAAACCGTACTGAGCGAGATGACGGGCGATGGTGTGCGGACGATCACCCTCAACCGCCCCGGCAGCCTGAACGCGATGAACCGGCAATTGATCGACGATGTGGCGCGCGCCTTTGACGACGCCAATGGCGACGCGGCGACGCGGGCAATCCTGTTCACAGGGGCCGGCAAGGCGTTTTGCGCGGGCGATGACCGACATGCGCATGTTCACCCCGAGACCGAGGAAGAGGCGCGCGAGCTGGTGCAGGCGATCCAGCGGGCGACGCATGCGATCACGCTGGGGCCAAAGCCGGTGGTGGGCGCGATCAATGGCTGGGCCGTGGGGGGCGGTTTTGAATGGGCCATCAATTGCGATTTCCCGATCTGGGGCGCGTCGGCCAAGGGCTTTTTTCCGGAAGTGTCGCTCAACCTGTTCGTGACCGGTGCCGTGACCAGCCTCTTGCCCGCGCTGGTCGGGCTGATGAAGGCACGTGAGATGCTGTTTTTCGGCGACCGCTATGGCGCCGAGGAGCTGCACGGCCTTGGCTTGGCTTGGAAAACCGTTGAAGATCATAATCTTATAGAGATGGCCCAAGCAGAGGCGCAGCGCCTGGCGGACCTGCCGGTCTTGTCGGTGCGCGCGATGAAACGGGTTCTCAACAGCGCCGCCCTGCCCGATCTGCACCGCGCGTTGCAGTTGGAAACCGATGCGACGGTCGCCGGATTCATGGACCCTGAGACCACGAAGCGGCTGAGCGATTTTTGACCGCCCGATGCGACGCAACCGCGCTTTCCCTTTGCCTTGGAACGGATTAGAACCGGGGCATGAGCTGGAACGTGCCAAATATCCTGACCGCTTTGCGCCTGCTCGCCGCGCCGGGGGTGGCTGTGATGTTCCTGTATTTCCACCGGCCCTGGGCGGACTGGTTCGCGCTGGTGCTGTTCATCAGCGCGGCGGCGACGGACTGGTTTGACGGCTACCTTGCAAGGGCATGGAAACAAACCACAAAACTTGGCGCCATGCTGGACCCGATCGCCGACAAGGCGATGGTGGTGATCGCCTTGATGGTGATCGTGGGCTATTCGAGCATGTCGCCCTGGCTGGTGTTGCCGGCGACGGTGATTCTGTTTCGCGAAGTGTTCGTGAGCGGGTTGCGGGAGTTTCTGGGCGATACGGCGGGGACGTTGAAGGTCACGCGATTGGCGAAATGGAAAACGACCGCGCAAATGATTGCAATTGCGGTACTTTTTGCACAGGGCGTGTTCGAGCACTATTTTGGGGCCATGACCCGTGGCGCGGTCGTTCTGGGCCATGCGGGGCTGTGGCTGCTGTGGATCGCGGCCGCGCTGACATTGCTGACGGGGTATGATTACTTCAGGAAATCAATACCTTATCTGAAGGAATGAGAGATGGACGTTCTGTATTTCGCATGGGTGCGGGAAAGGGTCGGGCGCCCGAAAGACCGAATCGAGACCGGAGCCGCAACGGTGCGGGAACTGGTTAACGAACTGACCCTGAAAGAAGAGCGTTACGCAGCCGCCTTTGCCGATCTGGACGCGCTGCGCGTGGCCGTGGATCAGGAGTTGAGCGATTTCGACGCATCACTGGAGAATGTGCGGGAAGTTGCGTTTTTCCCACCGATGACAGGGGGTTAACCCATGGACATCCGTGTGCAGCAGGAGCCGTTCGACCTTGGTCACGAGGCCAGCCGGTTTGCCGCGCGGCAGGCGGGGATGGGAGCGATCGTCACGTTTACCGGGATCGTGCGCGATCTGGAGGACGGCGATCTGGAGGTGATGGAGATCGAGCATTACCCCGGCATGACCGAAAATTCCATCCGCAAGATCGCCGATGAAGCCCTAAGCCGTTGGAATATAGGTGATATTCTGGTCATACACCGATACGGTAAGCTTGGCCCGGACGAGATGATCATGATGGTCGCCACATCTGCGCCGCATCGGGTGGATGCCTTTCAAGCTGCTGAATTTCTGATGGATTTCCTGAAATCCCGCGCGCCGTTCTGGAAAAAGGAAGTCACCGGCGGCGGTGAGGGCTGGGTCGCGGCGAAAGACACGGACGAGGACGCGCTGGATCGCTGGTGAGGATGGTACAAATCGTCCGGTTTGTACGGCGGTTTTGTACGCAATATGAGGGACGGCGCGCGCATTTTGTACAAATCGCCGCAAAGGCCCGGAAATTGACGCGGGGTTCCGGTTGCCGCGCCTGCGGAATTCACCAATCTGGTGCGATGACCGATCCCGATAAGAGGCCCAGATGAGCGAGCTGATCGAAAGCTATATCCGCGAACTGACACCCAAGGCGCGTGGCGCCATCCGGGGCAGCGCCAAGCTGGTGATCACCGGCGAGGGTGCGGTGATGCTGGACGAGAGCGGCGCGCGCGCCGCGGATGAGTCCGGGGACGAGCTGGCCGACGTGGTGCTGATCGCCAGCGACGAGGTGTTCCGCAACATCCTGTCGGGCGAGCAGAACCCGGTCATGGCCTTCATGTCGGGCAAGCTGAAGGTCGAGGGCAATGCCCAGCGCGCGCTGAAGGTCAGTTCCATCCTGACGGGGTGAGGCGCCTTTTTGCAGGCAGAAGCCGGGGGGCCAGCCCCCCGGACCCCCCGAGGTATTTCAGGCCAGATGAAGGGGATGAGGTCAGGAGATTTGGCGTTTCAGGCGCGGGGCGGGCGTGTTGTCGGGTGCGTCGAAGCTGTCATCCTTCGGGCCGTGCTCGACGATGCGCTTTTGCAGTTGCGGTGCGGGGATCGGGCGCGCGGGGTTCGCGAGGATCCGGCGCGCGTCGGGACCGGGAAACAGGGAGTCGATTTCCGTGAGGGCGCGCAGCGGCAGGCGGTTGCGGGCCTCCTCGGCGAGCAACAGGCTTTCGGTTGCGGTGCCTTCGGCGATGATCACCTGATGGCGGTCGAACAAGAGGTGGTGATAGGAGACCGGACCATCCGGCGGCACCATGTCGACGCCCGGCCAGTCGAGGAAGCGGAGCGCGGGGAGCAGCGCTTCGTCGGTGCCGCAGACCTGCAACACCCGTTCACCGGTCACGAGCAGCCGGTGCTGACGCGAGACCAGGAGATCATTCTGGGGCAAACCGCCGCCAAGCGCGCCACGACGGATGCGGATGGGGCGCAGGCGGTCTTCGGCCGCCAGGGCATCGGCGTGGACGGTGCGCTGCCCGACCCAGCGGACCTGTTGAAGGGCGTCGTCGCGGGTCACGATCAGATCGCCGGGGCGGATCGCTTCAACGGGTTTGGGGCCGATGGCGGTCTCGATCAGGGTGCCCGCGACAAAGCAGGGCACGCCGGTGATGGTGATGGTGACGGTCTGGGTATCGCTGCCGCCGGTATCTTGCAGGCGCACGACGAATGTGTCGGTCAGGGTCTGGCCGGTATCGAGCGCCTGCACGGCGGCGTTGTTTTCATCGAGGTCATAGCTCCAGACCCCGGTGGTGGGGTTGACGCTGGCGCTGCCATAGGTGGCGCCGCTCTGGATCGACCAGGTGTCGCCCCAGATATTTCCCGAGATGTCGTCGAGGTCTCCGGAGACTAGGCCGATGCTGTCGGAGTCGATCCCGCCCGCGCTCAGGCCACCGATGTCAGGTGCGCCCATGGCGGCTCTCCTTGAGAAGGCGTTTGAACTGGCCGGCGCCATAGGATCTGATCGTGATCGGGGCGTCGGGGGCGGCGCGGCTCCATTCGACGATGCGGTAGCGGGTGCCCGGCCGGTTGTGCCACATGGTCCTGACGCGCAGCACATCGGGGTTCTGCGCCAGCAGGGGCACGATCTGGTCGACATGGCCGAAGGGCGCGATGAAATCGACCAGCCAGAGGGAAGTGCCGCTGTTCCAGTCTTCGGGGCGCAGGGCCTGATGATCGACGGCGAAGGCGTATTCGGCCTGCGGCGACAGCCCCGCCCAGGTGATCGCGGCGCGCGGGTGACCACCGGAGCGGAACAGTTTGTACTGGCCCAGGCGCAGGGGCGGTTCGAAACAGGCGAAAAGATCATGCAGCGACCGGGGCCGGTGATAGCGGGTCAGCGACGCGAGGTAGAAGAGGCTGCCGAAATCGGCGAGGAAACTGTCGGGCAGGTCGAACCAATCGCCTGGAAAGGCCGCGCCGCAACGTGGGTTGTCAGGCCCGGCGGCCCGCAGCTCGGCGAAATGGCGCATGGTGGCGCGCACGAACTGCTCTGAGTCCGGTCTCTCGGTCATGATCACTACCTGTCATGACGGGGGCGCCGCTTTTCGCGATCTTCCTGCCGTCACTGCTTGCCTCAACATTGCGCCTTCGGGAGCGCTATCTTTGGATATTATGACAAATTTTCGGCTTCGGCAATGAATTCTGTTCTTTTCCGGGCAAGATGTGGCGAGGATGTGTCGGCCAAGGCTCTGGACAGGGGCCGGGCGCGGGTGCAAGAGTTTGATCAAATTCCCGACTCAGAGATTGCATGGAGCCACCCGATGAAAGACGACAATTTCCTGCGCGAGATGAATGCCCGCCATCTGTGGCATCCGATGGGCCATCCCGGCGAAGCGCATGAGAACGCCCCCAAGATCATCAAGGGCGCCGAGGGTGTCGAGATCGTCGATCTTGACGGGCATCGCGCCGTCGATGCGGTGGGCGGGCTTTGGTGCGTCAACCTCGGCTATTCCAACGATGCGATCAAGCAGGCGATTTCCGATCAGCTTTGGGAGCTGCCCTATTATTCGGCCTTTGCGGGCACATCGAACCCGGCGGCGATCGAGGCCTCTTACGCGGTGCAGGAATTCTTTGCCGAGGACGGCATGGTGCGGGCCTTCTTCACCAGCGGGGGGTCTGACAGCGTGGAGACCGCGCTGCGCCTGTCGCGCCAGTATCACCGGCTGCGCGGGGAGCCGACGCGGATCAAGTTCCTGAGCCTCAAGAAGGGCTATCACGGCACGCATTTCGGTGGCGCCAGCGTGAATGGCAACAACCGCTTCCGCATCACCTATGAGCCGCTTCTGCCGGGCTGTTACCATCTGCCCAGCCCCTATACCTATCGCAACCCGTTCGACGAGACCGACCCCGAGGTGCTGGCCGAGAAGATCGCCGCGGCGGCGGTGGACGAGATCGAGTTCCAGGACCCGAGCACCATTGCCGCCTTCATCATGGAGCCGATCCAGGGCGCGGGCGGGGTGATCGTGCCGGGCGACAGTTTCATGCGGCGGATGCGCGAGGTCTGTGACCGTTACGGGATCCTCTTGATCGCCGACGAGGTGATCACCGGGTTCGGGCGCAGTGGCGACTGGACCGGGTCGCGCCATTGGGGCGTGAAGCCCGACATGATGACCTGCGCCAAGGGCATCACCAGCGGGTATTTCCCGGTGGGCGCCGCCCTGATGAGCGAGAAGGTGGCCGATGTGTTCGAGAATTCCGGCCCCGAGGGCGCGATCTGGCATGGCTATACATATTCGGCGCATCCGGTGGGCGCGGCGGCGGTGGTGGCCTGCCTGTCGGAAACCTTGCGTCTGGACACCAAGACCAACGCGGCGGCGCGCGGCACGCAGCTTTATGACGGGGTGTGCGGGCTGGCCGAGAAATACGACATCATCGGCGATGTGCGCGGCGGGCACGGGCTGATGACCGGGATCGAGATCGTCAGCGACCGCGCCGCCAAGACGCCGATGGACGGGGCCACCATGAAGCGCATCCACCAGACCGCCTATGAGGCGGGGGCGATGGTGAGGCTGGGGGCGCATAACGTGCTGATGTCACCGCCCCTGACCATCACCGAAGGCGAGGTCGACCGCATCCTGGCGGCGCTGGACAAGGGGTTCGCGGCGGCCTGATCCGGCCCCGCCGGCCCTTGCCCGCAAGGCTGCGCCCCCCAAGGGCTCAGCCGAAGCGGCGCCAGGCGTCTTCCATGGCTTCGGACATGGCGTTCCAGGCCTTGTCCGCCCCGGCCTTGAGGTCGTTCCAGGCGGCGGTCTGGGTGTCGCGCAGCTCCTCGAGTTCCTTTTCGAGGTTGGCGCGGCGCTTTTTGAGGTCCTCGATATATTCCTGATACTGAAGCTGGGCGTCGGCCTCGGCGGATTTTGCCTTGGCCTGCATCTTCTCGATCTCGGCCTTCCATTCATCCAGCCGCGCGTTGAGCTTCTGTTGATAGGCTTCCTTTTCGTCCATGTCTTGTCCTCCTGTGTTCGGGTGTCTGTCTGCGTTGGACACTTTTCAAAGGTAGGAACCGTTGGCGGGCCGATCAATGCGCGGCGTCAATTGGGGTGGGTGCACCGCTTTCTCCCACCACAAAAAAGACCGGCGCAAATTGCGCCGGTCTTGGTGTTCATGTCGTCCGCAGATCAGTGGAACTTCTTGATCTCGCCGGATTTCAGGCGCGCGAGGTAGCTTTCGAGTTCGCGCTTGACGATCGGCATCAGGAAGTAGAGCCCGATGATGTTGACCACGGCCATGGCAAAGATCGCGGCGTCCGAGAAGTCGATCACCGGACCGAGCTGTGCGGCCGCGCCGATCACGACGAAGACGCAGAAGATCGTCTTGAACACCAGTTCGGTGGTGTTGCCTTCGCCGAACAGGAAGGTCCAGGCCTTGAGGCCGTAATAGGACCAGGTGATCATCGTCGAGAAGGCGAAGAGCACGACCGCGATGGCCAGCACATAGGGGAACCAGCCGATGGCGCTGCCGAAGGCCGCCGATGTGAGGCCGACGCCCGAGGTGTCGCCCACTGTCCGCACGCTGTTGCCCGCCTCGTTGAGCAGGTAGAGCCCGGTTTCCGGATCGGCCACGAGCTGCTGGGTGATGATGATCACCAGCGCCGTCATGGTGCAGACCACGACCGTGTCGATGAACGGTTCCAGCAGTGACACGAAGCCTTCGGTGATCGGCTCCTTGGTCTTGACCGCCGAGTGGGCGATCGCGGCCGAACCGACGCCCGCCTCGTTCGAGAAGGCGGCCCGCTTGAAGCCCTGGATCAGCGCGCCGACCATGCCGCCGGCCACGCCGAGCCCGGTGAAGGCGCCCGCGAAAATCTGGCCGAAGGCCCATCCGATCAGGTTGTAGTTCATCGCGATGATGATGAGCGCGGTGCCCACATAGAGGATGCCCATGAACGGCACGATCTTTTCGGTCACCTTGGCGATCGACTTGATCCCGCCGACGATCACCGCGAAGACAAGGCCCGCAAAGACCAGCCCGGTGATCCAGCCGGGATATTGCCCGACAACGCCGGTGATCTGCTGATGCGCCTGGTTGGCCTGGAACATGTTGCCACCGCCCAGCGCGCCGAGGATACAGAAGATCGAGAACAGCACCGCCAGGATCTTGCCGCCCGGCAGGCCGCGTTCGGCGAAGCCCTTGGTCAGGTAATACATCGGCCCGCCCGAGACGCGCCCGTCTGCGTATTCGTTGCGGTATTTCACGCCCAGCGTACATTCGGTGAACTTGCTGGCCATGCCCATGAGCCCTGCGAGGATCATCCAGAAGGTCGCCCCCGGCCCGCCGATACCGATCGCCACCGCCACACCGGCGATGTTGCCAAGGCCCACGGTCCCCGACAGCGCCGTGGCGAGGGCCTGGAAGTGGCTGACCTCGCCCGCATCGTCGGGGTCGGAATAGTCACCCTTGATCAGCGCGATGGAATGGCCGATCACGCGGAACTGGATAAAGCCGAAATAGAGCGTGAAGACCGTCGCCCCGATCACCAGCCAGGCCACGATCCATGGAAATGACGTGCCCGGAAAGTTCGAGAAGATGAGGCTGACGAACCAGCCCGTGGAATCCGCGAAGATCTGGTTCACCTTGTCGTCCAGCGACTGCGCGAATGCCGGGGCTGCGCCCGCAAGGCTCAGCCCGGCTGCGGCCAGGGCCGCCCGTGTTGCTTTAGGATACATCTGAAAATCCCTGTTGTGTTGGTTTCTTGCGTTCATGGAACGATGGTGCAGGGCACGGGCGCGGTCTGCACAAGCGCGCTGGCGACCGAGCCGAAGACCCGCGCGCCCAGCGCCGAGTGGCCGTCGCGCCCGATGAAGATCTGCGCCGCCTTCTTCTCCTTGGCGATCTCGCACAGGACATCGGCGATCTTGCCGTAACGGATGACGCTTTCGATCTCTGCGCCCCGGCCCGAGACCTTCTTGACCACCGGCGCCATGAGCGCGGTTTCGGCGCGCTCCAGTTCCTCGCGGCGGCGCTTGTGGCGCTCTTCCAGCTCGGTCGGGGTCAGAAAGGAATAGGGCGACCACTCAAGCACATGCGCGATCAGCACCGTGCCGCCCTGCGCCGCAGCGCGTTCTATGGCGAAGTCCAGCGCGCGATGCGCCGCTTCGCTGCCGTCAAAACCAACGACGAATGTTCCGGACATGTTTATTCACTCCCTCGCTCTGAAATCTCTGCCACTCTTGGTTGTTATTGCGCGGCAGAATGACGCATCATAGCATGAAGCAACGGTTATATTTTCCCCAAATTGCTTATATGGCGGACCATTTAACGGTAAATGTCGTTATTTGAAGGTCATATGGATCATTCCGCCCGGAAATGCGGGCCGTGCCCTTGACGTGTATCTGCCACGCCCTTGTCCCGCCGCGCGCGCCTGCCTCGCCCCGGAACCGCGCGGCGCGGCGCAGGCAGTTGTTGAAGTCGCAGGGCAATTCGTCGCATAAAATGGTCTGACCAAGGAGGCGCGCCATGGACATACGCAGGATTACCGGGGATTTCTCGGTCAGTCCCCAGATCTCGCCGGGCGATATCCCGGACATCGCGGCGGCGGGGTTCCGCTCGGTGCTCTGCAACCGCCCCGATGACGAGGAACCCGGCCAGCCCGATTACGCGGCGGTGGCCGAAGCGGCCCGCGCCGCCGGGCTGGACATACGCTCGGTGCCGATCCCGCTGGGGCCGATGACCGGGGACACCGCCGGGGACTTCGCCCGCGCGCTTGACGAGATGGAGCGCCCGGTGCTGGCCTATTGCCGCTCGGGAACGCGCTGCGCGATGCTCTGGAGCATCGTGAGCTACGGCGCGCTCAGCGGTGACGAGATCATCCGCAGGGCGCGGGATGCCGGCTATGACGTGGCCGGGCTGGTGCGCCAGATCGAAAGAGGCTGAGCCGGCCATGACGGACTGGATCGCCATCGGCCGCGACGGCGCGCAGGTCAGCGCCCATGCGATGCGCGGCGCGCGCCTGATCCAAAGCGTGCGCGCCGCTGACGAGTCCGGTGCGCTGACGGCGCTGAAATACGACGCCGCGCAGCAGGTCCGGATCGGCGACGGCGCCCCCGACCCCCTGCCCGCGCCGGTTCTGCCCAAGGCGGCGGGTGCTGCCCTGCCGGGCCTTGCGCAAAAGACCCCGCCCGATGTGATCGGCGCGCGGGTGCGGCTGTGGATCGCGGGCCTGCTGGCGCGCCAGCCCGGCTGGGACGGGGTGGTCTGCGCGCTGGAGGACGGCGTCAATCACTGGATCCAGATCAGCGCAGGCGAAGCCGTGAGCACGCAAAGCTTCCTCACCCCGCGCCTTGTGGCGGCACTGGGCGGCACCGCCCCGCCCGCGCCCGAGGCCATCGCCGACAGCCTGAGCCGCCCCGAACGGCTGGCCGCGCATCTGCGCGTCGCCGAGGTCTCGAACCGCCCCGACGCCATCAGCGGGCATTTGCTCGGGGCCGAACTCGCGGCCGCGCGGCCCTACTGGCTCGGCCAGAAGGTCGCCCTCATCGCGCCTGACGGCGCCGCCCCGGGGCTTGACGCCGCCCTTCGCGATCAGGGCGTTCCGGTCGAGCTCCACAGCCGCGAAAGCCTGCTGGCAGACGGGCTTGGCGCGCTGGCGCGGGCCTTCGAGCTGAACGACTGATCCCTTCTTCTGTTTGAAAATATCCCAGGGAGCGCGAGGGACTGGTCCCTCGCTCCTGCCCTCTCAGCCGCGCCGCAGCCCTGCCGGTGCGCGACAGGGACCAAACAGCGCCGCCAGCAAAAGGATCACGCCCGAGATGCAGGCGATCATCCCTGCGGCGCTGAGCGCGTGCGCACCCCCCAGCCAGAGCGGCCCGTATCCCGCCAGCATATAGCCCAGCACCGCCGACAGGATCGCAAAGCCGATGCTCCACCAGATTTGCGCGCCAAGGCGGTCGGTCATCAGCCGCGCGGCGGCGGGCGGGCAGATGAACATGGCGATCACGATGATCGAGCCGACCGCGTCGAAGGCCGCGACCGCGGCCATTGCCGCAAGACCGACCAGCCCCACGCCAATGGCCCGGACCGGCAGGCCGAGCGTGCGGGCGAAACCCTCGTCGAAGGTCGACAGCACAAGGGGGCGCCAGAACAGCAACACGGCCCCCGCCACGACCAGCAGCGTCAGGGCGATGCGCGGCAATTCGGGCGGAAGGGCGGCGAGCGCCTGCGCGTCCCAAAGCGAGTCCCAGCCCGTCGCCTCGAGCCAGATCAGGCTTTCGAGATTGCCGTAAAGCGCGTGTTGCACGTCCAGATGCACGCCCGAGGTGTCGCTTTGTTCAAGCAGCAGCACACCGGCGGCGAACATGGTGGTAAAGACCACGCCCATCGCGGCGCCGGGTTCGATCCGGCCAAGGCGGCGGATGGTCTCGATCAGCAGCACCGAGACAAGCGCCGCCGCGCCCGCGCCCAGCATCATCGGCCAGGCCGCCACGAGTCCGGTCACGAGGAAAGCCAGCACGATGCCGGGCAGCACCACATGGCTGATCGCGTCGCCAATCAGCGCCTGGCGGCGCAGCAGCAAGAAGTTGCCCGGCAGGGCGCAGGCGATGGCCGCCAAGGTGCCGATCAGGATCGGCGGCAGCGACAGGGCGACGAATTCGGCGCCCATCATCGCCCCCCTGCCCCCGGCGCGCCGGCACGACGACGGCGCATGAGCGTTGCCAGCACCCCGCGGCGCGGCGCGGCCAGCAGCGAGAGCGCGAAAATGGCAAAGGCCAGGAGCACGATGAGCGGCCCGGTCGGCAGGCCCGGCGCAGTGGCCGAGAGGGCCGCGCCGCCATAGCCCGAAATCCCGCCAAAGAGGCCCGAAAGGGCCAGAACATGATCGACCCGGTCGCTCCAGAACCGGGCGGCGACGGGCGGGATGATCAGCAGGGCGACGATCAGGATCAGACCGACGATCTTGAGCCCGATCACCGTGATCGCCATGGCAAGCCCCATGGCGGCCAGTTCGATGCGCCGCACGTTCAGCCCCTGGGCGATGGCGAAATCGGGATCGAAGGCAGCCAGTGTCATCGGGCGGCGCAGCGCCAGCACCAGCCCCAGCACCAAAGCCCCCGCCAGGGCGATCACCAGGGCGTCGCTGCGCAGCATTCCGGCGGTGGAGCCGAGCAGGAAGGTTTCGAGCCCCGCCTGACGACCCGCAGTCATGGTCTGGATCACCGTCAAAAGGACCACCCCCGCGCCGAAGAACACCGACAGCACCGCGCCGATGGCGGCGTCCTCGCCAAGGCGGGTGCGCCGGGTCAGCCAGCTGACGCCCAGCAATCCGACCCCAGCCGAGGCCGCGGCACCCAACAACAGCCCCGGCAGCGCACGCCCGTCGCCCCCGGCCATGACCATTGCGATGAAGGCCAGCCCGATACCGGGCAGGGTGGCGTGGCTGACCGCGTCGCTGACCAGCGCGCGCTTGCCCAGAACCAGGAACACCCCCGTCACGCCTGCCGCCACCCCGAGCAGCGCCGCGCCGATCGTGACCAGAGTGGCGTTGTAGCCAAGTTGCAGGAACAGCGCCTCAGAGAGCATCGCGCGCGCCCGCTGCCCCGGCCGGGTCCGGCGCCAGACGCCCGCCATAGGCCAGATCGAGGTTTTCACGGCTGAAGGCCGTGGCCACAGGCCCTTCGGCGATGGCGTGGGCGTTCATGAGGAACACGCGATCGAAATAGCCCGGCACGGTGGCAAGGTCGTGATGCACGGCGATGACGGTGCCGCCTTCGGCCACGATCTGCTTGAGGACGGCGATGATGGCGCGTTCGGTCGCGGCGTCGACCCCGGCGAGGGGTTCATCGAGCATATAGAGATCAGCCCCCTGCGCCAGCGCGCGCGCCAGGAAAACGCGCTGTTGCTGACCGCCTGACAGGCGGCCGATCTGGCGGTCGGCGAAATCCTCCATCCCGACGCGGGCAAGGCAGGACATGGCCCGCGCCAGATGCGGCGCGCGCACCCGGCGCAAGAGGCCAAGTTCGCGATACATGCCCATCAGCACCACATCGAGCGCGCGGGCGGGAAACTCCCAGTCGATGGCGGCACGCTGGGGCACATAGGCAATGCGGTGGCGTTGACGCGCCAGCGGCCTGCCCCAGCAGGTGACCTGCCCGGAAAGCGGCGCCACGATGCCCAGCGCGGATTTGAGGAGCGTCGATTTGCCCGCGCCGTTGGGACCGATGATCGCAGTCATGGCGCCGGAGCGGAAAGCGACGCTGACATCATTGACGGCGGGCGTGTCGCCATAGGACACGGTCAGGCCGTTGATTTCCAGCGGGCTGGGCGGCGTATCCGCCGCGGGCATGCCGGCGACGACCGGGGCGTGGGCCTTCGGGCGGGTGCTGTCGATCTTCATTCTCACAATCCCGCCTGCAAGAGGCCATCCATGCCCCGCGACGGGACCTGACCGCCCAGGGCGGCGGCGATGGTGGTGACGTTATGGTCGATCATGCCGATATAGCTGCCCTCGTAGCTGCCGGGCGTGCCCATCGCATCCGAAAAAAGCGCGCCGCCGATCGTGACCGTATGGCCCTTGGCGGCGGCACCTTCGACCAGCGCACGCATGTTGCGATCCGACACGGAGGTTTCGACAAAGACCGCGCGGATGTCGCGTTCGGCCAGCAGCGTTGCAAGTGTGCGGATCCGGTTCAGCCCGGCCTCGGATTCGGTCGAGATGCCCTGCACACCGATCACCTCGAAACCGTAGGCGCGGCCGAAATAGCCGAAGGCGTCATGTGCCGTCATCAGAACGCGCGAGGGGGCGGGCACGGTGGACAGCACGCCCTGCGCATAGTCATCAAGCCGGGCGATGCGCGCGAGGTAAGCATCGGCATTGGCGGCGAAGGTGTCGGCATGTTCGGGCGCAAGGTCAGCGAGCGCGTCGCGCACGGCGTGCAGCACATGGGTCCAGAGGGCGGGCACCATCCAGACATGGGGATCAAAGCGCCCCTCGTATTCGTCATGGGCGATCAGGAGCCGGCGCGGCACGCCCTCGCCGACCGCGACGGCGGTGCCACGGCGCGAGAACTTGAGCAGCATCTCTTCCAGCTGCGCCTCGAGGTAGAGCCCGTGCCAGAGCACCAGGTCGGCCCGCGTCAGGGCGACGATATCGCTGCGGGTCTGACGATAGGAATGCGGATCGACGCCGGGGCCCATGAGTGCGCGCACAACGACCAGATCGCCGCCGATATTGCGCGCCGCGTCGGCGATCATCCCGGTTGTCGCCACGATATCAAGCGCGGGCGAGGCGGCCCGGAGCGGCGTGGCCGCAAGCGCAAGGGCCGATGCGGCCTGACCGAGGAGGCGGCGTCGGGAAAGGCGGGTCATGGTAGCTCCGTTGGTTGCGATCGCTTTTGGGGGACTATGGGGCGGGTGGGGCCTGAAGTCAATGCAATTGCGAGTTATTCGCAATTGCAGGAAGGGTGTGCGCGCTTGCCAAGCCACCCGGCGCATGCGAGTCTGGCGCCGGGTTTTTCAGGACATGGCGGCATGCCGATGCAGGGCTTCGGACAGGATCACGTCACGCGGTTGCCGCAAGCCGGTGGCCTGCGCAATGCGGGCATGGATCTGGACATGGACTGGCTTGGCGCGCTGCGGGTGAATGCCCCGGCGATCAATCGCACGGCGGCCGCCCTGCCCGCGCGGCGCGTTGTCACGGGGCGCGCGCGGGCGGCCTGGATGTGCAAGGCGGTAGCCTGCATGGACCTCACCACCCTGTCGGGCGACGATACCGCGGCGCGGGTCGCGCGGCTTTGCGCCAAGGCGCGTCAGCCGCTGCGCCCGGACCTTCTGGAGGCGCTGGGGATGGAGGGGCTGCGCGTGGGCGCGGTCTGTGTCTATCACGAGATGATCACCCCGGCGCTCAAGGCACTGGAGGGCACGGGCATTCCGGTGGCGGCGGTTTCGACCGGGTTTCCGGCGGGATTGTCGCCGATGCGCCTGCGCATCGCCGAAATCGAGGCCAGCGTTGCCGCCGGGGCGCAGGAGATCGACATCGTGATTTCGCGCCGACGGGTTCTGGAGGGGCGCTGGGACGCGCTGCATGATGAGCTGCGGGCGTTTCGCGCGGCCTGTGGCGCGGCGCATATGAAGGCGATCCTTGCCACCGGAGAGCTGGGCGGCCTGAGAAACGTCGCGCGCGCGGCGATGGTGGCGATGATGGCGGGCGCGGATTTCATCAAGACCTCGACCGGGAAGGAGCCGGTGAACGCGACGCTGCCGGTGACGCTGGTGATGTTGCGGATGATCCGGGACTATCACGAAAGGACCGGCTGGCGGGTGGGCATGAAACCGGCGGGCGGCATTTCAAAGGCGGGCGAGGCGCTGGCCTATCTGGCGATGATGCGCGAGGAGCTGGGCAGCGCGTGGCTTTCGCCGGAGCTGTTCCGCTTCGGGGCGTCGTCCTTGCTGGCGGATATCGAGCGGCAGCTTGAACAGCATGTGAGCGGGCGGCCCTCGGCGGCCTGGCGTCACGGGATCGGGTGAAGTGAGCGGGGGCGGGGACATGAGCGTGCGCGGGGAATATGACAGCATGGAGTATGGCGACGCCCCGGAAAGCGCCGCCGAGGCGCTGGCATGGCTGGTCGATCAGGGCGACCGTTTCGGGCAGTTCATCAATGGCGCCTTCGGCGCACCGGGCGCGGGGTTCGACGCGGTGAACCCGGCCAGCGGCGAGGTTCTGGCGACATTGTCGGCGGCGACGCAGGACGATCTGAACAGCGCAGTAAGCGCCGCCGCGAAGGCGCAGCGCAAATGGGCAAGTATGCGCGGGGCCGGACGGGCAAGGCACCTGGACGCGCTGGCACGGGTGTTCGCCAACAATGCGCGGCTCTGCGCGGTGATGGAGGTGCTGGATACCGGGCGGCCCATCGGTGCGGTGCGCGACGGTGATCTGGCGCAGGTGGAGCGGCAGTTTCAACATCACGCCAGCCTTGCGCGGTTGATCGACAGCGAATTGCCGGGGCGGGTGCCGCTGGGTGTCTGCGCGGTGATCCTGCCGTCGCGGATGCCGCTGGTGGTGCTGGCGCGAAAGCTGGGCCCGGCGCTGGCGGCGGGCAACAGCGTCATCGTGAAGCCATCGCAATGGGCATCGCTGAGCGCGCTGCTGTTCGCCGATCTTTGCCGGCAGGCAGGAATGCCGAAAGGCGTGGTCAATATTCTGACCGGCGATGCCGCATTGGGCGAGCGCCTCGCCTGCCAAGAGGCGATCGACATGGTCGGCTTTGCCGGGTCGCTTGCGGCGGGGCGCGCGCTTCGCCGCGCGACGGCGGGAACAGGCAAGGCCCTGTTGCTGGAGATGGACGCCGCCGAGAGTTTCGTGGTCTTCGAAGATGCCGATCTGGATTCGGCGGTCGAGGCGCTGGCGCAGCGCTATGACAACCCGCATCGCCTGCTGGTGCAGGAGAGCGTGGCGGAGCGGTTTCACCAAAAGCTACGCAACCGTATGGAACAGCTGAGGGTCGGCGAGCCGCTGGATCGTTGCACCGATATCGGTGCGATGGCCAACCCGGCAGGACGCGGGCGGATGGCCGATCTGATCGCCCGAGCGGGGGGCGATCTGTTCGTGCCGGTGCGGCCCTCGCCCGGTGGGCAGTATCATCGCCCTGCCCTGATCAGCGGGCTGGCGCCCGCCGATCCGGCGATGCATCTTGACATACGCGGTCCCGTCGCGGTGCAGATGAGCTTCAGAACGCCGCAGGAGGCGCTGCAACTGGGCAACAACACGGGCCATGCGGGCGCGGTCTCGCTTTGGTCGGAGACGCTGTCGCTGGTGCTGGATCTGGCGCCGCGGCTGGCGGCGGGCGTCGTCTGGATCAACGCGACGGGGCTGACGGACGCCGCCGCGCCGCATGGCGGGCTGCGCGAAGCGGGGTTCGGGCGCGGCGGGGGATGGGATGGGCTGGTGCACTATACGGCTGCGAATGGAAAACCCAGACCCCTGCCCCGGAGCGAGCCCTTTGCCAGCGCCAATGGCACGCATGCCAGCGAGCACGCGCCCGAGGTCAGCGATGCGACGCTGTTCATTGCAGGGCGGCAGGTGCGCCCCGGCGGCTATTGCCGCAATGTGCACGACAAGGCGGGGCGGATATTGGGACAGGTGGCGCTGGCCGGGGCAAGCGATGTCGGCGCGGCGGTCGGCGCGGCGCATAACGCAGCGGACTGGAGCCGCAGGAGCGGGCGCGACCGGGCGCGGGTTCTTTTGGCCATGAGCCATGCTCTGGCTGCGCGGAAAGATGATTTATCAAGCATTATCAATAATCTGACAGGCGGTCGAAGCGGCGAGAAAGAGATCGCAACGGCGATCGAACGGCTGTTCACTTATGCCGCGAAGGCCGACACGATCGCGGCCCGCGCGCCCGGCGTGCAGATGCACGGGCTGACCGTGGCCGAACGCGCGCCCGTCGGTGTGATCGGCGCGATCTGCCCGGACGAGGCGCCGCTGCTGGGGCTGGTCTCGGTGCTGGCACCGATCCTTGCGATGGGCAACCGGGCGGTTCTGCTGGCATCCGAAGCCTATCCGCTGCTGGCGCCCGAACTGGCGCTGATCTTTGAATGCCTGCAGATGCCGCCCGGCGCGGTCAACCTGCTGACCGGGTGTCACGCGGACCTGGCCCCGGCGATGGCGCGGCATATGGAGATCGATGCGCTGTGGTGTTTTTCATCGAGCGATCTGTCGGCAATGATCGAGCGCGAGAGCGCCGAGGCGATGAAGCGGACCTGGGTGAATGACGGTCATGCGCGCGACTGGTTCGGCGCGCAAGGCGAGGACCCGGAGTTTCTGGACAAGGCGACGATGATCAGGACGATTTGGCTGCCCGCCGGAATCTGAGCCGGATGTGACGACGCCCGGCGCGGCGCAGGGCCGGGCCGGGCGTCTGAAGGAATGGTCCCTCCGCTCAGCCTGCGCTGCGATTGCCGCCTGCGGCGCCCCGATACTCGGTTTCATCGGTCACGCTGAAGCGACCGCCCTTGAGCTTTTGCAGCTTGCCGTCGCGCAGGAGCTTGCCGAAGCTGCGCAAGCCATCCTCACGCGAGAAACCGGCATCCGACACTTCGCGCAGCTTGCCCATCAGCATCGGGCGCGAGAATTGCGGGCGGCCTTCGACATCGGCAAGATAGGCGGCGGCGGCCTCGAGCAGATCGGGCAGTTCCGTGGCGCCCATTTCGGCTGCAAAATCGGCAAAGCCACTGTCCACGGTGGCCGGATCGGCCTGTAATTCGGCGGTCGAGATCCGGCGCGGGCGGATCGGTTCGCGCGCGGTTTCGACATCGACGCGCTGTTCGGCCACCAGCTTGAGCGGCGCTGAGCGGGTTTCCTCGGGCCGGGGCGAGCGGGTATGCTCGCGCGTGGCACCGGCACGGGGGCGACGCGGGCGCACCACATCCGCCAGGTCCGAGCGATAGGGCGTGTCGTCCTTGCCGGGATCATGTTCGACGCCGGCTTTCTTGTCGGCGCGGGTGGCGGCCACGGCGGCGCGCAGGTGCTGGATCACGCTGCGGCGGTGATTCGCTTCGGGCGCGTCGCGCTGGCTGTCGGTTTCGGCGAAGATGCGGTTCACATCCGCATGGGGTTCGTCTTCGTCCAGCGTGCCAAGGGCAGGCTCGGGTCGGGCGGGTTGATCCTCGTCGGTTTCCGCAGCCTCGGCCCAGTCGTCATCCAGCGTGGATTCAGCGCCGTCGTCGGCCTCGTCCGTATCATCATCCGTATGATCGGCGGCGAGACGGTCCTGTTGGGCGGGCGCGTCATCGTGCATCTCGGCCTCGAGCGCGGCGAGTTCGCGCTGAAGATCGGCCTCTTCCTCGGGGCTGAGGAGGGAGGTGGGTTCGTCCTGGTTCTGGTCGTCCTCGTCATCCGCTTGCGCGGCGGTGTCGCCGGCGAGTTCCTCTTCGAACTGCTGCGCGGCCAGCGTGGCTTCGAGTTCGCTGCGCTTGATGGCGACGACACGGGCGCGCAGGGGTTCCTGCGCCTGATCTGTGTCGTCTTCGGCGGCGGGTGCGGCCTCGGGTGCGGCGTCGTCGGATCCGGTGTTTTGCGACCCGGCGGACTCTTCTGGCGGTTCGGATCGGACCGCTTGCGCATCGGAGGTTTCCGGCGCTTGAGGCGTGGCGGTTTCTTCGGCGGCTTCGGGCGCGTCGCCGGCGGTGTCGGAAGCGTTCTTGGCCGCGTCCGCAGGCAGGGAATCTGCCAGAAGCTGCGCCAGCGTGTCATGAGCCAGATCGACCTGATCAGCGGGTGCGCGTTCGCTGGGCGCGGGCTGAATTTCCTGTTCTGTTTCAAGGGTGTCGCCGGTATCGGCGGGCGCCTGGCCAACGGTGTCGCGATCCGCGTCAAAGCGCGAGAGGATCGAATCGAGATCGTCGTCCTCGTCCTGCTCGAGCGGCGTGGCGCGCGCGAGTTCGGCGGCGTCGTCGGCTTCGAGGGCGGCATCGAGATCGGCGGCGGTATCGTCGAGGAAATCGCCTGCGCTGTCGTCTTCGGCGTGCTCGTCCTCGGTGAATTCGTCACCGCCATAGCCGCGCTCGGACTGCATCACGACCGAGCGGATACGGCGCAGCTTGGCGGCGACGCTGTCGTCCTCGGGCACGGATTCAGCCGCAGTTTCGGCGGCGGGTTCCGCAGGGGATTCCGCGACGGGTTCCGCTGTTTGGCCGAGAACCTCTTCGCTGGACTCTTCGGTGACGGCGGGATGCGCGGCTTCGGCTGCCTCGGCGGATGTTTCGGCGTCATCTGCGGATTCGGCCACAGGGGAGTCGGCGGCATCCGTGGCCGCACTCTCTTGCTCCGGCTCGGGTTCGGGTTCGGTTTCGGGCTCAGGTGTTTCGGCGGTCGTGACCTCGGTCTCGGTGGCGTCGGCAAGCTCCGCCTCGGGTTCGGCCACCGGTTCCGCTGCGGCCTCGGGTTCAGGCGCCGGTTCGGGCGCGTCCTCTGACGGGGTCGCGGATTCAGGTGCCTCGGTCTCGGCGGGCTCGGGTGCGACGGGCTCGGTCTCGGCGGGCTCGGGGGCTTCCGCCTCCGGCGCGGGTGCCGTTTCGGGCGCGGCCCCGGGCTTGGGTGCGTCCTGAGCCCCGGGTTCGGGTGCGGGCTGCTCGGGGGCCGGTTCGCCTGCGGTTTCGGGCGCGGGCTGCGGCTGAGGTGGGGTCAGACCGGAGAGCGCTGCGGAATCCGCGGCGCGCAGAACGATCCCGCCGTCGCGCTGATGCGCCTCGACGCGGCGCGAGACTTCGCGCTCGGCGATCCGGGCGAGCATCTCGGCGTCCGGCGTCGGCGGTTCGGCACCGAAGTACCGGTCATCCGCCGCGAGGTCGCGAAAATACTCGGCGATCGCTTTCATCGTGTCGAAGGAATCATCGAATCCTTCGAGTGTGCACGAGAATGTCCCGTACGAAACTGTGAGAATTTTACTTCCACTAACCATTTGAATGCTCGCTCTTCTTGACCTGCGACATTCGTCTTTACCATCCTTGCCAAGACCAAAGGCGCCCGATTCTTGGAACTTTACCGTATCATTTCGTGGTGAGAATGTGATCAGCTTCCTAAATAGTGGCTAATCAGGAAAATGTCAGATGATTGTTGAGGCGGCAGAGCCAATTACCCTGATTGGGGGCGCAGATATAGATAAATTCCTGCTCAAGCGGGCGCGTGCGCTGGGGCCGCGGGTGGTTGCGGCGGATGGCGGTGCGGATGCGGCGCTGGCGCTCGGGGTGGTTCCCGAGGCGGTGATCGGCGATTTCGATTCGCTGAGCGCGGCGGGGCGTGCGCAGTTTCCCCCCGAGGCGCTGCATCCGATCGCCGATCAGGACAGCACTGATTTCGACAAGTGTCTCGGCAATATCGCCGCCCCGCTGGTGGTGGGAATCGGGTTTTCGGGGGCGCGGCTGGATCACCAGCTTGCCGCTTACAACACGCTGGTGCGCCACCCGCACCGGCGCTGCATCCTGCTGGGCAGCGAGGAGCTGGTGTTCCTCGCGCCGCCGGAATTGGCGATCGACCTGCCCGAGGGCTGCGAGGTGTCGCTATTTCCGCTGGGGGCGGTCGAGGGGCTGTCGGAGGGACTGCTGTTTTCCATAGCGGGGCTGAACTTCGCGCCCGACGGGAGGGTGGGCACGTCGAACCACGCGACGGGGCCGGTGCAATTGTCGCTGACGGCGCCCAAGATGCTGGTCATCCTGCCCGAGGCGATGCTGGAAGTGGCGGCAAGCGCGCTTCTGAAGGCGCGCGCCGTCTGGCCCGAAGGTTAGGCAGCCGGGATCTTCAGCAGTTGGGCACGTTCACGGCAAGGCCGCCGAGGGATGTTTCCTTGTATTTCTCGCTCATGTCCTCGCCGGTCTGGCGCATGGTTTCGATACAGGCATCGAGCGGAACAAGGTGGGTGCCGTCGCCGCGCAGGGCGAGGCTGGCGGCGCTGACCGCCTTGATCGCGCCAAGGCCGTTGCGTTCGATGCAGGGCACCTGCACCAGCCCCTTCACAGGGTCGCAGGTCATGCCAAGGTGATGCTCCAGCGCGATTTCGGCGGCGTTCTCGATCTGGGCGGGGGTGCCGCCCAGCACGGCGGCCAGCCCGGCGGCGCCCATGGCGGCGGCGCTACCCACTTCGGCCTGGCACCCCGCTTCGGCGCCCGAGATCGAGGCGTTGTATTTCACCAGCCCGCCGATGGCGGCGGCGGTGAGCAGAAAATCCTCGATCTGGGATTCGGAGGCGCCGGGGACATGTTCGAGCCAGTACTTGATGACGGCGGGCACCACGCCCGCCGCGCCATTGGTGGGCGCGGTCACGACCTGCCCGCCGGCGGCGTTTTCCTCGTTCACGGCCATCGCGTAGAGGCTGATCCAGTCGTTGATCTTGTGGGGTGCCTGTAGGTTGGTGCCGCGCTCGGCCAGCAGGGCATCGCGGATTCCCTTGGCGCGGCGGCGCACGCGCAGTCCGCCGGGCAGTTCGCCTTCGGCCTCGATGCCGCGTTCTATGCAGTCATCCATAACCTTCCAGATCCGCGCCACGCCCGAGCGAAGGTTTTCAGGGCCGCCGCGCGAAATCTCGTTGGCCTTCTTCATCTGGGCGACACTCTTGCCCGAGTGTTCGGCCATTTCCAGCATCTCGGCGGCGGACTTGAAGGGATAGGGGACCGGCTCGCCTTCGTCGGTGTTGCGGCCCTGGGCCAGTTCGGCCTCGGTCATGACGAAACCACCGCCGATGGAATAATAGGTTTCCTGAAGGATCACGTCGCCTTGCGCGTCGGTGGCCATCAGGATCATGCCATTGGCATGGCCCGGCAGGTTGGGGCCGAAATCGAAGATCAGGTCATCCTTGGGGTGAAAGGCCAGTTCCGGCAGGCCGGGCGGGCGCAGGGTGTGGGTTTCACGGATCTGTTCGAGCGTCGCCTCGGCGGTGTCGTGCTCGTAATCCTCGGGGCGAAAACCGGCGAGACCCAGGATGGTGGCGCGGTCGGTGGCGTGGCCGATGCCGGTGAAGGCAAGGCTGCCATGCAACGAGCCGCGCAGGCCGTGGGGTTCGAACGGCGCGGCGCGCATCTTGTCCAGAAATCGCGCGGCGGCCACCATCGGCCCCATCGTATGCGACGAGGACGGGCCGACGCCGATCTTGAACATGTCGAAGACGGACAGAAACATGCAATCTTTCCCGTTCTGGCCCGATGGCAACACGGGCTTTTCTATCTCTATGACGCGCCGGGGCGCGATGTGGCGGCGCAAAAGCGACCGAGTCGTCGAAATCCGCGCCAGTCTTGTCAATCTCGGGGTTGCGGGACCGGGTTTCAACAACTGTGTGAGTCAGAGCGCGCTGCCTTCGGGCGGATCGCAGGGCCGTGGCGCGGTGAGCGGCGTGGGGCCAAGCCCTTCGGCGCAGATCGCGGCGGCGATGCTGGGGCGGGTTTCAAGGGCGGCGGCCATGGCCCGCAGATGTGGCCAGCGCGCCAGGGAAAACCAGCCGGTCGCGCCCTGCGGATAAAGCGCCATCCAGCGCAGCATCGGGCCGAGGTAAAGGCCAAGGATCGTGGGGGCGGTACCGCTGAACAGCGAAGGCGACGTGGTGGCGGCTGATTCGACTGTATCGAGGTGGCGGGCGATCTCGCCCTGCATATGGCTGCGCAGGCGCGCGCATTCCGCAGGGCCGGGGCCGGTATAACGATCCGGGTAAAAGGTTATCCGAAGGGCCGGGTGCAGCGTGTTCGCAAGAAAGAACAGCCATTTGAGCATCGCGCCCCGGTCGGGCGCGTCGGGTGCGGGCGCCAGCGCGCCATGGCGGTCGGCCAGCCAGAGCAGGATCGCGCCGGTCTCGAACAGCGGGCCGTCGGGGGTTTCGAGCGCCGGAATCAGTCCGGCGGGGTTGATCGCAAGGTAAGCGGGCGCGGATTGCCCCCGCGCCGCGCGGTCCACCAGAATGGCGTGATAAGGCTGGCGCAGTTCCTCGAGCGCGAGGCGGACCACCAGAGAGGCGTTATCGGGCGCGTAATGCAGGCGGTAGGATTCGGTCATGAGCATGGTGTCAGCCTAGCGGCGCGGGCGCACCGCGCCAGCCTGAAAGCGACGGCCCGGCCGCCGCGCGAGGCATCGGGCGCGCGGGTTTGTCACAAACCCGCCGATGCCCCCTCGCGCATGGCGTTCAACTTGCCTATAACCCTCCCCGAAACGTCACGGGGAGTCGCTGCCATGACCGGAGAATTGTCGCCCATCGACAAGGCCAAATTCGTCGCCGCCAAGCGGTCGGTGGATTATGTCGAGGACGGGATGCGCGTGGGGCTGGGCACCGGATCGACCGCCGCGTGGATGGTGCGCTGCCTCGGCGAGCTGGTGCGCGATGACGGGCTGAAGATCAAGGGCGTGCCCACATCCACCCGCACCGCCGAACTGGCGCGCGAGGTCGGCATCGAGGTGATCAGCCTTGACGAGGCCAAGTGGCTGGATCTGACCATCGACGGCGCGGATGAGTTCGACGCGAACCTGAACCTGATCAAGGGGGGCGGCGGGGCGCTGTTGCAGGAAAAGATCGTCGCCACCGCCAGCGACCAGATGATCGTGATCGCCGATGTCGGCAAGGAGGTCGAGACGCTGGGCGCGTTTCCGCTGCCGATCGAGGTCATTCCGTTCGGCTGGGAGACCACCAAATCGCTGGTCGAGGAGATGCTGATCTCGATGGATGTGCTGGGGCGCGACGCGACGCTGCGGATGAACGGGGACCGGCCCTTCGTGACCGATGAGGGGAATTACATCCTGGACCTGCATCTGGGGCGGATCGGCAAGGCGAACCAGTTGGCGATGGTGCTGAACCAGATGCCGGGCGTGGTGGAAAACGGGCTGTTCATAGATATCTGCGACGTGGTGATCGTGGGCTATGGCGATGGCCGCGTCGAGACCCGCGACATCAACGAGGGCACGGTCGAGGAAGACCGGCTCGATTTCCTGGAATCCGAGAACCTGTTCACCGATCTGCAGGATTGAGCGGGCACAAGTCAGAGGGCAAGGCATTGGCATTCGACTACGAACTTTTCGTGATCGGCGGCGGCTCGGGCGGGGTGCGCGCGGCGCGCGTCGCGGCGCAGGGTGGCGCCAGTGTGGCGCTGGCCGAGGAGGACCGCTATGGCGGCACCTGCGTGCAGCGCGGCTGCGTGCCCAAGAAGCTGATGGTCTTCGCCAGCGAGTATCCCGGCCATATGGAGGACGCGCAGGCCTATGGCTGGACCGTGCATGCGGGCGGCTTTGACTGGCCGGCCTTTCGGGACACGATGCACAGTGAGCTGGACCGGCTGGAAGGGGTCTATCGGCGGCTGTTGTCCAACAGCGGGGTCGAGACCTTCGATTCCCGCGCGGTGGTGGCGGATGCCCATAGTGTCAGGCTGGCCAGCGGCGAAACCAAGACCGCAAAGCATATCCTGATCGCCACCGGCGGCTGGCCGGTCACGCCCGACCTGCCCGACGCCGAGCACGCGCTGACCAGCAACGAGATTTTCCACCTGGAAACGCTGCCCAAATCGCTGCTGATCGTCGGCGGCGGTTATATCGCCTGCGAATTCGCCTGCATCCTCAATGGTCTGGGCGTCCAGGTGACGCAGTATTACCGCGGCGCGCAGATCCTGCGGGGGTTCGACGAAGAGGCGCGCGGGCTGATTTCCGAGGAAATGATGCGCAACGGGGTCGATCTGCATCTGGGCTGCAACATCATCGAGATGGAAAAGCAGGAACAGGGCTTCCGCATCAAGGCCACCAATGGCGACGAGCGGATGTTCGACCAGGTGATGTTCGCGACCGGGCGCAACCCCAACACGGCCGGGATGGGGCTTGAGGAGGTCGGCGTGAAGCTGGGCCGCAAGGGCGAGATCGAAGTGGATTCCTACAGCCAGACCGCGGTTCCGTCGATCTATGCGATCGGCGACGTGACCGACCGGGCGAACCTGACGCCGGTGGCGATCCGCGAAGGGATGGCCTTTGTGGAGACGGTGTTCAACGGCAACCCGACCCCGGTGGATCACGATCTGATCCCGACGGCGATCTTCACCCAGCCGGAATTCGGCACCATCGGCCTGAGCGAGGAGGCGGCACGCGATCAGGAGCCCGTGGATGTCTACTGCACATCGTTCAAACCGATGCAGCAGAGTTTCGCGGGGCGCGAGGACCGGGTTCTGATGAAATTGATCGTCAGCAAGGAAAGCCGGCGCATCCTGGGCTGTCATATCGTCGCGCCCGGCGCGGGCGAGATGATCCAGCTGGCCGGGATCGCGGTCAAGATGGGTGCCACGAAAGAGGATTTCGACCGCACGGTGGCGGTTCACCCCACCATGGCCGAAGAAATCGTCACGATGCGAGAACCAGTGCGAAGCGCTTGAAATTCAGGTATCACAGCACAGTTTAGATAGAACGTCCCGTTAGGGACGGCAGTGAAGGGAAGGTTTACATGGCTGGAAATTCTGGCGGCCCCTGGGGCGGCGGCGGAAATTCAGGCGGCGGGGATGACAACCGCGGCGGAAATCGGGGCGGACGCAGACCTCCGGAGGGGGGCGGGCCGCAAATCCCGGAGATCGACGAACTTGTCCGCAAGGGCCAGGATCAACTGCGCGTCCTGATGGGCGGACGCGGCGGCGGCGGCAATGGCGCCGGCGGAGACGGTGGCGGCCCGGCCTTCGGGCGCGGCTCCATCGTGCTTGGCGTGGTGATCGCGCTGGTGGCCTGGGCGGCGGCCAGCTTCTATACGGTGAAACCGGAAGAACAATCCGTCGAACTGTTCCTCGGGTCCTATTCCTCGACCGGGCAGCCGGGTCTGAACTTCGCGCCCTGGCCGTTGGTGACTTATGATGTGGTCAATGTCACCTCGGAACGCACCGAGGATATCGGCATGGGCCGCGGCGCCGACAGCGATGGCCTGATGCTGACGACTGATGCCAATATCGTGGATATCGATTTCCAGGTCGTGTGGAACATCCAGGATCCCGCGAAACTTCTGTTCAACATCCGTGATCCGCAGCTGACGGTGCGTGCGGTGTCCGAATCCGCCATGCGCGAGATCATCGCGGCATCGAACCTGGCACCGATCCTCAACCGCGACCGTGGCATCATCGCAGACACCGCGCGCGAGAATATCCAGGAAACGCTGGATGATTACGAAAGCGGCATCACCATCGTGCGTGTCAACCTTGACACCGCCGACCCGCCGGGCGCCGTGATCGACGCCTTCCGCGAGGTTCAGGCCGCCGAACAGGAGCGCGACCGCCTGCAACGTCAGGCCGACGCCTATGCGAACCGTGTTCTGGCCGAAGCCAGGGGGGAAGCGGCACAGGTGATCGAAGTGGCCGAGGGGTATCGCGCCCGCGTGGTCAACGAAGCCGTTGGTGAGGCCAGCCGCTTCATCGCCGTCGCGCAGGAGTTCAACACCGCGCCCGAGGTCACGCAGCGCCGTCTCTATCTTGAGACGGTCGAGCGCACGCTTGGGCAGCTTGACAAGATCCTGATCGACGAAGCCACCGGGGCGGGCGAGAACGGACAGGGTCTCGTGCCCTATCTGCCGCTTAATGAATTGCGCCGCAGTGGCGGTGCGTCCTCCAACACCAGCAACGGGGGCTCGAACTGATGCGTAAATCCGCACTTCTTCTGCCGATCGTGGTCATCGCCATCATCGGCGGCCTGTCCTCGGTCTTCATCGTGGACGAGCGCGAGAAAGCGCTTGTCCTGCAATTCGGTCAGATCCGCCAGGTGGTCGAGGAACCGGGCCTCGGGTTCAAGATCCCGATCATCCAGGAGGTCGTGAGATATGACGACCGGATCCTGTCCTTTGACACCGACACGATCGAGGTCACGCCTTCGGATGATCGCCGACTGGTGGTCGATGCCTTCGCCCGCTACCGCATCGCCAATGTGGTGCAATTCCGCCAGGCCGTCGGCGTGGGCGGTATCCGCGCCGCCGAGGACCGCCTTTCGTCGATCCTCAACGCACAGATCCGCGAGGTTCTGGGTGCCGATCAGGTGACATCGGATACGATCCTGTCGCCGCAACGGGGCGATCTGGCGCGGCGTATCCGCGCACAGGCCCGCACCAGTGCCGAAGGCCTTGGGCTGGAAATCGTCGACGTCCGGCTGAAGCAGACCAACCTGCCGCAGCAGAACCTTGACGCGACCTTCGCCCGGATGCGCGCCGAGCGCGAACGCGAGGCCGCAGACGAGATCGCCCGCGGTAACGAGGCCGCTCAGCGCGTGCGCGCCGCTGCGGACCGGACCGTGGTTGAAACCGTGTCGAAAGCCGAGCGGGAGGCCGAGATCACCCGCGGTGAGGCCGATGCCGAACGTAACCGGATCTATGCCGAAGCCTTTGGAAAGAATCCCGAGTTCTTCGCCTTCTACCGCTCGCTCTCGGCGATGGAGCGGTCGCTCAATTCGGAGAACACGACGCTGGTTTTCTCGCCCGACAGCGAATTCCTGTCCGAGTTGTTCAACTCGGTGCGGGCCGATGGTCTGAGGGAGGTGGACATCGATGATATCGATATCGACAGCCTGCGCGACATGGCGCCTGAATCCGAGATTTCGCCCGATCTGCCCGAGGCCGAGCGCGAGCGGCTGGAAGAGGACGAGCGCCTGCAGCAGATCGACAACGACAACGACTCAGAGGCGTCCAATTGATCGAGAATATCTTTCTGGCCCTCGGGCTGGTCTTGATCCTGGAGGGGCTGGTCTATGCGCTGGCCCCTTCGCTTGTGGAGCGATTCCTGATTGCGCTGAGTGCCCTGTCGGAAGACAATCGCAGGCTTATGGGGCTTGTCGCGATGGCGATCGGGCTGGTTATGGTCTGGGCGGCGAAAACGCTCGGCGCTTGATTTCCGGCTCACTTGAGCTTCACATGAACGTGACAGCGGGTTGCGCGCGTTTTGCGTTTGCGCCCGAAGCACCTACATGCATGTCAGAACAGCGCAGGCGTCAAGGCGTTTTGCAGATGCCCCAACGGACAATGGCAAGGAGACGATCCCAGTGACAGCCCAATCCGCAACAGCTTCAAATCGACAATCCGGCGCGCTGCGCGCGCTTTGGGTGACGGCGCTGACCATGGCGCTGATCATCGCGCAGGCGCTGGTGGCGCAGGCGCGGCCCGAGAGTTTCTCGGACCTGGTCGACAAGGTCAGCCCGGCGGTGGTGAACATCACCACATCTACCGTGGTGGCGCAGGGCACAGGCCCGTCGCCCATCGTGCCCGAGGGCTCGCCTTTCGAGGATTTCTTCCGCGAATTCCGTGATCGCAGCGGCCAGGGAGACCGGCCGCGACGCAGCTCGGCGCTTGGTTCGGGCTTCGTCATCTCGGAGGATGGCTTCGTGGTGACCAACAACCACGTCATCGAATCCGCCGACGAGATCATCATCGAATTTTTCTCGGGCAAGGAGTTGGTCGCCGAAGTCGTCGGCACCGACCCCAAGACCGACATCGCGCTGTTGAAGGTGGAGACCGACGAGCCGCTGCCCTTTGTCACCTTCGGCGACAGCGACACGGCACGCGTCGGGGATTGGGTCATGGCGATGGGCAATCCGCTGGGACAGGGTTTCTCGGCCAGTGCGGGGATCGTTTCAGCCCGCAATCGCGCGCTCAGCGGTACCTATGACGATTACATCCAGACCGACGCCGCGATCAACCGTGGCAACTCGGGCGGGCCACTGTTCAACATGGACGCGCAGGTGATCGGGGTGAACACCGCGATCCTGTCGCCGACCGGTGGCTCGATCGGTATCGGCTTTTCGATGGCGTCGAATGTGGTGACGCGGGTGATCGACCAGCTCAAGGAGTTCGGCGAGACGCGGCGCGGCTGGCTGGGTGTGCGCATCCAGGACGTGACTGACGACGTGGCCGAGGCGATCGGCCTTGAAGAGGTGCGCGGCGCATTGGTGACCGACGTGCCCGAAGGCCCCGCCGCCGAGGGCGGAATGAAGGCCGGTGACGTGATCCTGAGCTTTGACGGCAAACCGGTTCAGGATACGCGCGAGCTGGTTCGCCGGGTCGGCAATACCGAGGTCGGCAAGGCCGTCCGGGTGAGGGTGTTCCGCGACGGCAAGACCCAGTCGCTGAAGATCACGCTGGGACGGCGCGAAGAGGCCGAAGGCGCGGTGCCTGCGGCCCAGGTCGAGGAGGACAATGGCGGGGAAGCCTCCAGCCAGGAGATCCTCGGCCTGACGATCAGCCCGCTTGACGACGAGCTGCGCGATCAACTGGAGCTGGATGACAACGCGACCGGACTGGTGGTGACCGATGTCGACAACCTGTCGGAGGCCTATGAAAAGGGCGTGCGCGCAGGCGATCTGATCACCGAGGTCGGGCAACAGCAAGTGACCAGCATGAGCGATCTTGAGGACCGCATCGCCGAGGCCCGCGAGGCCGGGCGCAAGTCCATCCTGCTGTTGGTGCGCCGCGCTGGCGAGCCGCGCTTCGTGGCGCTGCCGGTCGAAACCGGCGAGTGACGCCGCGCTCGGAAATCGGGCAAGCAAAGGTCAGGGCGCCCTTGCCAGGGCGCCCTTTTTCGTGGCCGGGGGCCAACCGCGCGGTCAGACCGGCAGCGGGAAATCCATGAGCGCCGTGTCCTTGCGCAGGTAAAGCGGATGCTTGGCCGATCCGTCCTGATTGAGGCCAAGGCATTTCAGCGGCTTGCCGGTCGCGACCATCGCGCCGATCACGTCCTGCACCACGGGCCGGAAGCGTTTGTGCAGCTTGCCATAGGCCATGACGATCAGCTCGGATTCCTGCGCCATTTCAAGCAGAGCGGGAATATTGGCGGGGCTGCAGGCGGCCGCCGGATCGGCGGGGATGTCGCGCGGCGAGGTTGCGCGCCAGTCGAGCATGTTGCCCTTGAGATAGCGGGTGAAGCCCCAATCGCGGGCAAAGATCAGTTCGCGGTGGCAGGTGGGATCGGAAACTTCGGCAGCGGCGACCGAGGGGTTCATGCCGATGAACAGCACGGCGCGGGGGGTGGTGCCCGCTGGTGTCCAGTCACGCGTCAGCGATTGGCGGTAGCGCCCGCATTCCGAAAAGCTGGCGCCGCCGATCACCCCGTCGGGCAGCTTGAGGCGCACCTTGCCGCCGGGATCATGCGCGCCGGCGCCGCTCATTGGTTGAAGACGCGGCTTGGATGCAGCTCGCCCGCCTTGAAGCGGCCCACGGCGACGGCCCGCCCGTCGTGAGAGGCCCAGCATTCCTCGCCATATTCCACGTCGCTTGCGATCACCATGCCGGGATTGCCATTCCTGAGCCGCGCCAGCCCCACATCGGTGCAGCGCACCTGGGGCAGATCGTCGAGCCCCTCTTCGAGGGGGCGGATGTGGCTGTCGAGTTCGGGCGAATGGGCCAGCGCGTCGATCTGGTCGAGCGTCAGCCCGTCCTCGGCGCGAAACGGCCCCGACCAGATACGGCGCAGCCGGGTCACATGGCCGAAACAGCCCAGCGCCGCGCCCAGATCGCGGGCGATGGCGCGCACATAGCCGCCCTTGCCGCAGGTCATCGTCAGAACGACATGATCGGGATCGGGGCGATCCAGCATCACCAGTTCCTCGACCCAGAGGGGGCGGGGTTCGACCTCGAAATCCTCGCCGTCGCGGGCCAGCTTATAGGCGCGCTGCCCGTCGATCTTGACGGCCGAATATTTGGGCGGGACCTGCATGATCTCGCCGACGAAGGCGTGCAGCGCTTCCTTGATGGCGTCATCATCGGGGCGCGTTTCACTGGAGGCGATCACCTCGCCTTCGGCGTCGTCGGTATTGGTGGCCTGACCCAGCCGGACGGTGAATTCGTAGGCCTTGAGCGCGTCGGTGACATAGGGGACGGTCTTGGTCGCCTCGCCCAGCGCCACGGCCAGAACGCCTGTCGCCTCGGGATCGAGCGTGCCGGCATGGCCCGCCTTCCTGGCCTGCAAGGCCCAGCGCACCTTGTTCACGACCGCTGTCGAGGTCATCCCCGCAGGCTTGTCCACGATCAGCCAGCCGGAAATATCGCGCCCCTTGCGTTTGCGTGCCATGCTCGTGCCTTTCTGCCCGGTGAAGGCGGCGGCGTAGCCCAAGCCCCGCGCGCTGTCAATTCGCCCCGTGCCGGACCACACCCACCACCGGCCCCATCGGGAAGCCCCCGTCATGACGCCCGATGGCAGGCGCATAGAGGCGCGAGACGTTGCCGTCGAGGTAAAGCGCCTGCGGCGTCTTGAGCACGTCGCGAAACAGCGTGGCGAATTGATGGAAGCTCACCGGCGCCTGCGAGATCGCGAACCAGAGCGTCTGGCCGTCCGCCGAGCTGCCCACCGCGTTGCGCCGATAGCGGCTGTCGCTGTCGCGCAGGAAGCGCGGATGCAGCGCGCCGTCGATCACCAGCATCGGCCCGGACTGGGTGGCAAAGCGGCATGCGGGCGGATCGTCGGTGAAGCGCAGGGTCTCGATCACGTCGGCACGCCCGTCGCGAATGCACAGGATGCCGTTGGGCAAAAGCCCGAAATTGCCCGGCCCAGCCGAGGTGACGACCGGGGCAAGGGTCTCGCCCTCTTCGACATAAAGCCCGACCGGGCTGCGATCGGTGTGATACATCCCGGCATTCATGCCAAAGGCGAGGCGCGCGTCATCAGCGCCCAGCATCCTGTCGATATTGTCGAAACTGGCAAGCGGTTTGCCGGTGCTGTCGTCGCGCAAGAACAGCCTCAGGTCCGCGTCGGCGACATCGACGCGGCAGATGGTGAAAGCCTCGCCTTCATGGTCGCGCGTGCTGCATTCCACCGCAGCGGCGGGCATGGCGGCGGCACCCGCCCAGAGGGCCACGCAGAGGCGAAGCATGTCAGCCTTCGACATCCCGGCGCACCTTGTCCTGCGCAAAGAGCCTTCGGGTTTCATCCATCCGGTCGAATGTCTCGTCGATGCGGAAACGCAGGTCGGGCGCGTATTTCAGATCCAGCTTCTTGCCCACCATGCGGCGCAGTTCGCCCTTGTTGCGGGCAAGGAAGGCGATGGCGTCTTCCTGCCCCTCGCCGCCAAGCGGCAGCACATAGGCGGTGGCGACCTTGAGGTCGGGGGATACGCGCACTTCGCCGACCGTCACCGAAAGACGGTTGAGTTCGGGATCATGCACGTCGCCGCGCATCAGAACCTCGGACAGGGTGCGCCGGATCAGTTCGCCGACGCGAAGCTGGCGTTGCGACGGCCCGGATCCTTCGTGAAACTTGTTTCTGGCCATGACCCGCATCTAATCGCTTCGCGCTGCTTTGCCAAGATCAATGCGCGCAGTTGCCCATTGTGCGATGCCCCTGCCACGGGCTACACAGCGCCGGACATTCGCAGGAGGCCGCGACATGACAGATCTGCCGGGTATCGTGGTGACGGGCGCATCGGGGCGCATGGGCCAGATGCTGATCCGCACCGTTCTGGAAAGCGACCGCGCCAGGCTGGCCGGGGCGCTGGAGCGCAAGGGCCATGACTGGATCGGCAAGGACGTCGGCGAGGCGATGGGCGGCACGGCGATCGGGATCAGCGTGACCGACGATCCGCTGGAGGCGCTGTCGCGCGCCCATGCGGTGATCGATTTCACCGCGCCTGCAGCAACGGTGGAATTCGCCGGACTGGCGGCGCAGGCGCGCTGCGTGCATGTGATCGGCACCACCGGCCTTACGGGTGATGACATCGACAAGATCGACGCCGCCGCACGCCATGCCACGATCATCCGCGCCGGAAACATGAGCCTTGGCGTCAACCTGTTGGTGCAACTGACCAGGAAGGTCGCCGCCGCGCTGGACGAGGATTACGATATCGAGGTGATCGAAGCGCATCACAATCAGAAGGTCGATGCGCCCTCGGGTACCGCCCTGATGCTGGGCGAGGCCGCCGCCGAGGGGCGGGGCGTGCGCCTTGAGAGCGTCGAGGACCGGGGCCGCGACGGGATCACCGGCAAGCGCACGCGCGGGCATATCGGGTTTTCGGCGATACGGGGCGGCGATATCGTGGGCGAACATGACGTGATGTTCGCCGCGATGGGCGAGCGGGTGATCCTGCGCCATGTCGCCACCGACCGGGCGGTCTTTGCGCGCGGCGCGCTGAAGGCGGCGTTGTGGGGTCAGGGCCGCAAGCCGGGCGCCTATGACATGCTGGATGTGCTGGGCCTCAAGGAAGCCTGAGCGCACCGTTCAGAAATCGATGGCGAGGCCCTTTTTCTCCCAATCGCCATAGCGCACTGGCTCCAGCCCCTCGCGGCGGCCGCCAAGTTCCTTGGGCAACTCGGTTTCGGCGGCGTTGCGGCGGCGCTCTTCGGCTTCGGCCAGGGCGCGGATGGCTTCGGGCGGGAGATCGCGTTTGGGGTCGGTCATCGTCGGGCTTCCTTTGGTGCTTGAGCCTTGATATATGCCCGCATTGCCCCCGAGCCAAGGATTTCCGATGTCACAGCCCGCCCCGTCCGCCCGCCGCAGCGCTGTTCACCTGCTGGATCAGGTGATGGGCGAAGGGCGGTTGATGTCCGACATGATCGGCTCTGGCGCGCTGGACCGGCTTGAACCGGCGGACCGCGCCCGCGCGCAGCGATTGGCAAGCGACACCTTGCGCGGGCTGGAACGGGCCGACCGGCTGCTGCAACGCCATCTGCGCAAGCCGCCGCCGCTGCATGTGTTCAACATCCTGCGCCTCGGCACGGTCGAGCTTTGCACGGGAGGCGATGCGCATGGGGTGGTCAACGATCTTGTGGGGATCGTCGGCAGTCACAAACGGTATGGCAACCTCAAGGGGCTGATCAACGCGGTGCTGCGCAAGATCGCCGATGACGGGATGAAGACGTGGAACGATCTGCGCGTGCCACGCCTGCGCCGCTGGCTGCGTGAGCCGCTGATCGCCGCTTGGGGCGCGGGGCCGGTCGGGGCGATGGAGCGGGCGCATTTCGCGGGCGCGCCGCTGGACCTGACGGCCAAGGGGGATGCGGGTGAACTGCTGACCATGCTTGGCGCGGGGACACTGTTGCCGACCGGGAGTGTGCGGCTGTCGGATGCGGGTCAGGTCTCGGCCCTGCCCGGTTTTGATGCTGGCGCTTGGTGGGTGCAGGACACCGCCGCCGCGATCCCGGCGCGGGTGCTGGCGCCACAGCCGGGGGAAAGTGTGCTGGATCTTTGCGCGGCGCCGGGTGGCAAGACATTGCAGCTGGCGGCGGCGGGGGCGGATGTGACTGCGCTCGACATCTCCGAAAAGCGCATGGCGCGGGTGCGCGAGAACCTCGCGCGCTGCGGGCTTACGGCGCGGTGCGAGATCGGCGACGCGCTGGATCATGCGGGCGGCCCCTATGACGCGGTGCTGCTGGATGCGCCCTGTTCGGCGACCGGCACGATCCGGCGTCATCCCGACCTGCCCTTTGCCAAGGATGGCGCCGAGTTCGCGGCGCTGATCGCGTTGCAGTCGGCCATGATCGACCACGCGCTGACATTGCTCAAACCCGGCGGGCGGCTGGTGTTCTGCACCTGCTCGCTGTTGCCTGACGAAGGCGAATGCCAGGTCGAGGAGGCCTGCGCACGCCACCCGGGGCTGAGCGTGGAGCGCGCGGCGCTGGACCTGCCGGGGATCGCACCCGAGTGGATCACCGAAGAGGGCGGGCTGCGCCTGCGCCCCGATTACTGGCCCGAAATCGGCGGCATGGACGGGTTCTATATTGCCAGCCTGCGTCTGGACGCCGGGGCCTGACCCGGCACAGGAAACCTTCTGCGCCTTGAGGCGGATTGCCCGGTGACTTGGCGGCGACGGGAAGCTATAGTGACTCCAACAACGCCAGGAAGAGCGTGCAGAGGCACGGCATATGTCAAAGTCCGACAACCTGTCGGCGCGCTGGACGCGCCTTATGAACCGCGTCGCCGCCCGGCGCGCGACACTGACGCGCGCGGCCACGGCCTTTGTCTCGCAGCCCGAACCGCGCACCATCGGCAGTTATGCACGCGGTCGCCAGCTTGTGGCGGGCAACTTCCTGTTCGCCGGGCATCTGTTGCAGGAACCGGGCAGCAATATCTGGGACCTGGCGCCTCCGGACAAGGCTTTTGCCGAAGAAACACACGGATTTGGCTGGCTTGACGATCTGGCGGCGCTTGGCGATGCGAGCGCGCGTCAATGCGCGCAGGCGTGGCTGTGGTCCTGGATCGCGCGCTATGGCGCGGGGCGCGGGCCGGGCTGGACCCCTAACCTGACCGGTCGGCGGCTGATCCGCTGGATCAACCACGCGCCCTTCCTGCTTGGCTGCACCGGGCGCGAGGAGGCCGAGGGTTTCTTCAAATCGCTGGCGCAGCAGACCAATTTCCTGGGCCGCCGCTGGCGCGCCTCCTGCCCCGGCCTGCCGCGATTCGAGGCGCTGACGGGTCTGGTCTATGCGGGTTTGTCGCTGAAAGGGATGGAGGGGCATGTGGACCCCGCGCTGCGCGTGCTGGCGCGCGAGTGCGACACGCAGATCGACGATACCGGGGGTATCGCCACCCGCAACCCCGAGGAGTTGCTGGATGTCTTCGCGCTTCTGACATGGGCCTCGGTGGCACTGTCGGAATCCGGGCGCGCCCCGACGCCGTCGCATTGGAACGCCATTGAGCGGATCGCCCCGACCCTGCGGACCCTGCGCCATAGCGACGGCGCGCTGGCGCGGTTTCACGGTGGCGGGCGCGGGCTTGAGGGGCGGCTCGACAATGCGCTGGCCAATAGCGGCGTCAAGACGCGCCAGCCTGACGGTTTGTCGATGGGCTACGCCCGGATCAGCGCCGGACGGACCTCGATCATCATCGACGCGGCACCGCCGCCTTCGGGGCGCGCATCGCTCAATGCCCATGCCTCGACGCTGGCGTTCGAGCTGACGTCGGGGCGGCGGCCGCTGATCGTGAATTGCGGCTCGGGGGTCAGTTTCGGGGCGCAGTGGCGGCGCGCGGGACGTGCCACGCCGTCGCATTCGACACTGGTCCTGGCGGGCCGCTCCAGCGCGCGTTTGGACCTTGGGGCAAAGCGCGAAGGCTGGTTGACCGACGCGCCGCGCCATGTGCCGGTCAAGGTCAGCAATGCGCCGGACGGGCTGCGCTTCGAGGGGGGGCATGATGGCTATCTGCGCAGTTACGGCCTGACCCATGCCCGCACGCTGGACCTGACATTCGACGGGCGCGGGGTCGCGGGCGAGGACATGCTGCTGACGCTGGGCGATGGCGACCGGCGCAAGTTCGACAAGGCGATGGATGCGGCCACCTTGCAGGGCATTCCCTTTGACATCCGCTTTCACCTGCACCCGGATGTGGATGCCAGCCTCGACATGGGCGGCGCAGCGGTGTCGATGGCGCTCAAGAGCGGAGAGATCTGGGTATTTCGCAGCGACGGACGGGTGAACCTGTCGCTGGAACCCAGCGTTTATCTCGAAAAAAACCGGCTCAAGCCGCGTGCGACCAAACAAATCGTTCTATCCGGGCGCGTGATGGAGTATGCGACCCGCACAAGGTGGTCATTGGCCAAGGCACAGGACACGCCGATCGGCATCCGCGACCTGACACAGGACGAGTTGGAGCCAGCGGCCGGTGACACCGAGACAGAACAGACCTGAACCGACTGACCCGAGGATCCGCTGCCCATGACCGATCTCGCCCCCGTGCGCCGAGCCCTTCTTTCCGTTTCCGACAAGACCGGACTGGTCGAACTGGGCCAGGCCCTGGCCGATCGCGGGGTCGAGTTGCTGTCGACCGGTGGCAGCGCCAAGGCGCTGCGCGATGCGGGGCTGGTGGTGAAGGATGTGGCCGAGGTCACCGGCTTTCCCGAAATGATGGACGGACGGGTCAAGACCTTGCATCCGGGCGTGCATGGCGGGTTGCTGGGGCTGCGCGACGACGATCAGCACATGGCGGCGATGACCGCCCACGGGATCAAGCCGATCGACCTTCTGGTGGTCAATCTCTATCCATTCGAGGCGACCGTCGCCAAGGGCGCCGATTACGCGACCTGCATCGAGAATATCGACATCGGCGGTCCGGCGATGATCCGCGCGGCGGCCAAGAACCACGCATTTGTCAATGTCGTCGTGGATGTCGAGGATTACCAGCCGCTGCTGGACGAGCTGGCCGCGCATGACGGTCAGACCACATATGCCTTCCGCCAGCGGCTTGCGCTGACCGCCTATGCGCGCACCGGCGCCTATGACGCGGCGGTCTCGGGCTGGATGGCCCAAGCCCTGGGCGAACAGGCACCGCGCCGCCGCGCCGTCGCCGGCAAGCTGGCGCAGACCTTGCGGTACGGCGAGAACCCGCATCAGAGCGCGGCCTTCTATGTGGATGGCTCGAACCGTCCCGGCGTGGCCACCGCCAAGCAGCACCAGGGCAAGGAACTGAGCTACAACAACATCAACGACACCGACGCGGCCTTCGAGCTGGTCAGTGAGTTCCTGCCCAAGGACGGCCCGGCCTGCGCGATCATCAAGCACGCCAATCCCTGCGGGGTGGCGCGGGGTGCGACCCTAAAGGAAGCCTATGCGCGCGCCTTTGACTGCGACCGGACCTCGGCTTTCGGCGGGATCGTCGCGCTGAATTCGACGCTCGACCGCGAGACCGCCGAGGAAATCTGCGAGATCTTCACCGAAGTGGTCATCGCCCCCGGCGCGCACCGGGAGGCCAAGGAGGTATTCGCGCGCAAGAAGAACCTGCGCCTGCTGACCACCCCCGGCCTGGCCAATCCGGCCGAGTCGGGCCTGATGCTGCGGCAGGTCTCGGGCGGCTATCTGGTGCAGGACAAGGATAACGGGCGGCTGGATGTCGCCGATCTGAAGGTGGTGACCAAGCGCGCGCCGAGCGATCAGGAGCTGGCAGACCTGCTGTTCGCCTGGCGCGTCGCCAAGCACGTCAAGTCGAACGCCATCGTCTATGTCAAGGACGGCGCCACGGTGGGCGTCGGGGCCGGACAGATGAGCCGCGTCGACAGTTGCCGCATCGCCGCGCGCAAGGCCGAGGACATGGCCGCGACACTGGGTCTCGATGCGCCGCTGACACGCGGCAGCGTGGTGGCGTCGGATGCGTTCTTTCCCTTTGCCGACGGGTTGCTGACGGCTGCGGAGGCCGGGGCGACGGCGGTGATCCAGCCCGGCGGCTCGATGCGCGACGACGAGGTGATCGCCGCCGCCGATGAGGCCGGGTTGGCGATGGTCATGACCGGCATGCGCCATTTCCGCCATTAGGGGGCAAGCGATGCGAGTGGTTTTACGGGCGGGTCTGTTGACGCTGCTGCTGGATCAGGTGACGAAATACTGGATCGTGCATGCGCTGAACCTGCGCGAGCTGGGATCGCTGGACGTGTTTCCGCCTTACCTGAACCTGCGCATGGCGTGGAATTACGGGATCAATTTCGGCCTGATGTCCGGGGGTAATCCGGTCATGCGGTGGGTCCTGATCGCGGTTGCGCTGCTGATTTCGGGTCTTGTGCTGTGGTGGGTCCATCGCGACCAAGGCGGGCGCTGGCAGATGCTTTCGGCCGGTCTGCTGATCGGCGGGGCGATTGGAAACGTGATTGACCGTCTGCTGTACGGGGCGGTTGCGGATTTCATCAATATGTCCTGTTGCGGGATCAACAACCCGTTTGCGTTCAATGTCGCGGATATCGCGGTTTTCGCCGGGGCGATCGGGCTGGTCCTGTTCAGCCCGCCTGCGAAAAACGCCTCGTGACCTCGGGCAAAGGATGCGATACATCTGTTCGCGAAACCGAAGGAGACGGGCGATGAGCGTGCCGCGCGTGACAGTATTGATCCTCAGTCTTGGCCTGGCCGCCTGCGGCAACCGGGGCGAGGATGTGACGCTGACCCATATCAAGCACACGGGCGAAGGCCCGGACGAATTCACGGTGCTGCCGACCAAACCGTTGCAGACGCCCGAAAGCTATTCTGCGCTGCCCGCGCCTGCGCCGGGCTCGGCCAATCTTGTCGATACCAATCCCAAGGCCGAAGGGGTCGCCGCGCTTGGCGGCAATCCCGCAGCCTTGAGCGGAACCGCACCTGCCGCCGCTGACAGCGGGCTGGTGCGCCATGCCGGGCGTTACGGCACGCAGCCGGGCATCCGCCAGACAGTGGCGCGCGAAGATGCCGAAACCCGCCGCAAGCACGGTCGGGTGAACATCCTGCGGCTTGGGCCGGTGGATGATTACACCAACGCCTACAAGCGCCAATGGCTTGATCCGCATAGCGAGGAAATGCGCATGCGCCGCGCCGGCGTCGAAACGCCCAGCAATCCGCCCCCCGAGGACTGACGCGCATCACAACCCTGTCAGCGCGCTTGCAACGCGGTATTGGCGACGTATGTTCCAAATCTGGAACCGTCGGAAATCTGGAGACACGGGATGCGCAAATTCATCGCGGGTCTGATTCTGAGCCTGGCCGCCACTCTGCCGGCCACCGCCAAGGATCAGGTCACGACCTTCACGCTCGATAACGGGATGGATGTTGTGGTGATCGAAGATCACCGCGCGCCGGTAGTCGTGCACATGGTCTGGTATCGTGCCGGGGCGGCGGATGAACCGCCGGGGGCCTCCGGTGTTGCGCATTATCTTGAACACCTGTTGTTCAAGGGCACCGAGACCATGGCGCCGGGAGAATTCTCGGCGGTGGTGGCGCGCAATGGCGGGTCGGACAACGCCTTTACCAGCTATGACTACACCGCCTATTTCCAGCGGATCGCCGCGGACCGGCTTGACCTGATGATGAAGATGGAAAGCGACCGGATGGTCAATCTTCGCCTGACCGAACAGGATATCGCCGCCGAGCGCGACGTGATCCTGGAGGAACGCAACCAGCGGGTCGAGAACAACCCCGGCTCGCTGCTTCGCGAACAGAAGAATGCGGCGCAGTATCTCAATCATCCATATGGCACGCCGATCATCGGCTGGCGGCACGAGATGCGCATGCTGGACATGGAAAAGGCACTGGATTTCTACAAGACCTTCTACGCGCCCAACAACGCGATCCTGATCGTGGCCGGTGACGTGATGCCCGACGACGTGCGCGCGCTGGCCGAGGAGCATTACGGCAAGCTGCCCGCCAATCCCGATCTGCCCGAGCGCACCCGCCCGCAGGAGCCGCGACAGATGGCCGAGCGGCGGATCGTGCTGGAGGATGCGCGCGTCTCGCAGCCCTATGTGACCCGCTCCTATCTTGCGCCTGAAAGGGACAGCGGCGCTCAGGAAGAAGCCGCGGCGCTGAATCTTCTTGCGGAAATCCTTGGCGGCGGAACCACGTCGCTATTGGCCGAAAAGCTGCAATTCGAGACCCAGCGGGCGGTCAGCACCTCGGCCTTTTACCGTGGCACGTCGCTTGACGACACGACCTTCGGGCTTGCGGTGGTGCCTGCGCCGGGTATCACGTTGCAACAGGCCGAAGATGCCATGGACGAGGTGATCGCGTCTTTCCTTGAAAAGGGTGTGGACAGCGAGCAGCTTGCACGGATCAAGATACAGGTGCGTGCCTCGGAAATCTATGCCCGCGACGATGTGGGCCGCTTGGCGAACCACTATGGCCGGGCATTGACGCAGGGTCTGACCGTCGAGGATGTCCAGGCCTGGCCCGAGATACTCGACGCCGTGACCGAAGAGGACATCATGGCCGCCGCGACAGAATTGTTCGAGCGCAATAATTCCGTGACCGCCTGGCTGACCGCACCGGAGGCAACCCAATGATCCGTTACGTTCTGGCCTTTGTCGCCTGCATCACCGCACTGCCTGCCCTGGCGGAAGTGGATATCGAAGAGATCACAACCCCGGGCGGAATTAACGCCTGGCTGGTCGAGGACCATACCAACCCCTTTGTCGCACTGGAGCTGCGGTTTCGGGGAGGAGCGTCGCTTGACCCCGAGGGGCAACGCGGCGTCACCAACCTGATGGTCGGGTTGCTTGAGGAAGGCGCCGGCGACATGGATTCGCGCGCCTTTGCGCGCGCCACCGAAGAGTTGGCGGCATCGTTCCGCTATGACCTTTCGGACGACACGGTCAGCGTGTCGGCGCGTTTCCTGACCGAGAACCGGGACGCGGCCGTGGCGCTTCTTCGCGCGAGCCTGATCGATCCGGCCTTTGACCAACCGTCGATTGATCGCGTGCGCGAGCAGGTGAATTCGGTGATCCGTTCGAACCAGACCGATCCGCGCAGGATCGCGGGCCGGAATCTTGACGAGCTGGTTTATGGAAATCACCCTTATGGCAGCTCTCTCAACGGTACGCTTGAAACCGTGGCGGACCTGACGCGAGACGATATCGTCGCCGCGCACAAGGCCGCTCTGGCACGCGACCGTCTTTATGTCAGTGCCGTGGGCGATATCACCGCCGACGAACTGACCGCGCTTCTGGATGATCTTCTGCTGGAATTGCCCGCCGAAGGCACGCCCCTGTCAGGCACGGCCGATGTCAACCTGCCCGGTGGCGTTCGGGTCGTGGAGTTCGACACACCCCAGTCGGTTGCCAGTTTTGCGCAGCCCGGCATCAAGCGTGACGATCCCGATTTCTTTGCGGCCTATGTCCTGAATCACATTCTTGGCGGCGGGTCATTCGAAAGCCGGTTGATGCAAGAAGTGCGCGAGAAGCGCGGCCTGACCTATGGGGTCTATTCCTATCTTGCCGACCGTGACGCCGCCGAGATCTGGATGGGCAGCGTGGCATCGTCCAATGAGCGGGTCGGCGAGGCGATCGAGGTGATCCGCGCCGAATGGGCACGGATGCGCGAAGACGGCGTGACGCCCGAGGAACTGGCGGACGCCAAGACCTATCTGACGGGGGCCTATCCGCTGCGGTTCGATGGCAATGCGCCGATTGCGAATATCGCGGTCAACATGCAGATGGAGGATCTGCCCACGGATTACATCTCGAACCGGAACGACATGGTCAATGCCGTAACGCTGGAAGACGTGAATCGTGTCGCCAGGGAGCTTCTGTCGCCCGACAAGCTGACTTTCGTGGTGGTCGGCAAGCCCGAAGGCGTCATATCGACCATAAACTGAGGGCGGCCGCCCTTGTGGTGAAATGGAATGGGCGGTGCCTCGGGTGAAGCACCGCCCAAACTGTGTCTACCCGTCAGGGTGCGCCGATTGCGTTCAGAAATCGAGGTTCTCGACGTTCAGGGCGTTCTGCTGGATAAACTCGCGACGGGGTTCGACGACATCGCCCATCAGCTTGGTAAAGAGGTCATCCGCCTCGGCCACGTCATCGACCTTGACCTGCAACAGCGTGCGCGCCTCGGGATCCAGCGTGGTTTCCCAGAGCTGGCCAGGGTTCATTTCGCCAAGGCCCTTGTAGCGCTGAAGCTGAAGCCCCTTCTCGCCCTCCTTCAGGATCGCATCCAACAGGTCGAGCGGACCATAGATGCTCTGCACCCGGTCCTTGCGCACCAGTGTCGCGGGATAGGTGTAGATCTCGCGCAGACCCTTTGTCAGTTGGCCAAGGCGGCGGGCTTCGCCACCGCGCAGAACCGGGCCGTCAAGCGTGCGGATTTCCTCGACGCCGCGCACGGTGCGGGTCAGGCGTATGCCGTGATCCTGGGTCGGGCGGCCCTGCCAGCCGCGTTCATATTCAAGCGCGATCAGGTCCAGACGTTCGGCCACCGTATCGGCAACGCCCTGAAGGTCGGAATCGACCCGGCCCGGAAGGAACGCCTCGGCGATGGCGGCCTGTTCAAGGATGTGACGGGGGTAATGGGTCGGGAAGGACTCAAGAATGCGCTTGCTCTGGCGCGCCTCCTCGACGACACGCACGAGGTCCTGGCCAACGATCTCCTCACCGGTTCCCAGCCTGAGCGCCGCATCGTCAGTGCCCTGCTGGATCAGGTAGTCTTCAAGCGCGGGTTCGTCCTTTAGATAGACTTCGGATTTGCCGCGCGACACTTTGTAAAGCGGCGGCTGCGCGATGTAGAGATGGCCATTCTCAATCAGCTCGGGCATCTGCCGGTAGAAGAAGGTCAGCAACAGCGTGCGGATATGTGCGCCGTCGACATCTGCATCGGTCATGATGACGATCTTGTGGTAACGCAGTTTAGCCAGGTTGAATTCGTCGCGTCCAATCCCGGTTCCCAAGGCCATCACTAGGTTGCCGATCTCCTGGCTGCCAAGCATCCGGTCAAAGCGCGCGCGTTCGACATTCAGGATCTTGCCGCGAAGGGGCAGGACCGCCTGTGTCGAGCGATCGCGCCCGGTTTGCGCCGATCCACCGGCGCTGTCACCCTCGACCAGGAAGAGTTCGGTCTTGGAGGGATCCTTTTCGGAGCAATCCTTGAGCTTGCCGGCCAGGTAGTTCACATCCATCGCCGTCTTGCGGCGCGTCAGTTCGCGGGCCTTGCGCGCGGCTTCGCGGGCCAGCGCGGCCTCGACGATCTTGCCGACGATCTGCCTGGCCTCGTTGGGGTTTTCCTCGAACCATTCGGTCAGTTTCTCATAGACCAGTCCCTCGACAGCGGGGCGCACCTCGGAACTGACCAACTTGTCCTTGGTCTGGCTCGAGAACTTGGGATCGGGCACCTTGACCGACAGAACGCAGGTCAGCCCCTCGCGGGCATCGTCGCCCGTGAAGCTGATCTTTTCCTTCTTGGCGATCCCGCTTTCCTGGGCGTATTTCTGGATGGTCCGGGTCAGCGCGCCACGGAAACCCGCCATATGGGTGCCGCCATCGCGCTGCGGGATGTTGTTGGTGAAGGGCAGGACGGTTTCATGGTAGCTGTCGTTCCACCACATCGCCACCTCGACAGCGATATCGTCGCGCTCGCCGGTGATGAAGATCGGGTCGGGGATCATCGAGCTCTTGTGACGGTCGAGATACTTCACGAACTCCATGACGCCGCCATCATAGTGCAATTCCGACTGAAGCGGCTCTTCGGGGCGTTCGTCACGAAGGATGATCCGCACGCCGGAATTGAGGAAGGCCAGTTCGCGCAGGCGCTTTTCAAGGGTTTCGAAGCTGAATTCGAGGTTCGAGAACGTATCCGTCGAGCCCATGAAGCGCACCTCGGTGCCCTTTCGGCCATTCGCCGGGCCGACCTCGCGCAGGTGTTCGACGGTATCGCCATGCTCGAAGCGGGCGTAATGCTCCTTGCCGTTGCGCCAGATGCGCAGCTCCAGCCAATCGGACAGCGCGTTCACCACCGACACGCCCACGCCGTGCAGACCGCCAGACACCTTGTAGGAGTTCTGGTCGAACTTCCCGCCGGCGTGAAGCTGGGTCATGATGACCTCGGCGGCGGAAACGCCTTCTTCCTCGTGGATCTCGACCGGAATTCCGCGGCCGTTATCGCTGACGGAAACGCTGGAATCGGCATGGATTGTGACGTTCACCGCGTCGGCATGACCGGCGAGGGCCTCGTCGATGCCGTTGTCGACGACCTCGTAGACCATGTGGTGCAAACCAGAGCCGTCATCGGTGTCACCGATATACATGCCCGGACGTTTGCGGACGGCCTCCAAGCCCTTGAGAACCTTGATGGAATCGGCGCCATAATCGTCGGGCGTCGGTGCAGCTTCGGCCATGTGGGAATTCCTTCGCACGTTTTTGATTTTATACGATTTTACGGGGGGGATGTCACGCGTTTACCCCAATATTTTGTGGTCTGATGGCGGCGGTCCGCAAGGGGCGCGCGCGCGGTCCGGGGCGGGCGCAACCGGGCCGGTCGCATCCCCGAGAGGGCTGCGCGCGGGCGTTCAGGTGAAGGCGATCACGACCGCGACCACGATCAGCAGCCAGCCGGACACGACATTGGTGCGCCGGATCGCTTCGGGCGAGCTCATTACCCGCCGGACCCGGTCCACGAACAGTGCGAGGCTCAGGTTCCCCACGAGGGGCACCGCGAATGACAGGAACACGATGGCGGCGATATCGGCCAATGTGATGCGCGTCAGATCGAAAAAGCCCGGCAAGACGCCCATGTAGAACAGGATCGCCTTGGGATTGCCCAGGATCGCCGCCAGCCCGGCCATGAACCCTGCCCAGGTACCGGGACGGGTCAGACGGCTGTCGGCGGCGATCGAGCGGTCAGCGTTGCGGATCAGCAGCACACCCATGCCGACGAACATCAGCACCGCCACGATCCTGAGCGCCAGCATGAAGCCGGAAAACACCGACACGATCCAGCTGACCCCGAGAATGGCAAGGAACGGCCAAAGCATGTCGCCCACCACCACGCCAAGCGCCAGCGGCCAGGCGGCCTGGAAACCACCCGACATGGAGCGCGCAAGCATCGCCAGCCAGACCGGCCCCGGCGTCAGGAACAGCACAAGCAGCGCGCCCGCGTAAAGCGCCAGATCGGAAAGCGACAGGGTCATTCCTGCACCGGCAACGTCAGCGATCCATCCCCGCAGAGCGGCCAGAACGGGTTCACCGCGAGCTCCCAGACATGGCCATCAGGGTCGGCGTAATAGCCGGAATAGCCACCCCAGAACACCTTTTCGGGGCGTTTGAGCAGCGTCGCACCCGCGTCCAGCGCCTGCGCGAATGCGGCGTCGACCTCGGCCTCGGTGCTGAAATTCTGCGCCAGCGTCATTGCGCCCGTACCAAGTACCGCATCGGGCCGCCCCTGATCGGCAGCCAAGGCCTCAAGCCCGAACAGCCCCAGGACAAGCCCGTTGATCTGGTAAAAGCTGACGCCTTCGGTTTCGTCCGCGGGAGTCCAGCCAAGCGCGCCGTAGAACGCCCGCGCGCGGTCCAGATCGCGAACGCCAAGGGTGATGAGTGTCACGCGTTGCGGTGTCATGGGCCGGGCCTTTCGCTGATCTGGCTGATGCCGTCGGCATCGGTCACAGTCACATTCTGCGCCCTGTCACCCAGTTCGGCGAACAGTTCCGGCCCCGTGCCCGTCATCCAGGCCTGAGCGCCAAGCGCGCAGATTTCGTCATAGAGTGCCGCGCGGCGTGCCGCGTCAAGATGGGCGGCGACCTCGTCGAGCAACAAAAGCGGCGGCGCCCCGAAGTCGCGCGCCAGCGCGCGGGCATTCGCCAGGATCAGCGACACCAGAAGCGCCTTCTGCTCGCCGGTGGAACAATCGCGCGCCGGCACGCCCTTGGCCGCGTAGACCCCGTAAAGATCGGCCCGATGCGGCCCGACCAGCGTGCGCCCCGCGGCAAGGTCGCGAAAGCGGCTTTCGCCCAGCGCCGCGGCCAAGTCGGCGGGTGTGTCCGGAATCTCGCCCTCGGTGGCGATCAGGTCCAGTTCGGCCACGGGAAAGGCAGTCTGGGCCTCAGCTTGCGCCGCGCCAAGCTGCTCCAGCGCATGAAGCCGATTGGCATGGATCGCCGCGCCATGTTCGGCCATCTGCCGCTCCAAAGCGATATACCAATGCGGATCGCGCACCTGATCCTTGAGCAGGCGGTTACGCTCGCGCATGGCCTTTTCGTAGGCAAGCGAGGCTTCGGCGTGATCCGGGCGAAAGCTCATCGTCATGCGGTCAAGAAACCTGCGCCGCCCGTCCGTGCCTTCGATCCAGAGCCGGTCCATCGCCGGAACCAGCCACAGCACCCGCGCGATCCTTCCCAAAGCGGTCTGGGCGGCGGGTTTGCCGTCGATCCGGGTCTGGCGCGCGCCGCCCTCCTCGGACCAGATCTCGACCTCGTGCAGCTGGTGCAGCGACTGAAGCACCCCGGTGATCTTCCAGCCAAGTGATTCAGGGCGGCGGGCGATATCCTGCGCCGCCGCGCGCCGCAGCCCGCGCCCCGGCGACAGGAGCGAGACAGCTTCAAGGATATTGGTCTTGCCCGCGCCGTTGGGGCCATGGATGGCCACCGGACGGGCATCCAGCTCAAACCGCGCCGATTTATGCGAGCGGACATGCGACAGGGTGAGGCGGGACAGGAAAAGACCGGGCATCACGCGCCCTTCATCGTTCCGAAAATACTCTCGCCGAAGGCATCGGCAAGGCCGGCTTCAAATCCCGGCGTCACACCCGCATCGGCATGACGACATAGACGGCGCTGGTGTCGTTGCCTTCGCGCATCAGTGTCGGGTCGCCCGAGGAGTTGAACAGGAATACGGCGTTCTCGCGGTCCACCTGGCTGGCGATCTCGAGCAGATACTTGGCGTTGAAGCCGATCTCGAGGCGCTCGTCGCCATAGGCCACGGCCAGTTCCTCTTCGGCGGCGCCGCTGTCGGGCGCGTTGACCGATAGGATCAGGCGGTCCTCGTCGAGCGACAGCTTGACTGCACGCGAGCGTTCGGAGCTCACCGTCGCCACGCGGTCGACAGCCTGTGCGAATTCGGCGGCGTCCACTTCCATCTTGCGGGTGTTCCCCTGGGGAATGACGCGTGTGTAATCGGGGAAGGTGCCGTCGATCACCTTGGAGGTCAGCATGATGTCGGGGGTGGCGAAACGCACCTTGGTTTCCGAGACCGAGACGGCGATCTTCATGTCATCGTCATCCAGAAGCTTGCGCAGTTCGCCCACGGTCTTGCGCGGGACGATGACGCCGGGCATGTCCTCGGCACCCTCGGGCAGGTCGGCGTCGATCCGGGCCAGCCGGTGGCCATCGGTGGCCACGCAGCGCAGCACCTTGCCGCCGTCGGATTCGGCGACGTGCATGTAGACGCCATTGAGGTAATAGCGGGTTTCCTCGGTGGAAATCGCGAATTTCGACTTGTCGAACAGGCGGCGCAGCACCGGAGCGGGGGCGCTGAAGTTGCTGGAATATTCCGACGAGGCCATGACCGGGAAGTCTTCTTTGGGCAAGGTCGCAAGGTTGAAATTCGAGCGCCCCGCCTCGACTGTCAGGCGGCCCGAGGTGCCATCGTCGCTGAGCGTGACAAGCGCGCCGTCGGGCAGTTTGCGCACGATCTCGTGCAGAGTGACGGCGCTGACGGTGGTGGCGCCGGCGCGTTCGACCTTGGCCGGGGCCTTGTCGACCACTTCGATATCGAGGTCGGTGGCGCGGAAATGAACGTCGTCGCCTTCGGCCTCGATCAGGACATTGGCAAGGATCGGAATGGTGTTGCGCCGCTCGACCACAGATTGTGCCTGCGACACCGCCTTGAGCAGCGTTCCGCGTTCGATGCTGAGTTTCATGCCCTCGCTCCCGAATAGGTGCCAGCGTCGTGCCGGAGGGGCACGTTAGCAACTTCCCCTTTCGGCTCAAGCCTTTTGTTGTTGTTTTTCTGCGTTATTCATCGGGCCGTCAAGTGCGGCCCCGCGCGCAGCGGGGCCAGGGACGGCACGGGACGCCGGAATGCTCAGCCTTCAAGCGTCCGGCGCAGGATTTCGAGGTCTTCGGCGATCTGCGCATCCTGGGCGCGAAGCTCGTCGATGCGGCGCACGCCATGCATCACGGTGGTGTGGTCGCGCCCGCCGAAGCGGCGGCCGATTTCGGGCAGTGAGCGGCTGGTCATCTGCTTGCACAGATACATCGCCACCTGACGCGGGCGCGCAAAGCTGCGCAGGCGCTTGGGGCCGATCATGTCGCTGAGGCGGATATTGTAGTGATCCGCCACCTGGCGCTGGATTTCCTCGACGCTGACCTTGCGCTCGGAGGCGCGCAGGATGTCGGCAAGGCAGTCCTGCGTCAGTTCCAGCGTGATCTCGTGGCCGACAAGCGAGGCAAAGGCAAACAGCCGGGTCAGCGCCCCTTCCAGGACGCGGACATTGGTGCTGATCCGGTGGGCCAGGAATTCCAACACGCCATCCGACATCCGCAGGTCGGGATACTGGCGGGAGTACTGCTCGCATTTGGACTGCAGGATTCCGAGGCGCAGTTCGTAATCGGTCGGGTGCAGGTCCACGACCAGGCCGCATTGCAGGCGCGACTTGATGCGGTCCTCGAGGTTCTCGATCTCGCCGGGGGCGCGGTCGCCCGAGATGACGATTTGCTTGTTCTGATCGACCAGTGCATTGAAAGTGTGGAAGAATTCCTCTTGCGTGCTTTCCTTGCCGGCGATGAATTGCACGTCATCCACCATCAGCACATCGACCGAGCGGAACATCTCCTTGAAATCCATCATCTTGCGGTCGCGCAACGCCTGCACGAAGCGATACATGAACTGTTCGGCGGAAAGATAAAGCACGCTCAACTCGGGCTGACGCGAGGTGAGTTCCCACGCGATCGCATGCATGAGGTGCGTCTTCCCCAGTCCGACCCCGCCATAAAGAAAGAGCGGGTTGAATGTGACCGGCCCGCCCTCGGCGACGCGCTTGGCGGCGGCATGAGCAAGTTCGTTGGGCTTGCCGACGACAAAGGTGTCGAAGGTGAACCGCTCGTCCAGCGGCGCGGTGTTGTGCCGGATGTCGGGTTCGGTGTTGTTGTTCGCCTGCGCGGACCTTTGCGGGGCCGCGCCGGATTTCGCAGCCTCGGGATCACGGGCAGTGCTGGCAGCGGTACGGAATTGAATCCGGCGGATTTCGGGCGCGATGGAATTTACCTGATAAAGGATCAGATCGCCAAAATTCTGCGAGACGTAATTGCCAAGGAAGCTGGTCGGCACGTTGAAGGTGGCGACGCCGTCCTTCACACCCGACAGTTCGAGGGGCTCGATCCAGTTCGTATAGTTGTTCTTGCCGACTGTATTCAGAAGTCGCTGCTTGAGTTGGCCCCATTGTTCCTGCGTCATTCGTCCCCCGTCTCAGAATCGGATCTACCAGTCTGCTCTTGTTCCACGCTCGCGCGGAGCGGGCGATCCGATAGCTGGGGGGATGAAGTCTGCATGGACAAAGATCAGCAGTTCCGCTGCATGAAAGCAGCAGTTGCCAAGCCCCTGTCCGGAGCCGAACTTCCAATGGTCGCAACAGAATGTCTAACGCGGACTGTCCCCACATCAACCGCGTCATCATTGCATTTGCGTGCCGTCTTGCCGGACAATCGCACAGCATGGTCAATAACCATTGATCAAGCTGCCATATAATGGCAGCCCGATTCTGTGCCACATGTCCCCCCAAGCGTGAATCGCTGGGTGAAGCTAGCAATTTCACGAGCGCCACGGCAACCGAACTTCGCGCTTGACATGACGTTTGCGTGAAAAGAATCTCCGCCCTCGTCGGGAAGGCCACAAATGCAAAAAAGGCGCCGGGCTGACCGGCGCCTTTTGTATCAATGATTTAGCCCGAAAGCCTTAGCCGAGCGCCTTTACGCGGGCGGCGAGGCGCGAGACTTTGCGGGAGGCGGTGTTCTTGTGGAAGACGCCTTTGGTGACGCCGCGCATCAATTCGGGCTGGGCGGCGCGCAGGGCGGCCTGGGCGGCGTCCTTGTCACCCGAGGCGATGGCTTCTTCGACCTTGCGAAGATGGGTGCGGATCCGCGAGCGGCGGGCCTTGTTGACGGCCAGACGGCTTTCGTTCTGGCGGGCGCGTTTCTTGGACTGGGGCGTATTTGCCATTTGAATCAGACCTCTGTCAGGTTTGCGTTGTCTTGGATGCGCTGCCGCAAACCCAAACGGGCGACGGATCGACCGGAGGTGATTCTAGCCAGAGCGGGCTGCACACGCATGTATAGCGGGGGCATATAGCCAAGTTTGGCGTCCTTGCAAAGCCGAAACTGGACAGCGGGGAACGAATCGCGCCAGGGGCCTTGTTAACAAGGCCGGGCGGGCGGCGGTAACAGACCGGTACCGCGTCGGTATCGCGTCGGTTTCGGGTGCCGAAACGGGCCGGGTTGACGGGGCGCGCGGTGCTTTCGTGTACGAAAGCGCGCGGATTTTGCACAAAATCCGAGACGGCGCCGGGGGGGGCCAGCCCCCCGCACCCCCCGAGGTATTTGAGGCCAGATGAAAGGGGGGGGGAGGAAAGGCGAAGGGCGCGCCGCAGATGGGCGCGCCCTGTCGGTACCGGGTTCAGGCGGCGGTCACTTGTCGCGGAACTGGGGTTCGCGTTTTTCCACGAAGGCGGCCATGCCTTCGGCCTGATCCTCGGTGGCGAAGAGCGAGTGGAACACGCGGCGCTCGAACAGCAGCCCCTCGCGCAGGGTCGTCTCGTAGGAGCGGTTCACCGATTCCTTGACCGCCATCACGCCGATCATGGATTTCTCGGCGATCTTGTCGGCCGCCGAGCGGGCCTCTTCCATCAGTTTCTTGACGGGGACGACGCGGCTGACGAGGCCCGCGCGTTCGGCCTCTTCGGCATCCATGAAGCGGCCCGTGAGGTTCATGTCCATCGCCTTGGATTTGCCGATGAAGCGGGTCAGGCGCTGGCTGCCGCCAAGCCCGGCCATGACGCCGAGATTGATTTCGGGCTGGCCGAATTTGGCGGTATCCGAGGCGATGATGAAATCGCACATCATCGCCAGTTCGCAGCCCCCGCCCAGCGCGTAGCCGGAGACGGCAGCGATGATCGGTTTGCGGACCCGCATGATCGCGTCGCTTTCGGGGCCGAAGAAATCCTCGGAGAACACTTCGACGAAGCCCTTGCCGCTCATCATCTTGATATCGGCACCGGCTGCAAAGGCCTTGTCGGAGCCGGTCAGGATGATGCAGCGCACCTTTTCATTCGCCTGCGCATCCCCGAGCGCGGTGCACAGCTCGGTCATGAGCTGGGCGTTGAGCGCATTCAGGGCATCGGGGCGATTGAGTTTGATGAGGGCGACGTGGTCTTCTATTTCGACGATGATCGTCTCATAGGCCATGAAATCTGCTTTCGCTTGTTTCTGTCAGAACGGATTCATTACCACTGTCTGCGCCCGGATCAACCTCATCTTTGGCAGGAGGTGCAATAGAAGCTGGAGCGCCCCGACTGCACGATGCGCCGGATGGTGCCGGTGCAGCCCGCAGTGCGGCAGGGCTGACCTTCGCGGTCGTAAACATCGAAACGGTGTTGAAAATAACCAAGTTCCCCGTCTGCCTGACGAAAATCGCGCAAGGATGACCCGCCCGCCTCGATGGCATCGCGCAGCACCTCGCGGATGACCCCCGCCAGCCCCGCAGCGCGGGCGCGCGACAGATTGCCCGCACGCCGCCTTGGGGAAATCCGCGCACGAAAGAGCGCTTCGCAGACATAGATATTGCCCAGCCCCGCAACGATTCGCTGATCGAGCAGCGCCGACTTGATCGGCGTCTTGCGCCCGGCCAGCGCATCGGCCAGGCAGGTTTCGTCAAAGCGGTTGCCCAGCGGTTCCGGCCCCAGTTTCGCCAGCAGCGGGTGCGCATCGGCCCGGGCGGTCTCCATCAGGTCCATCGCTCCGAAGCGGCGCGGGTCGTTGAAGGTGATGCGCGCGCCGTTCGCCATGTCGAAGACGACGTGATCGTGTTTCTGCGCCGCGGGGTGGTCGTGGTGAAACACCCCGAGCGGGTCGCCCGAAACGGTCATGCGCCCCGACATGCCCAGATGAATGAGCAGGGTTTCCCCCGAGGAGAGATCGGCCAGGATGTATTTCGAGCGCCGCCGCAGCGCGATGACGCGCTGTCCGGTCAGGCGTGCGGCCATGTTTTCGGGGAAGGGCCAGCGCAGATCGGGGCGGTTGACCTGCGCGCGCGCGATCACCGCCCCTTCCATGGCGGGAAGAAGGCCGCGGCGAACTGTCTCGACCTCGGGGAGTTCGGGCATCGGTTCCATCCTGTGACGCATGGGGCGCATTGTATCCGCCCCCATGCGCCCTATAAGAAGGGCGTGGACACGTAACGGCAAGGCTTCGGTCGCGGAACATGAACGAGAAGACCACCCATTTCGGATTTCAGAGCGTGCCGGAGGCGGAAAAGGCCGGGCGCGTGCAGGGCGTGTTCGGGTCGGTCGCATCGAAATACGATGTGATGAACGACGCGATGTCGCTGGGCATTCACCGCATCTGGAAGGATGCGATGATGGATTGGCTGGCGCCCCGCCCCGGCCAGCGCCTGTTGGATGTTGCCGGGGGCACGGGCGACATAGCGTTTCGTTTCCTCAAGCGTGCGGGCCATGGCCATGCCACGGTGCTGGACCTGACCGAGCCGATGCTGATCGAGGGGCGCAAGCGCGCCGAGGCGGCGGCGATGGCGGACAGCCTTGACTGGCTGGTGGGCGACGCGATGGCGCTGCCCTTCGCCGATAACAGTTTCGATGTCTACACGATCAGTTTCGGCATCCGCAACGTGACCCGCCCGCAGGAGGCCCTGAACGAGGCGTTCCGGGTGTTGCGCCCGGGCGGCCGGCTGATGGTGCTGGAGTTCAGCCAGATTCCCAATGACCTGATGCAATGGGCCTATGATCTTTATTCCTTCAACATCATTCCGCGGCTCGGGCAGGCGATCGCGAATGACCGCGAGAGTTATCAATACCTGGTGGAATCGATCCGCCGTTTTCCCGATCAGGAGACATTCCTGGGCATGGTGCGGGAGGCCGGGTTCGGCAATGCGAAATACCGCAATCTGAGCATGGGTGTCGCCTGTCTGCATTCGGGCTGGAAGATCTGAATGCGCGGTCCGCACAATATCCTGCGCCTGATCCGCACGGGCGCCACGCTGGAGCGCAGCGGCGCCATGGCGGTGGTGATGGATGCGTTCGATGCGCCGCGTCTGGTCAGGGTGACGATGCGTCTGCTGGCCTGGCCGTTCCAGTGGCTGGGTTATCGCGGCGATCCGGCGATGCCGCCCGCGACACGGGCGCTGACGGCGCTGGGGCCGGCCTATATCAAGTTCGGACAGATCCTGTCGACGCGCCCGGACCTTGTGGGGGACGATCTGGCGACGCAGTTGCGCGTCTTGCAGGACAAGCTGCCGCCGTTTCCGGTGGCGGTGGCCAAGGCGTCGGTCGCGGCGCAGCTGGGCCGCCCGGTGGAAGAGGTGTTCGACGATTTCGGCGCACCGGTCGCGGCGGCCTCGATCGCGCAGGTGCATCGCGCGACCCTGCGCGAGAGCGGCGAGGAAGTGGCCGTCAAGGTGTTGCGCCCCGGGATCGAGCGGGCCTTTCGCAAGGATATCGACGCCTTCTATTTCGCGGCGCGCACCATCGAGTTCCTGTCACCGGGATCGCGGCGGTTGAGGCCGACCGATGTGATCGCCCATTTCGAGGGCGTGGTGATGGGGGAGCTCGATCTGCGGCTGGAGGCGTCTTCGGCCAGTGAATTCACCGCCAATACCGCGCAGGACGAGGGGTTTGCCCTGCCACGGGTGAACTGGCCGCTGTCGGGGCGGCGGGTGATGACGATGGGCTGGGCCGATGGTGTGCCGCTGGGCGACAACGCGGCGCTTGACGGCGCGGGGCATGACCGGGCGCAACTGGCCGAGCGGGTGTTGCAGCTGTTCCTGAAACATGCGCTGCGCGACGGGTATTTCCATGCCGACATGCATCAGGGCAACCTGAAGGTGGCGCCGTCGGGGGATATCATCGCCTATGATTTCGGAATCATGGGGCATATCGACGAATATACCCGCAAGGTTTACGCCGAGATCCTCTATGGGTTCATCAAGCGCGATTACCAGCGCGTCGCGGAAGTGCATTTCGAGGCGGGCTATGTGCCCGCGGACCGGGATGTGGACGAGTTCGCACGGGCGCTGCGCGCGGTGGGCGAGCCGATCTTCGGGATGGATGCCTCGCAGATGTCGATCGGCAACCTGCTGAGCTACCTGTTCGAGGTGACCGAGCGTTTCGGGATGGAGACCCGCACCGAGCTGATCCTGTTGCAGCGCACGATGGTGGTGGTCGAGGGTGTGGCGCGGTCGCTCGATCCGCAGATCAACATCTGGCAGGTCGCACGGCCGGTGGTCGAGGATTACATCCGCAAGAATATCGGCCCGCGCGCGGTGATGCGCGACCTGCAGAAGACGCTGGCGGTGCTGACTCGTTACGGGCCGCGCCTGCCGGCGATTGTGGAGAATGCGCTGATCCGCCAATCCATGCCGTTGGAGCCCGCGCCACGCGGGAGTCGCGGGGCGGGTGCGCTGTGGGCCCTGGGCGGCGGGCTGGCAGGTGCGGCGGCGACGGTGGCGGCGTTCTGGATGATTTGACATCCTTTGGCGGCGCGTCGGGGTGATCCCTCTTGACGTGTTGTGAAAATACCTTCATCCCGCTAAGGTGGTATTGTTGCCTGCTGGCGGAGTTGATGAGTGAGCTGTTTTTCCCGTGGATGGAGCGCCGCGATCGCGCTGGCCCTGTGGCCCTTGCCGGGGCTGGCAGAGGAGCCGGGCACCGGGACGCAGGGCGGGCGGCTGACCACGACGGTCACCGACAGTTACGGCGCGCCGGGCGGGTTGATCGACATGCCGAGCGCCGAGATGGCGCCGGAGGCGCAGATCTCGACGACGGTTTCGCATTATGACGGCACCACCAAGACGACGCTGAGCTTTCAGCCGACCCGCTGGCTGAGCACCTCGTTCCGCTATTCGGCCATTCGTGGGCTGCGGCCCGATCCGGGCCGCCCGCCCTATGACACCTATTACGACCGCAGTTTCGATCTGCGCATCCGTCTGCTGGAGGAAACCGCCACCCGGCCCGCAGTGGCGCTGGGCCTGCGCGATTTCGTCGGCACGGGGCTGTTCGGGGGCGAGTATATCGTCGCCACAAAGGCCATCGGCAAGCGACTCAGGTTCACGGGCGGGCTGGGCTGGGGCCGCCTGGGCAGCCATGGCGCCTTCGCCAACACGGGAACGCGGCCAACGTCGCTGCTGGGCGAAGGCGGCATCCCGACGCATGACCGCTGGTTCCGGGGCGATGTGGCCGGGTTCGCCGGGCTGAGCTATGCCGCGAGCGAGCGCCTCAACCTGAAGCTGGAATATTCTTCGGATGGCTATGAGCGCGAAGTCCGCGACGGCATTACCCGCCACAAATCGCCCTGGAATGTCGGGCTGGATTACAAGGTCAGCGAGGCATTCCGCCTGAGCGCCTATTCGCTCAATGGCAGCGAGCTGGGCGTGAGCGCGACCTTGTCGCTCAATGCCCGCAAGCCCGTGGTCACTGGCGGGGCCGAAGCCGCGCCGATGCCTGTCGCGCCGCGCGCAGCGGGGGCCGCGCGCGATCTTGGCTGGACCAGCGGCGGCGCGGCGGGAACCGCCAGGCTGCGCGAGTCGGTCGCCAGCGGCCTCAGGACGGAAGGGCTGGTCCTCCAGGGGTTTACACATGACGCCACCAGCGCCCATGTGGCGATCCGCAATCCGCGCTATGACATCCGCGCACAGGCGGTGGGGCGCACCGCGCGGGTGCTGACCCGCACCCTGCCCGCCTCGATCGAGATGCTGACGATCACGCAGGTCGAACAGGGCATACCGACGAGCGCCGTGACCCTGCGGCGCAGCGATCTGGAGCGGTTGGAGCACCGCTCTGCCGACGAAATCCTGGCCGCCGCAACCTTCAGCGACCCTTTGAGCATCGGTGGCAAGCCGCTGTCGCTGCGCGAAACCTATCCGCGATTCGACTGGTCGGTGGGGCCGTTCCTGCGTTTCAGCGTCTTTGACCCGGACAGCCCGGTGCGCGCCAATGGCGGTATCGCATTGAAAGCGGATTATCATATCGCGCCGGGCTGGCGGGCCTCGGGCGCGGTTTCGGTCAAGCTGTTCGGCGATCTGGACGATGTCAGGACCGTGCCGACCAAGCTGCCGAGGGTGCGCTCGAATGTGGGGCGCTATTCGGCGACGAACGACCCCACGCTCGACCACCTGACGCTGGCGCATTACGGGCGACCGGGTAAGGATCTCTATAGCCGGATCACACTGGGCTATCTTGAAAAGATGTATGCCGGGGCGTCAGGCGAGCTGTTGTGGAAGCCTGTCGGCAGCCGTCTGGCACTGGGCGCCGAGGTCAATTACGTGGTGCCGCGCGATTTCGATCAGTTGTTCGGCACGCGCAGCCACAGGACCCGCACCGGCACGATCCCGGAAGTGAACGGGCATATCTCGGCCTATTACGATTTCCAGAACGGGTTTCACGGGCAGCTCGATGTCGGGCGCTATCTTGCCGGGGACTGGGGCGCGACGGTTTCACTGGACCGGGTGTTCGCCAATGGTTGGCGCATCGGCGCCTATGCGACCAAGACCGACGTATCCGCCACCGCCTTTGGCGAAGGCTCGTTCGACAAGGGCATCAGGATCACGATCCCGCTGTCCTGGGGCGTCGGGCAGCCGACGCGCAGGCGCTCGGATCTGGTGATCCGATCGCTGTCGCGCGATGGCGGCGCGCGGCTTCATGTGGATGACCGTCTTTACGAGAACATCCGCGACACCCACCGGCCCGAAATGGCCAAAAGCTGGGGGAAGTTCTGGCGATGAAGACACGGTTAGTGCGGATCCTGGCCCTTGGCCTGGCCGGGGCGCTGATGGCGGGATGCAGCAGCGGCAAGGAGGACAGCGCGAGCACGCTGGCCATCGTAAAGGGGCTGTTCAAGCCCCGTCCGCAGGCATCGCCCCCCGATGCGGCGCAGCTGAACGCGGCGATCACGGGTTCGCTTGCGGCGAGTGAGCGGCCTCTGGTGCTGTTGACGCTGGCCGACCACAGGGTGATCACCATCGTCGAGCGGATCGAGGTGAATGGCGCGCATGAGACATTCGCGGCACCGGATCGCCGGACCCTGACGCTGATGCAGGGGATGCTGAGCGGCACAAGGGGGCTTGGGCATGACCTGATGTCCGCGGATGTGGCTGAAAGCGCGCGGCTGATTTCTGCACGCGAGGACGGCGCGGCGCGGCGCGTTCAGCGATACATGAATGGCGAGAACCAGATCATCGAGATGACAGCCGATTGCAGCGTGACACGGGGTGATGCGCGGCGCCTGACCATCGGCGAGATCGTGGCGCGCCCGGTGATCGAGATGCACGAGACCTGCCGCATGAGCGACTGGCAGTTCGAGAACAGCTATATGGTGGATGCGGCCAGCGGTCGCGTGTTGCAGTCGCGCCAGTGGGTCGGGCCAAGCAATGGCTATGCGGTGCTGAACGCGTTGCGCTGAGGCGGTGCGGCAGAGATCAGGGCCTTGCAGGGCGGCTGCGCCACACCGCCTTGCGACGGTGCGGCACCAAGCCTGCGATCAGGTGTCGCCGCTGGAATCGACGGCGGCAACGGTGATGACGGTCAGGGCCAGGCCGACAGCCACGAGGCCGGCCGTTCCCATGCCGCCGAGCAATCCGCCGGCAAGGACGCCTTGGCTTGACACGAAGGGATCGGGATTCACGCTGTTGTCGGGCCCTTCGGCGGCGACCGGGGCTGCGGTGGTCAAGGCGATGGCTGCGGCTGCGGCGAGGGTCGAAAATGTCTTCATGATACTCTCCAACATTGGCTGACTGGGACTCCCCCGAACGGGGTTATGGGAAGTATTGCACAACTTTCGCTCAAACGTAAGCCCTCAAACTCTACCTTTGAGGTATCCGGGAGCGGAAATCTCATCCCCCGGAGAGCAGCGCGCCATACACCCAGACCGGATCAGGCGGGGTCCATTGCGATCAGGGCGGCCTGTTCGGCATCGGCGGCAGCGCGCGCGCCGGTGTCGCCGCCTTCGTGGCGCCAGAGGCAATAGGCCAGCATCCGCCAGTGATACCACGGCGCCAGCCGCCGGTAGCGCGCGATGATGGCGGGGTCGCGGTAGCTGGCGAGGAAGGCGGCGTGCTCGGCCGTGTCCAGCGGCGCGCCGCGATAGCTGAGCTGCATGGCGGGCGAAAGGAACAGAGCGATATCCTCGCAAGGGTCGCCAATGGCGGGGCATTGCCAGTCGATCAGCCGTGCGCCGGTTTCGCCGACCACCATGTTGGCGGCGACCGGGTCGCCGTGCAGCAGGGTGGCGCGGCCAAGTGCGGGCACCTCGTGGCGAGGCATCAGCGAACGGGTGGCGCGGGCGGCGTGGGAATCGCAGCGCGCCAGGATCGCCGCGGTCTGTTCGCCAAGCGCAAGGCTGCCATCCGGGGCGTTACGCAGGCCCGGTGGCGGCGCGATGGCATGCAGGCGCTTGAGCAGCGCGGCCGCCATGTAGGCGCCGCGCGTCCAGGGCGCTCCTTGCAGATGGGCATAGACAAGGCATGGCCCCGCCGGGGTTTCGCCGAAATACAGGGGGTGCGGCGCAATGCCGTGGCCCGAAAGATGGCGCAGCAGGCGCAGTTCCACCGCCGGATCGTTGGGAAACAGCGGGTTGGGCGCAGCATGTCTGTAAAGCTTGACCACGACCAGGCCACCCGATGGGCGCGAGACCCGCCAGAGCCGGTTGGTGCGCCCGCCCTCCAGCGCCGTCCAGGTGGAGTCTGGCGGCACTATGCCTTCGGCGGCCAGCGCCGGGGCCAGCGTTTCGGGCGGAAGGTCGTCTGAATCGGTCATGGCCGGGGTGGAACCTGCGGTTCGTCTGCGAATCGCCGGACGCTAGGCCACCGCGACAGGCGAGGCAAGGGCGCTCAGCCCTGTGGTTCGCGCAGCCCGAGGATTTCGCCCGAGGCCACCTCTTCGCCCCCCTGGAAGATCAGGGTGATCTGGTCGCCATCGTTGCGCGCCTCCACGATCCGTCCATGAAGCTCGGCGGGATGTGCGCCCAGCAGATCGCCGGCACGATATGATTCCAGCGTGATGTCGTAGCGCCCGGAGGGCAGCGGCGCGCCGTTGCCGCCGACCCCGGCCCATTGCACCGGCCCGGTTTCGGCCTGCGCATCGAGCCGCTGCACGATGTCGCCCTTGGTGTCGCGCACCACGATCTGCGCGGAATCGGCCAGCGGATCGGCCCGCAGTGTCAGGGTCAGCGGGGTGCCGTCGAATTCGACAGGGGTCACGGCGCGGGCCTCCATCCCGACCCAGCCAGCCAGTTGCGACATGCCCAGAGCCCCGACACGCGCGCCAAGCGATTCCAGAAGATCATTGGTGCGCACCTGCTGTTCGACTGTCGAGAAGGTTGCCAGCTGGACAGCGAAATCTGCAGATTCGACCGGATTGAGCGGATCCTGATTGCGCATCTGCGCGGTCAGCATCTTGAGAAAGGTTTCGAAATCCGAACTGAGCACGGGCCTTTCGTCTGGCGCTGAAGGCGGCGCGGACGCGGGCGGCGGGCTGGCGGCGGGAGGTATGGGGGAGGTCGGTTCTACCATGATGATGCCCTTTCAGAGTCTGATATCAACGCGATCCGCAGCGATCCCCAGCGCGGTGGGCGCAGGGGCCGCCGCAACCGTGGGCGGGGGCGGATCCTCGGGGTTGGCCGCGCGATCCGGCGTGCCGGTGCCGCCCGGTTGCCCGGGGTTGCGCCCGAAGGCGAATTCGGTGCTGCCCAAGCCGAGATGGCGGAAATCCTGCGCCAGCATGTCCGCATGGCGGCGCATCAATTCGAGCGTCTCGGGACGTTCGGCGATCACGGTGACGGTGATCGCCCCGTCGCCGGGTGTCATGCTGATGCGCACCCGGCCAAGTTCGGCCGGGTTCAGCGTCAGTTCGATGGCCTGTTCGCCACCGCCGACAGCCGTGCCGGCCATGCCGCCGCCAGCACCACCGCCCATGGCCCCCGCAAAGGGGATGGCCCGCTGCACAGCGGCACTGAGCTGTGTGGCGACATGGCGCGGCAGGTCGGGATGTTGCAGGATTTCGACGCTGGCGCGCAGCGACGCCAGACCGTCAGCAGCAAGGCGCGTATCGCCGTTCTGCCCTGAATCAGAGACGAATCTCATTGGTACGTCCAAAGAGTCGATTTGCACGGCCTCTATCGCGTGAAGGGGGGAAGGCGGCGCAGACGCGGGCACGGCATAGGCACGCGACGGCGGCAAGGCATCAATGGATCGCGGGGCATGACGGGGTGCGGACCTTGGCGTTTCGCTACGCGCCAGGGGGGTGATGACCGGATCGCTTGGCGCGCCGGGCACTGACGTCGGCGCAGACGGAACCGCCACAGGGTCGCGCGGGTCGGCGCGGGTATCAGGCGCCACCTGCGGCCGTGGCTGAGCCAGCGCCTGCGGCAGGCCTTGCGCCTGCGGCCGGGTTTGCGCCTGCGGCCGGGGCACAGGCTGCGCGCCCGGAGCGATAGGCGCGGGTGCGGGCTGATCCCCATCCGTCACGGCATGTGCGCCCTGTCGGGGCGATTTTCCGGGATCGGGCTCTGCCGCGCTGACGGTGGCGCGCGCGGCCTTGGCGCGCAGGTCGGCTGCGATGTTCTCATCTGCGGGGGCAGCGCGCTGAAATGCCACCATCGGGGGCGCGGCGCGCTCGGGCGTCGTTGCGGGAGGGTTCAACCGATCGGGCGGATCGGGCGGCACGCTGGCACGGGTGCCGGTATCGGAGGCCGGCATTGGCGATGGCGGCGGCGTGGCCGTCCTGTTGTCCGCTTGTCCAGTGCCCGTGAAATGGGCGCGGCCCGATACCGGCCGCTGCATGGGTTCGGGCATGTCGCGCCCGGGCGCGCGCGGCGCGGCATGCGCGATGTTCTGCGTCGGTATGGGCGTGCCTTGCATGGCTTCGGGGTCGGCCTGCGCCGGTTCCGGAGCGCTGTCGCGCACAGGTTCAGGGCCGGGATGCGGCGCCGCTTCCGGCGCCAACCGGGGCATGAGCGTGGCTTGCGGGACGCTTTCAGATTCGACCGCCATATCGCGCGCAGACGCATCATCGGAGATCACCGCGTCCGAAGGGACCTCATCTGAGGGCGGGGCATCCGCGGGCAATGCGTCGGCCAGATCCCCGGGCACCGCCAGAGATGGGCCGCCCTTGCGCGTGGTTTCCAGCGCGTCGAACACCGCCTGAAAACCGGACACGGGCGCGCCATCTGGCGCAATGCTGCCATCAATGGCCAGCCGCAGGGTCATTTCGGACATCACGTGCGGCGCGCTTGTCTGAACAAACATCATCGGCTTCTCCGGCGATCATTCCAATACTCGGGAAGGTCGCAGATGCCGGTTACTACTTCTTTACCCAAATGCCGTGAAATGGGGATGTGTATCTTCAATTCGAGGTGAAACAGTGACGGATTCTTTACCAATCGCCCCATACGTTGCGCCACGGCCCACCCCCTTGGCACCATCGGCGGCACGCGAGGTGGCAGAACGGCTTGAAGCGGGTTTTCTGGCCGAAATGCTGAAATCCGCCGGCTTTGGCGAACAGACGAACAGCTTTTCGGGCGGGCCGGGCGAGGATCAGTTCGCCTCGTTTCACCGGCAGGCCATCGCCGAACGGATGGCGGCAAGCGGTGGAATCGGCCTGGCCGAGAGCTTCTATCGCGCAATAACGGAGACCCATGATGACGCAGGATGACATGCAGACCCTGATCGACCGGCTGGACAAGCTACTTGAAACCGAGCGCGCCGCGCTGCTGGCGGGCGATCTGGAAACCATCGGCAGCTTGCTGACGCAAAAGGAGCGGCTGATCGACAGATTCAATGCGCTCGAGGGCACGCGTGAGCCCGATCTTGCCGGCCTTCAACAGAAGGTGCAGCGCAATCAGGTGCTGTTGGATGGTGCGCTTGAGGGCATCCGGCGGGTGGCAAGCCGGATGGCCGCGATCCGCCAGGTAAGGCGCTCGCTCGCGACATATGACGAGACCGGGAAGCGACGCACGATCGATGGCACGATGGCGCATAACGTCGAAAAGCGGGCGTGAGGTATTTGTCTCTAATTCGGCCCAACTTGTCCGTCGGGCTTAGGAGACGATTAGCATTTGGAGACCATGCTGGGCAGGCATTCGAAAGCGGATGGCGCGGGGCCGCGTGACACACCGGCACCCGCAAGCGCCAGAACGGGGCCTGCGCCGCCTCTTGAAGGGGCGGATATTGAAACCGGTGCAAAAGCACCAAAGGCTAAAGGAAAATGCCATGGCGACCTTCCAGGCACCACCATGGTGGCCCCCGCCGACAACGACCTTCTTCCTTTTGATGATAACTGGCGCGGCGTTTTCGCCCGGCGCGCTCATCCTACCACCTTTCAACTCACCCAATGGACGGTATAGCAGGAAAGAGATTACCGAACCTTTGACGTTTAAAGTTGAAATGATCGTGTCCGGCCCGGTTGAAGGAAATCATTATTCACTTGCGCATGCTCTTCGGGCCGGGCTAGCACGTAGGTGCCTGCCCGGCTGATCCAGGGACATTCAACTTGCCAGACCAAAGGACCCCCTTCGTGCAATGGCTGCGGCGCATTCAGCGCCGCGTTCTGGGTGGTTGGAAAATCACAAGGTACGCGCCGCGCGGCATCGATGAATTCGCATTCGACGGCCCGAGCGTCCTTGAAGATATACACCGGAAATACGATTACGATGGCGATCTTCTGACGATCTATTCGCAGCATTCGGGACATCTGGTCCACAAGTGGCACCATTACATTCCGATCTATGACCGCTATTTCACCCCTTTCCGCGGGCATGCGCCAAGGCTGCTGGAAATCGGTGTGTCAAAGGGCGGCTCTCTTGCCATTTGGCGCAAGTTCCTTGGCCCGGACGCGACCATCTACGGAATCGACATAGACGAGGACTGCCGCCAGTATGACGGTATCGACGGCCAGGTGCGCATCGGCTCGCAGAACGACCCGGCATTTCTAAGATCGGTGATCGCAGAGATGGGCGGTGTGGATATCATCATCGATGACGGCAGCCATCGCATGAACGATCTCAAAGCCTCGCTGGATGCCCTGTTTCCGCTTCTCAACAACAATGGCATCTATCTGATCGAGGATCTTCACACGGCCTACTGGACAGAGTTCGGTGGCGGGCTCGGGACGGCGTCGAATTTCTTTACCTATGTCCGCGACATCGTGGACGACATGCACCATTGGTATCACGAAGACGACATGCGGCACCCCGAGATCGCAGGGTCCTGCGCCGCGATCCACATTTACGATTCGATCGTCGTGCTGGAGAAAGCGAAACAGCACCCGCCGGTGCATTCGACCATCTCGTGAACGACGCGGCACGATCCCGACCCGCGCCGGACAACATATCCTGAAAAAGGCTGTGGTGCCGGTGATAGGACTCGAACCTACGACCCCATCATTACGAATGACGTGCTCTACCAGCTGAGCTACACCGGCCCCGTGACGCGGCCCTATAGCACCGCCCCACGCGGGGGGGAAGAGCTATTTTTCTGATGATTCCCTGTCGGGGCCGGTACCACTTTGTGTGACTGGCGTCGCGTCCACGATATCGTCGTCCTGGTCCTGATCTGTCTCCTCCAAGTCCGTGTCATCGCGGCGATCCTCGAGCGCGCCGACGATCAGCGGCAGCATCTCGATCCCGGTCGAAGTGGACATGGCAGTTGACGGCGGGCTGGTCCAGGATAGCGTATCGAAGGCATGACAGTTCTCGCAGGCGGGCACCCATTCGGCGTGAATATGGTGGCAGTTCTCGCATACCCATTGCGGGCCGCGCGGTGCCGAAAGGGCGCGCGCCAGCCATCCCTTGACCACGGCGTCCGACGCGCCTTCGCCACGCTCGACCGCTGCCATGATGGTCAGAACGCGTGCGTCCGGATCGTTTTCTACCATGTCGCCCAGCGCGCGCCGAGCCCCTGGGAAATCCTCGGCCGCAAGGTGAAGCTCGGCTTCCAGCAGGCGGGTCTCACGGTGATCCGGCTGCAGCTTGAGCAGTTTGCCAAAGCGCTTGAGGCGCTGCTCGGGGCTTTCATCAGGTTCGAGTTTGGCAAAGACCGCGGCAAGGTCGGGATGCGGCTGGGCCTCCCATGCCTTCTTGATGACCCGTATCGCATGGCGCTTGGCCCCCTGCTCGATATAGCCGCGCGCGGCCATGACGGCCGCCGGGATCAGATCGGGCGACTGGCGGTTCGCTTCGATGGCAGCTTCGCGGGCAGCAATATCGTTGCCCTCGTCCAGCACGCCGCGGGCCTCGGACAGCGCCAGAACCGCATCGCGCCGCTTGTGCACATCGCGCGGCAAGGCGCCATATTTCAGCTTCGCCTTGAGGGTTTCGCGCGCGCCTTTCCAGTCTTCCTGCTGCGCCTGTAGCTGCAGCAGCGTATCCTGAACCTCCTGGTGTCTGGGCTTGAGCGAAAAGGCCGTCTGAGCCAGCCGCAGGGCGGTTTCGGTATCCCCTGCCGAGAGCTTCTGCTTCATCAGGCCGCGCACCCCGACAAACCGTGTGCGTTCGTCCTTGAGAAGCTTCTTGTAGACCTTCTCGGCGCGCTTGCCGTCGCCCGCCATCTCGGCGGCCTGTGCCGTAATCAGGTTGGTCAGCTCGGGTTTGCGCAGATATTTCTCGGCCTTGTTGGCCTTGGACATGGCCTGCTCGCCCTCGCCCGATGCCAGAGCCATCAATCCATCGGTCAGAGCGCGGTAACCTTTCTCCTGGCGGTTCCGGTCGAAATACCGCGAAATCGCCGTTTCATCGCCATTGATGAATTTCAGCAAGGCGATCAGGAAAGCAGCCAATTTCAAAAGAAGCCATATCGCGATCACCAGAAGAACAAGCGCGATCACCGCCTTGAGCGGCGTCAGGTTGAACTCCTGGCCCGCCATGACGATCCGAACACCGCCCTCCATCTCGAGCAGATGGGCTGCTCCGAAGGTCGCGCCCGCAACCAGGGCGATAAAAACAACAATCTTGATGATCGACCACAGCATCATGCATGCCCTTTCGGTTTCAATTCATATCCTGGGCGAGCGCCTCTGCAGCAGCGACGGCCGCGAGGCGGCGCTTGGCATCCTCTGACCAGCCTGCCAACTCCGCGCGCCCCTCTTCGGGCAGTGTTTCGATCTCGGCCAGCGCGTCTTTCAGGCGCCCCTCGCGCGTGGCGGCCTCGGCGCGCGACAGAACGGCGTCGGGGTCGTCGCCCTCGCGCGGTTCAAGCGAGCGCGCCCCAAGCTGCGTGCGCAGAAAGCTACCGAAACCGCTGCCATCTTCCCCGGTGACCCGGCGCGAAACGGCCAATGCCCGACGGGCCGCGTCGGGAAAGCGGTCCTGAAGGCGGGCCAGCGAGGCGACGCCGTCTTGTGCAACCTGTGTCAGCGCCTCTGGAACGTTCACACCTGAGGATTCCAGATCGGCCAGGGCCGCATCAAACCCGGTTCCGGCATCCAGTGCGGTCTGAATCCGCGTAAGCGCTGCCCTCTGCATCGCGCCCCGGGCTGTCTGTTCGGCGTTCTCTTCCATCGTGCGAGCGTCCTCGACCATGCGGGTGATCTCGTCGCCTTGTTGCGCAACCGACTCGCGCAATGCGTTCAGCTCGGCCTCGATATCCGAGGCAATGGCCTGAGACGCGCCCTCGCCCGAGGGGCGGTTTTCAACCTCGCCAAGACGCGTTTCCAGCTCGTCGAGCCGGGTCGTGGCATCATTCAAGCGCTGCGAAACCGTTTCTATCGCCGCCGCCTGACCCGCCTGGGTTTCTTCCAGTCCGCCAAGGTCGGGGCCATCGCCCAGCGCATCCAGACGCCCCTGCAGATCTTCGATCTGCGCTGATTGCGTATCGAGCTGCTGGCTCAGCGCCTGATCCGCCCCGTCATCCGTGACTGCCGCGAATGGCCATCCGCCGGACATGTATTGCGCAGCACCAAAGCCGATCGCGGCTGCGGCGACACCGCCAAGAAGCGTCGGGACGAATCCACCCTTGTGCACGATGACCTGTTCCACCGGTACAGGTTGCGATGCCTCCGGCATGGCCTGTGCCGGGTCGGTGTCGCGATCATCGTCAGGATTGCCCGGTTGGCTGGCATCTGCGACGAAATCAGTCGCGCCTGCCTCAGACGTGTCGGCCTCGCCGTCGGTTTCGGCGGGGCTTTGCTTCTCGCTATCTGTCGGCTGATCGCGGTCGTCATCGGAGTCGGCTGTAGAATCTGACCGGGTCGTCTCTGCGGACTCAGCAATCTTCGGATCGGTCGTTGGATCGGTAACATCTTCCGACTTGTCTTCGGATTCCGACTTGTCTTCGGAGCTCTTCCTGTCAGCCACTCTCAACCACCCTTTCGAATCCTGCCATACGGCGCATACTTCACGACCTTACTTTGCCGTGTTTCCACCCTCAAGCCGCTTGGTCTTGTCCAGTAGCTTCTTTATTGCGTCCAGCATCGCATCCGCTGAGGGCGCGTGCGCGATCTCGATTGCGGCGACCCGGTCATCCGGCACCGCGGCGGCGGCGTTCCTGCTGATCGCAGCAACCAGAAGCGGCGCGGCGCCACATGCCTGGCCAAAGAACAGGCGGGCGCTGCGCGGCGAGAAGAGCGGCACCAAAACCGGCTCGGCCCCCGCCAGAATGGTGCGAGCCACTTGCGTTAGGGGCTCGGGTAATTGCCGGTAGATCACGGCTTCATCAGTCTCTAATCCCGCCGAACTCAGCAAAGTCGCGATATCGCTGGCGGCATGTGTCCCGCGCAGATGAAGGCAAGGTGCGGTGACGCCTGCCGACAGAAGCTGCGCGATCAGATCCCTTGCGTCGCCGCCGCACGCGGTCACATTCATCCCGGCCTCGCGGGCAGCCTGCGCGGTGGCCTCGCCCACCCCGAAGGCGGGCAGATCGCAGCGCCCACCCTTGGCCACATATGCTTCTACACCGTGTCGGGAGGTGAAAATCAGCGTGCGATATCCCGCCATCTGAGGCAGCGCGCCGCAATGCTCGATCCGCATGAGCGGAGACAAAACCACAGTCACGTCACCATCCAGCTGCGCCTCAAGCCGTTCGGCGAATTCCGCGCCAACGCGACCGGGCCGGGTGATCAGGATCGTCGGCGCCATGAGCTGTCCACAGTTGTTTGCATATTCATCCGGTGATACCTGCCAGTGGAGCAACACGCAACGGGCGGCCCATGCGCACCAGCCTTACCATCCTCGGCCTTGAAAGCAGCTGCGACGATACGGCAGCCGCCGTTCTGCGCCTTGACGGAGAGACACCCACGATCTTGTCTTCAATCGTTCATGGGCAGAACGATCTGCATGCCGCCTATGGCGGGATCGTCCCCGAGATCGCCGCCCGCGCTCATGCGGAAAAGCTTGATATCTGCGTCAAAGCGGCTCTGACGAAGGCGGAAACCACCCTTTCACAGATCGACGCGGTCGCTGTCACGGCAGGGCCTGGGCTGATCGGCGGCGTGCTTTCGGGAGTCATGTGCGCCAAGGGCATCGCCGCGGGCGCCAGTTTGCCGCTGATCGGTGTGAACCACCTTGCCGGCCATGCATTGACACCGCGGCTCACGGACGGGATCGCCTATCCCTATCTCATGCTGCTGGTCTCGGGCGGGCATTGCCAGTTTCTGATCGTGCGCGGCTGCGGGGATTTCAGCCGTCTTGGCGGCACGATCGACGATGCGCCCGGCGAGGCCTTCGACAAGACCGCGCGCCTTTTGGGGTTGGCGCAACCCGGCGGTCCCTCGGTCGAGCGCGAGGCGTTGCAGGGCGACCCCGAGCGATTCCGCTTTCCAAGGCCGTTGCTGGACAGACCCGGTTGCGACATGTCCTTTTCCGGGCTCAAGACGGCCCTGTTGCGGGCGCGCGATGTGCTCATGGACGCGCAAGGTGGCCTGACGCGTCAGGACCGTGCCGATCTCTGCGCCGGGTTTCAGGCTGCTGTGGCCGATGTTCTGGCCGAGAAAACCCGCCGTGCCCTTGCGATATATCTCGGCGAAGCACCTGCCACGTCCGCCTTTGCCGTGGCAGGGGGGGTTGCGGCGAATGGCGCTATTCGCGCGGCGCTGGAGGCAGCCGCCGACGCGGCGCAGACCGCATTCGTCGCACCGCCGCTGGCCCTGTGCACCGACAACGCGGCGATGATCGCCTATGCAGGCGCCGAGCTTTTGCGCGCGGGACATCGCGATGACATGACACTCGCCGCCCGCCCGCGCTGGCCGCTCGACCGGTCCGGTCCGGCGCTTCTGGGCAGCGGAAAGAAAGGGGCAAAGGCATGATCACGATACTGGGCGCAGGCGCATTTGGCACCGCCCTGGCCATATCCCTGTCGCGCAACGGTCCCGTCAAACTTTGGGCACGCGATCCCAAGCATGTCGACGAGATGCGCGCGGCCCGACAGAACGCACGCCGTCTGCCGGGTGTCGATCTGCCTGATAATATCAAGATTTCGGCTGAATTAGAGACTGTATCTCAAGGACAGGTCGTTCTTTTGTCCGTGCCCATGCAGCGCCTTCGCGGCGCGCTCGAAACGCATGGGGCTGCCCTGTCGCAAGGGCATCTTGTGGCCTGTTGCAAGGGGATGGAGCTGACGACCGGTCTGGGACCGACCCGGATCATTGCCGAAATGCTGCCCGACACGACATCGGCGATCCTGACCGGCCCGTCCTTTGCCGCCGATATCGCGCGCGGGTTGCCCACTGCGCTGACGCTGGCATGTGCCCATGACAGCGCAGGAGAGGCGCTTCAGAGCGCGCTCAGCACGGCCAATCTGCGCCTCTATCGCACCACGGACACCAGCGGCGCGGAGCTGGGTGGCGCGCTCAAGAACGTCATGGCGATCGGCAGCGGTGTGGTCATGGGTGCCGGGCTTGGCGAAAGCGCCCGCGCGGCGCTGATGACGCGCGGCTTCGCCGAAATGTCACGAATGGCGGCCGCTGTCGGAGCCCGGCCCGAGACGTTGTCGGGCCTTTCGGGCTTTGGTGATCTTGTGCTCACCTGCACGTCGGAGCAGTCCAGAAACACGCGTTTTGGCCTGAGTTTGGGTCGAAATGAAAGTTTCGATCCCTCCGTTACCGTGGAAGGAGCCGCCACAGCGCGCGCTGTTACGCACCGGGCTGCGGAACTCGGAATCGACATGCCCGTTACCCGCGCGATTACCGCCCTGATCAATGGTGAATTGCAGGTTGATCAGGCTATGGATATGCTTTTGTCACGCCCATTGAAGGAAGAATGATGCTGATTGCCCTGATTGCCCGAGACAAGCCCGGCGCCCTGCAAACCCGTCTGGACAACCGCGAGGCGCATCTGGCCTATATCAAGGCGACCGGGACCGTCGCGCAGGCCGGTCCGCTGCTGGATGATGCCGGGGCCATGGCTGGATCGCTTGTGATCCTCGATGTCGTGGACATGGCACAGGCGCAGGACTGGGCCGCGAATGACCCCTACGCCAAGGCCGGATTGTTCGACTCTGTCGAACTGATCGAATGGAAGAAGGTAATTTGAGCGATGCGTTACTGGCTGTTCAAATCCGAACCCTCCACCTGGAGCTGGGACGATCAGGTCGCAAAGGGTGACGCTGGGGAGGAGTGGGACGGCGTGCGCAATTACCAGGCCCGCAATTTCATGCGCGAGATGGAAATTGGTGATCGCGGGTTCTTTTACCACAGCCAGAAGGAAAAGGCCGTGGTCGGTATCGTCGAAGTCATCGCCAAGGCCCACCCCGACAGCACCACCGATGATGACCGTTGGGAATGCGTCGACATCAAGGCGATCGCACCCGCCAGAACTCCGGTCACGCTGCAGATGATCAAGGCCGACCCGCGGCTTTCCGATATGGTATTGGTGAATAACTCTCGCCTGTCGGTTCAGCCGGTCAGCGAAAGGGAATGGCGCCTCGTCTGCGAGATGGCGGGAATAGATGGCTGAGCCATCATGAAAACGGAGGATGCCAGCCGTTTGCCGACACCCTCCGTCACCCCACGTGCTCCCTTGGCACCACACGTGTATCTGGAAAAAGGTCTCGGCCTACTGGCCTGTTGTCGTGACACTAGCGAAACGCGCGCCCGGTGCCAAACCCGGAATGCCTAGAATACCCTTCAAATGAGAAACGCCCGCCAGAGAAGGCGGGCGTCGATCCGTCACTTGCCGGTGGTTCAGCTGTAAACAGATTCTTTCCCGAAATGCTTGGTCAGCATGTAATACACCACGGCGCGATACTTGTTCCGTTCGGAGCGACCATAGGTGTCCATGACCTGATTGATCGCATCCATCAGTTGCGGACCATCCGCCAGCCCCAGTTTCTTGATCAGGAAGTTTTCCTTGACGGTTTCCAGTTCGCTTTGCTGGGTCGCGGCCACAGTCGAAGCATCTGCATTGTAGATCGCGGGGCCGCATCCGATGGTCACCTTCCTCAGAAGGTTCATATCCGGCTCCATGCCACACTTGTTGCGCAAATCGTCGGCATATTGCGCAATCAGATCGTCACGCTTTCCCATACTGTCTCTCCCACCAGTCCGGCCCGTTTGCCGGATATCCGTTTTAATACCAAAGCCCCGTTTAGGCGCCGTTTTCAATGGTAGCGGCTGTTTCACAGCCCACAAAGGGAAAACTTTGCCCGCGCTCCCCTGCCGCAGGCGCAAAGAAAAGGCCCCGGCGTTGCTGCCGGGGCCTGTTGAAACATCTGTCGTGCGCCGTGACCGGTCGCTTAATACCTGTAATGCTCGGGCTTGAACGGGCCATCGGGTTTCACGCCGATATAGTCGGCCTGATCGGCGCTCAGTTCCGTCAGCTTGACGCCGATGCGCTCCAGGTGCAGGCGGGCGACCTTTTCATCAAGATGCTTGGGCAGGATGTAGACTTCGTTCTCGTATTGATCGCCCCGCTGCCACAGCTCGATCTGCGCCAGGACCTGGTTGGTGAAGGAGGCCGACATCACGAAACTCGGGTGCCCCGTGGCGTTGCCGAGGTTCAGCAGACGGCCTTCGGACAGCAGGATCATGCGGTTGCCCGAGGGCATCTCGATCATGTCCACCTGCTCCTTGATGTTGGTCCATTTGTGGTTCTTGAGATGCGCAACCTGGATCTCGTTGTCGAAATGGCCGATATTGCCAACGATCGCCATGTCCTTCATCTCGCGCATATGCTCGATGCGGATGACATCCTTGTTGCCGGTGGTGGTGATGAAAATGTCCGCGCTGGCGACTTCGTCCTCAAGCCGGGTCACCTCGAACCCGTCCATCGCGGCCTGAAGCGCACAGATCGGGTCGACTTCTGTCACCTTGACGCGCGCGCCCGCACCGCGCAGCGATGCCGCGCTGCCCTTGCCCACGTCGCCATAGCCGCAAACCACGGCGACCTTGCCTGCCATCATCGTGTCGGTGGCGCGGCGAATGCCATCGACCAGCGATTCCTTGCAGCCGTATTTATTGTCGAATTTCGACTTGGTCACGCTGTCGTTCACATTGATCGCCGGGAAAGGCAGATGGCCTTTTTCCATCATCTTGTAGAGACGATGCACGCCGGTCGTGGTTTCCTCGGACACGCCCTGGATCATGTGGCGCTGACGCACGAACCAGCCGGGGCTTTCGGCCATGCGCTTGCGGATCTGCGCGAAAAGCGCCTCTTCCTCTTCGCTGGTCGGGGTGGCGATCAGGTCTTCCTCGCCCTCTTCGACGCGCGCACCGATCAGAACATAGAGCGTGGCATCACCGCCATCGTCGAGGATCATGTTCGCGCCGCCTTCCTCGAACATGAAGATGCGATCGCAGTAATCCCAGTATTCCTCCAGCGTCTCGCCCTTGATGGCGAAAACCGGGGTGCCGCCCGCAGCGATCGCGGCCGCGGCATGATCCTGCGTCGAGAAGATGTTGCAGCTCGCCCAGCGGACCTGCGCGCCCAGCGCGGTGAGCGTCTCGATCAGCACGGCGGTCTGGATCGTCATGTGCAGGGAACCGGCGATGCGCGCGCCCTTGAGCGGCTGGCTCTGGCCGTACTCCTCGCGCAGGGCCATCAGGCCGGGCATCTCGGTCTCGGCGATATCCAGTTCCTTGCGCCCGTACTCGGCCAGGTTGATATCCTTGATGATATAGTCCTTCGCCATCGGCGTGGCTCCTTGCAAATCTACACTTCGAGGTGCAGATAGCACCGGCGCCTGATTTAGGCAACGCCACCACCGAATTCACTGCCCCCAAGGACGATCCGACGACCATGAAACAACCTCGCGCATGGCAAAAGATGCTTTCAGGCCGTCGTCTCGATCTGCTTGACCCGACGCCTGTGGATATCGAGATCGAGGACATCGCCCATGGGCTTGCCTTTGTCGCGCGCTGGAACGGGCAGACATCGGGTGACTACGCCTATTCCGTGGCGGAACACTCTCTGCTTGTGGAATGCCTTTTTTCCCGCCTCAGCCCATCTGCGCCTGCCAAGTGGAAACTGGCCGCGCTGCTGCATGACGCGCCGGAATACGTGATCGGCGACATGATATCGCCGGTGAAATCGGCGGTCGGGCCGGGTTATGAAGAATTGGACAAGCGTCTTTCGGCGGCCATCCATCTGCGCTTCGGCCTGCCTGCGGCGATCCCGGCACAGGTCAAGAAACAGATCAAGAAGGCCGACCGGATCAGCGCCTGGATGGAAGCGGTACGGATCGCGGGCTTTACCGAAGCCGAAGCCGACCGCTTTTTCGGCAAACCCGACCTGTCGATGATCAAAGGACTCGAGATCATTTTGCGCCCGCCCATGGAAGCGCGCGCGGACTATACCGCCCGCCACCACGCGCTGCTGGCCGACATGGGCTGAGACGGGGCGACGGGCTCCATCCGATCAGGTCGAGACGAAGCGCACGAATCCGGGTTCGATGATCGCGGCGGTCAGATGGCCGGTGTGAACCGCCCCGGTATCGATTCCGATCCTGCCATCCTTCATCTCGGGTTTGTCCCTGATGAAATGGCCGTGCACCATCCACAGCCCGTCCTGCCTGGGGGTGCTGAAGAACTTGGGGTGCCCCCATAACAGCCCGTGCCCGCGATGGGCTTCGATCGGACGTGTCGGATCGCCGCCTGCATGGCTGGTCACGACATTGCCGCTTTGCCAGATCAGCGGGCGCTGGTCGATCCATTCGAGCAGAGCAAGACCGGCGCATTCACGCAGACGGTCGCGGGTGTCGGCGGGCGCGCCGCTGTCGGGATCGAGGCCGAAGCTGCGCAAAGTCGTGCTGCCGCCATTCCGGGTCCAGAGTGGCCATTTGGCCCCTGGCATGTCCAGAAATTCCAGCATCATGGTCTCGTGGTTACCCATCAGGCAGACCACATCGCGCGGGTCCTCCTGTTCAAGTGCCATCAGCTTTCTCAGAACTCCGGCACTGTCGGGTCCACGGTCGATGTAATCGCCAAGAAAGACCAGTGGCAGCTTGGGCGCCTCGGTCTCGAGCTTGGCAAGCAGGGCCTCCAGAAGATCCAGCCGCCCGTGAATGTCGCCAATGGCAACAAATGGCCGATCAGGCGCGACCGGTGCGACAAAACGAGGTTTGCGCGGGTCAAAGCGGTTGATGAAAGCACGAAAACGGGCCATTGCATAACCATTAAGCGGTTCGCGCCCACGGGCAAGGGGTAACGATGCGGCTGACTGCCCAAAAGCGGCATGATTTTGTTGATCCCGAATTGGAAACATGCTTCGGAAAAGCGTATACAGGTTTATAAACTGTTTCTGTTTTAACTGCGTTCAGTATCCGTGTTTTAGAAAAATGAAATAGCACAGGCGACGGGACAATTATGTCAAGTGTCGAAAGGCCGGGAATTCAGGAATTGCGCGTCGCGCGCGGTAAGGGACGCGTACTGTTATTCTGGGCCTTCGTCTTCTCGATCTTCGTCAACCTCCTCATGCTGACCGGGCCGCTCTACATGCTGCAGGTCTATGATCGCGTGCTTGCCTCAAAATCGATCGAGACCCTCGTCGCACTGTCCCTTCTGGTGACGATGCTCTTTGCACTGATGGCGGTGCTGGATTATGCGCGTGGCCGCGTGATGGCTCGGATCGGAGCGCGGTTTCAAAGCGTGCTGGATGCGCGCCTTTTCGATGCGACGCTGCAACGCTCCAAGAACCCGCATGACCGCCCTGTCTGCAACGCCGCGCTTCGCGATCTGGACTCGCTTCAGAACTTGTTCGTCTCACCCGTGCTGCTGGCGATCATGGACATGCCCTGGACGCCGATCTTCATCGCCGCGATCTTTATCTTCCATCCGGTTTTGGGCTGGGTTTCGGTTGCCGGCGGGCTGATCATCGTGGTGCTGGCGCTGCTCAACCAGACCGTAACGGCACATCGCGTGCGCATGTCGCAGATCGCGACACAGCGGGCGCATTCCTTTGCCGAACACGCGCAGGAGGCCAGCGAGGTTGCGTTGAGCCAAGGCCTCGGTGACAGCCTGCAAACCCGCTACAAGAGGCTGCGGAACCTGGCACTGAAACAGACCATGCGGGCCAATGACTGGACCGGTGTGTTCACCTCGCTCACCAAGGCATTCCGGCTGTTCCTGCAATCCGCGATCCTCGGCCTTGGCGCCTATTTCGTGATCCAGGGAGAGTTGACCCCCGGCTCGATGATCGCCGGTTCGATCCTTCTTGGTCGCGCGCTGGCCCCGGTTGAGCAGGCCATGGGCAACTGGCCCGTGTTTCAACGCGCCCGCGCGGGCTGGAAGACGCTTGAGAAATTCCTTGCCTCGGTGCCGTTCCAGGAAGAGCGCACCGAACTGCCGGTGCCCGAGGCGCGCCTGCGCGCGTCGGCCCTGACCATCGTGCCACCAAGGGCGAAGCGGCCCACGGTGCGCAACGTCAATTTCCTGCTCGAGCCGGGCCAGGCGCTTGGCGTGATCGGCAAAAGCGGCTCGGGCAAATCGACACTGGCGCGGGTGCTGTCCGGCTACTGGCCACCGGCCGCGGGCGAGGTGCGTCTGGGCGGGGCGACCCTGGATCAATACGATCCCATGCATCTGGGCGCTCATATCGGCTATCTGCCCCAAACCGTCAGCCTGTTCGGCGGCACCATCGCCGAGAATATCCGGCGCATGACGCTGGAAACGGATGCCAAAGGCGTCGTGGCCGCGGCGAAACAGGCCAATGCGCATGACATGATCATGCAATTGCCCAATGGCTATGACACCTATCTGGACGGTAACGAGAACATGCTGTCAGGCGGGCAACGACAGAGGATCGCCCTTGCCCGCGCGCTTTACGGCGAACCCGTGTTGCTGATCCTGGACGAACCCAACTCGATGCTGGATGCCGAAGGCTCGGACGCGCTGAACCAGACCGTGAAAAGCTTCAAGGAAAAGAACAAGTCGGTGATCGTGATGACTCACCGGCCCACCGCGATCGCCGAATGCGATCTGCTGATGGTATTGGACAAGGGCAACGTGCTGGCCTTTGGGCCGCGCGACGAGGTGCTTGAAAAGACCGTGATGGACCCGCGCAAGCCGCGCCTTGCCACGGCGACATCAAACAAGGTGGCGATGTGAGCGAGGCCTCCGAAGACAAGGACCCGAACTGGAGCGGCACCTTGCCGCTGATGGCGGGAATTCTCGCGCTGATCGCCTTGGTCGGTGGGCTTGGTTTCTGGGCAGTGCGCGCCGAATTGTCGGGGGCCGTCGTGGCACCGGGCCAGGTCACTGTTGAATCCAACCGGCAGGTTATCCAGCACCCCGAAGGCGGTGTCGTGGGTGAGATACTGGTCAAAGACAGTGACCGGGTCGAAAAGGGCGATATCCTGATCCGGCTTGACGGGCGCCGCCAGCGCAATGAACTGAGCATTATCGAAGGCCAGCTGCGCGAATTGTCGGTACGCAAGTCGCGCCTTCAGACCGAACGCGATGATGCCGAGGTGATCTCGTTCGACCCCGATCTTGTGGCCGCCGCCAATGACGCGCCCATAATCGCCAATCTCATGCAAGGCGAGCGGACCCTGTTCCAGTCCCGCAAGGAATCACTAGAGCAGGAAATCAGCCTTTTGAACGAGCAGAACCGGCAGATCGAGAACCGGATCGGTGGGCTGAAGGCGCAGCTTGATGCGCTTAACGAACAGGTGGCGCTGGTCGATACCGATCTTGTATCCGAACGCGAACTACTGACCCAGAACCTGACTCGCGCCGCAAGGGTCAGTGACCTGATGCGTGAACTTGCCGGGTTGAAGGGACAGGTCGGACGGATCGAGGCGGAAATGGCGGAACTGCGTGGGCAGAAGGCAAGCAACGGCATTGCTCTTTTACAACTCAAGACGCAGCGCCGCGAGAATGCCGTCTCACGCCTGCGCGACCTGGAGTTCCGCGAGATCGAGCTGATCGCGCGCCGCAACAGCCTGCACGAAACGATATCGCGGCTCGACATCCGCGCGCCGGTGGATGGTATCGTTTACGGACTTCAGGTCTTTGCGGTGCAATCGGTGGTGCAGGCCGCCGAGCCGCTGATGTATATCGTTCCGCAGGATCAGCCACTTGTGGTGTCGGCCCGCGTCGACACGATCAACATCGACGAAGTCTATGCAGGCCAGGAGGCTTCGCTTCAGTTTTCGGCCTTCGATCAACGCAAGATCCCTGAGCTCAAGGGTCAGGTGCAGCGCATCTCGGCCGATGCCTTGCAGGATCAGGCGACCGGCCAGCCCTATTATTCCGTCGAGATCCTGCCAAACAGCGACGAAATTGAAAAGCTGCAGGGTCACAGCCTGCTACCCGGGATGCCGGTGCAATCCTTCATCCAGACCGGCGCGCGCTCTCCGCTGGTTTACCTGATCGAGCCGATGGCAGGGTTTTTCAACCGGGCGTTCCGGGAATAGGCTTGCCGTGGCGTGACGCAAAAGCGCAACACTCGAACCGAACATGTCACTGATCCCCGCGGCTCTGGAAAATTTGACCGGATTCTGCTAGGATTTCCGGATGGGCCAATAATGACACATGAAAACATGTGCGGATAAGGGGCCCGAGAGGCAGAGAACGAGCATATTTCAATGCGTATTTTTCTATACGTTTGCGCGGGGCTGTTTTTGTCGGCCTGCACGGTCGGCCCGCTCTACAAGCATCCGGAAATGGAGCTGCCCGACCGCTATTCGCTGTTGGCCCCGGTCAGCAAGGCCAGCAGCAGCGATCTCTATTGGTGGCGCGATTTCAGTGATCCCGTTCTCAATCAGCTGGTCGGCGCGGGCATGCAGGGCAACCTGAGCGTCGCCGAGGCGCGCGAACGGGTTGGGGAAGCCGAGGCATTGCTGCGGCGCGACAGCGTCACCCCGACTGGTGACGGCTCGCTCACGGGGCGCGGAAATACCAATGGCGCGAATACGGGTTCGGCCGAACTGGAGGCCGAGATCGGCCTGGCAGGGCGAACTCAATGGGCCAGTCGCGCGGCACGCCAGCGTCTTGAAGCCGCCCGGCTGGGCGAGGGCGAAGCCCGCCGCCTGCTGTTGTCGGAGCTTAGCAAGACCTATGTGCAAATGCGCTTTTTGCAGCGCAGCTACGAAACCCGCCAGCAGGATCTGGCTTCGCGGCGACGTACCCTGCGCGATCTTCAAACCCAGCTTGACGCCGGCGCCGCAACACAGCTTGACGTATTGCGGGCGCGCGCGCTGATATCGGAAACGCAGGCCGAAATGCCAGGCACCGAGGCCGAGATCATTCGGCAGCGCAATCGTATCTCGACGCTTCTGGGCCAGCCGGTCGGGCAACTAGGCATCGACCTTGGCTACAAGGGGCAGCAGCCGCGCCCGATTGGTGGCGCAGAGACCGGTGTCCCGGCGGATCTGCTGCGCGCCCGGCCCGACATCCGCGTCGCCGAGCGGCGCTATGCCGCCGCAGTCTCGGATATGGGCGTGGCTCAAGCCTCCCGCTATCCCAGCCTGACTCTGAGCGGGCTGGTCACGGCACCGCTCAAAAGCGGGTCCTGGAACGAGAGCCTTGTCGCCGGTCTGACAGTGCCGGTCTTCTCGCAGCCAGCGCTTGCGGCCTCGGAGGATGCCGCCGAGTCGCGCGCACAGCAAGCCTATCTGCAATGGCGCAAGGCTGTTCTGGGCGCGGTGGAAGAGGTCGAGAACGCTTTGGCCGCTCTGAAGGCGGCCAGACAATCGGTCGGTTCCGCCCGCGAACTCGTCAACCTCAACGAACGGTCCCTGAACCTGTCTCGGCGCCTGATCGTGGAGGGTGGCGACGCCACGGTCCTCGACGTGATCGACCGCGAACGCTCACTGTCATCAGCCCGCTTCACCCTGGCGCGCACGCTGCGGGATCTGGCACTGGCCTATATTGATCTGCGCGTCGCGCTCGGCATGGGACACGACGTGGTCGTCGACGATTCAGGCCTTGTCACCCGCGCCGATGTCGCAAACGCAGCCGCTGGGCTGACCGCGCCCGCCACGGAATAGATCAGGCGAGGTGGTCGCTACGCGCGTCGGCCACCTCCGCGCGAGGACATTGGCAGCGCGATCACGGCGCCAGCCAGGAAACCGCCCAGGTGGGTCTCCCAAGCGACCGCACCATCGGTTCCGACATACATCAGGATATTGAGCACCGTCAGAATTCCCAGCGGCCAAGCGATCGTCGCTGCTGCCCGCATGAACCCGGGACGCCGGCGAATGGTAAAAAGGCTGTTCCAGACGATCAGTGCACCGGCCAGCCCGAAAAGCGCGCCCGACGCACCCACCATGGGGCGAAACCCGCTTGACGCAAGCAGAGCAAAGACAGCACCACCCAGAATGCTGGCACCAGCGTAGATCACCAGGAAACGCCGCTGTCCGACTTGGGCGATCACTGCGCCGCCAAGAGATACGAGCGTGATCATGTTGACAAGCAGATGCACCAGCCCACCATGCAGGAACGCATATGACATGAACATAAGCCAAGGCTGTGCGCCGAAGTTTGGTCGCCATCCCGACAGAAGGCCGGGCCAGAACGCGCCGAACTGGTAGGCCAGCGCACGCCAGCGCGGCTCGCCCCACAGACCGTGATCCGCCCCCTGCAGCGCCAGCTCGACACAGACGCAAGGCAGGATCAGCAGCACAAGCGCCAATGGCCAGCGGCCCATATGGGACAGGATGCGCATCATACCAACCGATAATCAGGTCGCGTCGGCGATGGCAAGTCGCGGCGCTTCATTGCCGCTGTGTCCGGCTGGCGCAGATGGGGCGTATCACCGGAACAGGGTGAAGTCGCGCCCGATGCGCACAAAGACAGACGTCGAGTCCGAAGTGCCGATAAGGTCCTCGTCGCGAACGCGATAGGCGACTCCGGTCCTGAGCGACCAATCGGGCGTCAGTGCATAATTGTAGCTGGCGGTCAGATCCGTGCGCCGGGTGTCGTTCGACGTCGCCTCGTCTTCCGAGAGGCCAAAGGACGCATCAAAGCCGAGGCTTGAAACGGCATTGATATCATACACATAGCCAAAATTCGCCGTGGTGGTGATTCGCTCATCGTCATCTTCATTGACGGATACATCGCGGGTCGCACTTAAGGTGATACGACCGGTGGGCAGATCACGTTGCCAGTTGATTCCACCGATCAGCTTGGGATCCCCGCTTTCCTTTTGCGTCGCGCCGATATTGAAGCTCAGCGCACCAAGGGGCAGATCCAACGCGCGGCCAACGCGAACGAACTGGCGGGCGCCGCTCTGATCGCGTGTGACCCGGTAGGACGTGTTGAGAGAACCGTTCGGCATTTCCAGGTCATAGACAACACGACCGATCAGGCCGTCTTCCTTGTCGGTGATGCCGAATTCTTCCTCGTCAGTCTCGCTATATCCGATCGCGGCCTCGAGTGTGGCACGCTCCGAAAGTTGCTGCAGGATGCCGACTTCGAGGGCATTGGTATCACGCTCTGTATCTGCGATGTCGTCGGCTTCATAATGGCTGAAATCATAGCCGACAAAAGCTGTCGAGACCGGCGAAAGGCGCAACCGGGATTCGATCCCGTAAGCGTAACGGAACGAGTCGTCATTGGTGGCCCCGGCGCCATCCGAATATGTGACCCCGCCAACGCTGGCGTCAAAGACGAAACCCACGGGCGCGTCGATTCCGGTCTCAACCTGCGTGCTGAAACTGTAGTTCTGCCGCGTCCCGGTATTGCGCTGATCCTCGAAATTCGTAGGCAGCACGATCTGGCCGGTTTCATCGGCAAAACTTGAAAGGGGCTCGAAGAACGCTGCGTCGGTTTCCCTGTAGTCGCCCGATACCGACAGACGCGAATTGGCGCCCTCGCGCGAATAGGACAGGTTCGCACTGGGCTCGACGAACCCGCTGCTGATATCGCTATTGCTTGGAATCTCTCCGAACCGCAGCTTTCCCGCGATGCCGAAGGCAAGCGTCTGGGTGCTGGTTTCCGACAGAAGACCCAGCGACAGGGTGGTCGTCGACAGCGCGGTCGTCCCCTCCTCGGGGTTCTCGAGCGCCAGGTTATCGCCGGCCTCGATTTCCTGATCGACGCCCAATATCACGCGCATCCCAGTCGCTGCATCCTGCGCGACCGCAGGCACAACGGCACAGGCGAGTCCGCCTGAGACCACGGCCTGGACTAATCTCGTTTTTTTCAACACTGCCCCCTCGAAAACAGGGTTATTCAAAGAGTCGTCTTTGCGGCACGATGATCACGTCGCCCGAAGCGAGGACAGTCGTGCCGATGCTGGTCTTGCCTTGAAGAATTGCGTCATAGTTGACGTTGTAAATCCGCTCGGCACGCGACTTGTCCGTGCGGCGCAGTTGAATGCGTTTTGTTGCGGCGAATTTCGAGAACCCGCCAACCGCCGCCAGTGCCTGCAACAGGGTTGTGCCCTGCTCCAGCTTGACAGCGCCGGGGCTGGCAACTTCGCCCAGAACGTAGATCGTGTCTGTCGGCGGGGCCGCGGCAGCGCTCGATGCCTTGGGTGCCGCAAGACTGCTCAGGGTCACGAACACCGTCGGGTCGGCCGCGAAGTTCGGAGCCAGCTTGCTGCTGACTTCGCTGCGGACCTGCTCGATCGTGCGACCGCCTGCCGTGACGGTTCCGGCCATCGGAAGCGAGATGCGGCCATCGGGCAGCACAAGGGTATCCCGGTTGATGCTTGAATCCTCAAGTACCTCGACGCGCACGACATCGCCCGGCTTGATCCGGTAGCTGTCCTGAGCGTTTGCGGTAAGGCTCATCAGCGGTGCCATGAGCAGAGCGGCGAATAGGGTGATAATACGTTTCATGCCGGACTCTCGAATTTGATGACGTTTAATTAGCTTTATTGAAAACTACGCGTCAAAAGCTGGTTTCGGAAGGGAATTCTCGGATTCTGCCGAGAAATCAAGCAAACGGTACGCAAGCCGTGCCACCAATGCAACAAGCTGCACCCGTGGTCTCTATGTTGCCACAATTGAGGCGGGTTAACGGAAGGTTGATCTTTTTTGTGCCCCTTTTCGGCCAAAGATCGGTAAGATTCGTGTGTGCATACTCAGGATGACGCGTCAGATCGCGACGCGCGAAGAACAGATTGCAACCGAACCGCAAGGAACCCGCATTGATGCTCGCCTTCATCCTGATAGCAGCAGCCACCGGAATGCTCGCGTCGATCGCGGCATTGCTCGCAGGGTCGTCGGTCTGGGCCGCGCTGGCGCTCTATGTCGGTGCCGGGGTGGGCGCGCTGCTTCTGGTGCTGCTGCGGGCCTTGATCTGCGATATGCTGCAGGAGGCTGGGTTGGCCGGCAAGGATGCAGGCACAAAGCCCAAGACGAACCACAGCGTTTGATCCCAATCTCCAAGCTGACAGAAAGACACGCACGACCTTGATTTGCGAATCATGCTCGTTTTCGTGACACGCATGCCGTTTTACGTATGTTTGCGCGGTGCACATTTCTCGTTTCTTGAAGCAAATGTCACCTGACAGGAAACAATACGAGGTGATCACGCCGGACTTCGAGAGCGCTGGTCATTCCACTTGTTTGATTTCGCGCCAGAAGGTCGGGGATTCATGAATGTGGCGATTAGAAGGCTTTTTTTTGAACGCCATTTGGTGTAAATTTGAAGTCGGAACTGGGGTTTCGGAAAACCCGTTGGGGGGAGTTCGTTGCCAGTTTATGTATATAGGAGATTGAAATGAAATTTAGAGTTGCAATTAGCGCAGCTATCGCATCGGTCATGATGGTTTCGGCCGCTGCAGCTGCATCGTTGTCGATTAGCGGTGGTACGTCGTTCGTACTTGGATCCGATGAACTGCATGATCCGAATTATGGGGATCCAACCATCGCGCCCAGCGTCGGAAACGGAGATTCCGTTCTGGCATTCGGCGACGGCTTCACGGATTTCGACGGAAGCAACGGCCTCAAGTTGAGTGATAATTCCATCATCCAGGTCACTTTCCTGGGCAAGGAAGCGAACGCAACCAACGTCGCCATGAACTACGGCACGGGTTCGATTACCAACAATGATCTCGCCGGCAGCTTCTTCCGCACGAATGATGATCCTGACTGGGTCGAACTGGTCTTTGAAACCTTCGACCGGGACGGAGACAGCCTGGGCACGATCGAGAACAACACCGCAGGTCAGACCTACGACGGCCTTTCGATGGCATTCTACCAGGAGAATTCCAAGAACGTCATCGCCTTCTTCGGCGACGGTCGGGGCGACACGGATTTCGACGACATGGTCGTTCGGATCTCGATCGTTCCGCTGCCGGCAGGTGGTGTTCTTCTGCTGACCGCTCTTGGTGGGCTCGCCGTCGCGCGCCGCAAGAAGAAAGCGGCCTGAACCGGAAACCAACGGTTCGAGTGAACGCATTGGGGGGCCTTTCGGCCCCCCATTCTTTTTGTCCTTGATAAGCCTGCCCAATAAGAGAAGCACCATCCGGGTCCGTCGTCCCAAGTAAGATACGCAACGGGCCTGCGCTTTACGCGGGCAGCCGGCATTCCGGAAACAGCGATATGCATCAATCGACGCCTTGGATCAGGTCAATCACAAGGCGCACGCGTGAGCCGGTAAGGACCGTCTTGAATGCGCCAAAACAGTGGCAGGCCCCCGAAGGGCCTGTCACTGTCAAAATTTGGGTGGGGTGGACGCCTGGATCCCAGCACTCACTCTGTCGAGTCAGTGCTTCCCTCGCCATCCTGAATGGTCTTCAGCAGCTCATGGGCTTCCTGGATCTGAGGCAGCGGGTTGTCACCCGACAGTTCGATCGCCTTTTGCAAGGTCTTGCGGGCGTCATCCAGACGATCAAGCTCCAGATAGGTCCGGCCCAAGTGATATTGCACGAGCGGATCCGTGGGCAGCCCCTCAGCAGCCGGTTCCAGATGCGTGAGCGCCTCGTTCAAGTCACCCCTGCGGAAGGCGATCCAGCCATAGGTATCCTGCAATGGCGGCACTTCGATTCCACGAAGACGACGGGCGACGGCATAAGCGCGCTCGAGACTTTCGTCGTCGTTGCGGTGGGTGCTGATCAGGCTGGCAAGATTGTTGGCAACGACAATGTTGTTGCTGTTCTCCTCGTAAAGCGCCTCATAGATCGCGATGGCGCCGTCAAAATCGCGGTCCTGCTCCAGAAGCTCGGCCTTGAGCATACGGACATTGAACGCCTCGGGCGCCCGCTCTATCTGTTCGTCCAAGATCGCGCGCGCGTCATCCAGTCGATCCTCGGCCCGAAGCAGCGTATAAAGCGACCGAATGGCCGCATCATTACCCGGATATTCATCCAGCAACGCGCGATAAATCGTTTCGGCCTGGCCGCGTTCATCGGAAATAACATGCAGCCCCGCGCGCAAGAAGCGCAAGGCGGGATCGTCGGGCGACTCGGCCAGCTTCTCGTCCACGGTTTCAATCGCCGCATCGGTGTTCCCGGCGCGCATCTGGGTCTGAACCAGCGCAGTGATCGCCTGTGCATCCCCTGATGTTTCGGACAGTTCTTCCAGGAAAGCGACCGTATCGTCGAGCCGGTCTTGCTGAAGCATCATCTCGGCCTCGAGACCATTGGCGGCAGCCGTCGCCTCGGGTGTTTCAAACGAGCGGAGCTTCCAGATGACGCGCTGCACCTCGTTCCAGTCCTGGTTGCGGATCTGAAGCGTTCCGCTGGCCTGAAGCAGTTCGAGATTGTCGGGCGACTTGTTGAGCGCTTCTGTCAGAAGCGCGCTGGCCGCCTCGTTACGATTCTCGGCGGAAAGAAACCGCGCATAGCGCAACGATTCCTCGGGTGCGCCTTCAGAAAGTTCGACCGCAAGCGCATATCTTTCACCAGCGAGGGATCTGTCGCCCGCCCGTTCATGGGCACGCGCCATCAAGGTCATGACCTCAGGGTCGCGGGGCGCTTGAGAAAGGGCGGTGCGCAGATCGATGATCGCCGCGCCGGGCTTGTCCTCTTCGATCAGCCAATTGGCGCGCGCCTTGAGCGCCTGTACGTTGCCGGGATCATCTGCGAGAATTTCCTCGATCCGGGCGCGGGCGCCGACATGGTTGCCGGTTGCCGCCAACATCCGAGCCAGCAGGAATTTTGACCTGTTGCTGTCGGAGGTCGCTTCCTCGATCCCGTCTAAAAGTTCTTCAAGCGTCGCGATCGCCTCGTCGCGCCTGCCCTCGTCAAAATTCATCGATGCAAGAATGGCGATATAGGTGGTCGGATCCTCTTCGCTTTCGATCAGGCTCTCCAACTCGGCGCGTGCAGCGTCATCGCCCTTGGTACGGCGCAGGAATTGCACGACGGCCAGCTTCGCGCCGTCCTCGGCCTCGGGCCGCTGCGCGAGTTCGCGCAGGAAACGCTCGGCGCCCTCCATGTCACCCCGTTCGATATACCAGGTGATCAGCATCCGGCGGGCTTCTTCATCGTCGGGGAAGGCCTCGACCATCTTTTCGAGGGTTTCCCCGACCGCATCCATATCGCCGGCCTGCACATTGGCGCTCAGCTTGATCCGGTGCAGTTCGTAGCTTTCGGGCCGCTGGTCGAGGCCCTCATTTATGACTGGAAGCGCCTCGCTCATCTTGCCGCTGTTGGCCAGGTAATCAATAACAACCATCCGGGCGATGAAATTGTCCGGCGCTTCTTCAAGCCGGTTGCGGGCATCCTCGGCGGCGTCGGCGCGGGCGCCGGCATTCTCGCTGCGGGTTGCATCGCCATAGGCCAGGGCGGTTTCGATCACCTTGACGCGCGGATCCTCGGGCGCCAGCTTGATCGCGGCCTCGCCGTGGCGGCGCGCCTCTTCCCAGTTGCGGCCATTGATGGCCATCTCGGCCAGCGCGATACGTGCTTCGATCGTGTCGGGATACTGTTCCACCACGCGCAGGAACTGGCCATAAGCCTCGGACACATCGCCACGTTCCATTTGAGTGCGCGCATAGGCCATGCGCGCGTCCTTGTGCTGCGGATCGAGCTTGAACACATTTCGGAACTCGACGAATGCGCGGCTGAAATCTCCCTCCGAGAGAAGCTCCATCGCGGTCTCGAAATGCCGCTGGGCACGCTCCTCAGAGGTTTCGCATCCGGACAGCGTGAGCGCAGCTGTCAATACAAGGGCTGTCAATGTAGCGGAACGTCGGCGCATTGGGTGTTCCATTTTCAGAAGGGTTTTTGATTTCTGCCAACTCAAACTGGCAATTTAGAGGCATTTAACAGCGTAAGACCGCTTGCGTCGATTTCGCAAACGGTCTTGTTGTTCCTTCCGGGAGGCTTGTCAGCATCCCGTTCCACGCAGCACGACCGTGACAGTCGACGCGAGAACCGTCAGGTCAGTACCAAGGCTCACGTCTTCAAAGTAGCGATCATCGAAATCGGCGCGCGCGGCGAAAGTCGTCTCGTTGCGGTCCGAAATCTGCCAGTAACCGGTAATACCCGGTCGCATGGAGTAGTAGGTGACTCCGGGATAAAGGGCCTTCTGATCGGGCATCATCGGGCGCGGCCCCACAAGGCTCATATCACCGATAAAAACATTCCATAGCTGCGGCAGCTCGTCCAGGGATGTCTTGCGCAGGATGCGCCCAAGCCGCGTGACCCGCGGATCATGTGTCAGCTTCTGTTTATGATCCCACTCGGCACGGGCCTCGGCATCGGCCTCAAGATGCGCGTTCAGCCGCGTATCGGCATCATGCACCATGCTGCGCAGCTTCCACATGTGGAACAGGCGTCCATCCTTGCCGATCCGGGCCTGCTTGTAGAAAGGGTTCCGGCCATCCAGCGAAATTGCGATGGCAAGGATGGCAATGAAAGGAACGACAATCGGCGCCGCCACGATCACGAGAGCGATATCAAGGACACTTTTGAAAAACCGGCGATAAAGATTGGAGTGGCGCTTATGAGAGCCGGTAATGCGAGGGCGAATTCTGATAACGCTCAGATCCGTGGAAAAGTTCTTTTCCTGAATTGTCATAACAATAGGCTTCCTCAAAATAGCTTCGGACCTCAAACGCGGTCCTTGGCGAAAGGTTCAATAGCCTGCTCGAACTAGAATTTTTGGCTCGGAAGGCAGAAAGACCGAGAATTATAAGTATTTGAAAACGGGGCAGCACTCGTGAATGAACACAGGCTAGCACCCGAGGAAGAGTCGCGCAAAGGATTAACGGAGGAATACATCCACAGGGCTGAGTGCGGCACCCGCCCCGACAACCTCAAGTGTATTATTGTTCAACACTTGTGACAAATACAAGCGTGAGCCGGGATTGTGTCGTGAATGTGGCGAGTTGCGATCATCAATATGGCCAAATTCAGGCGCGCAGGTCCGAATCATGTCAGCATTTCCACGAACCATCCGCGTGCGTCCCTGACAGCGACATGAAATCACCGCAGAGCCGGCCTTTTATGGACAAAGCGGCGATATAGGAGTTGAATCGTATTGTATCAGTTTTCCGGTCTGCGCCAGTAGCTTGGCCGAAAGTGTTTTATTCAGTTTAAAGGATCGCCATGTATAGCGACGACACTTCGACACGACAGATTGGCAAACCTTTGGTAGAGGCGGGATCGCGCATCCGCGTGCGTATCAAGGAACGCGTCATGGCATTGAAGGATCGCAAGCGCGCTCCTGCCCCGACACAGCATCAATCGCAACCCCGGATGCCACATTCCGACGTCGCGCTACTGTTTCGAAGCGTCCGCAAGGCTTGCAACGGGACTCTGCGCAATGCCGGCGCGCGGCAGCGCAGCAATCTTTCGGCGGTCAAAGCCCCGGTTGATCGTGGCGTATCGGATCAACACGGTTTCAAATCGGTGGATGGAACAGGTGATTCAAGTTACATGGGCGACATGAACGGCGCGCTGAATATTTATACAAGCCATTTTGGCCTCACGGCCCGTCCCTTTACCCTGGTGCCGGACCCTGACTTCCTTTTCTGGTCAGCGGCGCACACACGCGCCTACACCATGCTTGAATATGGCACGCTGACGGGATCCCCGATCACCCTGATCACCGGCGAGGTTGGGGCAGGCAAGACCACGCTCTTGCACAAGTTTCTCAAGGGGATCAGCGATGATGTGAAAATCGGCCTCGTGTCCAATGCCAGCGGCTCGCGCGGCGAGTTGCTGCGCTGGGTGCTGATGGCGCTGGACCAACCAGCCGACAGGAACGCCACCTATGTCGATCTGTTCGATGCCTTCCAGCGATATCTGATCGAGGAATATTCTCATGGCCACCGGGTGATCCTGATCATCGACGAGGCCCAGAATCTGAGCATCGAGTCCCTTGAAGAACTTCGGATGTTCACCAACATCAATTCCAACAAGGACGAGTTGCTGCAACTGGTGCTGGTCGGACAGCCCGAACTGCGTGACACGATCCGCCGCCCGGACCTCAAGCAGTTCGCACAGCGAATCGCCGCCAGTTTTCATTTGAACGCGATGAACGAGAAAACCGTTATTTCCTATATCGCGCACAGGCTGCGCGTTGCGGGGGCAAGCCGAAATCTTTTTGCCGAAGCCGCCTGCAAGCTTATTCACCAGCAAAGCGGCGGAGTGCCGCGTCTGGTCAACCAGTTGTGCGACCTTTCAATGGTTTATGCCTTTACCAAGGATCAGAAGACGGTAACTCTGGCAACCGTCCAGGAAGTTCTTGATGATGGCACTTTTTTTGCGGCCGGTTCCATTTCTGACAATGACGAGAGGGCTTGATGCTCCCTGATTTCAAATTCTTGTTTTCGCTCTTTCTGCGACGACTTCATTACTTCTTGATCGTTGCGCTGGCGGTCGCCGCTTTCGGCTTGACCGTGGCCTACACATTGCCGCCCAGCTACAGCGCCCGCGCGACACTTCTGGTCGAGTCGCCGCAGATTCCCGATGACATGGCCGAGTCCACGGTCCGGGCCGGAACCGACGAGGTCTTGCAGATCATCGCCCAGCGCATCCAGACCCGTGCCAAACTACTGGATATCGCGCGCGAGTTCGATGTCTACAGCGATCGGCCGGATATCAGCGCTGATGACCTCGTCAACGACATGCGAAGCCGCATCGCCATCGACCTGCCAAGGCGGCGCGATGCGGCCTCGTTCGTCTACGTGTCTTTCAGATCGGATTCCGGTCAAATGTCAGCCGAGGTCACCAACGAGCTGGTGACTCGCATTCTGGATGAGAACCGGCGTCTGCGGACCTCGGTCACAGGCCAGACGCTCGAATTCTTCAAGCAGGAAGTCGCTCGGCTGGATCAGGAAATGTCGGAACAGGGCGCCAAGATTCTTAAATTCAAGAGGAATAATCAGGGCGCACTGCCCGACAGCCTTGATTTCAGACGCAGCCGTCAGGCGTCGGTGCAGGAACGCGTCCTGCAAATGGAGCGTGAACTTTCGGCACTGCGCGATCGCCGCGCTCGGCTGACCGATCTTTATGAGCGCACTGGCGAGGTAGCGACAGACGCCGAGGACCTGACGCCGGAAGAAACTCGTCTCCAGGAGCTCAGAAACCAGCTGGCATCGGCCCTCGTCCTCTATTCGGACCAGAACCCGCGGGTCAAGGCGCTGCGCGCGCAGGTCGAAGCAGCCGAAAAGATCGTGATGGAACAGCGTCGCCGGAAAGGCGAAGGTAACGAGGCTCTATCGGCCTACGAAATCCAGCTGGCCGATCTCGACGCCCAGATGGAATATATCCTCGAGGAGAAAGCGTCGCTGGTTGAGGAGCTGACAGCCCTCGAGGAATCCATCGACGCGACGCCGCAGAACGCTATTTTCCTCGGCACCCTGGAACGGAATTACGAGAATCTCCAAGTGCAGTACCAGCAGGCCACACGTGATCTGGCCGCGGCCCGCACCGGTGACCAGATCGAGGCGCAGTCGCGGGGTCAACGGATTGCAGTCGTCGAACAGGCGACGGTTCCGCGAGCGCCTACCAGCCCGCCGCGGAAAAAAATCGCAGCGGCAGGCGTGGCAGGTGGTATAGGTCTCGGCGCGGCCTTCGTGGTCCTCATCGAGATGCTGAACCGTTCCGTCCGCCGCCCAGCGGATCTGACGAACCGGCTGGGCATCACGCCCTTCGTGTCGATCCCCTACATTCGCACACGACGTCAGACGATCATCCGTCGGACCATTATCATTACCGCATTGATCATCGTCACGGTGGGGATCCCCGTTGGGCTCTACCTCGTTCATTTATTGTATTTGCCGATGGATCTCCTGATCGAGAAGGGCCTCGAGAAAACCGGCCTTTCAGACATCGTCGAGCAGATCCGAAGCGCATTCTAGGCAAGGTAAGAACCCAATGGAACGTATTCAGGCAGCGTTGAAGAAGGCTCGCGAGAGCCGTACCGAGCAGGGTCGCGAGAAACCGGACACGCAAGTCAAATCGCGCGGCGACAGCAAGAACAACGACACACTGATCCTTCACGAGGACATGGCTCTTGGCGACCGCGATGAGACCTGGAAGGCGATTAAATCGTTCCAGCCCTCTGAGCGCTTGCTGAACCGCAACCGCATCATCAGTTTCCGTGCTTGCCCCGAAAGCGTGCCCTATGACGTCATGCGCACCAAGCTGCTGCAAAAGATGCGCAGCAAGAACTGGACGCGCATCGCGATCACCTCGCCAACGGCTGGGGCAGGCAAGACGATGACATGCATCAATCTGGCATTCAGCCTGTCGCGGCAAAGCGATATTCATTCGATGCTGCTAGAGCTCGACATGCGCCGCCCCAGCATGGCGCGAATGCTGGGACTGAAAGGTTCTTGCCAGCTCGCCCGCGCACTTGCTGGCGATGAGGCGCCCGAGAAACACATGCGCCGTTATGGAAAGAACCTCATCTTCGGCAGCAACCGCGCCCCCGAACGCAACCCGGCCGAGCTCTTGCAGGGCTCGCGCTCGGCTCATGTAGTGGACGAGATCGAAGCGCAGTTCAGGCCCGATATCATGATCTTCGACACACCACCGCTCTTTGCCGGCGACGACACGATGGCTTTCCTTGACCAGGTAGATTGCGCGCTGCTGATTGCCGAGGCCGAGAAATCAACGATCGAGGATATCGACAAAAGCGAACAGGAACTGGCCGCGCGGACCAATGTTCTGGGTGTCGTCCTCAATAAATGCCGCTACCTGAGCCGACATGAGGAATATGGCAAGGAATACGGGTATTGAGAATCAGGCTTTTAGCCCGAGCTTGCCCAGCAGCTTGTAGTATCTCATCTTCAGTCGCTTGACCCGGCGCGTATTCGCATGCGGCCAGGCGATGCCGGGATCTGGCGCGTTCAGGAAGCGGCACAGGTTGTCCCAGTTCACGTCGCCCTGATTCATGTCGAGCGAGATGAAGTCGTCGGGGCGGTCGGTGAAATAGGCCTTTACCTCGGCATTATGACGATCGTAGCGCGCCAACCATGTCTCTTCGTGCCCCACCGGGCAGGGACTGCCATAGATCAGGTTATGGATCGCGTTTGGATAGTGCGCGAAATCCTTCACGGCACTGTTGATCCATGCATCGCGATCACGGGTGATCAGGATGAAGCGCGCGCCGGGAAACGCGGCATCGAGTTCACGATAGAGCAACGGCCAGGGCGTATCTTGCGCCGCGTCATATCTCTTTGCGGTCTCAAGGGCGCGCCCGGTGATCTCGTTCCAGGTGACATCGTCCTTATGGGCAAGATCGCGAAACTGGTAGTAACCCGCGACCTTGTAGCCAAGCTTTTCAAGCGCAAGGCCAAGCGATGACGTTCCGGTTTTCTGAAACCCCAGGCAAAAGACTTTCCGCGATTTCATGGCTGCGTGGTTCCCCGCATCATCATATTGAATGCCGCACAATATGCGGCTCAGTGTTTCACAGCCCGGATGCGGGAACAATCCTTCACTCGGTCGGCGTGACCTGCATCGAAAGTATGCGGTCCTGTTTATCGCGCTCAAGCGTATAGGTGACGGTGCGGCCATCCTGGATGCGGCCACGTCCCGAAAGCTCAAGAACACCGTCCCGCGTTTCGCGCAGCAATTCCGTGACCTCGCCGGTATCATCATAGCGGATCATATCTTTCCAGGGTGCCGACCAGTGCAACAGCGGATCATAGGCGGCCCCGCGGGCCTTGGCGTCATAATCGACCGATGTCAGTCTCATGCCGGTGTCATCGGGCGAGGACTCATACTCGCGTCTCTGGTGATTGGGAAAGCTGATCGAGATGATCGCAGGCGCGCTTTCATGCACACCGTTCCAGGCAAAGACACCGATATCCACACGGTCGGTCGTACGCGCCTCGTCCGGATCTGCCTTGAACCTGTCATGCCAGTCTATGCTGATCTGTGCGCGCGCGGCACCGGGCGCCTCGGGCGTGATGCGCACGCGCGCAGGATCGCCCTGAAGCAGAACCCAGGAGAACTCCAGATCGCGACCGTTGGGGTCCTCCGTATCGGCGGCCGATACCACCATGAGCCTCGAGTATCCCGGCCCGCGCCAGATGCGCGCAATCGAAGACGGCGTATTGAACAACTGCTCCGGCATTCCCGCAAGCCCTGCCTTGGCGCGGAAATCCTCTTCTTCGACCCTGAGCCGGACCATGGGGGGAATCTCGTCTGGCTTCAGGGAAGCCGCCAAAGCGACCATACGCTCTGGGGCAAGCCGGTCCTTGGCAAAAACGGCGCGGTGCGCCTGCCCGGCCTTGTAGGCATCGCGCGAGTAGATACCTGGTTGTGACCGGCGCATCACCATCTGGAGGGTAGGCACCACCAAAGATTCTTCGCGCAGCCGATCGCGCGTTTCGGGCGCGAGCGCCGCGACGCTCATCAGGAACGCCCTCATGAACGGCTTGTCGGAATGCGAAGACCCCTCCGAGATGACCGTGTAGGGCCAGTTGACCGGGAACCGGTCATGTCCGTCGTAGTCGCGGTGCTCCGGGTAAATATAGAGATGGTTGCTGACATAGCTGAGGAAAGCGTGCCGGCTATATTCCGGAACCGTCATGGCAAGGCGCGCCTGACTTCGCGGGATTTCGCCACCCGTGATCGCGGTCGAGGAATTGCCGATCACGATGGCGGGCAGCACGATCTGACCGGCGACTCCGTAATCCATGTTCTGCTTGCGCAGCTCCGGGCCGAATTCCAGCCGGATCAGCCGCGGGAACATGTCGGCCGGCACCAGGGAATGGCCGCGATCACGATTGTCGTAAAGCACGCCGTCGAACCCGGCGGCCTTGCCTGCATTGTCCAGCCGCCGCAGCAGCGCCGCCTCGGGCGAGTTGTCCGCCGCTTCGATGATGGGCAGCGCCGTTTCGGGTCTGGGCATATCGAGGCCGGTGGCGACCCATCCGATACCCCCCAACTGCATCAGGTCTCCGGCCTCAAGCAGGATGGATTCCGCCCGTGCGGTCAGGGGCAGGGTCGACGCCATTCCGGCAATCAGCGTCGCGCAAAGATAAAGGGATTTTTGCAAATGCAGCATGGCGCAAGTGTTGCCCATGGTACGCCACGCTGCCAAGCCTTTTCTTGCGATCAGGCTACCATCTCTTAGCGATCACGCGCGCCGGGATGCCCACGGCGATCGCCGCCTCGGGAATGTCATGGGTCACCACGGCATTGGCGCCGATGATCGCGTGATCCCCGATCTTGACCGAGCCAAGAACCCGCGCGCCCGCGCCCAGCTCAACGCCGCCACCAATCTCCGGCACCCCGGAGCGGGTCGACGAGGTGCCAAGCGTCACCTGTTGAAAGATGATGCAATTCGGCCCGATGCGTGCACCCGGATGAATGACCACGCCATTCGGATGGGGCAGCTTCAGGCCACCCCCGATCTCGCAATTGAGCGGGATTTCGGCCTGCGTGACAAGCGACCAGAAGCGGTGCTGAAGCGCCCGCCATTTACGCAGCCATTTCGCGGTGAGTCCCGATCTCGCCCTGGCGGCCTGATAGCGCCGCTGGCACTGCAAGAGCCTGCGCGAAGGATCCCAGAGCGCCCGTGGACGTTCCCGCGTCCAGTCGGGCATGTCGGCGCGAACCGCCGGTGTCTCGCTCTGCGTGTCATTCATGGGTGGCCCTGCGGCGGTTCCGGATCAAATCAAGCTTTTCACAGTATTCATTTGGGTCCAAGCTACTAGTGTATTCTGCCCGCGTTCAAGTTATGGGCAGGGCATGATGACAAAGCCGATTGTTCCCGCAAATTTCCTGCGGAGGAAAAATGTTTCACCCTGCCTCGCGCTTACATGAATGGGTCAAGAAATCGCCCAATCCCCGCCATGCCTTGCCGATAGTGCTCAGGGCAATTGTGGGACGCTGTTATGACTGATGTATTCAAGAAAATAATGACTCTTCTCAGCCGCCGTGAGCGGCGGCGGTTCTACGTTCTTGTCGGGATCATGATCTTTGTCGCCTTTGCCGAGGTGTTCGGGATTTCGGGATTCCTGCTCCTTCTGCGGATTCTCGCCGAGCCACAGAGGATCTTCGAGAATCCCTATCTGTCGTGGGGTTACAACACTGTCGGTATCGAAGATCCTTTTACTTTCCAGGTCGTGATGGCCGTCGCGGTCTTTCTGGTGATGGCTCTCAGCCTTGTGATCAAGGCGGGTGGCAACTACGCGATCATCCGCTTTTCCACGATGCGCGGCTACACGATCTCCAGCCGCCTGCTTCAGGCCTATCTGCACCAGCCCTATGCCTGGTTCCTGCAACGCAATAGTGCAGATGTGGCGAAAAGCGTGCTCGGCGAGGTGCAGAACGTGGTCAACAAGATCATCACCCCCGGCGGGCAGCTTCTGGCTAATGCGATCCTGACCGTCACCATCATCGGCTTCCTGATCGCGGTCGATCCGGTCATCGCCGTGATGGCGGCCTTGCTGCTGGGCGGCGCCTATACAGGGATATATTTCTGGCTGAGAGCCAAGCTGCTGGTGATCGGCGAGGGGTTGCTCAAGGCCAATACCGAGCGGTTTCGCCTGACCAACGAGGCAACGGGTGGCTTCAAGGAGGTCAAGCTGATGTCGCTGGAGAACCGCTATGTTGAGCGGTTCCGCGAACCGGCGCAGGCACTGGCCAGGAACGCCGCGCTTTCGCAAGTGATGAACCAGATTCCAAGATTCGCGCTGGAAGGTCTGACATTCGCAGTTCTTTTTGGCATCATCCTCGTGATGTTGCTGCGCAGCGGTGGCAATCTTTCCGCTGCCATCCCGGTGCTTGGGGTCTTCGGTATTTCGGCAATGCGGCTATTGCCCGCCATGCAGCAGGTCTATGGCGCCTTTGCAAATATCCGTTCGGCAAAACCGGTGCTCGACAATATCTACCGCGATTACACAGATGCGATTGCCCACGGGACCAACCCCCCGCGCGGCTCGGGAGATGACGCCGATCTTTCGCTTGACCGCAGTCTGGTCCTCAAAGGGGTCGGATTTTCCTATGCAAGTGGTGACAGGCCGGCGGTTCACAACGTGGATATGGAGATCCCCGCTTTGAGCACGATCGGAATCGTCGGTGGAACCGGGGCGGGAAAGACCACATTGGTCGATCTGATTCTCGGACTTCTGATGCCGGATACCGGCCAGATCATTGTCGATGGCGAACCCTTGACCTCAGACAACATGCACCGTTGGCGCCGCTCGATCGGATACGTGCCGCAAACGATCTACCTGACCGACTCCTCGGTCGCTCAGAACATCGCCTTCGGCGTTCCCAAAGAGGCGATAGATCCCGAAGCCATGGAGCGCGCCGCACGCGCTGCCGCCCTGCATGACTTCGTGATGGAAGAGATGCCTCAGCAGTATGACACGATCGTGGGCGAACGCGGCGTGCGCCTGTCGGGCGGTCAGCGCCAGCGCATCGGCATCGCGCGGGCGCTCTATCACGATCCGTCGCTTCTGATCTTCGACGAGGCGACATCGGCGCTGGATAATCTGACCGAGCGCGCGGTGATGGATGCGGTGCAACGCATTCGTAATACCAAGACCGTCATCATGATCGCCCACCGGCTGAGCACGATCCGCAACTGCGATCGGATCTTTCTGCTGGAGCACGGCACGGTTCAGGCCTCGGGCAGCTACGAGGAACTGGTTGATGAGAACGAGACATTCCGCAAGATGGCGGCAGTCTGAACTTTGCGCCATCAACCCTTGTTGAGCGGATCCCGATAGAGTCCCAGCTTCTGCTTGAGAACGTCAAACAGGAATGGCGGATCCTGAAGCAGGTAACGCCGCCAGCGTTGCCGGGGCTCCTTGATCAGACGATAGAACCATTCAAGGCCCATGCCCGTGACCCAGGGCGCGGGCCGCTGCAATGTCCCCGCCTCGTAATCAATCGTTCCGCCCAGCGGCAGAAACAGTTTCACATCGGGTAGCCGGTCACGGTATCTGAAAATGAATTTCTCTTGCCGCCCGCCTCCGAGCCCCACCAGGAGCGCCTTGGCGCCGGAACTGTTCACGAGGCTCAGCATATGCTCGATTTCGTCGGGCCGATCCTCGAAATCAAAGGACGGGGCGTATGTGCCGCAAACGAATTTCCGCCCGACCTTTGTATTGATCCGCTCTGCTGCGATGTCGGCAATCCCGGGCTTGCCGCCCAGCATGAACAAGTTCATCTCGGGGTTATCCCTGTGATGCTGGTAGAAACGCGGAAAGAAATCCGACCCTGAAACGCGTTCGCTCACCGGTGTACCCAGGAACTTCAGCGCGAAATACATGATCTGGCTGTCGCAGGTCACCAGATCGAACCGGCGAAGCAAATCGTAAAATTCGCGATCTTTCCGGAGCTTTATCATCATGTCGACATGCAAGGTCAGCATCACGCCACGCTCGAAATGCTCCACCACTTGGTTCATCGTGACATCGTGAACGAAAGCATTCAGCAACGGCACCTCACGGAGCCGGACAAGCGGCGCCCCTACAGGCGGGTTCTGCTCAGCATCATGAGCCGGTTGCGCATGCATCGCTTCATCATCCATGACAGAAATTTTAGCACCTATCGGGTTTCTGTGTTCTGTTTCGGTTCAGGCCGGTTTGAAGGGCCGGGCCGGGAACAACATTCTTCTCGGTTTTTTGTGTCTGAATTTTGGCACGAAATAATCGTTTCGGAGAAACCCCATCATTGTCAGGTTCGCGGCGATGTTGCGCATCAGACCATCTCCATCGCCACTTCCAGGGATTGCAGGTCGATCTCAAAAGACTGTAACGAATACTTCAGGAACGGTTTTGTCAGATCATAGGCCGGTCGGACATGCTCGGGTTTGATCTTGCCACGCACCCCAATCCACTTGCAGCCGACCTGATGACACATGACGCGATAGACGTCCGTCATGTGCCCGCATGGGAAAAGCTCGATCAGGCTCTCCAGCCGCGATGCGCGCGAGCGATACAAAAGCGGCGCAAGGGCGGCGCCGTGGATCGAAACGATCTGCTCGGCCTGCTCGAACAGCTTGAACTGGTCGGAGACAGACAATTCCTCTGGATAGACCTTTGTGAATCCGCGCTGCGTCAGGAAGGCTTCGACCGTGGCTTCGTTCTCAAGGCGGCGCGTCTTGCGCCGCGAGATAAAGGCCTTTTCGGGCAATGCGCCCTGCACTCCATCGCGGATACCAGCACTGTCCAGAGCCACACCGACAAAGGGCAGGCGCGCCCATTCACTGCGGATGGCCCGGATTCCCGTCCAAGGCGAAACTTCAAAGTCGAAGGCCCCGCCCTGCACTGCCGTATCCGTACAAAGCGTTTCAATCCCGAACAATTCCGCGGCGCGGCAGATATGATCAGGCGTGCTTCCGGGCAGGACGACAAGAATCTGCGAAGGATCAAACCCGCCGTGCTGCGCGATGACGAACAGGATCGGCAGGTGATTGTTCAGGAAATGCGCCCAGTTCTGGGGGACGTTGCGACGAAAGTCGATGAAGGTCTTCTCTGTGCGCTGTTGCTTTACCGTGGCGGGACGAAACGAGAGAAAGCGGCGCCTCGGGCGATTGGGGGGCCGCGCCACCAACGGCTTCTTTTCAAAAGACACCGATCCGCCGCCCACGTGCTTTGCGGGAAGCGTGATGCGCTCGCAATCCGGCACGAAACGATCGACAAGATGCGAACACGCCGTGATCAGGCGACCCTCGGGGCATTCGTAAGGGTCGAACGTGACCTTCCCGGAAATCTGATTCACGCTGCGCTCATCCTTCCCTCGGACGCCGCACATGGGCCGGGTATCGCGCTGCTTCGCGCTCGGGCCTCATCGCCGGAACACCTTGGGGTTGCGCATCCTCCCCGGGCATTTCAGCCCCGGCGCGCGCCAGCCTCGGGTTTACCGCTTTCGCTGCTGCCACAGCGGTCTGATAGCGCCCCATCAGCGCCCCGGCCAGCAGCCAGACCACTGGTGATATAGTGGCATTGGGAATAAGGTCGATCAGCGCCGCCGCCAGAACAACCGTTAACCCCACGGTAGACGGCGTCAGGTTCAGACGGCTCTTGTTGAACGCCAGCAGAACCGGCGCCGCCGCAAGCAAGCCGAACTGCGCGATATAACCCAGCCACCCGTAAACCCCGATCACGATCACCCAATATCCATCCGTCGCGGTCGCATCTACACCCTTCTCGTTGCTGACGCGGTTTCTGCCCCAGCTCCCCCATCCAGCGAGTGGCTTCTGGTTCGCCCGTTCAAGAAGCAGGTCCTCGGCATTGAACCTGTATCGCAGCGTGCTGGCCCTGTCGGGATCTATCTTTGCGAAAGCCGCCTCAATCCGATCGGTCGGAATCAGGTCAGCGCCGCGCAGGGTCGGATAGGTCATGACCGTTGCCGCGATCACAGCGGCGGTCAGGAGCTGCAAGCGCGACCCGAAAAACATCATTACAGGCAAGAGCAGAAATGCGATGGCGATGGCGCCGACAGATTTGCACAGGATCAACACCCCCAAAAGCCAGAGCGAGGCCAAGAGCCATTTCCCTGCCGATCCTTTGGTAAGATGATGGCGCCACAGCGCCGCCGAGGCCAGCACGCCAAGCGCAAACAGAATGGCCACCCAGATCCCGTGGTTCAGGAAAAGGATCGGACGATACCCGCCATAGCGGACATGCATTGACCAGCTATGACCGAAGAAGCCGTAGATCTCACGGTTCAACCGCGGGCTCATCCGCACCTCCCAAAGCGCCAGCAGCGAATAGGCCAGACAGGCGATCGCCAGAACCTTGAGCAAGACCACATGGCTTTCCGGGCTGGCCAGGAAACGGCGCGCCAGAAAGAACGGTAACAAGGATACAAGCAGATCGAGATTCAGTGAGAAGCTGTCGTAAAGGCGCATTCCCGAGATGAAGCGGATGCCCTCCGACACCGGTTCGCGGTTGGTTATCGCGGTGATAAATGGCGATCCGAACAGCAAAAGCAGCAGCGCCCAGAACAGAACCCGGCCGCGCCGCACGGTGAAATCGTCGATCGCCAGTTTCTTTTGCATGCCGCGTCGTGGGGCCGGCGCGCGCGCCGGCGCTGGCCCTGCGGACTGCGCCTTGTGCATCTGAAGAAGCGAATAGCACATGATCGCCGCAAACAGACTTGGCACAAGAGGCTTGTCCCAGGCCGGCAGAAGCGGCAGGTCAAAGGCGGTGATTTGGGGCAGCAGCATATAGCCTGCGATGATCGACCAGGCGAGCGCCTCGTTCACGGGACGCTTTGCAAACAGGACGAAGACGACGACCGGCCAGAGGAACAGGACAAGATATGCGAAATTCGATGGCATTGGTGTCTATTCGTTTCTCGTCGCGGAACTGCGATCGCCTGAAATTGGCTTCTGTTCCAGTCTTACGCGGTTTCGTCCGCGCGCGAAACATCCGGATTGGGGATATGCCGGGTTGGCAGGCATTTCCGGCCAACAATTCGGATTTGCCTTGCCTGATTGTTTCCCTATATGTTGCAGGTCTTTACGAAACCGGTGCCGCCTACCTATAGTCCAGCATGAGCCCGCCGGATTATCCCGCGCCTGAATTTCTGAACCGGACCCTGACGTGACGGAGACTGGCATTTCCTCTGCGCCATCACACAGACTCGTTGTCTCGATCATCAATTATCGGACCGCAGAGATGACCATTCGCTGCGTCCGCTCGGTGCTTGATGACATGCAGGGGATCGACGCGCATGTGGCCGTGGTCGACAACCTGTCGGGCGACGGATCGGCCGAAGAGATCGAAGCCTGGATCGCCAGCCTGCCAGCCGATGCGCCGGTCAGCCTGATCCGTTCCGATACCAACTCCGGCTTTTCGGGTGGGCACAATCAGGGCATCGGGGCGCGCAAGGCGGAATTCTACCTTGTCCTCAATTCCGATACGGTTGTGCGGCCTGGCTTCCTTGCGACGATCCTGAACGCCGCTGATGCCAACCCTGATGCCGGGTTCCTGGCGCCATGCATAGAATATGACGATGGCGGGCAGCAGGTCAGCTGCTTTCGCTTCCCGTCACCCGCAAGCGAACTGATACGCGGTGCGTGCAGCGGCCCGGTCAGCCTTCTTCTCGCTTCGCGCGACGTGTCGCTCAACATGCCGCCCCAGCGCGACCAGATCGACTGGGCCAGTTTCGCCTGCATCCTGCTGCGCGAACGGATGATCCGGCAGGTCGGCCCGATGGACGAAGGCTATTTTCTCTACTTCGAGGATGTCGAGTATTGCTGGCGCGCGCGGCGCGCGGGCTGGCGGATCACCTATGTCCCGGAGGCCCGCGTCGTGCATTTCCGCGGCGGCAGCGGCCCGGTCAAGGCGCTTGCAAGCGAGCGCAAACGCCTGCCTGCCTATTACTACGCCTCGCGCACCCGCCTGTTTCGCCAGCTTCACGGGCCGCTTGGCCCCTTGCGGGCGAATGCCGCCTGGCTTCTCGGACGCATGATCGCGCGGCTGCGGGTGCTTGCAGGCAAGGGCATCCCGCCCAGCAACGCGGGCGAAGTGCGTGACATCTGGACCAACTTCCTGTCGCCGCTCGGCGACCGCCATGCACGGGAGGGCTAGGCCATGGCCCGACCCGATTTCATTATCATCGGCGCGATGAAATGCGGCACCAGCACGCTGGCCGCGCAGCTCGGCCTGCAACCCGGCATCTTCATGACCAACCCGAAAGAGCCGAACTTCTTTTCCAACGACGCGGTCTTTGCCCAAGGTCAGGAATGGTATGAGACCCTTTTCGCCGATGCCGCCGATGGCGACATCAAGGGCGAGGCCAGCACGCATTACACCAAGCTGCCGACACATCCCCAAACGCTGGCACGGATGTCGCAGATGCTGCAGTCGCCAAAGCTGATCTACCTGATCCGCGACCCGGTCGCGCGGGCGGTCTCGCATTACATTCACGAATGGTCGATGGGCGTGATGTCGGGAGACATCGACAAGGCCTTCGCACAGCACGATGCGCTGGTCGACTATAGCCTCTACGCCATGCAGATCGCGCCCTATGTGAAGCAATTCGGCAAGGCCAACGTGTTGATCCTCAGCCTCGAGCGGATGAAGCAGGCCCCACCGGCGACGCTGGATCAGGTCTGTGAATTTCTGGGATATGACGGCACCGCCCAATGGCGCGAAGAAAGCGCCCAGGTCAACGCCTCGGCCGAACGCACCAGGCGCTTTCCCATGCACAAGTTGATCTTCGACAACCCCGTCGCCACGCGGCTGCGCCGCGCGCTGATCCCCCAGGCCCTGCGCGACCGGATCAAGGCGGCGCGCCAGATGCAGGAGCGACCCGAACTGTCCGCCGGATTGCGCGCCAGCCTGGAACAGCGTTTTGCACAGGATTACGATCAGCTGCGCCAGATTTTCCCAGAGCGCGATGACCTGCGCGCCAGCTACCCATTCGTGACCGATGACCGCTGATCCACATATCGGCGCGGTCGTCATCGGCCGCAACGAAGGGGCACGGCTGATCCGCTGCCTCGACTCGGTGCTCGGGCGGGTGGCGCATGTGGTCTACGTCGATTCAGGATCAAGCGACGGCAGCGTCGACGCGGCCAGATCGCGTGGCGCCACGGTGGTCGAACTGGACCTCGATACGCCTTTCACTGCGGCACGCGCCCGCAATGCCGGGCTTCAGGCGCTTTTGGCGGGTGCCGACGTGGATCATGTGCAGTTCATCGACGGCGATTGCGAGCTTCGCGAGGGCTGGATCGAAACCGCGCATGCCTTCCTGAAACAGGCCGATGACGTTGCAGTGGCATTCGGGCGCAGGCGCGAACGCTTCCCGGAGGCGTCGGTCTATAACCGCCTTTGCGATTGGGAATGGGACACGCCCATCGGCGAATCCGGTGCCTGCGGAGGGGATGCGTTGATGCGTGTGCGCGCCCTGCAGGAGGTTGGCGGCTTCAATCCGGGGCTGATCGCCGGAGAGGAACCCGATCTCTGCGTGCGCCTGCGCGGGCGCGGCTGGCGGATCTGGCGGCTGGATCACGAAATGACTCTGCATGATGCCGCGATGACGCGTTTTGGCCAGTGGTGGAAACGCACCCGCCGCGCAGGACATGCTTTTGCCGAAGGCGCGGCGATGCACGGCGCCGGGCCTTCAGGACATTGGCGGCGCGAAACCCGCAAGGCGCTGGCCTGGGGCGCGGCCCTGCCAATTGGGATCGTGATCGCCGGACTCGCCCTTGGCCCTGCTGCATTTCTCGCTGTCCTGATCTATCCCGCTCAGATTCTTCGCCTGGCCATCCGCGAAGGCTTCGACCGGACGGCATGGGAGCGCGCCGTTTTCCTGGTTCTCGGAAAATTCCCCGAAGCCCTCGGCGCCCTTGCATACTGGCGCGACCGCCTTCTCGGCCGCCATGGGGGCTTGATCGAGTATAAGTAGAGACGAATCCCGAGGAACGACGTTTGAATCTGATCAGGATATTGGAGTCAGCAGGTTGCATTTCATCAACACAGCCGATCTTGTAAGCCACGATTGGACATTTCTTCAGCCCTATTGCCAAGATCCCTCGATCAGTTGGGAATTTCACATAGGCCGCCCGCGAACGCGGATGGAACGGATCGTCAGGAAACCTGATCTCGCGCGGTGGCGCGCGGCCTTTCAATCCACCAGGCGCGCGACGCAAAACGACCGGGCGGTTCTCGTATCGCACCTCCCGCGAATGAGCGCGGCAACCAATCTTTTTCGTAAGCGGTTCTGCCCGCAGGTTCCGCAGATCGCCTTCGCTTTCAACTTCACCGACTTACCGGTCGGGATGGACTACAGGCGCCTGCGCGCCTCGCTGGCGGGGATCGACGAGTTTGTCGTTTTCTCACAATATGAGCGCCGTCTCTATTCCGAGTATTTCGGCTTTCGCCCTGAGCGTTTTCGCTTTCTTCCCTGGGCGATGGACGCACCGCAACCGGGGCCGGATAACCCCGTAAGCGGGCCGGAATCCTACTTCTGCTCCGTTGGCGGGGAAGGGCGTGACTACACATTGCTCGCTGACGCGATGCGCGCGCTTCCCGATATTTCGATGGTTGTTGTCGCTAGGCCGCACAGTATCCGGGGCATTGATTTTCCCCCGAATGTGAAGGTCTTTACAAATCTGCCCGCGCCACAGACCTGGCGCATCGTTCAGGACAGCGCGGGCGTTGCGATACCCCTTCGGAGCGACAAGACCACCTGCGGGCATATCACTCTTGTCGGCTCAATGTTGCTTGGTCGCGCAATGGTCATCACGGATTCACTTGGCGTAAGCGACTATGTCGAGGATGGCGTGAACGCGCATCTGGTTCCGGCAGGTGACACAGAGGCGATGATCGCCGCTTTGCAAGGCTTGGCGCACAATACCGCCACGAGTCGCGACCTCGGGTCGCGCGCGGTATTGCGAGCGAAAGAGAAGCACGCGCTGGCGGGTTGGGTTTCCTATTTCATCGAGAAAAGCGCCCAATACGAAGCGCGCCTGCCATAGCCTAACGCAGCCACCTGCTGCGTTGACGTGCAACCAGCGCCATCGCCACCGGCGCCGCAAGGATCGAACGCATGGCAGCGAATCTATCATCCGACAAGCCTTCCAGATTGGGTCGGTCGTATCCAAATCGCCTGTAATCCTCCGCATAGAATTCGTGCACAAGATCAAGATCCTGTCTGAACAGCTGCGGCCTTGGCTTTGGTCGCTTCAGAAGATGACGGATTTCGGCATCGGAGTCCGCGGGTCCGAAAAGCGCGTCCAGCCGCTGGATCACCGGCTGAAAGCCGTCCTCGAAGCGAAAAATCTCCGCTTCTTCGGGGACAAGATCGCATTGCGGCCGGATATGGTTGTCATAGACGCGCGGATCCCGCCTTGCCGCTGACAAGACGATCCTGAGCCAGGTCGAGAACCCGAGCCCGCTCGCTTTCGATATGCCGGACTGGAACCGATATTCGCTGACGATACGCTCCACCGGGTCTCTCACGATCGCGAAACAATAGTGTATCTCGGGTGGCAACAGCAGCTGAAGCTCGCGCGCTGTCAGGTGTTGCAGGGGCTGTATCACGTCGCGCTGGCGAGCCGTGCCGCGCGCCCCGGCATCCTCCAGCAGGCTTATCCTGCCGAACCGCTTGATCAAATAATCTTCAACACTCGTGCCGCCCGTCTTCGGAACATGCGCGAAGAAAATATGACCCTTTGAAGATGTGACGAGCGGCATGGAATGACTTTCGATAACTTCTTTGATCGTTAAGCATCTGTCGTGCGGATTTCCAGCACCTCCTATCGCCCGCGCGCCCAATCGCTGCGGGATTTGCGCAGGCGCACGGCGATATGAACCGATGCATAGACCATGAAGGCCAGTGGCATCCTTGCCAACAGTCCAAGAATGTCGGCGCGGCTCAGTGTTGCCTTTCCCTCTCGGGCGGGCAGGTCGGGATAAAGGTGGTGGATCTCGTTGACGCCGTCATCCTGTCGGCGCCGCACACGCACCAGTCTGCGAAACCCTTCCACCATCGGCCAATGATAGCGGGCGGGCACCTCGGCGCGCTCATCGCGTGTGAATTGCAGGCGTACGAAGGTATCGTCCGAGATAATCTCAGGAAATGCGCCCCAACGCTTGCGGCCGGTGCGATTCACCGCGAAAAGCCCCGCCCCTACGGCCCCGCCCTGAACAAAGGGCAAGGCCTGCCAAAGGCGCGCATATTGGCGCGTGACCCATGTCCGCGCCGGCGCGACCCGCAACGTCCCTGTGGCATAGCGTGGCGCATCACCGGCCAGCGCGACACGCAACTGACCCAGCATCGGCGGGTCGAGGCGGATATCGGCATCCAGGAAGACCAGCACGTCGCCCGAGGCGGCGCTGTCACCCGCGTTGAGCGCATTCACCTTGCCGGGCGCGGGCACATCGAGGATCTGCAAGTGCCAGCCGCGCGCCTCGATGGCCGGGGCGAAGGATTCGGCAACGCCGACCGTGTCATCGGTGCAGGCATTGGCGGCCAGAATCACCTCGATCCGCCCTGCCGCTTCGTCCTGATCGAGGAGCGATTGCAGGCAGGCCCCGATATAGGCTTCCTCGTTGCGCGCAGCAATGATGACCGACAGGGTGTCGTCCGGCCCGTGTTCATCCGTTCCATGCCGATTGGCCTGCGCCGCCATATCCAAGAATTCCTTTGCCCGCTTTTGACGCGGAAAATTTTACGTGGTCAGATCGTTAGCCGGTTCCGGCCTCCCTTGTCGATGTTTTACACCGTTTTGCCCGCCGGTAGCGAAATGTTGGACGGGCCAGCGGTGCTGGTCTACAAAACGGGCAGCCCACTTCCGGGCAGTCTACAGGTTTCACCGTGATTTTTAAGAACGAGCATTTCCCCATTGCGGCCACAGTCCTGACAAGGCCCCTGTGCAGAACGTCCACATGACCAGGATCGGCATCATCGGCACCGGCTTCGTGGCGGATCTCTATATGCGCTCGCTGGCCACGCTTGAAGGAATCGACCTGATCGGCGCGCATGATATGCGTGGCGAGCGGCTTTCCACCTTCTGCGCCTATTGGAAGGTGACCGCCTTTACCGCTCGCGACGATCTGCTGGACGCGCTCGGCCCCGGCGGGATCGTTCTCAACCTCACGAATCCTTCCGCGCATTTCGAAATCAGCACGGCGGCGCTTGAATCAGGCTGTCACGTCTATTCCGAAAAGCCGCTGGCCATGCGGATCAAGGATGCGCAGGTGCTCCATGCACTGGCAGCACGGAAGGGGCTTATGCTGGCTTCGGCGCCGTGCAGTTTCCTTGGCGAAGCGGCACAGACGGTCGCGGCAGCTGTTCGGGCCGAGGTAGCGGGCAAGGTCCGCCTGATCTATGCGGAACTCGACGATGATTTCATCCCCCAGGCGCCCTATTCCAAATGGTTGAGCGAGAGCGGCGCGCCCTGGCCTGCCGCCGACGAGTTCAAGGTCGGCTGCACGCTGGAACATGCGGGGTATTACCTGACCTGGCTTATCGCGATTTTCGGGTCGGTGCGCACGGTGGTGGCGGCGTCGGCCTCGCTGGTATCAGACCAGCTGCCGGTGGACGATCCCGCGCCCGATGTCTCGGTGGCAACTCTGTTCTTCGATTGCGGGGTGGTGGCGCGGCTGACCTGTTCGATCATCGCGCCGCATGATCACGGGCTGCGCATTATCGGCGACAAGGGCGTGATCGAACTGGATGAGGCCTGGAACAACGCGGCCAAAGTCCGCTTCCGCCGCCGCTTCACGCTGCGCCGAAGGCTTGTGAATGCGCCGATCGCGCGGCGTCTGCGGTTGCCTGGCGAAACCCATCCCAAAGTGGGTCGCTGGGGCGCGGCCTCGATGAACTTCATGCTGGGTATCTCGGAAATGGCCGATGCGCTGGCCGCCGGGCGGCGCTCGCGCATCTCCGCCGACCTGGCCTTGCACCTGACCGAGGTGACGCTCGCCATCCAGAACGCCGGCGAAACAACGGGCGCGCAGACCATGCAGACCCGTTGCGACCCTGTCGCGCCGATGCCCTGGGCACAGAACCTGAAGGGGGCCTGAGATGACACAACCGATCCGATTGGGCATTGCAGGGACCGGGCGCATGGCGGCACGGATGGTTCAGGCTCTGACGCATGCCCCCGACATCACCGTGGCGGCCATCGCCTCGGGAGATGGTGCGCGCGCACGCTGGTTTGCCGATCAGTGCGGTGTCGCCGATGCGACGGGCGATCTTGCCGACATGGTGCAAAACGGACGGGTCGATGCGGTCTATGTCGCCGGACGCACCCGCGACCATGCCGCCGCCGCGCTGCAATCGGTGCAGGCCAGCAAGCCGGTGCTGGTCGAGAAACCGCTTGCCCTGACCCCCGGTGAAGCGCGCAGGCTTGCCGAGGCGGCACGCGAAAGCGACTGCCTCGTGATGGAGAATCTCTGGTGCCTCGCGCTGCCCGCCTATCGCGCCTTGTGCGATCAGCTATCGGGCGGCGCCTATGGCAGCCCTGTCCATCTGCATTTCGATTTCGGCTATCCGGTGAAGCCGGAAAGCCATGCTTCGCTGTTCGACCCCGAAGACGGCGGCGTGATCCTTGACCGCGCGGTATATGGCGTGGCGCTGGCGCTGAATCTGCTCGGGCCGGTGACAGATGTGGATTGCAGCGCGCAACGGAATGACGCGGGTGTCGACGTGATGGCCGACCTTCGCCTGCGCCATCAATCCGGCGCGCTCTCGCATGTGGCTGTGGCGCTCAATGCCCTGATGTCGAATACCGCATCGCTGGCCTGCACCCATGGCCATCTGGGCCTCGGCACGCCCGTCATCGGTTCCGAGATCCTGACCGCTTGTCAGATGCTCCCGCAGGCCGCGGCAGAAGCCCGGCCCGGCGCGCAGGCAGGGCTGAAGGATCGCATCCGCGCATGGCCCCGCGCCCGAAAATTCAAGCGCAAGCGCGATATGTCGGCGGGGCGGTTTCTTGGCTACGGGACAGATCCCTATCTGCCTGTGCTGACGCATTTCGTCGAGCTGATCCGGGACGGTCAGGGCGAAAGCGGTCTCATCCCGCTCGATCTGTCGATCAGGACACTCGAAATCCTGCAACACTCACGCGGCCGGATCGGGGAGAGCTAGAGAGATGCGGATCGGATACCTGATGAACGCCTACCCGATGACCAGCACGACCTTCATCCGGCGCGAGATTCACGCGCTTGAATCCAGCGGAGTCAGCATCGCGCGCTATGCGATCCGCCCCTGGTCCGAACCACTGGTCGACGATCAGGACAAGGCCGAACAGCACAAGACCTTCTATCTTCTGGTCGGGCGCCTGCCCGCCTTGCTGGCGGATTTCGCCGCCGAGACCCTGGCCAATCCCAAGGGGCTCTGGCGTGCGCTTCGGGGCTGGTGGCGGCTCTGGCGCAATGCCGGGGGCGGCCTCGTGCCGCATGTCGCTTACCTGCTCGAGGCCGTGTCGCTCAAACGGCGGGCGATGCGCGATCGGATCACCCATCTGCATACGCATTTCTCGACCAATTCCGCGGCTGTCGCCATGCTGTGCCATCGGCTTGGCGGACCCGGATACAGTTTCACCGCCCACGGCCCTGACGAGTTCGTCTATTGGGGCCGTTCCTCGCTGGCGCTCAAGGTGAGCGAGGCGCGCTTCGTCGTCGCGATATCGGAATATTGCCGGGTCCAACTGGCCCGCGCCGCGGGCATGGCGCATTGGGACAAGATCCAGATCGTCCGCTGCGGCATCGACCTCTCCGAATTCGCGCCCTCCAACGCGCCCAGCGATGCAAAGGCGCCTTTCGTCACGGTCGGGCGGCTCTGCCCGCAAAAGGCCCAGACGCTGATCGTTGAGGCGGCCGCACAGGTGGTCGCCCGTCACCCCGATCTGCGCATCGTCCTGATCGGCGATGGCGAGACCCGCGGCGCAATCGAAGCCGCCATCGCAAGGCACGGGCTTCAGGGCAATCTCACGCTGCTTGGCTGGCGCGACAATGCCGAGGTGCGCCGCCATCTCGAAGCCGCCCGCGCCCTTTTGCTCCCCAGCTTCGCGGAAGGCCTGCCCGTGGTGATCATGGAGGCGCTCGCGCTGGGGCGGCCCGCGATCTCGACCTATATCGCAGGCATTCCCGAACTGGTGGATGACTCCTGCGGCTGGATCATCCCTGCCGGGTCCATCGACGCCATCGCCGCCGCGATGGATGACGCACTCGACGCCCCACCTGAAACCCTGGCCCGGAAGGGCGCCGAAGGCCGCCGCCGCATCCAAGCACAGCACGATGTCAACAAGAACGCCCGGCAGCTCAAAGCGCTTTTCAACGCGAACGAAGGAAACCCCGCAAATGGCAAGCCTTCGCCGGATTGTCGTGATGCCCTGAAGGAACCTGCACAGTGAAGATCACCTTCGTCTGCACCCCTCCCAACCTGTCAGGCGGCGACCGCGTCATCGCGATCTACGCCGACCTGCTGACCGAAATGGGTCATGACGTGACGATCGTGGCACAGCCCCATCCCTATTTCAGCTGGAAGCAAACGCTGAAGCGGTTGCTGAAGGGGCGAAGGCCTCGGCCCCGCCCCGAGAAAAGCCATTTTGACGGCATAAAGGCGCGCTTGCATCTGACCCGGAACGCCGAACAGATCACCGATGAAGACGTGCCCGACGCCGACGTTGTGATCGCGACCTTCTGGACCACGGCCTACATGGTCGCGAACCTGTCCGCTTCTAAGGGCCGGAAGTTCTATTTCGTGCAACACCATGAGGTCCACAACCCTCCCTATGCCAAGCAGGGCGCGGCCTCCTATCGTCTGCCACTCAGGAAGATCGCCGTTTCAAGCTGGCTGCGGGACGTGATGGAATCCGAATATGGCGACAAAGATGTGCCGGTCGTGCCCAATGCCGTGGATCACGATCAGTTCCAGTTTCAGCCGCGCAGCAAGCGCGATGCGCCCACCGTGAGCCTGATGTACTCCGGCAAACTGTTCAAAGGCGTGGATACCAGCCTAAAGGCGCTCGACATCGTGCAGGCGCGCCTGCCCGATCTTTCGGTACTTGCTTTCGGCACCATCGACCCTCTCGGCCGCCTGCCATTGCCTGATTATACGACCTACCTTAAATCGCCCCCACAGGACGAAATCCCCCGAATCTACGCCGCCAGCGATGTCTACCTTTTCGGCAGCAACTCGGAAGGGTTCGGCCTTCCCGTGCTCGAGGCGATGGCCTGCGGCTGCCCGGTTGTCGCCACGCGCACCGGTTGCGCCCCCGACGTGATCGAAGATGGCGTCAGCGGCTATGTTGTCGATATCGACGATGCCGAAGCCCTGGCAGACCGTATCATCAAGGTGCTGAGCGCCGAACCGGACGACTGGAAAACCATGTCGCGCAATGCCGCAAAGGCGGTCGAGTCCTACTCCTGGAGCGATTGCGCGCGCGCCTTCGCCGCCTGTCTCGAAGCGCCCGCAGCCAAAGACGGCGCATGATTCAGCCGCTCAGCCGAAATACATCCGCCTGAGCCGCCACCCAAGATAGATCATCACCGCAATGAATGCCCCTATGGGAAGGACCAAGGCGACAGCGCCGGGCAACCCGGCGATCAGCAGGATATCCTTGAGCGGTATGACGATCCCATGAAACGCATAAATCGGAAGCGCCAGCCCCCCCGTCACGATCAGGATCTGCAGGACGGCACGGGTGGTGCGACCGAGCCCGTTCCAATGCCTGAGTAACAGATCGAATATCCCGACCAGAAACACCGTCGCGAAGAAATAGAAGACATAGCCCAGCAGGCTCAGGAAGAACGGCGAGCTGCCGGTCGCAAAGGAATTGGGCGGCAGCACATCCAGCCCGACGGTCATCGACAAGGCCATTCCGCAGCCCCCGGCCACCGCCAGCGCCTTGCTTGCCGCGCAAAGATCATCCTGCCTCGAATACCAGTGGCCAATGGCGATCCCGCCGAAGACCAACGCCGATAGCTGAAAGTAACTGTAGCCCGCCACCGCCATCAGCCGGGGCCATTCCAGGATGCTGTTCAACTGTTGATCCGGCAGGATCGCCCGCATGGCCCAGGTCACCGGCAAGGCCAGCACGACGACAACCAGCGCCCGGAAAATCACGCTCTGTCCGCCGTTCAGATAGCGCAGCCAGATCGCCGCCGTGGCGAAGGCCAGTACGTAATATGCCAGGATGTTATAGAACGCCCGCGCGACGCTGAGGCCGGTGATCGCCTGTCCTTCGATCATCAGCAGCACAAGATGCACAGCCCCCAGCAGCCCCAGCCCTGACAACACCAAAAGAAACGAGATGCGCAACCGCTTGTGTACCGACGCCGGGTCGCTGCCATAGGCGGGCAGGAAAAAGAACCCGAGCCCGACGCCAAAGACCGTGGCGAAGCCCTCGGTGCCCATACGCATGAACCCGCCGAGGTAATAATTCACCTCCTGCGCGATACCCAGTCTTTCAAAGAACCCCGGCCCCCAATGCGCGAACAGCACGGCAATGGCCATGATCGCGCGGGTGATGTTGATCGACCAGGTTGCCGTGGTTCTTTCCGGCAGCGCCGCTGTGGCGGGTGCGCCCGTCGCATCCCCCGTGCCCGCGGCGTCCTCGGTTGCCGCGACCTCGCTCAGCGTCCGCCCTTCCAGCGTGGCACGTACTGTGCCGCGGTCGAACTGCCGCTCCATCACAAGCCCGATCTGAACGGCACTCAGGGAATCCCCGCCCACGTCGTAGAAGGTGTCATCTCGGGTGATCGCACGCGCACCGGCCACCTTGCGCCAGGCTTCGGCCACCTTCGCTTCCGACGGGGTCAATGTCCGGTCATCATGCGCTTCGCGACCACTCGCAGCGGGTATCACTTCGCCTTGCGCCGCGTAAAGCGCGCGCAGCTTGCGCCGCTGGATCTTGCCCGTCCCTGTCACCGGGATCGCATCCACCGCGAATATCCTGACACAACCGCTCTGATCGACTCCGGATGCCTTCAACGCCAGCTCGGCCGCCTTTTCGATCAAGGGCGCTCTTTCGGCGATGCGGTCATCGACTGCGATCAGGGCGGCGTCACCGCGCAGCGGATCGGATACCGAGCCGACCGCGATCCTGCCCTCACAGCCGCACAGCTCGATGATCGCGCGCTCCAGGTTCTCTGCGTTCACATTGACCCCGGCGATGTTCATCTGGTCGTCCAATCGCCCAAGGTAATAGAGCGCTCCGTCACGGATCGCGCCCTTGTCCTTGGTATGCAGCCAACCATCACTGTCCGAGATCGCGTCGATCCCCCCGGCATCGTTCAGAACGCCCAGCGCCACGTGATCGCCCCGGATGCAGATCTCGCCTTTGCTTCCGATCCTGACCTCGCTTGGCGGACTTGCTGTTCCCACGCTTTCAAGCAACGCATCATCGCTGCGAGACACGTTTAGGAACGTGCTGCGCGACGCCTCGGTCAGGCCGTAATGCTGCACGATGCGCGCATTGGGAAACAGCGCTTTCAGCGCCAGCTTCTCGTCGCCCGACATGTATTGGCTGCCGATCTCGATCCATTTCACCGCCTGGCCTGCATCGCCGATCGCATCCGGCGCGCCCAGCACGATCCGCCAGAGGGTCGGCACGGCCGAGATGGCGTTGATCTCGCCCCGCTCCAGCATCTCGCGGATTTCGACGGGGTCGAAACGCTCGGGCAGGAAAAAACGCCCGCCCACCGCCGATACGGCCCGCACGCGCCCCAACCCGAATGAATAGGTCACCGGAACGCCGATATATTCGCGGATGGTCTCATCCGGCTGCATCGCCGCATTCAACCGCGTCACGACATCCGAAATGTTGCGCTGGCTCAGCACTATGGGCTTCGGGCGCCCCTCGGTGCCCGACGAAAACAGGATCTGCGCAGGCGCATCCGACATCCCCCGCGTGAAAGCGTGCTGCCCCCAGCCACCGCCAGGGAACGTCGCCAGCCGCTCGGTGATCTCGAGGCCAGGATAATGAGACAGATCGAGTCCTGCGCGTTGTACCGTGAACGGCGCGCCGCTTTCGTAAAGGCGAAAGGCATGTTTCAGGAAATCCAGCGAGTTGCTGGCCTCGATCGCGACCGTCTTCAGCGCTGCCGTCATTCTGGAAACGCGGTCTGTTCGGAAAAAGAACTAAAAAACGCCATTGGAAAAACGCTTGCCTCTCGTAAGGTTCGATTTGAGCCCACAATGGGACCGATCATTTTCAAATTCATAAGACAGTGCCGATTTTATGGACCAAAAACCATCTTGCGAGAACCCCGTTTCACTGACGCCGGATTACCGACCCAAGGTTCTGATCGTTGCGCAGAACGCCTCGGCTCGCATGGGTGGCGAAGCGTTCCTGCCGCTCAAGTATTTCGAGATCCTCAAGCAGCGCGGCACCCCGGCGACCCTGATCGCCCATAGCCGCAACCGCCACGAGCTGACCGAGGCGCTGCCTGATTTCGCCCACGACATGCATTTCATCGAGGATACCCGCCTGCACCGTGCCACCTGGACTATCGGCAAGCGCCTTCCGGTCGCGCTGCGCCCGGTGCTGATCGGCAACTTGCTTAATCAGATCAACGAATATTACCAGGCGCGTCTGATCCGCCGGCTCGTCGGCGAAGGTTGCGTCGACATCATCCATCAACCGATCCCCGTATCCCCGCGCGCGCCCTCGCGCATTCACGGCTTTGGCGTGCCGGTGGTCATCGGGCCGATGAATGGCAACATGTCCTACCCCGAAGGCTATGAAGATTACGAAAGCCGCATGACGCGGCTCCTGATCCCGGCGGCGCGCGCGCTGGGCATGCTCGCCAACCTTGCGATCCCCGGAAAGCGGCGCGCCGATGTCCTGCTGGTCGCCAATGAGCGCACCCGCGACGGGCTGCCCGTGCCCAATCGCGCCCGCGCCGAAGTGCTGGTCGAGAACGGCGTCGATCTCGCGGTCTGGTCCACAGGCGACACGCCGCGCACACCAGCGCCACCAGGGCGGCTGCGGCTGGTCTTCATGGGCCGTCTGATCCCGCTCAAGGGGCTGGACTTCACCATCGAGGCCATCCGCCTCGCACGTGAAAGCGGCGCTGATGTTACCCTCGATGTGTTGGGCGACGGCCCCGAACGCGCCGTACTCGAGGATCAGGCCGGCACGGCCGGCCTTGCAGATCACGTCACTTTCCACGGGTTCAGACCGCAACGCGACTGTGCCGAGGTGCTGCGCGCATCGGATGCACTGATCCTCAATTCGCTGCGTGAATGCGGCGGGGCCGTGGTGCTTGAAGCCATGAGCATGGGCCGCCCGGTCATCGCGGCCGATTGGGGTGGCCCTGCGGATTACATCGACCCGTCCTGCGGAATCCTGGTGGCACCCACCCCTCGGCGGGATTTCCCCCATCGCTTGTCTAAGGCGATTTTAACCTTGGCCAACGACCCCGAAACGCGGCACAATATGGGCGAGGCAGGAATACAGAAGACAAAAAGCCAGTTCGACTGGCACAAAAAGATCGATCGGATCCTGGAAATCTATCACGAGGCGCTGGCGTCACATCGCTGAACCGGCGCCCGCATCGGCGAGGAGCAGTTGCCGCATGACACCCGGACTCAATGCATCGAGACGTCGCGGCGTCCCGTGTCGCGCCCTTTTTTTGCCAATTTTATATGTTTTTTCTGACTCGACCGCCGGATACCCTCTGGCGCTGACTGTCGGGACGAGACAATGAACCAGGCCGTGCGATCGAACAGAGTGCCCGAACACCTGATGGGAACCCGTCAGGGGTTGTTCTTTCTCCTCACATCCGGCGCCTGTCCACCGGTCGAGGACCGCCCCGCGACCCAGGACCTGCCCAAAGCCGCGCCCGTGACCTCGCCTGCCCGGGCGTCTGCACCTGTCGAAAAGCCTCATCTTCAGCCGGTCCCCTCACCTGAGCGCGACGGCTCGATCCTGAACGAGCTTCTGGCCTCGGACGATTTCCGCTTCAACCTCTGAAGACGCCGACGTCTGCAATGGACGGCTGAGGTCTGGCAACCTAGCCGGACGGATAGGGACCGGCAAAAAACCCCCACATGTAGCCCGCTCTGGGCATAAATGCGCCAGTTTTAGTCGTGCATCCCAAATATGATTGTCGCCTGCACATGCCTCGGATACGCGATAGGTACAAAAATGTCGGGACGAAGAATGCCCGATACGAGGTGGCGGTGAGTTCAATACCTGAAAATCCTATTTGCCCGGAGTCGGGATGCCTTCTGACTCCCCGCCCCGATTGCGGCCTGCGCTGATCTGCGCCGCGCTCAAAATGTGCGGTCTAACCCGCTTGAAAGAGGACACATTTATGAGACTTGTATCTTTTTTTGACCCACGGCCCGCCCAGAAATGGTCACGAAAGTCGGTCAGGCATCTTGGGGCGCCAGATACGCCCTTATTACAGGAGCATCGAAAATGTATTTCGGTGATAACAGCCAGAACGATTTCTTCGGAACGAGCTTCAAGTCAGTTTCATTCACTCCCGCCAATTCCTGGAGTGTCGGTGGCTGGTCAGGAAACAGCATGTCTTTGCTAGCACCCGTGACCAACATCTTTCAGCCCAGCTTCTTCAGCACCGCTTCGTTCTTCGATTTCGGGAACTTCAGCTTCGTTCGTGCCGGGGTCAATGAGAAGAAGTCCAAGAAACCCGCCAAAGACAAAGATGAAAAGTCCCCACGCAAGGACGTTCCCGCGGCTGATGATGGCGATGATCTCGCCGAAGGCGCCGGACTTCTCGCAGACTATTTCATCCTTGAATCGAGTGTCAGCGCATTGTCGCAGATCGATTTCGATGCGGCACCCGACTCGACTGGAACGGTTGATGCGCTCAACATGACGCGATCGGACAACCCGTTCTGGAAGGGTGGCCCGACCAACAATTTCGCTGCACGTTACAGCGGCGAACTGAGCGTTGAAAAGGCGGGCGCTTACACCTTCTACCTGACATCCGATGACGGTTCGGCGCTCTATATTGACGGTGTCCGGGTCATCGACAACGACAATCCCCATGGCGATGTTCTGGAAGTTGTCGAGCTCAATCTTGAGCCCGGCGATCATTCGATCGAAGTGCGCTATTTCGAAAATGGCGGTGAACAGACCCTGGAACTGGATTGGTCGGGTCCGGACACCGATGGTGCACGCGCCACGATCGACGCCCGGAACCTCACACAGGCACCACCTGAGCCCATCACCGATGATAACGTCGATACCGTGGATGAAGATACCGCCACCGATACCGGGGATTCCGGTTCCGATTCCGATGGCATGACCGATCATGACGATGGGATGGCCCATGACGACGGCGTGACCGATGACGACGGCACGGATGCAAGCGATGGCGATGACACGCAGGATGGTGATCACGTCCATGACGATACCGATGCGACCAACGATGATTCGGTGTATGATCAACCCATGACAGCCGAAGAAGAAGATGCCTTCGTCGCGGCCGTGAAAAGTGAGCCGGATCACGCTGGCCATACAGCCCATGCCGACGACGAGATGAAAGCCACGGAGCACGGCCAGCTTCTCGACCTCGTGCCGCGCTCCGAGGCGACCCATGTCGCCGTGCGCGACGGTGACTGGTTCGATCCCGATACATGGCATGAGGGCCGCATCCCGGATGCGGGCGCCAAGGTATTGGTCCCCAAGGGCGTTTCGGTGCGCTATGACGGCGAAAGCGATGAGTCGCTGTTCACCGTCCGCGTCGACGGCGAACTGTCCTTCGCCACCGATACCGACACAAGGATGCTTCTGGACACGATGGTCGTATCATCGTCGGGTGTTCTTGAAATCGGTACCGAGGACAATCCGGTTCAGGGAGATGTCAAAGCCGAGATCATTATCGCCAACAACGGCGATATCGATGTCGGCTGGGATCCGGCCCTGCTGTCACGCGGCATTATTTCCCACGGGCAGGCCGAAATCCACGGCGCCGAGAAAACCGCCTATACAAAGGTCTCGGATGCACCCATGGCCGGGGATACCGAAATCCGCCTTGCCGAAACCCCCGACAACTGGTCGGTGGGCGACACGATCGTGCTGACCGGCACCCACAAGACCGGCTGGACTTGGAACGGCCAGGAAAGGGAACATATCGAGAGCCAGGACGAAGAGGTGGTGATCACCGCGATCAACGGCAGCACCGTCAGTATCGACCGCGCCCTGCAATACGATCATGATGCCCCGCGCGATGACCTGTCGGCCTATGTGGCCAACATGTCGCGCAACATCACCTTCTCCAGCGAAGATGGCGAGGCCACCGAGGTTCACCATCGCGGCCATGTCATGTTCATGCATAATGACGATGTCGATGTGCGCTATGCCGCTTTCGACGATCTGGGCCGCACCGACAAGTCCGAACCGGCCTTTCAGGTCGAGTCGCTCGACAGCGTTCAGGCTGATTCCAATGTTCAGGGGCGCTATTCGTTCCATTTCCACAGGACCGGAACCGAGGATCAGGACAATCCCGCCATCGCCTTCGGCAATGCTGTCAGTGGATCGCCCGGCTGGGGTTTTGTCCACCATTCCAGCCATGCCGAGTTCGTCCAGAACACGGCCTTCGATGTCTTCGGCGCGGCTTTCGTTGCCGAGGACGGCGATGAAACCGGCCTCTGGTGGGAAAACATGGCCATCAGGACCGAGGGCATCGGCTTTGGCGACGCGAAAACGAAATCCGGCGACGACGTGCATCGCGACGATATCGGGCGCACCGGCGACGGGTTCTTCTTCGGCGGCCGCGCGGTGGAAGCGGGCCACAACATCGCGGCGAACACCACCCATGGCTATGTCTGGATGCTTCGCGCCTCCGATGCCAATCCGACAGCCGAACAGCTTGATCACCCGGATGCCTATTATGGCCGCGAACCGAAAGGTAACGACCAGATTCCGATTCAGGGTTTCCATGACAACGAGGCGTTCGGCACCCAGGTCGGCATGATCGTCGTCAAGAGCAGCACCTGGCAGGGCCACGAGGTCCGCACCGTGATGGACGGTTTCACGAACTGGGAGACATCAGAAGGGGTGAACCTCACCTATACCTCGCATTACACGCTGAAGGACTTCGACCTGATCGGAACCACGAATACGGACAAGATCTCAAGCGCTGGAACCGGTTTCAAATTCGGCGGATTGACCTTCGATCTGGTTCTGAACGGGTTCAAGGCCGAAGGCTTCGAACTCGGGATAGAGCTCGATCAACGCGCCGGAGACACCTGGACCGACGCTGATTACGGCCATGTCATCATCGACGCTGAATTCGCCAACAATGTGGTCGACGTCAATGGTTTCAATCCCGATCGCCACATGTGGCTTACATCTGATGACCTGGTGGAGGGGCGTCTTTCCTTCGACATGCAGGGTTCGACCAGTCTCGAGGTCGTTGCCGGAGAGAGCCTTTACCTCGACGGGATCAAGACGGACTCCATCGGATCCCGCGATCGCCAGTTCGTGAATGACGAGCAAAAGATCTGGCTGACCCCGATGTTGAAAAAGGACGGGTATTACGAGACCGAAAGCGGTGACTATGTCATGCTGGTCAAGGATTACGTGGCCGACCGCGCGACCGGTGACTTGCTCAAGCTCACGCATGTGGTCACCATTGAAACGAGCCGTGAACGTCTCGACATAATCGGTGCCGTCAACAACGGGTTCATCGACCTCGACAGCCAGGCGCCGGTCACGCAGGACGATCATTTCACCACGACCATGGGCTCCTCGATCCTGATCGATCCGATGGCCAATGACTTCGACCCGGAAGGCGCCGCCCTCGAGATCGACGGTTTCACCAACCCGTTCCATGCCAACCTGACCCTTCAGGACGATGGCATGCTGCTTTATGAGCCGCATGAGAACAAGGTCGGTTCCGAAAGCTTCGACTACTGGGTCGCCGATGATAACGGCGTTCTCTCCAAGGGCACGGTTTTCGTCGACATCTTCGATATCTGAACCTCGGTCAGCAGCTTCGCGGGCGCGGCACTCCTCAGGGGCCGCGCCCGTTTCATTTCAGGATCGCGATGTCATGCTGGTGCATCCGCGCGCGGCACCTGCTGTGAAGCCGGCCAAGACCCAGACGCCGGGTCAGTTTCTCCAGAGCGAACAGCGCAAAGCCATACCGTCCGATGGCGACCCGCCAGGTATGCGCCCTGTTGCGCAGCATCAATCCGGCCTTCTCGAACATTCCGGGATAATGCGGTGCCCCGGCTGGCTCATAGCCACGCGCCCGCATCATTGCCGCGACGCGGCCCTCGACAAGGGCGACCTCATGGGGCGAAGACTTGCGCTTCCATTGGGCGATCAGCGCGGGGTCCGGCGCGCCATAGGTGGTGTCTTTGTGATAGCTCAGCATCGCTTCATCGAAATCCACACCCAGGAAATCGCAGATCCGACCAAGGCAGCCGGGCGTATCGGCGATCAGCGCCTCATATGTCAGTTCAAGCGCCTGCCCATCCGCAAGCCGCGCACGGGCCTCGTCCCATTCGGTCTCCGTGAAGATCCATTGCTGGACCCCGTGGAACAAAGTCCCGGCCCATCCCATGCCGATGCATGAACGCGCCACGTCGCGCGGGTCGCGCAGCACGTGAATAACGGGCGCACCCGGCAGAACCTCGAGCGCGCGGTCAATATTGCGGTGAATGTTCAGCGTCAGGCAGGCCGGGTTGCGCTCCCGGTATTGCGTCAGGAAGTCCGCCAAAAGGTCCAGCCCGTCGCGCCCCGGCGGTATCCGCAGGCCCGACGCCCGGAAGATCCGGTTTTCGCTCAGCGCCTTCAGATCGTATCGCCACCCGTCCGCGCGCCCCGGATCCCGCCGCAGGCAATCGAACAGGAAATCCACTTCACCCGGATTGTTCAGCAAGGGATGCGCGTTCAGCATCAGCCGGAACACCGTGGTGCCCGACCTCAGCGCACCGAATACCAGCACAGGCGGTTTCACCTCGCATGCCATCCCGTCGACCGCCATCAGGTTCCCGGGATGAATCGCGGCAGCTTGTCCAGCAGCGCCTGCATGCTGTCCTGCAGACGGATTTCGGCCTCCTGCGCGGATTCGTCTTCACCGATGGGCGTGATCAGGCGCACGATGGCGCTGTCGTCGCGCCCGTCGCGCAGCTTGCCCATCATCAGGTGCATCTTGGCCGCATACATCGACGCGGTGCGCTCGCCCTGCTGCTCATACCAGTAATAGACCAGCATCCGGTTCACGCCCTTCTGAATGATCGCGCGGTTCAGCGTAAAGGGCGCTTCCGGCCTGCCATCCGCTGCCATCTCGATCTGTTCCAGCTTGGCGATCTCCCAGCCCGCGCCAGGCAGGCAGACTTCGGGCGAATGCACGCCGCCGGTGCTCTGGTCCCCGTACCAGGCGATGAACAGCTCGACATTCTGTTCCATCCCCGCCTGCGCCAAGGTCGCCGACAGGTAATCATCCGCATTCAGGGCATTCTCGACCGCCGGGTCCAGCGCCCCATGCGGGCTTGCCGTCCAGTCCCCCACGTTTGGCGGGAACAACACCAGCGGATCGCGCTCCACGACAGCCGCCTCGCGCTTGGGCAATGCCTCCCATCCGGCTGCCAGCCCGCCGACCAGCACCGCCGCGAAGATCAGCGCCACGGAGGGGCGCACCAGCCCGATACGTTTCGCCTGCGTGCCCAGACCTTCGGTTTCCAGGTCCAGCGCCTGGATCAGGCCGATCCGGTCGCGCCGCAGTTTCACCAGTACCCATGCGAAGACGAACAGGATCAGCACGCAGGAGATGAAGATCACCCAGCCCTCGAAGAAATGCGAGAACCCCTCGACATGCTCGATCCCGTAATTGTTGACAATCCACCCCGCGATCGCGATCCGCACCGAGTTCATGAACACCGTGATCGGCGCCGCCGACACCAGCAGCAGCGCCTTGTGCCACATCGGCCCCTGGTAAAGCACCGCGAAGATGTAGGAAAAGCTGAGGATCGGGAACAGGTAGCGCAGCCCCGAACAGGCCTCGGCGACCTGCAGCTTGAAGACGCCTAGGTCGATGATGTTGCCTTCCAGGTAAACGGGCACCCGCATCAGCTGAAGGAAATAGACCCCAAGTTCGGATGAAATCCCCTGCAAATAGGTGGACAGGCCATAATAGATCGCGCCAGGCAGGGGCAGCATGAACACCAGATGCACCACCGGCGGCCAGAAATGCTTGCCCGTTTTCCAGCCAAAACTGATCAGCAGCACCGCACCGACCCACAGGATCAGGGCATAGGCCACGATGTCGGGGATATCGATCATCTTGCCCGCCGCACCCAGCAGCACCGCCACGATCAGCAGGACCACACCCGGCCAGCGGTCATGCACCGGCCCGTCATTGACCGGCACGGTCTTGAGCTGGCGCAGGAACAGCAGCCCCGACAGAACCGGAATCAACGGGCCGTGGCTGTATTCGGGCATCTTCCAGGCCGCCAGCAACTCGGCGATGCCTTCCCAGTAGAAAAGACCCGCCGCCAATGTCGCCAGCAACAGCCACAGGCTGCCCCAATGGAAATAATCGCCCGAAACCCTGTTGAAACGCGAAATGGAGCCGGTATCAGCCATGAATGAACCCTGAATAAATGAATCGAATGAAAACAGGACACATGGGAGCAAATAAACGCCCCCGTAATAGCATCGATTTTTACTTTATATCGGCTTGAAAAGCCATGCCAAACCAACCCTCGGGCCGTTCACGAATCCGCCGATTTTCCCGTCTCCGCATACAATGGCGATGCCTCGGCGGCTTTGGCGGGGATTCGAAAACGCAAAGGGCGCTCATACCGAGCGCCCTTTGGAATTTGTATTCTCAGGGTCTTGTAGCTGTCAGGCAGCCTTGAGCGTCTTACTGCGCTTGAGAGCCGCGAGGCCGCCGATGCCGCATAGCAGGAGCCAGCCCGCTGCGGGTAGAGGGATAGGAGCTGTCGGAATGCCATACAAAGTGGCATGCGAAACAGAACCGCCTTGCTTGGGATCAACCGTGTAGTTGAAATACCCATTTCCGTCGGCGCCAACTTCCACTTCAAATACGACGGATGTTGGATCGATATTGTCGCCTGCCTTGAGCCCGACGAACAGCCGATCATAGAAACCGGACAGCCCGACTATCGAAAGAAGACCTTCAATAATGCCGTCTTTCCCACTTGTCTCCTGGTCGCTGTAGCTCATGACGCCATACTCAAGTAGAGAGGCCTGTTGCCCCCCATCGGCATCAGTGTAATCGAGCCACTCCAGGCCCGAGAGAGCCGCCAACTCAGGAACAGCACCCGGAGCAACCAAATTTGCATCGTACTCCGCAAAGCATGAGATCGCTGCGTCGCCGGGCGAAGAAGGAGAGGTGCTTGCGGTCATGGTCCAAACCGTCGTACCACCGCTACACGTCGCTGCCGAGGCGCCTCCGGCAAGTGCAACAAACGCACTTGTCGCGATCACCGTGAAATTAAATAATTGTTTCATCATAATCTCCTTAAACCGAACCGCCTTTGAGCATCGCTGTTAATCTCTGCTCGACGGTATGGCATGCGCGACAAGCGAGTCTCGGACCATGCGCCCGAAAATCTGCCGCCAAAATCCGCTTCCTCGTAAAAGCATTCATCGAATATTGCGCCATCTACAAAGTGGCCAGAACGATGAACGCGGTTAAATCGCTACTCCAACAGCCTTTGAGCTTGCCACATTTCCGCCACATTCCCGAATCTTTCCTTTCGGGACAGACGATTTTGCAATTTCAGGTGGATATATGTCCGTCAAGGTTGCCGGTTGACCCGGCGCAACACAACTTCTGCAAGAAATCTCCATCGCGACCCAGCGAATCGGTGCCTTCAGGTTCCATGAATGCGAAGGCGCGCCAATCGCCTATCGCGGCGAGCGTTTCGCCAGGATGCGCTGCAATGTCCTGCGATGCATGTTCAGCCGCCGCGCCGTTTCCGACACGTTGCGGTCGCACAGCTCATAAACCCGCTGGATATGTTCCCAGCGTACGCGGTCCGCGCTCATCGGGTTTTCGGGCGGCGGCGGCAGTTCATCTGCGGTCGCCAGCAGGGCGTTGGTGATATCCGTGGCGTCGGCAGGCTTGGACAGGTAATCGGTCGCGCCGATCTTCACCGCAGCCACCGCCGTTGCAATGGCGCCATAGCCGGTCAGCACCACGACGCGGCTGTCGGGGCGGCGCTCGCGGATCACTTCGACCACGTCCAGCCCGTTGCCATCCTCCAGCCGCAGGTCGCAGACCGCATATGCCGGGGGCCGGGCTGTTGCGATGGCCTTGCCGGCGGTCACGGAATCCGCGGTCTCGACTTCGAAACCACGTCTTTCCATCGCCTTTGCAAGCCTGCGCAGGAACGGTTCGTCATCGTCAACGAGAAGAAGCGACCTGTCGCCCCCGATCTCGCGCAAATCGCCGGTCATGCCGACCCTCCTCTCGTTCGCGCACACTGGTATACGACAGTTCTAGCCTCGACCGGTGGGGCCGTCAAACTCTGGCGCTTCGTCACATCGCGTCCATGAAACATTCCACCCGGTCCGCCATCCGGTCAGGTCCGATATCACGCCGGAAAAACTCCACAAAGCCGATTTCGGGCAGGACGAGATATGTGAAGGTCGAATGGTCCACCAAATAATAGTCCTCGTCGCCCTCCTCGGGCTCCTGTTTCTGGTAATAGGTCCGATAGGCCTGACTGGCCGCGCGGATCTGTTCGGGCGATCCCGTCAGCCCCAACAGGCGCGGATGCAGGTTGTCGGTGAAATCGGTCAGCATCTCGGGCGTGTCGCGCTCGGGGTCGATCGAGATGAAGACCGGCTTCACCATGCGGCCCCGTTCTTCCAGAACCTCGACAGCCTCGACATTGCGCGACATGTCCAGCGGGCAGACATCCGGGCAGAAGGTATAGCCGAAATAGATCAGCGCGGGCTTGTCGATCACATCCTGATCGGTGACCGTCTCGCCATTCTCGTCAACCAGCGTGAACGGCCCGCCGATCTCTGCGCCGCCGCCGACCTTGCCCTCCCGGCACTGCGCGAAGCGATCATCGCTCCCCGACCCGACGGTCAGGAAATAAAGCGCCGCCAGCGCCACTACCAATACCGCCGCTGCGGCAATCGCGAGTGTCCGTGTCATCGGGAGATCCTCATTGTTCTGGGCATCTTTCGCGCGCTGTGGCACATCTAACACCACATACGGAACTTGCAACGGGACCCAAGCGCGCAGATGTCCGAAATCCCGCCCGGAACCTTCAAATCACGCAGCCGCGGCAACTGGATCCGCCTGCGCACGCTGGTCTTGCTGCGATGGTGGGCGATCGCCGGACAGGTCACCGCCCTGATCGTGGCCCAGCGCCTCTATAACCTCAACCTCGAAATCGGGCTTTGCTTCCTCGTGATCGGGGTGTCCGTCGTCTCCAATCTGGTGGCCGCGTTCATCTATCCCGAGAACAAGCGCCTTTCCGAGAACGAGACCCTTCTGGTCGTGCTTTTCGACATGCTTCAGCTGGGCCTGTTGCTGTATCTGACCGGCGGTCTCAACAACCCGTTCTCGATTCTCATCGTCGGGCCGGTCACGGTGTCGGCCTCGGCGATCTCGTCGCGCTCGACGATGTTCCTCGGCCTGACCGCGATCCTGACGGTGTCGATCCTGACCCAGTTCCACCTGCCATTGCGCACCGAGCAGGGTTTCGTCCTGCGCATGCCGGATGTCTTCCTGTTCGGGAACTGGACCGCCATCGTGATCGCCATCGTCTTCCTCGGGGTCTATTCACGCTGGATCGTCTCCGAGATGGACGCCATGTCCGATGCGCTTCAGGCGACCCAGATGGCGCTGGCGCGCGAACAGAAACTGACCGATCTGGGCGGTGTCGTCGCCGCCGCCGCACATGAGCTTGGCACGCCGCTGGCCACGATCAAGCTGACCAGCGCCGAACTTGCCGAGGAGCTCTCGGATCAGGCCGAGCTGCGCGACGATGCCCTGCTGATCCGCCAGCAGGCGGATCGCTGCCGTGATATCCTGCGCTCGATGGGGCGCGCGGGAAAGGACGACCTGCACCTGCGCACGGCACCGCTGACCGCCATTCTGGATGAGGCGGCCGAACCCCATCTCGACCGCGGCAAGCACATCCACTTCGCCCACGGTTCGCCCGCCGGACCACTGGAAAGCCAGCCCATCATCTATCGCCGCCCCGAGGTCGTCCACGGGTTGCGCAACCTGATCCAGAACGCCGTCGATTTCGCCCGCGCCAATGTCTGGATCGAAAGCTGGTGGGACGACACAAGGATCACGGTGCGCATCATGGATGACGGGCGCGGGTATTCACACCATGTCCTCAGCCGCATCGGGGAACCCTTCATGCGCCGCCGTGGCGCGCGCGACGATCCGCGCCGGCCCGGCTATGAAGGCATGGGCCTGGGGCTGTTCATCGCCAAGACGCTTCTCGAACGCTCCGGCGCGGATCTCAGCTTTGCCAACGCCTCGGATGCGACCAGTGACGAGGGCCACCATCCCGACGCCATCGGCGCGGTGGTCGAACTGTCATGGCTGCGCGCGCAGATCGAGGCCGAAACCCCCGATGCCCGCCGCCCCAGCGGCGAGAACCTGCCCTTCCACGCCTGAGTCCGTTAACCGGCGATTAACCACTTCCGGCCAACCTGTGCGGGACCGACAGGATACCGGAAAGGATTGTCATGACGATTCCCGCTTTCGGGTGGCTTCTGCTGCCCCTTCTGTCGGGTGTGATCGCCTTTGGCGTGGTCTGGCTGATCGGCCGCTTTGCCCCTGCGCGTGCCCCTGTCACCGCGACTGCCGCCGCCGATCCGGGCACCGCCCGCTTCCTGTTCACCAATGGCATTCTTTCGGATCACGATCTGCCCGAACGCCACCTGCCTCCGGGCCTGACGGATTGGACCGCGCTGCACGCCTGGCTTGCCTTTCGCTTTCCCGATCTTCCCGAAACGCCCGACGATATGCCCGGTCGCGACGCTGGCGAACGCCTGACGCTGCGCTCGGTCCTGCCCGACGATACCGCCACGCTATGCCTGCAACGGATCGGATCGGCCTGTCACATCACCCTTCAGGATCCGGCACCGGGGGACTTTGCCGAGAACCATGACCGCCGCCGACTTGGCACGCGGCTTGGCAACTGGGACAGCGCATTGCGCAACGCCCCTTTCGGGCTGTGCATCAGCGATGGCGCCGGGCAGACGCGCTGGGACAACACGTTTTTCGCCACCCTGCCCGCCGCCACCCGCGCCCGGCTCTTGCCGGATGCCGACAAGGTCGGGCATGACGGCACCACCCTGACCGAGCGCATATCGGTAAAGGGCGACAGCGCCAGCCCGCCCCGCTGGTTCGAAGTCGGATCGGCGCGCATCGGCGCGGACCTGTTTCACCATGTCACCGACATCACCAAGGTCGTTCAGGCCGATACCGTCCGGCGCGAATTCGTCCAGACGCTGACCAAGACCTTCGCCAATCTCACCACCGGCCTGGCCGTGTTCGATCGCAACCACCGGCTTGCGCTGTTCAACCCCGCGCTGGTCGATCTGACGGGGCTTGGCGCGGAATTCCTCAGCGCGCAGCCCGATCTGATCAGCGTCTTCGACAACCTGCGCGACCGTCAGGTGATGCCCGAACCGAAGAATTACGCCAATTGGCGCAAGGAGATCGGCAAGATGGTCGCCACCGCCTCGGGCGGGTTCTTCCAGGATACCTGGAGCCTCTCTTCGGGCCTGACCTTCCGCGTCACCGGGCGGCCCCATCCCGATGGCGCCATCGCTTTCCTGTTCGAGGATATCTCCGACGAGGTCTCCTTGACGCGCCGCTTTCGCGCGCAGCTCGACCTGCGACATGCGGTGCTCGAAAACCTGAACGAAGCCGTCGCGGTGATCTCTGCCAGCAACCTTCTGCTCTTGTGTAACGCGCGCTGTTCGGCGCTGCTCGGGGTCGATCCCGATGAAAGCCTGGCCGAGATCAGCACCGCCAGCTTCATTCGGATCTGCGCCGATTTGCTGCCGCAGGACGCGTTCTGGTCCGAGGTGGAAACACGGCTGCACGATCACGCGCTTTCAGCACCCATGCAGACCGTCATCCAGCACGGCGCAGGGCCGGATACGCTCTGCCGGCTGGTCCCGCTGCCCGGCGGCGCGACCATGATGACACTGGCGGCGAAACCCGTCGGCCTCACCCTGTCGCGGCGGCAAAAGGCGGCTGGCTGATGCCGCTTGCAGGCGCGCGCGGGGCGTGTAGTGTCGCCACATGTCAGACAGGGCCGCGACACTGCATATCGCCAATCCGGAACGGACCTGCGCCATCGCGCAGGCGCTCGCGCCGCGGCTTAGGCCGGGCGATGTCATACTGCTCGACGGCCAGATCGGCGCGGGCAAGTCGCATTTCGCCCGCTGCCTGATCCTCGCCTCGCTCGATCAGCCCGAGGACGTGCCCTCGCCCACCTACACGCTTGTCCAAAGCTATCCGGGCCGCCATGGCGAAATCTGGCATGCCGATCTCTATCGCCTGGGCGATATTTCCGAAATCGAGGAGCTGGGTCTGATCCAGGCCTTCTCCGCTGCCATCTGCCTTGTGGAATGGCCTGCGCGGCTGGGCGATCTGGCGCCGCCCGGCGCGCTGCATCTCTCGCTTGAGACACCGGCTGAGACACCGGCGCAGGATGATACACGCATCATGCACCTGACATGGAGCGACCCGGCCTGGGACAAGAAGCTCGAGGACTTAACCGATGACTGAGCGCGACGCGCTGATCCGCGCCTTCATCGACGCCGGCGACTGGGCGGGCGGGCGCATCGCGCCGCTGGCCGGGGATGCCTCGAACCGGCGCTACCTGCGCCTGCGCGATCCCGCCAGCGGCGACACCGCCGTGCTGATGGACGCGCCCCCCGACCGCGGCGAGGATGTCCGCCCCTTCGTCGAGATCGCGCATTATCTGCGCGGCATCGGCCTCAGCGCCCCGCGCATCCTTGATGCCGACATGGAGGCGGGGCTGCTTCTGCTCGAGGATCTCGGCGATGACCTCTTCGCCAATGTGATCCCCCGCGATCCCGCGCTGGAAAACAGTCTCTACTGCGCCGCAACCGACCTTCTTGGCACGTTACACGACCATCCCCCGCCACCCGGTCTTGCGCCCTATTCCCCGGCGCTGATGGCCGATCTGGCGATGCTGGCCTTCGACTGGTACCGCGCCGCGCTGGCCGATCCCGCGCCCGATGCACGCGCCAGCACACAGGCCGCGATCCTCGCGGCTCTGCACACCCATGCCAGCGACGCCGACGTCCTGATCCAGCGCGATTATCACGCCCAGAACCTGCTCTGGATGCCCGACCGCCAGGGCGACGCGCGCGTCGGGCTGCTGGATTTCCAGGACGCCATGCTGGGCCACCGCGCCTATGACCTCGTCTCGCTGCTTCAGGATGCCCGCCGCGACGTGCCCCGCGCGGTCGAAGACGCCATGCTGACCCGCTATATCGACCGCAACGGTATGGACAGCGCCAGCTTTCGCACCGCCTATCACGCGCTGGGCGCACAGCGGAACCTGCGCATCATCGGCGTCTTCGCCCGCCTTTGCATCCGCGACGGCAAGCCCCATTACGTCGACCTGATCCCGCGCGTCTGGGACCACCTTCAAAGCGACCTTGCAGATCCCGCCCTCGCGCCGCTCGCGCGCATCCTTGAAAACAGCCTGCCCAGCCCATCCCCGGCCAGTCTCGCAAAGGTAAAAGCGCAATGCCCGACAGCCCCCGTTCGGTAATGCTGTTCGCGGCCGGGTTCGGCACGCGGATGGGCGCGCTCACCGCCGAGCGCCCCAAACCCATGATCGAGGTCGCGGGCAGGCCGCTGATCGACCACGCGCTTTCGCTGGTGCGCGCACACCGACCTGACCGCATCGTCGCCAATGTCCATTACCGCCCCGACCCCCTGATCCGCCACCTGGAGGGCAGCGAGGTCATCATCTCGCACGAAACCCCCGATATCCTCGAAACCGGCGGCGGGCTGCGCGCCGCCCTGCCGCATCTGGGCGAGGGGCCGGTCTTTACCATGAATACCGATGCCGTCTGGTCCGGGCCGAACCCTCTCGATCTGCTCTTCGACCTCTGGCAGCCTGCGCGCATGGATGCGCTTCTGCTTTGCGTGCCGCGCCAGAACGCCATAGGGCATGGCGGTCAGGGCGATTTCGTCGTGCGCGGCGACGCCCCCGCGCGCCGTGGTCCGGGGCAGATCTATACCGGGCTTCAGATCCTCAGAACCGACGTCTTGAATGATATTCCCAACCGCGCCTTCTCGCTCAATGTGCTGTGGGACAGGATGCTGACCCGCAAACGCCTGTTTGCCGCCAGCTATCCCGGCAGATGGTGCGATGTGGGCCGCCCCGAGGGTATCGCCCTTGCCGAAGAGATGCTTGGATACCGCCATGTTTGACCCCTGCGATCATCCCCGCGTCTTCGGCGTGCCCCTCGGGGTCGATTTCCCCCGTGCGCTGGTCGACGGGCTGACCGCCCGCCACGCGCATATGCCCCCTGAATCGCTGGCGCGCGTGCAGATCATCGTCAACACCCGCCGCATGGCGCGCCGCATCCGCACCCTGTTCGACCAGGGGCCGGCCCGCCTTCTGCCGCACGTCGATCTGCTGACCGACCTTGGCGAGCATTGGGACATGGCCCATATCCCCGACCCGGTGCCGCGCCTGCGCCGTCGGCTGGAACTGACACAGCTTGTCTCGACCCTGCTCGACCGCCAGCCCGATATCGCGCCGCGCTCCTCGCTTTACGCTCTGTCCGACAGCCTGGCCGGGCTGATGGACGAAATGCATGGCGAAGGCGTCCCGCCCAGCGCGATCGACCAGCTCGACATCACCGACCAATCCGGCCACTGGGATCGGATCACGGCGTTTTTGGGCATTGTCAGACACTATTTCGAAACCGGAACCGACCGTCCAGATACCGAAACAAGACAGCGGATGGTGATCGAACATCTTGTGCATAAATGGCAGGACGCGCCCCCCGATCATCCCGTCATTGTCGCCGGGTCCACCGGCTCGCGCGGGGCGACCAGGCTGCTGATGCAGGCCGTCTCACGGCTTCCCCAAGGCGCCGTGATCCTGCCGGGTTTCGATTTCGACATGCCGCCCGATGTCTGGGGCGCGATGAATGACGCCATGCTCCACGAGGATCACCCGCAATACCGCTTTGCGGATCTGATGCAGAGGCTCGGCCTTTCGCCCGGCCAGATCGCCCGCTGGGGCGATGACGCCCCCGCCAACAGCGCGCGCAACCGGCTTTTGTCCTTGGCGCTGCGGCCCGCGCCGGTCACCGACCAATGGCTGACCGACGGTCCCGCCCTCAGCGACCTTGACCGCGCCACCGCTGACATCACCCTGCTCGAAGCCCCCTCGACCCGTGCCGAGGCGCTGAGCATCGCGATGCGCCTGCGCCAGGCCGCCGAAGATGGCAGGGCGGCGGCCCTCATCACCCCTGACCGCACCCTTTCGCGGCAGGTGACTGCCGCGCTGGACCGCTGGGGCATCCTGCCCGATGACAGCGCCGGGATACCGCTGCACCTCTCGCCACCGGGGCGCTTTCTGCGCCATGTGGCCGACCTGCTGCGCGAGAAACTGACCGCCGAATTGCTGCTGACGCTGCTCAAGCACCCGCTGACCAATAGCGGCCCCGCCCGCGGGCCGCATCTGCGCCTGACTCGCGAACTTGAACTGCACCTGCGCCGGCATGGTCCACCCTATCCCGAGGGTGATCAATTGATTGCATGGGCCAAGGCGCTCGATGATGAGGGCGCGCTGGTCTGGGCGCATTGGATCAGTGACTGTTTCTGCGCAAAAGCACTTTCCGAGGACATACTGCTCACCGATCTCGTGGCGCTGCACCTCGATCTGGCCACGCGCATAGCCCAAGGCCCCGATACCGGTTCCGCCCATGGTCTCTGGCAGGAAGACGCGGGCGAAGAGGCCTGGAAAGCCGTCACCGCGCTCAGCGACAACGCCGGACATGGCGGGCAGATCGGCGCGACCGATTACACCAGCCTGTTTCACAGCATCCTGACAACCCACGACGTGCGCCGCCCCGACACGCCGCATGCGCAGATCCTGATCTGGGGCACGCTCGAAGCCCGCGTGCAGGGCGCCGATCTGCTGATTCTCGCAGGGCTCAATGAAGGCAGCTGGCCCGAGGCCCCCAAGCCCGACCCCTGGCTGAACCGCGCGCTGCGCCATCGTGCGGGGCTTTTGCTGCCCGAGCGGCGGATCGGCCTTTCGGCGCATGATTTCCAGCAAGCCGCCAGCGCGCCAGAGGTCTGGCTGACACGTTCGATCCGCTCGGACGATGCCGAAACGGTGCCGTCGCGCTGGCTCAACCGGATCAAGAACCTTCTGGCCGGTCTCCCCGATCAGGGCGGCAAGGCGGCGCTCGATGCCATGATGGGGCGCGGGCGGCACTGGCTTGCGCTGACCGAGGCGCTCGAAGAACCCGGCCAGACCGCGCCCGAAAAGCGGCCCGCGCCCGCGCCGCCCGTCGCCGCACGCCCCCGCGCCCTCTCTGTCACCGAAATCAAGCGCCTGATCCGCGACCCCTACGCGATCTACGCGCGCCATGTGCTGCGCCTGCGCCCCCTTGATCCGCTGATGAAACTGCCCGACGCCCTGTTGCGCGGCACCGTCCTGCACGAGATCCTCGAAGCGTTCATCAAGGGCACGCTTGGCGATCCCTCGCTTTGCACCCGCGCGGCGCTCATGGCGAAAACAGAGACTGTTCTTGCCCAAAAAGTCCCTTGGGCCGAGGCCCGCGTGATCTGGTATGCGCGTATGGAGCGCATCGCCGACTGGTTCATCGAGACCGAGCTCGCCCGCCGCCAGATCGCCACGCCTGCCGAACTCGAAGCGCGCGGCGCGGCCTCTCTCTCCGATCCGGATTTCACGCTCAGGACCATGGCCGACCGGGTCGATATCGACGCGTCGGGCGCGCTGCATATCTTTGATTACAAGACTGGCGCGCCGCCCACCAAGGACCAGCAACTGCATTTCGACCGCCAGCTTCTTCTGGAAGCGGCCATCGCCGAACGCGCCGGTTTCGACGGGATCGCCCCCGCGCCCGTCGCCCGCGCCACTTTCATCGGGCTGGGCAGCGGCGGCAAGCTGGTCGATGCACCCTTGTCCGAGGCCCCGCCTGCGCAAGTCTGGGAGGAGCTCCGGACCCTGATCCGTGCCTATATGGAGCCTGATCGCGGCTATCCCTCGCGCCGCGCCATGCATATGAAAAGCGACCGGGGCGATTACGACCAGCTCGCCCGCTTCGGCGAATGGGACATCACCGACACAGCCGACACCCAGGGAGTCGGCTGATGGCGCGAAATGAGGCCACCCAGCGCCAGATCGACGCGGCCCATCCCGGCCGCTCTACCTGGCTGTCGGCCAATGCCGGTTCGGGCAAGACCCGCGTGCTGACCGACCGCGTCGCGCGGCTCCTGCTCGACAAGGTCGATCCCCAGCACGTCCTTTGCCTCACCTACACCAAGGCCGCCGCCAGCGAGATGCAGAACCGCCTGTTCCGCCGCCTCGGCGAATGGGCAATGCTCCCCGATGCGGCGCTGACCCGCCAGCTTGACGAACTGGGCTACGCGGGCACCATCGACGCCGCCGCCCTGCGCGATGCCCGCCGCCTCTTCGCCTGCGCCATCGAAACGCCGGGGGGCCTCAAGATCCAGACGATCCACTCCTTCTGCGCCGGCCTGTTGCGCCGCTTCCCGCTCGAGGCCGGAGTCAGCCCGCAATTCACCGAGATGGAAGACCGCACCGCCGGCCTGCTGCGCGCCGAGATCGTCAACCAGATCGCCACCGGCCCCGATGCCCCCGCCCTTCGCGCCATCGCCCGCCATCACGGGGGCGAAACCCTGGACGACATCACATCCGAAATCGTCCGCCAGCGCAGTCTGTTCGACAGCCCGCCGAGTGACGCGCGGATCGCCGCCATCTTCAACCAGCCCGCCACCCTTTCGCCTGAATCCATCGCCTCCGGCGTCTTTCTGGGCGGCGAGCGCGCGCTCCTTGACCGGCTCGTTCCCGCCCTTCTGGCCAGCGGCACGAATGATTCCAAGGCAGGCGCGAAACTTCAGGCGCTCGGCGCGCTCGACCTCTCGGCGCTGCCGGTGCTCGAAAGCGTCTTTCTGACCGGCGCTGGCGCGAAAAACCCGTTCTGCGCCAAAACAGGGTCTTTCCCTACCAAGGCCTGCCGCCAACAGCTTGCCCCGGTCCTCGATGAACTTGACCAGTTCATGAGCCGCATCGAATCCGCCCGCGACGCCCGCCTTGCGCTTGCCGCGATGAACAAGGCCCGCGCGCTCAACGACTTCGCCGCGATCTTCCTGCCCGCCTATGAACGGGCCAAGGCGCTGCGCGGGCTTCTTGATTTCGACGATCTGATCCTGCGCGCACGCCAGCTTCTGACAGACCGCGCCGTCGCGGCCTGGGTTCTCTTCCGCCTCGATGGCGGGATCGACCACATCCTCGTGGACGAGGCCCAGGATACCAGCCCGGTCCAATGGCAGGTGATCGAACGCCTCGCGCAGGAATTCACCAGCGGCGAGGGCACGCGCCCCGATATCACCCGCACGATCTTCGTGGTCGGCGACAAGAAGCAGTCGATCTATTCCTTCCAGGGCGCCGACCCCCGCGAATTCGACCGCATGAAAGCCGATTTCGCCACCCGCCTTCACGCCACTGGCCAGCCGCTTCAGGACATGGAGATGGAATATTCCTTCCGCTCCTCGCGCGCCATTCTGGAGCTTGTGGATCATTGCTTTGCGGGTAGCCGCGAAAGCGGCTTTACGCCGGAACAGGGTCACAAAGCGTTCAAATCCGACCTGCCCGGCCGGGTTGACCTCTGGCCACTGATCGAAAAGCCCGAGCGCGACGACACCCACGAATGGCACGATCCGGTCGATGTAAAGGCCCCCAACGATCCCGCCACGCTGCTGGCGCGGCAGGTGGCGCGCTCGATCCGGCGGATGGTGGACGAAAAACAACCCATCCCCGACGAGGACGGCACGATGCGCCCCTTGCGCCCCGGCGACGTGATGATCCTGGTGCAGCGCCGCGCCGACCTGTTCCACGAGATCATCCGCGAATGCAAGGCGCAGGGCCTGCCCATCGCCGGGGCCGACCGGCTCAAGGTCGGCGCTGAACTGGCGGTCAAGGACCTGGCCGCGCTGCTGTCCTTCCTCTCGACCCCCGAAGACAACCTGTCGCTGGCCACCGCGCTGCGCTCGCCGCTTTTTGGCTGGTCCGAGGGCGATCTTTACCACCTCGCCGCTGGCCGCGAGCGGAAATATCTCTGGGCCGAGCTGCGCGCGCAGGGCGCGCACCACCCCGAAACGATGGCGGTGCTCAATGACCTGCGCGACAAGGCCGAATTCCTGCGCCCCTATGACCTGATCGAACGCATCCTCACCCGCCACGATGGCCGCCGCAAACTGCTGGCGCGCCTTGGCCCCGAGGCCGAAGACGGTATCGACGCACTGCTGACACAGGCGATGGCCTATGAACAACGCGCGGTGGACAGCCTCACGGGTTTCCTTGTCTGGATGGAAACCGACGACCTCGAGATCAAGCGCCAGATGGACAGCGCCGGGGATCGCGTGCGCGTCATGACGGTGCATGGCGCCAAGGGGCTTGAATCGCCGCTGGTGATCTTGCCCGACACCGGCAAGCGCGATATTCGCATCCGCAACCAGATCGCCGTGGCCGATGGCACTGCCCTTTGGCGCACGCCCGCCGGAGAATCGCCGCACGCCATCGGCGAGGCCAACGACGCCGCCCGCGAGGCCGAGCGCGCCGAGCGCGAGCGACTGCTTTACGTCGCCATGACCCGTGCCGAGAAATGGCTGATCGTCGCCGCCGCGGGCGATCTGGGGTCATCCGGCGATGCCTGGTATGACAAGGTGCGCAGCGGGCTTGAGGCAGCAGGCGCGCAGCCATGCGATTTCGACAGCGGCGCGGGGCTTCGGCTGGAACATGGGAATTGGGCCAAAACAGGCTCTGTTTCTCCGCCTCCGTCGCGGCGCTCCACCGTCGTCCTGCCCGCCCATTTCCGCCAACCCGCGCCACGGCTTGCGCCCATGCCGGAAACGCTCAGCCCCTCGCAGCTTGGCGGAGCCAAGGCGCTGCCCGGCGATGCCGGGCTTGACGAAGACGCCGCAACGCGGCGCGGTCGCCAGATCCACCGCCTGCTCGAATACCTCCCCGACGCCCCGCAAGCCGACTGGGCCGACATGGCCGCGCGGCTCCTCGCCTCCGGCCCCGACGCCGCCGGGGGCGACGCCCTTGCCGGGCTCCTTGCCGAGGCGCAAACGGTTCTGAACACACCTGAGCTGCAACCGCTTTTCTCGCCGCTGGCCCTGGCCGAAGTGCCCGTGACCGCCACGCTGGCCGCGCTGCAAGACCGGCGCATTCATGGCACGATCGACCGGCTGATCGTCTCGCCCAACCATGTGCTTGCCGTCGATTTCAAGACCAACGCCACCGTGCCGGAGACGCCCGAGGCCACGCCTGACGGGCTGTTGCGCCAGATGGGCGCCTATGCCCATGCCCTTGGCGAAATCTACCCGGATCGCCGCATTGAAACCGCTTTGCTCTGGACCCGTAGCGCCATCTTGATGCGCCTTCCGCACGATCTCGTGACGCGCGCGCTCTGCGACACCCCTATCGCTTGACGCGTCCCGCCCGCCTACCTAGGTTCGTGCCAACCACACCCCTTCAGGAGAATTGATCATGGGCACCGTTGCCGTAACCGACGAAACATTCGACGCCGAAGTAAAGAATTCCGATATCCCCGTCGTGGTGGATTTCTGGGCCGAATGGTGCGGCCCCTGCAAACAGATCGGCCCGGCCCTCGAAGAGCTGGCATCCGAAATGGATGGCAAGATCAAGGTCGCCAAGGTCGATGTCGACAGCAACCCCAACGCCGCCGCCGCGATGGGCGTGCGCGGCATCCCGGCACTGTTCATCTTCAAGAACGGCGAAGTCGTCTCCAACCGCGCAGGCGCCGCCCCCAAGGCCGCGCTGCAAAGCTGGATCGAAGACAGCATCTGATCGCTTCAGGCGCGATGATCGCAAGGGGCCGCCACCGCGCGGCCCTTTTCTTTTGCGTGAAACTGCGGAACATGGGCGCATGACGCTTTCCAACTCCGATATCGCCGAGCTCACGGCCTTCCGCCACGAATTGCACCGCCACCCCGAACTCTCGGGCGAAGAATCTGAAACCGCGCGGCGGATTCTTGCGGCGCTTGCGCCGCTCGCGCCTGACAGGGTTCTTTCGGGCCTTGGCGGGCACGGGATCGCCGCCGTTTTTTCGGGTGCCGCACCGGGGCCGACGGTTCTTTTTCGCGCCGAGCTCGACGCGCTCCCGATAGAAGAGCTTTCCGATGCGCCGCACCGCTCCGGCACACCGGGCAAGGCGCATCTTTGCGGCCATGACGGGCACAGCGCGATCCTGATGGGGCTGGCGCGGCTCTTGTCTCGCCGTCGTCCGGCGCGCGGGCGCGTCGTGCTGATGTTCCAACCGGCCGAGGAAACCGGGGCCGGGGCCGCCGCCGTGATCGCCGATCCCGGATTCGAGCCTGTTTCACCCGATATCGCCTTTTCCCTGCATAACATGCCGGGACTGCCGCTGGGCCATGTCGGGCTGGTCTCCGGCCCGGTCAATTGCGCCTCGCGTGGGCTTTCGATGCGCTTCACCGGCAAACCCGCCCATGCTTCCGAACCCGAAAACGGCACCTCGCCGATGGGCGCGCTATCTGATCTCATGCCCGCGCTGACCGCCCTCAGCCAGGGCAGCACGCAAGATCGCGATTTCACCCTCGTCACCGTGACCCATGCGTCGATGGGTGCGCCCGCCTTCGGCATCGCACCGGGCGAGGCGACTCTCTACGCCACGCTGCGCACTCTCACCGATGACCGCATGTCGGCGCTCTGTGACACCGCGCTCAGGCTCATGCAGGACACCGCCGCGCGCCACGGGCTGGCGGTCGATCATGATTTCCACGATGTTTTCGTCCATTGCGACAACCACCCCGACGCCACCGCGCATCTTCAGGCGGCGCTCGATGCCCTTGACATCCCGCATGACGGCTCCGGCCTGCCGATGCGCGCCTCCGAGGATTTCGGCCGCTTCGGCCACGGCGCCCAATCCGCCATGCTGTTCCTTGGCGCGGGCCGCGCCCATGCGGCTCTGCATAACCCCGATTACGACTTTCCCGACGATCTGATCCCGATCGGCACGCGCATCTTTTCCCAGGTCGCCCGCGATCTTCTGGGCTGACGCGCCCCTTGCACCCCGATCCCCGCCCTTCCATATAGGCGGGAACCGAATGGAGGCCCCATGAGCAACGAATTCCCCGGCTGGCACGGCACCACCATCGTCGGCGTCAGGAAAGGCGGCAAGGTGGTGATCGCCGGCGACGGTCAGGTCAGCCTTGGCAACACCGTCATCAAGGGCAGCGCCCGCAAGGTGCGCCGCCTCTCGCCCGGCGGCTATGACGTGGTCGCCGGTTTCGCCGGGTCCACCGCCGATGCGTTCTCGCTTCTCGAGCGGCTGGAATCCAAGCTCGAAGCCACCCCCGGCCAGCTGCAACGCGCCTGCGTCGAACTGGCCAAGGACTGGCGCACCGACAAGTATCTCCAGAAACTCGAGGCCATGCTGCTCGTCACCGATGGCGACCAGCTTTACGTGATCACCGGCGCGGGCGACGTGCTGGAACCCGAACATGACTGCACCGCCATCGGCTCGGGGGGCAACTACGCGCTCGCCGCCGCCCGCGCCATGATGGACAGCGACCGCAGCGCCGAACAGATCGCCCGCGACTCCATGGCCATTGCCGCCGATATCTGCGTCTTCACCAACGGCAACCTGACCGTAGAAAGCATCTCCAAATGACCGACCTGACCCCGCGCGAGATCGTCTCGGAACTCGACCGTTTCATCATCGGCCAGAAAGAGGCCAAGCGCGCCACCGCCGTCGCCCTGCGCAACCGCTGGCGGCGCAAGCAACTATCCGACGACCTGCGCGACGAGGTCTACCCCAAGAACATCCTGATGATCGGCCCCACCGGCGTCGGCAAGACCGAGATTTCCCGCCGCCTCGCCAAACTCGCCCGCGCGCCCTTCATCAAGGTCGAGGCCACCAAGTTCACCGAAGTGGGCTATGTCGGCCGCGATGTCGAACAGATCATCCGCGATCTCGTGGATTCCGCCATCGCCCAGACCCGCGACTTCATGCGCGAGGACGTGAAAGCGACCGCCCACGCCAATGCCGAGGAGCGCGTCATCGCCGCCATCGCCGGCGAGGATGCCCGCGAAGCCACCCGCGAGATGTTCCGCAAGAAACTGCGCGACGGGCTGCTTGACGACACCATGATCGAACTCGATGTCGCCGACAGCTCGAACCCGATGGGCATGATGGACATTCCCGGCCAGCCCGGCGGCCAGATGGGGATGATGAATCTCGGCGATCTCTTCGGCAAGGCCTTCGGCGGGCGCACCGTGCGCAAGAAGATGACCGTCGCCGAAAGCTACCAGGCGCTGATCGGCGAAGAGGCCGACAAGCTCCTTGATGACGAGGCCGTCGCCAAGACCGCGCTGGAATCCGTCGAACAGAACGGCATCGTCTTCCTTGATGAGATCGACAAGGTCTGCGCCAAGTCCGAAACCCGTGGCGGCGATGTCTCGCGCGAGGGGGTGCAGCGTGACCTGCTGCCGCTGATCGAAGGCACCACCGTGTCCACCAAGCACGGCCCGGTCAAGACCGACCATATCCTGTTCATCGCCTCGGGCGCCTTCCATATCGCCAAGCCGTCGGACCTTCTGCCCGAATTGCAGGGCCGCCTGCCCATCCGCGTCGAACTGCGCGCGCTCACCGAAGAGGATTTCGTGCGCATCCTGACCGAGACGGACAACGCCCTCACCCGTCAATATACCGCCCTCATGGGCACCGAGAATGTGACCGTCACCTTTACCGAGGACGGCATCGCGTCCCTCGCCCGCATCGCCGCCGAGGTGAACCACTCGGTCGAGAATATCGGCGCCCGCCGCCTCTATACCGTGATGGAACGCGTGTTCGAGGAGCTGAGCTTCACCGCCCCCGACCGCACCGGCGACAGCGTGACGGTGGATGCCGGTTTCGTCGATGACAACCTGGGCGAGCTGATGAAATCCGCCGACCTCTCGCGCTATGTGCTTTAGGGGGTTCGGGGCGCTCTGAACGGGCGCCCCTCAAAGCCGCGTATCACCGGGCCGCGCGCTGCGCCAACCACGCCAAAGCCGCGCATCATCGGGCCGCGGTGCGGCGATCCAACGCCGGTTCTGCGCACTTTATCCCGGCCCAATCCGAGAAACCTCAGAACGGAGCGCCCACCTCACCCAATCGCCGTGCCGGGGGGCGGCGTCATGCCGTAGGCATGCCTCTGGCATGACGATGCGCGGCGGCCTGACGGCCGCTATTTCGCGCTGGGGGTATCAGCTCAAAGTTGTCGCTTAATGGTTTCATCGAGAATATCAGTTTCACTCGGTAAAGACCCTAAAAAGACGATTGAGGCCATAAAGCAATGTTGCTTGGGCGTGGGTAAGGCACGGCGTATTCTACAATTGGAGGAGGTTGCCGTTGTACGCTACCCCGCCTAAGCTCGTTCCAGCGTCAGAAACTGAAGATCGAGCAACGAGATGACTCCAGTCTTGAAGTATTTTCAAGCGCGCGAAGAGCTCCAGATTGCTTTGAAATCGCTGGAGAAAATATATGATCGTTTAGACCCGAAAAGGCCGCGTTTGCGCACAAGGCTGGTCTCGCTTGCAAATGATTTGGTTGTATCGAGCGAGATGTGTTTTGAGGCGTTCTGTAGTTGTATGCCCTTCTCGTTTCACCATGCATCAATAATGTCGCAACCAGAGTATGTTGCGGTAAAGTTATCTCAGTTTGAGTCTGAGAGATATCAAGAGCTATTCATAGAGAAGAAGTGTCTCGGGCATGAGCTTACAAAAAGCGAAGAAGGTGAGTTAGCCGTAATTCAAAATAAGCTTAATCGGTATGGCGAGCTTTGCAATGTGCTCTTTGGCCCTGATGTCCCCAGAGAAATGGAATTGACAAGAAAGCGAGCGGAAGATCGATTGAAAGCTTCGTCTCGGGCATTCCTATTTTCATGTCGCGCGTTCCAAGATGCTCTATATGCACTGATGTTGGTGTCCCAAGATCAAAATCCTGGAAAGCATTCTTCAATGAGTGATGGCGTTAAAGAGAATGGCGTAGCTCGAAAGGTCCTCGGAGAAGAAAGCCCATATTATGATTGGTTCATAAAATTTAAGGGCTTGCGGGACCTAGCTAAAGATGGCGCTACATGCAGCGTTGGATTGGGAAATATTAACGTTGGTGTGTCTTTTGATGACGCTAGAAACAATGAATTCGTAAAAGTGGGCGGCAATAGGTTTCGCCTATCAGACCTCGCGGTAGCGATGCATATGACCGCTATAGCAATTGAAAAAACGGTCTCTGAGCCACACCGAAGTTAATTGAATTAAGCACCCAGATCTCCTGCGAATCTCGCGTGCTCTTCGATGATGACGCGGATGAGCATCCGATTGCCAGAGTTCAGCGTATCTGCAGAGTAAGCCTTGGTTCCAGGCTTAGCGAACTTCCTCACCCCCCGTACAAAACCCACCCCCCTTCCGTACAAACTCCCACCGCGCGCTGCGTTAACCCGGCCCCATTCGGTGCGCGGCACCGACGTGATACCGACGTGATGCATATGCGATACCGAAGGGGGTTTTGGTATATTAACCAAAGGGTTGAGGGGTGATTCCCTCCCCGCGATGCCCGCCCCGCCGGGATGCTCTATGCAAGGCCCGGATTTTGGCGTATCTCCGCGTGATCGTAATTCAGCCGGGGCCGTTGCCATGAACATGATGTCCACCTTCATCAAGCCGATGCATCCCGAGGGGCATAAATTCGTCGCCATCTTCGCGGCGATCACCCTTGTTTTGTTCCTGATCTGGGATGTTCTCGGCTGGGCGGGCGTCGGCCTGACAATCTGGTGCTACTACTTCTTCCGCGACCCCGAGCGCGTCACCCCGGACCGCCCCGGCCTGATCGTCAGCCCGGCGGATGGCATCGTCTCCCTGATCGAACCCGCCATTCCCCCCGCCGAACTCGGCCTCCCCGACGAACCCCTGACCCGCGTCAGCGTCTTCATGTCCGTCTTCAACTGCCACATCAACCGCGCCCCCACCACCGGCGAGGTCACCGCCATCGCCTATCGCCCCGGCAAATTCTTCAACGCCTCGCTCGACAAGGCCAGCGCCGATAACGAGCGCAACAGCCTGCTGATCCGCATGGAGGATGGGCGCGATCTTGCCGTGGTGCAGATCGCCGGGCTGGTCGCCCGGCGGATTGTCTGTTTCGTCAAGGGCGGCGATCATGTAGGTACTGGGGAACGGTTCGGGCTGATCCGCTTCGGATCACGGCTCGATGTCTACCTTCCCGACGGGGTCAGCCCCCTTGTCCGGGTCGGTCAGACCATGATCGGGGGTGAGACCATCCTCGCCGAAACCGGCGCCGCCGCGCCTCAACAGACCACGGAGCAATGACGCAACTGCCTGGAAAATCCATCACCGATCTGACGCTGGTCAGACTGCTGCCCAACATGATGACGCTGGGCGCGATCTGTGCGGGAATGACCGCGATCCGCTTTGCGGTGCTCGAGAATTACACAGCCGCAGTCTCGCTTATCCTGCTGGCCGCGATCCTTGACGGGCTCGATGGCCGCGTGGCGCGCATGGTGGGCAGTGACAGCCAGTTCGGCCTCGAGCTTGACTCGCTGGGGGATTTCCTGAATTTCGGCGTCGCACCGGCGGTGATCGTCTATTTCTGGAGCCTTCAGGAGATGGGCGCCTTCGGCTGGAGCACCGCGCTGGCCTTCGCCATCTGCTGCGTGCTGCGGCTGGCCCGGTTCAACGTGATGGCGCGCCGCCCCGAAACACCCGGGCCTTGCACGCATTTCACCGGAGTGCCCGCGCCTGCCGGGGCATTCCTGGCGCTGGCGCCGATGTTCCTTGCCTTCGCCTTTGTCGATCGCCCGGCGCTGCCGCCGCTGCTGGTGTGCTTCTGCCTGCTCGGTGTCGGCCTGCTGATGGTCAGCCGCGTGCCCACCCCCTCTATGAAGGGGCTCAGGATCCCGCAGGAAAGCCGCGTTCCGATGGCGTTCGGCGGGTTGCTGCTTGTCGTGGCGCTGATCGCCTTCGAATGGATCACACTTCTGGCCATGAGCACCGTCTACCTGATGATGGTGCTCCGCTCCTTTATCATCGAATGGCGAAAAACCTCTGAAACCGAGTGAGACATGGACCCCAAAGCGATTGAATCTTCCTATGCCCGCTGGGCACCCATCTACGATGCCACCTTCGGCGCGGTCACAAGTATCGGTCGCCGTCGCGCCGTCGCGGCGGTGAACAAACGCCCCGGCCGCGTGCTCGAGGTGGGCGTCGGTACCGGCCTTGCACTGCCGCTCTATAACGCCGACTGCGCGGTGACCGGCATCGACTTCAGCCACGACATGCTCGCCAAGGCCCGTCGCCGGGTCGAGGAGCGGGGCCTTGATCACGTCAGCGAACTGCGTCAGATGGATGCCCGCAAGCTGGATTTTCCCGATAACAGCTTCGATACGATCGTGGCCATGCATGTGCTTTCAGTGGTGCCCGAGCCCGAAAAGGTCATGGCCGAAATCGCCCGCGTCTGCGCGCCCGGCGGGCGCGTCATCATCACCAACCACTTCGTGCGCAAGCGCGGCGTGCTGGCGTTCCTCGAGCGCATCACCGCGCCCTTTGCGAATGTACTCGGGTGGCATTCGGATTTCAGGATCGAAACCGTGCTGCGCGACGATCTGTCCGTGGCCCAGCAATCTTCGCTGCCGCCTGCCGGGATGATGACCTTCCTGATGCTGGAAAAGCCGCGCCTGTCCTGAAGCCTAACGCTGGCGGCGAAGATAGACGTAATAGGCCCCGGTTCCCCCGTGGCTGACATGCGCCTCGGTCACCTGAAGAACGATTTGCGCCAAAGGCGGCGATGACAGCCATTGCGGCACATTATGGCGCAGGATGCCGCGCCGCACCGGGATCGGCCCGGTATCGGCGCCGCTCTTGCCCTTGCCCGTAATCACCAGCACCAGCCGTTTTCCCTGTGCATGGGCACGCAGGATGAAGCCCATCAAGGCCGGATGCGCCCTGTCCAAAGTCATGCCATGCAGGTCAATGCGTGCCTCGGGCACCATCTTGCCGCGCTTCAGCTTGCCATGTGCCTTCTTGTCCATCCTGACGGGCTGGCCGCCGATGCGCTCGGGAAGGGCCGGCTGCAGATCATGCCCCGGCGCCCGCCGCGCTGCCTTTTCGCCGACGTTGAAGCCCTTGATCCTTGATCTGGCGGGCGTTTCTTCCTTGCGCCCGGATACCTGTGGTCCCGGCAGAGGCGCTTCGACGCGGGTGCGTTCGGGGTTCAGGCGCTCGGTTGTCTTGGCGACCTTGCGCCAGAGTTCCAGTTCCTCGGGCTTCAGCCGTCTGCGTGTCACTGCAACGACTCCGACAGCATCGCAAAGGCGCGCTGGATCGGCATCAGGACGACCATCCGACCCGGATCACGCAGCTTGCCAGCAGCGCGCCCGGCCGCATCGCCGGTGCCGAAAAAGATATCGGCCCGCTGCGGCCCCTTGATCGCCGATCCGGTATCCTGCGCCACCATCAGACGGCGCATCGGGCTCTCGCCCTCCTTCTCGACCCAGACCGGCGCGCCCAATGGCACAAAGGCCGGATCAACGGCGATAGAGCGCCCCGGCGTGACGGATCGGTTCATCGCACCCAACGGGCCGGCCGCCGCCGGGATCTTGTCGACTATGCGGAAAAATACATAGGACGGATTGTGGAACAGCAGCTCGCGCCCGGCTTCGGGATTGCGCCGCACCCAGTTCTTGATCACCTCCGCCGAAACCTGGTGAACCTTGTAGATCCCGCGGCGCACCATCTCGACCCCGACCGAGCGATATTCATGCCCGTTTTTCCCGCCATAACCGACACGGATCACGCTGCCATCAGTCAGCCGGATTCGGCCTGAACCCTGAATCTGAAGAAAAAACAGCTCAACAGGATCATCGACCCAGGCGATCTCAAGCCCTCGGCCCCGCATCGCGTCGCCGGTCTCGATCTCGCGACGGCTCAGCCAGGGGCTCGAGCGGCGTGCTTCGGGGGGCTGGCGATAGACGGGGTGTCGGAATCGCTCGGATGGGCGCAGCGCGCCGTTCAACTCTGGCTCGAAATAGCCGGTGAACAAAGCCTTCTTGCCGTTCTCGATCAGGACGGGGCGAAAGAAAAGCTCGAAAAATGCCTTCGCATCGGGCTTCTGACCGGCAAGCGCGCAAAGCGCATTCCAGTCGGGATCGACCATGTCGGGGCAGGTTTCAAGAAAGACCGCAAGCGCGTTGGCATGGTCATCCTCCTGCCAGCCGTCGAGATCCTCGAATTCGACGATGCTATGGGTGGCCTCATCCGCCCAAAGACCGCCTGCAAGAGACAGCCAGACGGATACGGCAACCCACAGCGCGCGCGTCATTCGCCCGTGGCAACAAGCCGCCAGTTCGGGTCATCCGATCCCATCACGCGCTCGAAGGTCCAACTGTCCTTCTGGCGCCTGGGCTGGCGTGGGTCGCCCTCGACAACTTCGCCGTTGCTGTCGCGCACGACCGAGGTCAGCTCGGCGACGAAACGCACGGTGATCGCAGCGCGGTTGTCGACCTCGTCGAGTGTCGCTTCGGTCAGTTTCGTTTCACGCAGGCCAAGGAACTCGGCCTCGACGCTCAGCCCTTGTTCCTCGCGCGCATCGAGAACCTGGGCAAAGGCCTCATAGACGTCTTCCTCGAGGAGCGGCGCGACATCGTCCAACTGGCCGCGTTCAAAGGCCAGCAGAATCATCTCGTAGGCGCCGCGCGCGCCTTGCAGGAATTCGGTCACATTGAAGGCCGGTTCGATCCGCTTCATCTCGGCCAGCGCCTTGGCGCTGTCGGACTCTTCGGGGACGTTGTCGATGATGTCGTAATCCGGTCCGCCTTCGATCACCTCGAAGGAGTCGCGACGTTGTGGCGCACCCGGCGCTTGCTGGCTGCGCGGCGGTCCCTCGAACCCGTCTCGGGTGCCAAGAACGCTTTTCAATCGCAGGATCAGAAAAATCGCGATTCCGGCAAGCACCAGAAGCTGAAGGATAGCAGAATTCATTGGCACCTCATGTCCTGCGGCATGGCATCATGCACGCCTCGCACTTATGTAGGTGACAGTCGCCCCCAAGTCCACCTTGCAAGCGCCAGTGAGAAGGGAGTTTCATCATGTGGCTGTTTCTGGCCTTTCTGTCGGTTCCACTGATCGAGATCGCCCTGTTCATTCAGGTCGGCGGAGCGATCGGGCTTTGGCCGACCCTCGGGATCGTCGTCCTGACCGCCATTCTGGGCACATTTCTGGTACGCAACCAGGGTCTCATGGCCATGGGCAAGCTGCGGCGTTCCTTCTCCGAGCTCGATGATCCGACCGAGCCTCTGGCACATGGGGCAATGATCCTCGTGGCCGGAGCGCTGCTTCTGACGCCGGGCTTCTTCACCGATGCGGTCGGGTTTGCGCTGCTGATGCCGCCGGTACGCCGCGCTGCCTTCGATTATCTGCGCAAACGTGTCCATGTTCAGCGCTTCGAGATGGGTCCTGACGGCCCACAGGGCCCGAGGCGCCCGCGCGACCCCGGCGTGATCGAAGGCGACTACCAAGAGGTCGACCCGGCCAATTCGTCCGAAAGGCCGGGCCGCTCGGGCTGGACCACAAGGCATTGAGGCCTCCCCGCCTTCCTGCTAATCCTCTGCCCAACTTTCAGCCTTATTTGGAGAAGCGTTATGGCCGAACAGGAAAACGGCGCGGCAGATCAGCAACAGCCGCAGGTCAAGATGAGCACCCTCACGCAGTTCATACGCGACCTTTCATTCGAAAACGTCCTGTCACAGCGCGGCTCGGGCGGTGAAGTGACGCCTGACGTTCAGGTCTCGGTCAATCTCGATGCCAAGAAACGCACGCCCGACCATCAGTACGAGGTCATCGTCAAGATGCGCGTCGATTCCAAGAACAAGGGCACCGAAGACGCGCTCTTCGTTCTCGAGATGGAATATGCCGGGGTGTTCCACATCGAAAACGTCCCCGAGGACCAGATGCACCCCTTCCTTTTGATCGAATGCCCACGGATGCTGTTCCCCTTCATCCGCCGCATCGTCAGCGACGTGACCCGCGACGGCGGCTTCCCGCCGCTCAACCTGGAAAACATTGATTTCGTGCAGCTTTATCGCAACGAGATCGCCCGCCGCCAGCAGGCACAGGACGCCCGGAAAGAAAAGCCTGACGCCTGATCAGCGTAGCTTGTTCCAAAGCGCGCCGCCGCCCATGCCCTCAACGAAAGCGGCATGGGCGGCGGCTTCTTTTTCGCTCAGCCTTGAGGGCAACGGCTCGGGGCGCGGATAGGCCCGCCATTCCGATGCACCGCCAGCCACGCCCGCGCCGCCTGTCGGCCCGGCCGACAGCGCGAAATCCGGCTGACGCCCGCCGATCAGCTCCAGGTAAACTTCGGCCAGGATCTCGGAATCCAACAGCGCGCCATGCAGCGTGCGCGCCGCGTTGTCGATCGCGAACCGCCGGCACAGCGCATCCAGCGACGCAGGCGAGCCGGGAAATTTCTTGCGTGCGATCGCCAGCGTATCAATGGCCTGTTCCCAGGGCAGCACCGGCAGTTTCACCCAGCCCAGTTCGGCATTGAGAAACTTCATGTCGAAGGCGGCATTGTGGATGACCAGCTTGGCATCACCCACGAATTCGACAAATGCCTGCGCCACGTCACGAAAGACCGGCTTGTCCCTCAGCGTGACCTCGCCATCGCGCGGCGGGCGCGGCGCAGCCAACAGGTCAGGTCCGATGCCATGCACGCCGAATGCCTCGTCGGGCATGCCCCGCTCAGGGTTGATATATTCGTGAAAACTGCGCCCCGTGGGCATGTGATTATAAAGCTCGAGCGCCCCGATCTCGACGATCCGGTCGCCCTGCTCGGGGTCGAAGCCGGTGGTTTCCGTGTCCAGAACGATCTCACGCATTCTTCAGCCTGTCCCTTATATCTCTGACCACATCCTGAACCTGCCGGCGGGCATTCTCAAGGGTGTCGGTCTCGATCACGTAATCGGCGCGGCGGCATTTTTCCGCATTGGGCATCTGGCGCGCGCGGATGTCCTCGAAGGCTTGCGCGCTCATCGTGCCGCGGTCCAGCACCCTTTGGCGCTGAATCTCGGGGGCGATGGTCACGCAGGCCACCGCATCCATCCCGGCATCCGCCCCGGTCTCATAAAGCAGCGGGATATCCAGCACCACGATATCCGCCCCGGCCTTTTCGATGAACGCCGCGCGATCCGCAGCGACCAACGGGTGAACGATGGCCTCGATCCGTTGCAGGGCATCCGAGTCCCGCGCAATCACCGCCTTCAGCCGGTCCCGCGAGACCGCGCCGCCCTCTATCGCTTCTGGAAAGGCCGCGCCCATGGGCTCCACCGCCGCGCCGCCTTCGGCATAAAGGCGATGCACCGCCGCATCCGCATCCCATATGGCGCAGCCCTCGTCGGCGAACATCTGCGCCGTGGTGGATTTCCCCATCCCGATCGAACCCGTCAGGCCAAGCAGAAAACTCATCTTAAGGCTGCCGCCCGCGCCGCGCTGTCAACCTCGGGGCGCACACCGAACCAACGCTCGAAACCCGGCACCGCCTGAAACAGCAGCATCCCGAGCCCATCGACGGTGACACAACCCGCCGCTTCGGCCTCTGCCAGAAGCCGGGTTTTCAATGGCGCATAGACCAGGTCCGTGACCACCGCGCCCCGGCGCAGCCCATCCAGTGGCACCCGCAAGGGCGGCTTGCCGATCATGCCAAGGGATGTCGTGTTCACCACCGTCACCGCATCATCCAGCATGTTGCCCGCCTGAACCCAATCGACCACATGCAGGCGATTGCCGAAATCCGCCTTCAACGCGTCGGCGCGCACCCTGGTGCGGTTCGAAATCAGAATCTCGGGAACACCCGCGTCCAGCAATGACGCCACAACCGCCCTTGCGGCGCCGCCCGCGCCCAGCACTGCAGCCGGTCCGCCCTTCGGGTCCCAGCCCGGCGCATTGTGGCGCAGGTTCTGGATGAAGCCGTAACCATCCGTATTGTCCGCGTGTATGCGGCCATCCTTGCGAAAGATCAGCGTATTCGCCGCCCCGATCAGCGTTGCGCGATCCGTCACCAGATCGGCCAGTTCCATTACCTTTTCCTTATGCGGCACGGTCACGTTGATCCCCACGAATCCCGCCTTGGGCAGGGTGCGCAGAACAACCTCCAGATCGTCAGGGGCCACATCCATCGGGATGTAGAAACCCTTGAGTCCGTTCACCCTCAGCCAATGGCCATGAAGCTGTGGCGACTTGGAATGCGCGATGGGCGAGCCGATCACACCGGCCAATGGAATTTTCTCCTGACTCATCCGTCCAGGTCCCCCCTCAGCGTCAGATAGGACAACAGCTCAAGCAGCGGCAATCCAAGAACCGTAAAGTAATCGCCCTGCACCTGCGCGAAAAGCCGCACGCCTTCTTCTTCCAGCTTATAGGCCCCGACAGAATGACGGATGCTGTCCCAGTTCCGCGCGATATAGGAATCCAGATAGGCCTCGGAGAACGCCCGCATTGTCAGGCGCACATTGCCCACTTGCCTCCAGACCGGTTTGCCCGCCTCGCAGATCACGGCAGCCGACAACAGCTCATGCCGCTTGCCACGCAACTGCAACAGTTGCTCGCGGGCGTGTTCCTTACTTTCGGGTTTGGACAACAACGCGCCTTGCAGGTTCAGCACCTGATCGCAGCCGATCACCAATGCCTCTGGGTGCCTGGCGCTCACTTTCTGCGCCTTCATCTCGGCCAGTGCATCGGCGATATCGCGCGCACTTGCGCCTTCCGCCAACATGCCGTCGCGCATTGCTTCTTCATCGACGCGCGCCACCACCGCGCGAAATTCGACGCCCGCATTTCGCAAAAGCGTCTGCCGGATTCGTGAACCGGACGCGAGGATGATCTCGGTCATGTTGTGGACAACCCCTTGGATATCTTGCCCAGTGTTTAAGAACAGATTTGCGGAAAATCCATCCCGATCAAGGGATCCACAAATTCACGCTCATTCCACGCCGGTTCAGGGAAATTTTCCTCCGGTGGATTTGAACAAGTGGCCCCTCTGTATAACCCGAGTATTCGTGCTTTCAGACAGGGTCGCTGGTTCCGTAGGACATTTTCTAAGTTTTTGAGAAATAACGTAATTATTCGGTACACTGCTTTTCTTCGCGATTCCTGAACAGGCTTCTCCACAGAATGATCCACCTGTCGATAACACGCTGACAAATCGATAATCCACAGGTTCTGCCGTCCCTATCAAAAACAACTTCCTTTCTAATATATATTTTTATTTATAGAGATGGCCGTGAACAGTGAGGGCCACGATGACGGATATCCTGATCACGCTTTACCCTTGGGCCAAGTCATTTCATATCATGTCGGTGATTTCATGGATGGCGGGTCTGTTTTATCTGCCTCGCCTGTTCGTCTATCACGTCGAACAGTCCAGCCCCGGTGACAGCCGCGATGAAGTGTTCCAGACCATGGAGCAGAAATTACTGCGCGTCATCATGACCCCGGCCATGATCGCGACCTGGCTCTTCGGGCTGATGCTGGTCTTCACGCCCGGAATTGTCGACTGGGGCTCTGTCTGGCCTTATGTCAAAGGTGCCGGTGTGATTGCGATGAGCTGGTTTCATGGCTGGCTCGGCGCGCGACGCAAGGATTTCATGTCCGGCTCCAATCACCTGACCGGCCGGCAGTTCCGCATGATGAACGAGGTGCCCACCGTTCTGATGGTTCTGATCGTTCTGGCTGTGGTCCTCAAGTTCTGAGGATCGTTGACTCGCGTCGCCCGGATGCGTATGTAGCGCTCCAAGCCCCTGTCCTGGTGGCCCGTTTTTCCAATCCTGACCGACGACACGAAGATGCGCCATAGCCGCGCGCCGCTGTCAAAAGGAACTTTCCATGTCCGACGACCGTCTCAACCTGTCCGATCTCAAGGCTCATGCCGCCAAGGATCTTCTCTCCATGGCCGAGGAGCTCGAGATCGAGAATGCCTCGACCATGCGCAAGGGCGAGATGATGTTCCAGATTCTTCGCGAACGCGCCGAGGAGGGTTGGACCGTCTTTGGTGATGGCGTGCTCGAGGTTCTTCAGGACGGGTTCGGCTTTCTGCGCTCGCCCGAGGCCAATTACCTGCCCGGCCCTGATGACATTTACGTGTCGCCCGACATGATCCGCCAGTATTCGCTGCGCACCGGGGATACGATCGAAGGAGAAATTCAGCAGCCGGATGAAAATGAAAGCTATTTTGCACTCACCAGCGTGAAGCAGATCAATTTCGAAGATCCCGAACGTGCCCGCCACAAGATCGCTTTCGATAACCTGACACCGCTCTATCCTGATGAGCGCTTCAATCTCGAAGTCGATGACCCCACGGTCAAGGACCGCTCGGCGCGGGTGATCGACCTTGTAGCGCCGATCGGCAAGGGACAGCGCTCGCTGATCGTCGCGCCGCCGCGGACGGGTAAGACCGTGCTGCTTCAGAATATCGCCAGCAGCATCGAGAAGAACCATCCCGAATGCTACCTGATCGTCCTTCTGATCGACGAACGCCCCGAGGAAGTCACCGACATGCAGCGCTCGGTCAAGGGCGAGGTCGTCAGCTCGACCTTCGACGAACCCGCAGGCCGCCACGTCGCCGTCGCTGAAATGGTGATCGAGAAAGCCAAACGCTTGGTCGAACATAAACGAGATGTTGTTATTCTTCTCGACTCGATCACAAGACTTGGTAGGGCTTACAACACTGTTGTCCCTTCCTCGGGTAAGGTTCTCACCGGTGGCGTGGATGCTAACGCGTTGCAGCGCCCCAAGCGTTTCTTCGGCGCTGCGCGAAATATCGAGGAAGGCGGCTCACTGACCATCATCTCGACCGCACTGATCGATACCGGAAGCCGCATGGACGAGGTGATCTTCGAGGAATTCAAGGGCACCGGCAACTCCGAGATCATCCTTGACCGCAAGATCGCCGACAAGCGCGTCTACCCGGCCATCGACATCCTCAAATCCGGCACCCGCAAAGAGGACTTGCTGATCGACAAGGTCGACCTTCAGAAAACCTTTGTCCTGCGCCGTATTCTCAACCCGATGGGCACGACCGATGCCATCGAGTTCCTGCTCTCGAAGCTCAAGCAAACCAAAACCAATGCCGAGTTCTTCGATTCCATGAACACCTGACGCGGCCAGTCGCGGGGGCAACCCTATGGACACGATCTATGCTCTTTCGACGGCGCAGGGCAAGGCTGGCGTCGCGGTGATCCGCGTGTCGGGGCCGCTGGCCTTTGATACCTGCCGCGCGCTTGCCGGTGACGTGCCGCCGCCGCGCATTGCATCGCTGCGGGATCTGCGTGACGGCACCGGCACCCGCCTTGACCAGGCGCTTGTGCTGATCTTCAGCGAAAACCACAGCTTCACCGGCGAAAGCACCGTAGAATTCCAGACCCATGGCAGTACCGCCGTCGTCGCCGCGCTGCTCGATGCGCTCAGCGGGATTGACGGGCTGCGCGCTGCGGAGCCGGGTGAATTCACCCGCCGCGCCCTCGAGAACGGACAGCTCGATCTGGCGCAAGTCGAAGGACTCGCCGATCTGATCGACGCCGAAACCGAATCCCAACGCCGTCAGGCGCTTCGCGTTCTTTCGGGTGATCTGGGGCGGCGCGCGGAAACATGGCGGCAAAGCCTGATCCGCGCTGCCGCGCTGATTGAAGCGACGATTGATTTCGCTGACGAAGACGTTCCTGTAGATGTTGCCCCCGAGGTCACCGCACTGGTCGAGGGCGTCATCACCGACCTCACCCGCGAGATCGCGGGTGTGGGCACCGCCGAACGGATCCGCTCCGGGTTCGAGGTCGCGATCGTCGGCGCGCCAAATGTGGGTAAATCCACCCTTCTCAACGCGTTGGCGGGGCGCGACGCAGCGATCACCTCGGAATATGCCGGAACTACCCGCGACGTGATCGAGGTGCGGATGGACCTGGCCGGGCTTCCCGTCACTCTGCTCGATACTGCGGGGTTACGTGATACCGACGACGCGGTCGAATCCATCGGGATCGAGCGCGCGCGCAGCCGCGCAGCGCTCGCGGATCTTCGCGTTTTCCTTGTTGAGGATGGTACGTCCCCCGAGATCCCGCCCGAGATCGACGATATCGTCCTGCGTGCCAAGGGCGATCGCCTTACCGACCCCAGCGATGCGATTTCGGGGAAGACCGGCCTTGGTCTTTCTGATCTTATCGCCAGGATCACCCGAGTACTTTCGGCGCGCGCGTCGAATGCCGGGATCGCCACCCGCAACCGCCACAAGCAGGCGATGGAGCGGGGCCTCGCCGCGCTTGAGGCCGCGCTCTCTCTTCTTCCGCAGGGCGAAGATACCGCCGAGCTTGCCGCCGAGGAGCTCCGTACCGCTATTCGTGCCCTTGATTCTCTGGTAGGACGCATAGATATCGAAAACGTCCTGGATGAAATCTTCGCAAGCTTCTGCCTTGGGAAATGAGGAGTGTTTCACGTGAAACATTTTGATGTCGTTGTCATTGGCGGAGGCCACGCGGGCGCGGATGCCGCGCATGCTTCGGCGCGCGTAGGGGCATCCACTGCCTTGGTGACGCTGAACAAATCCGGCATCGGTGTCATGTCCTGCAACCCGGCGATCGGCGGCCTGGGCAAAGGTCATCTGGTGCGTGAGATCGACGCGCTTGATGGCGTCATGGGCCGCGTTGCCGACAAATCCGGGATTCAGTTCCGGTTGCTCAACCGCCGTAAGGGGCCTGCCGTTCAGGGGCCGCGCGCGCAGGCGGATCGCAAGATCTACCGCGAATCCATGCTTTCCGAAGTAGAATCGCAGCCGGGTCTCACGATCATCGAAGGAGAAGCCGCCGATTTCCTCATGTCCGGCGACCGCGTTATCAGCGTGATCTTGGCCGATGGCAGTGAAATTGCGGCAGGCGCGGTGGTCCTGACCACCGGAACCTTTCTGCGCGGCGTGATCCATATCGGCGACGTTTCCCGCCCCGGTGGCCGGATGGGCGACAAGCCCTCGATCAAGTTGGCAGAGCGCATAGATTCCTTTGACCTTGATCTCGGCCGCCTCAAGACCGGCACGCCTCCGCGCCTCGACGGCGCCACCATCGCCTGGGACACCCTCGAGGAGCAGCCCGGCGATGACGACCCGGTGCTGTTCTCCTTCATGTCCGCCGGTGTGTCCGCGCGTCAGGTCAGCTGCGGGATCACTCACACCAACGAGAAAACCCATCAGATCATCCGCGAGAACCTTGATCGCTCCGCGATGTATGGCGGCCATATCGACGGGATCGGCCCGCGCTATTGCCCGTCCATCGAGGACAAGATCGTGCGCTTTGCTGACAAGACCTCGCATCAGATATTCCTTGAACCCGAAAGCCTCTCGGACAATGTCGTTTATCCGAACGGCATCTCCACCTCCCTGCCCGAAGAGGTGCAATACGATTATGTTCGTTCGATCCGTGGGCTCGAGGATGCCGTGATCCTGCAACCCGGCTATGCCATCGAATATGATTACATCGATCCGCGCGCGCTGGATGCTACCCTCGCCGTCAAGTCCGTGCCGGGGCTTTATCTCGCGGGGCAGATCAATGGAACCACCGGTTATGAAGAGGCCGCTGCGCAAGGGCTTGTGGCGGGGCTGAATGCGGCGCTCGCGGTCAAGGGCCGTGATCCGGCCACTTTCAGCCGCTCCGACAGCTATATCGGGGTGATGATCGACGATCTGATTACCCGTGGCGTCAGCGAGCCCTACCGCATGTTCACCTCGCGCGCCGAATTTCGCCTGTCGCTGCGCGCCGATAACGCTGATCAACGCCTGACGCCCATGGGAATTGCCCTTGGCTGCGTTGGCCCCGCGCGTCAACGTGCCTTTGAAAGCAAGATGGACCGCCTGAGCGCCGCCCGCGCGCGCCTCGAATCCCAAAGCTACACGCCACGTCAGCTTGTGAATATCGGCCTCAAGGTCAATCAGGATGGCTCTCGCCGCACAGGGTTTCAGCTTCTGGCCTTCCCGGATATCGATTTTGCGCGCCTGATCGAACTTGACGCGACGCTTGCGGATGTCGATGCGCTTTCGCGCGCGCAGCTTGAGAAAGACGCGCTTTATGCCAACTACATCGCGCGGCAGGAGCGTGACGTTCAGATGATGAAGCGCGACGAGGCGCAAGATATTCCCGGTGATTTCGACTTTCAGGCGGTCGATGGGCTGTCCAATGAGTTGAAGACGAAACTTACCGCTTCCCGCCCCACCAATCTGGCGCAGGCCGGGCGTATTGACGGGATGACCCCGGCGGCCCTGACGCTCATCCTCGCGCGGCTTCGCATGGCTCGGCGCGAGAAATCCGCATGAGCGGCGGCAACGCGCTTGATGTTTCACGTGAAACAATCGAGCGCCTGAAGACTTATGAGGTGCTGCTGCGCAAGTGGACGCAAAAGATCAACCTGGTTGCCCGCCCCACCCTTGATGACCTCTGGACCCGTCATTTTATCGATTCTGCCCAGACATATCGCCTTGCCCCACACCCTGTCGGGCATTGGGTCGACCTCGGGTCCGGCGGCGGCTTTCCGGGGCTCGTGATCGCAATCATGGCGATGGAGCATGGCTCCCCCGCCCGCGTCACGCTGGTGGAAAGCGATTCGCGCAAATCTGCTTTCCTGCGCACAGTGATTCGTGAGACCGGCGCGCCCGCAAGGGTCGTGAATGCCCGGATCGAGGAAACGTCGCCGCTCGAGGCCGACGTGATCTCGGCCCGCGCATTGACCGATCTTGATGGACTTCTGGGCTTTTGCGCCCGCCATTTACGCAGCGGTGGCACCGCGATCTTCCCCAAGGGCGAATCTTGGCGGAAAGAGCTGGAGACCGCGCAAAGAACATGGAACTTCAGCCATCAACTTGCTACAAGCGAAACCGAAACAGGCCCCGTCATTCTGACCATCACAGGAGTCGCCCGTGTCTGATCCCACCCGCCCACGCGGTCCCAAGATCATCGCTGTCGCCAACCAGAAGGGCGGCGTCGGCAAGACCACGACCACCATCAACCTTGGCGCCGCCTTGGCCGAGGCCGGTCAGAAGGTTCTGATCGTCGATCTCGATCCCCAGGGGAATGCCTCTACAGGACTAGGTATTGCGCCGTCCGAACGTGAATATACCACATATGAACTTTTGCTTGAGGAAATCGAGCTGAACGAGGTGGTCCGCAAAACCGCGCTCGAAAATCTTCTGATCGTCCCCGCAACCGTCGATCTCAGCTCGGCCGACATGGAGCTGATCGCCAGTGAGAAGCGCAGTTTCCTGCTGCACGACGCCCTGCGCCAGAACGCGATGGATGTTTACGGGCTTGATTACATCCTGATCGACTGCCCGCCATCGCTGAACCTTCTGACTGTCAACGCCATGGTCGCGGCGCATTCCGTTCTGGTGCCGCTGCAAAGCGAGTTTTTCGCGCTCGAAGGGCTGTCGCAGCTCATGCTGACCATTCGCGAGGTGCGCCAATCCGCCAATCCGGGCCTGCGCATCGAGGGTATCGTTCTGACCATGTTCGATTCGCGCAACAACCTGTCGGCACAGGTCGAACAGGACGCGCGCGACAACCTTGGCCCGATGGTGTTCAATACGCGCATTCCCCGCAATGTCCGGGTCAGCGAGGCGCCGTCCTATTCCTTGCCCGTGCTGCAGTATGACTCCACCTCAAAGGGCGCGCTGGCTTATCGCGATCTGGCCAGGGAACTGATGTCCAACCAATCGCGGGCAGCCGCATAAAGGAGCCTCCGATGGCCGACAAGAAAAGCAAGCAACGCGGTCTTGGTCGGGGGCTGTCTGCCCTGATGGCCGATGTGAACGACGATAGCACCGCCAGCAGCGAGGCGTCAAAACCCGCCGACCGCAGCGTGCCGATCGAAAAGATCAACCCGAATCCGGATCAGCCGCGCCGCAGCTTTGACAAGCAGCAGCTCGAGGATCTGGCGAACTCGATCAAGGAAAAGGGCATCATCCAGCCGCTGATCGTGCGGCCCGCCCCCGGTAAGCCCGATTCCTTTGAAATCGTCGCCGGGGAGCGCCGTTGGCGTGCCGCGCAGATCGCAAAGCTGCACGAAATCCCTGTTCTCGTACGCGATTTCAATGATACCGAGGTGCTGGAAGTCGCCATTATCGAGAATATCCAACGCGCCGACCTCAACCCGGTCGAAGAAGCCGCCGGGTACAGCCAACTGATGGAGAAATTCGGCCACACGCAGGAAAAGCTGTCCGAGGTTCTTGGCAAAAGCCGCAGCCATATCGCCAATTGCGTCCGCCTTCTGGGCCTGCCCGACGAGGTGCTGACTTATTTGAGCGACGGCAAGCTCTCATCGGGCCATGCCCGCGCGCTGATCACCGCCGACGATCCCGCCGCGCTGGCGCGCGAGGTCATCAAAAAGGGCCTGTCGGTGCGCGAAACCGAGAAATTGGCCAAAAAGCCTGTTGGAAACATCTTTTCCGATGGCGCCAAGCCCAAGCAGCGCCAGAACCCCGAGAAGGACGCCGACACCAAGGCGCTCGAAGGCGATCTGTCGGCCAATCTGGGCATGAAAGTCGCCCTGAACCACAAGCCGGGGCAGGAAAAAGGCCAGATCACCATTAGCTACGAATCACTTGATGAACTTGACACCCTGTGCCGCATTCTCAGCGTCAGTAACCCGGCCTAGTCCAGATGAACAGCATCACACAGGCCAGAACCGCGCCTTGAATCGCCAAGAGCAACGGTTTCAGCCCGATGATCAACGAAATAGCGAACACCGCTAAAATCGCGACGGTCGAGACCCGCTTGACCCGCGGGTTGATCGCCCCGCGCTCACGCCAATCCAGGATGGCAGGGCCAAAACGCGGATGGGTGATAAGCCAGTTATGCAGGCGCTCGGACGAGCGCGAAAAGCAATATGCCGCCAGCAACATGAAGGGCACCGTCGGCAAGAGCGGCAGCACCGCCCCCAACAAGCCCAATGCGACACTGATCAAGCCCAAAGTGGCCCAGAGCGCCCGCACCCCCTAGCCTCCGATCAGGGCGCGGATAATCGCGTTCAGCACTGGCCGCCCCTTGGCTGTGGTGCGCAAATGGCCTGTATCGGTCTCGATCATTCCAAGATCCCGTAATTCATCCAGCCGCTCCTTTGCCAGCGGTTTGCCCGCCAGTGCCGTGTGGCGATCAAGGTCGATTCCGTCACGCAGACGCAATCCCATCATAAGGTATTCATCGGCCTGATCGGTGGGCGAAATGCCTGCCTGCGCCTTTTCGGCGCAACCGCGCCCAACGGCGCCGAGCCATTTTTCCGGGTTCGACCAGGCTTCGGTCGCGCGGCGCTGGCCGTCCAATGTGATGCGCCCATGCGCGCCCGGCCCGATCCCGGCATAGTCGCCATAGCGCCAATATATCCGGTTATGGCGAGATTCCGCGCCGGGTCGCGCATGATTCGAAATCTCATAGGCGCCCATGCCCGCGGCCTCGCACAGCTCTTGGGTGGCGTCATACATATCGGCGCTCAGATCGTCCTCGGGCAGGCCCCGCAGCCCGCCCTTGGCAAAGCGGTCGCCAAAGGCGGTGCCGGGTTCGATGGTCAACTGGTAAAGCGACAGGTGATCCACCGCCATCGACAGCGCCTCACGCAGCTCCGCCTGCCAGGCGCGTAAATCCTGGTCTTGCCTGGCATAGATCAGGTCAAAGCTGACACGATCAAAGTTTTGTCGTGCAATATCAAAGGCTTGTATTGCTTCGGCCCTGCTGTGAATACGCCCGAGCCGCCGCAGGTCCGCATCGTTCAGCGCCTGAATGCCCATGGATACGCGCGAAACCCCTGCGTCGGCATAGCCCCGAAACCGCCCTGCCTCGACCGAGCCGGGATTGGCCTCCAACGTGACCTCAAGATCATTCGCCACCGGCCAGGCCCGCCGCACCCGTTCAAGAATCGCGCCGACCACCTCGGGGTCCATCAGGCTGGGCGTCCCGCCGCCGAAAAAAACCGTTTTCAGCACTCGCCCCGGCAACAGGGCCGCATATCTGTCAATCTCGGATAAATAGGCTCTGAGCCAGCGGGATTGGTCGATTTCCCTGCGCACATGGCTGTTGAAATCGCAATAGGGGCACTTGGCCTCGCAGAATGGCCAGTGAACATAAAGGCCAAAGCCCCCGTGTTCCCAATCCTCAGCCAAAACAACCCTGGACCAGCTTGGCAAAGGCATCGGCGCGATGACTGATACGGTTCTTTGCCCAGCGATCCATCTCGCCAAAGGTCTGATCATGTCCGTCGGGCTGGAAGATCGGGTCATACCCATGCCCCTCATGGCCACGCATCGGCCAGACAATCCGCCCTTCGACGATACCGGGGAAAACCTCGTCATGGCCATCGGGCCATGCCAGGACCAGCGTGCAGCAGAACCGCGCGCGCCAGGGCTGTGGCGCGCCGCTTTCCAGCAGCCGGTCATGCGCCTTGCCCATCGCCATGATGAAATCGCGCCCATTGCCGGTTTCCGCCCAATTGGCAGTAAACACCCCCGGCGCACCGTCAAGCGCGTCGATCTCGATTCCCGAATCATCCGAAAGCGCGGGCAGCCCGGTGGCGCGGGCCGCCGCATGGGCCTTGATCCGGGCGTTCCCGACGAAACTCGTCTCGGTTTCCTCGGGCTCGCCCAGCCCTTTTTCGGCGGCACCCACCACCGCAACGCCGAATGGCGCGATCAGGTTCGCGATCTCTTCCAGCTTGCCCGCGTTATGCGTCGCCACCAGCAGGGTATCGCCATCGAACTTACGCATTCACGGCCGCCTTTTGCGCCGATACCAGCTCGTTCACGCCTTTTTCGGCCAGGTCCATCAGCTGATTCATCTGCTCCCGGCTATATGTCGCCCCCTCGGCGCTCATCTGTACCTCGATCAGCTGGCCTGACCCGGTCATGATGAAATTGCCATCAACGCCGGCCTCGCTGTCCTCGGGATAATCCAGATCCAGCACTGGTTGGCCCGCATAGATGCCGCAGGACACGGCGGCCACCGGATCAACCAGCGGATCGCTGATGATGTCGCCGACCTTCAGCAGCTTGTTCACCGCCAGCCGCAGCGCGATCCAGCCGCCGGTGATCGACGCGCATCGCGTGCCGCCATCGGCCTGGATCACATCGCAATCCACCGTGATCTGCCTTTCGCCAAGTGCAACCCGGTCCACGCCCGCGCGCAGCGACCGCCCGATCAGGCGCTGGATTTCCACGGTGCGCCCGCCTTGCTTGCCCGCCGTCGCCTCGCGCCGCATCCGCGACGACGTGGAGCGCGGCAGCATCCCGTATTCTGCCGTCACCCAGCCCAGGCCAGAGCCCTTGATGAACGGCGGCACCCGGTCTTCCAGGCTGGCTGTGCACAGAACATGGGTGTCCCCCATGCGGATCATGCAAGACCCTTCGGCATGTTTCGTGACACCCGTATCGATTGAAACGGCGCGCATCTCACTTAAGTCTCTACCTGAAGGCCGCATGATGTCATTCCTTTTTGAACTGAAGCCGGGGATACAGCCCGCGCCAACCAGATAGCAACCCCGATTGACCTTTTCCACCGCCCGCCTTTAATGGCAGATCAGAGCAGATAGCCCGAGACATGACCGACAGCGGAAAGATACTCGAAGAGATGAACGAACGCTCGCGCGAAGTGTTTCGCCGAGTGGTCGAATCCTATCTTCTGTCGGGCGCGCCCATCGGGTCGCGGACCCTGACCCGGGACCTCAGCGAAAAGGTCAGCGCGGCCACGATCCGCAACGTGATGCAGGATCTGGAATATCTCGGCCTTCTTGAAAGCCCCCATGTCAGTGCCGGGCGCGTGCCGACGCAGGAGGGGCTGCGCATGTTCGTCGATGGCCTGCTCGAGGTGGGGGACCTTCAGAACACCGACCGCGAGATGATCGACGCGACCCTTGGCAGCAACTCGCAGGACGTGACCGGCATGCTTGACCGCATCGGCTCGGCTCTCTCGGGCGTCACGCAGGGCGCCTCCCTTGTGCTCGCGCCCAAGCACGAGGCCCCGATCAAGCATATCGAATTCGTCAGCCTCGCCCATGACCGCGCGCTGGTGGTGCTGGTCTTTGGCGACGGTCATGTGGAGAACCGGATATTCACGCCCCCGCCGGGCCAGACGCCAAGCTCGATGCGCGAGGCGGCCAATTTCCTCAACGCCCTGGCCGAGGGCCGCACGCTCAGCGAATTGCAGCGCGTCATCGCCAGCCAGATCAGCGAACGGCGCCAGGAAATCGACACGCTGGCGCAGGATCTCGTGGAAAGCGGCCTTGCCGTCTGGGATGGAGATGGCGACAGCTATGAGCGCCTGATCGTGCGCGGCCAGGCGAATCTGCTGGAAAGCGGCACAGAGCAGGACGATTTCGAGCGCATCCGCACGCTGTTTGACGACCTGGAACGCAAGCGCGACATCGCCGAATTCCTGGAACTCGCCGATGAAGGCGACGGTGTGCGCATTTTTATCGGCTCCGAGAACAAACTTTTCTCACTTTCGGGTTCCTCTCTGGTGGTCTCTCCATATATGAACGCAGACCGAAAGATCATTGGTGCGGTGGGCGTCATTGGCCCCACCCGCCTGAATTATGGACGCATCGTGCCGATCGTGGACTACACGGCGCAACTGGTTGGCAAACTGATCGCGGACCGTAGCTAGAGGTGAGACATGGCAGAGCCGAAGAACGACGACTTTCTTGACGATATCGAAGATGCGGAGGCCGAGGAGCACGCTCTTGCCGAGCAGGAGATTTCCGACACCGAGGCCGAGCTCGAATCGCTGCGCGCCGAACGTGCCGAGCTGCATGACAAGTTCATGCGTGCCCTGGCCGATGCCGAAAACGCGCGCAAACGCTCCGAGAAAGACCGCCGCGAGGCCGAGAATTACGGCGGCTCCAAGCTGTCGCGCGACATGCTGCCGATCTATGACAACATGAAACGCGCGCTCGAAGCCGCCACCGACGAGCAAAAAGAGGTGTCCGCCGCGCTGATCGAAGGGATCGAGCTGACAATGCGTGAACTGCTGAACGTATTCGCCAAGCACGGCATCACGCGGATTTCACCCCAGATCGGCGACAAGTTCGACCCCCAGCATCACGAAGCCATGTTCGAAGCCCCCGTACCCGGCACCAAGGCCGGCGAGATCATCCAGGTTTCGACCGAAGGCTTCCTGCTGCATGACCGCATCTTGCGCCCCGCGCAGGTCGGCGTCTCGTCAAACCGCGGCTGAACCATCCCGTAGGCCGGGCATCCTGCCCGGCCCACCCCCGTTTTCGACGCGAACATACCGGAAAACCGGACGCCCCCGGCTCACCCCCGCGTCAACGCCTTCAGCTCGTAAATCAGATCCAACGCTTCGCGCGGGGTCAGTTCATCGGGCAGAATATCCGCCAGCCGCTGCTCAACACCGGAGTCCCGCGTCGCGGGCGGTGGCGCAGGCGGCGGGGTCGCGGAAAACAGTGGCAGATCGTCGATCAGCGCCTTTTGCGCGGTGCCGCCCTCGCGCTCGCCTTTTTCCAGCGCATCCAGAACCACCCGCGCCCGCTCGACCACCGCGTCGGGCAGCCCGGCCAGCTTGGCGACCTGCACGCCGTAACTGCGATCGGCCGCGCCGCGCCGCACCTCGTGCAGGAAAATCACCTCGCCATCATGTTCCTTGACGCTGACCGTTGCGTTCTCGACCCGCTCCAGCTTGTCGCTCAGATTGGTCAGCTCGTGATAATGCGTCGCGAACAGCGCCCGCGATCCGTTGACGCCGTGCAGATGCTCCAGCGTTGCCCAGGCAATCGACAGCCCGTCATAAGTGGCCGTGCCGCGCCCGATCTCGTCCAGGATCACCAGCGCATGATCGTCCGCCTGATTAAGGATCGCGGCGGTTTCCACCATCTCGACCATGAAGGTCGACCGCCCCCGCGCCAGATCGTCGGATGCCCCGACCCGGCTGAACAACTGGCTGACCATGCCGATATGCGCCTTGCGCGCAGGCACGAAACTGCCCGCCTGCGCCAACAGCGCGATCAGCGCGTTCTGGCGCAGAAAGGTGGATTTACCGGCCATGTTCGGGCCGGTCAGCAGCCAGATATCGCTTTCGCCGCCCAGATGGCAGTCATTGGCGATAAAGGGCGCGCCGTCGCGGCGCAGCGCCTGTTCCACGACAGGATGGCGCCCCGCCTCGATCTCCAGCGCGCGGCTGTCATCCACCTTGGGGCGGCACCAATCCTCGCCGCGCGCCAGATCGGCCAGCGCCGTGGCCAGATCCAGTTCCGCCAGCGCGCGCGCGGCCTGCGAAACCCCGGCGGATTGGTCCAGAATGGCCGCTTTCAGGCTGTCATAGAGCCGCTTTTCGATCTCAAGCGCCCGCCCGCCCGCGTTCAGGATACGGGTTTCCATCTCGCTCAGCGGCACCGTGGTAAAGCGCACTTGGTTCGCGGTGGTCTGGCGGTGCTTGAATGTTTCGTTCAGCGGCGCCGACAGCATCTTGTCGGCATGGGTCGCCGTGACCTCGACGAAATAGCCCAGCACATTGTTGTGCTTGACTTTCAGGCTCTGAATCCCGGTCAGCTCCTGATATTCGCTCTGCATCGCCGCGATCACGCCCCGCCCCTCGTCGCGCAGCTTGCGCGCCTCGTCCAGTTCGGCGTCATATTCGGGTGCGATAAAGCCGCCATCGCGCGCCAATAACGGCGGCTCCGCCACAAGTGCCCGGTCCAGAAGGTCCAACAGGTCATCATGCCCCGTCAGATCACCCGCCGCTGCGGCCAGCAGGCCCGGCAAATCCTGATCCGCGACGATCCCGGCTATTTCTTCGGCCTGCGCCAGCCCGTTGCGGATCGCCGCAAGGTCCCGCGGCCCGCCCCTGTCCAGCCCCAGCCGTGACAGCGCACGGTCAAGGTCCGGCACCTTGCGCAGCGCGTCGCGCAGGGTCTCGCTCAATCGACCCTGTTCCACCGCAAAAGCCACGGAATCCAGCCGCTCCTGCACGACATCGCGCATCCGGCTGGGGCTTGATAGCCGCCGCTCCAAAAGCCGCGCGCCGCCTGCGGTCATGGTGCGATCCACCGCCGCCAGCAGCGACCCGGCCTTGCCGCCGCTCATCGAGTGGGTGATCTCGAGGTTCCGGCGCGTGGCGGCGTCGATCTGCATCACCCGCGTTTGTGCTTCGCGCTGGGGCGCTTGCAGCAGCGGCAGATTGCCCTTCTGCGTGATCTCGAGGTATTCGACGATCGCGCCCATCGCGCCCAGTTCGGGCCGCGTGAACGTGCCGAACGCATCCAGCGTGCCCACCTTGAACAGATCGCAAAGCCGCTTTTCGCCGCCCGCGCTGTCAAAGGCCGCGCGCCCCAGTTCGCTGTTGGACGCACCTGATTCAGTCACGATTTCACCCAGATCGGCACTATCGCCCTCGGCCAGGATGACTTCGCTCGGCGCCAGCCGCGCCAGTTCCGGCCCAAGCCGGATTTCCGGCAGGGGCATGACATGAAAACTGCCGGTCGAAATATCCACCCAGGCCAGCGCGCCTTCGCCGCGCACCCTTGCAAAGGCCGCCAGGTAATTATGCCGCCGCGCTTCCAGCAGGCTTTCTTCGGTCAGGGTTCCCGGCGTGACCAGCCGCACCACCTCGCGCCGCACCACCGATTTTGCGCCACGCTTGCGGGCCTCTTCGGGGCTTTCCATCTGCTCGCAGACCGCCACGCGAAACCCCTTGCGGATCAGCGTCAGCAAATAGCCCTCGGCTGAATGCACCGGCACGCCGCACATCGGAATATCGTCGCCCAGATGCTTGCCGCGCTTTGTCAGGGCGATATCCAGCGCCTCGGCCGCCGCCACCGCGTCGTCGAAAAAAAGCTCGTAGAAATCGCCCATCCGGTAGAACAGCAATGCCCCCGGATAACCGGCCTTGATCTCAAGATACTGCGCCATCATCGGCGTCACGGCGGATTGCGCTGATGTCACTTCGACCCCCGTCTGATTGGCGTGAACCTTACAAAGGCGCGGCACGGGCGGAAACCCGAAATCCGGCTAGCAGTTGAGGCGGCGGCAAACCATCGCTATGGAGGATCGAACCAGAACGAACGACCGACGGAATTGCATAAGGCCGCCCCATGTCCAGACCCAGATTCACCCGCGAAGAGGCACTGACCTTCCACCTCGAACCCTCGCCCGGCAAGTTCGAGATTCAGGCCACCGTGCCCATGACCACGCAGCGGGATCTGTCGCTGGCCTATTCTCCCGGCGTCGCCGTCCCCTGCGAGGAGATCGCCGCCAATCCCGAACTGGCCTATGATTACACCAACAAAGGCAATCTGGTCGCGGTCATCTCGAACGGCACCGCCGTTCTGGGTCTTGGCAACCTCGGCGCGCTGGGCTCCAAGCCGGTGATGGAGGGCAAGGCCGTCCTCTTCAAGCGCTTCGCCGACGTGAACTCGATCGACATCGAACTCGACACCGAAGACCCCGACGAATTCATCAACGCCGTGCGCCTGATGGGGCCGACCTTCGGCGGTATCAACCTCGAAGACATCAAGGCGCCCGAATGTTTCATCATCGAGCAGACGCTCAAGGAACAGATGGACATCCCCGTCTTTCACGACGACCAGCACGGCACGGCGGTGATCTGCGCCGCCGGCCTGATCAACGCGCTGCACATCTCGGGCAAGAAACTGGCGGATTGCCGTATCGTGCTCAACGGCGCGGGCGCGGCGGGCATCGCCTGTATCGAACTGTTGAAATCCATGGGCGCGCGCCCCGAAAACTGCATCGCCTGCGACACCAAGGGCGTGATCTACCAGGGCCGCACCGATGGCATGAACCAGTGGAAATCGGCCCATGCCGTCAAGACCGGCCTGCGCACCCTCGAAGAGGCGATGAAGGATGCCGACGTGTTCATCGGCGTCTCGGTGAAAGGCGCGGTGACCCAGGACATGGTCGCCAGCATGGCCGACAACCCGGTGATCTTCGCCATGGCCAATCCCGACCCCGAAATCACCCCCGAAGAGGCCCACGAGGTGCGCGTCGACGCCATCGTCGCCACCGGCCGTTCGGATTATCCCAATCAGGTCAACAACGTGCTGGGCTTTCCCTACCTCTTCCGCGGCGCGCTCGATGTCCATGCCCGCGCGATCAACGACGAGATGAAGATCGCCTGCGCCGAGGCCCTCGCCAGCCTGGCGCGCGCCGATGTGCCCGATGAGGTCGCGGTTGCCTATGGCCGGAAACTGGCCTTCGGGCGCGATTACATCATCCCGACACCGTTTGACCCGCGCCTCATTCACACCGTTCCGCCCGCCGTGGCGCGGGCCTGCATGGATACCGGCGCGGCACGGCGTCCCATCGTCGACATGGAAGCCTATGAACAATCGCTCAAGGCGCGGCTTGACCCGACCGCCAGCATCCTGCGCTCGATCAACGCCCGCGCCCGCAACGCCCAGGCCCGGATGATCTTTGCCGAGGGCGACGACCCCCGCGTGCTGCGCGCCGCCGTTCAATATCAGCGCACCGGTCTGGGCAAGGCGATCGTGGTGGGCCGCGACGACGACGTGAAGGCCAAGCTGGAGGCCGCGGGCCTTGGCGATGCCGTCCGCGAGATCGAAGTCACCAACGCCGCCAAAAGCGACCAGCTCGAGGACTACAAGGAATTTCTCTATACCCGCCTGCAACGCAAGGGCCATGACCGCCAGGACATCCACCGCATGGCCGCCCGCGACCGGCATGTCTACTCCGCGCTGATGCTGGCGCATGGGCATGGCGACGGGCTTGTCACCGGCGCCACCCGCAAATCCGCCCATGTGATGGAACGCATCAACCACGTCTTCGACGCCGATGCCGAACATGGCGTCGCTGGCGTCACGGCGCTTTTGCACAAGGGGCGGATCGTCCTGATCGCCGATACGCTGGTGCATGAATGGCCCGACGAAGAGGACCTCGCCAATATCGCCACCCGCGCTGCGGATGTCGCCCGCCATCTCGGGCTGGAGCCGCGCGTCGCCTTCGTCAGCTTCTCTACCTTCGGCTATCCGAAATCCGAGCGCGCCGAAAAGATGCATCTCGCGCCGGATGTACTGGCGCGTCGCGGCGTCGATTTCGAGTATGAGGGCGAGATGACCGTCGATGTGGCGCTCAACAGGCTGGCGCAGGACGCCTATCCGTTCCAGCGCCTGACCGGTCCGGCCAATGTGCTGGTGGTTCCGGCGCGGCATTCGGCGTCGATCTCGGTCAAGCTGATGCAGGAAATGGCCGGCGCCACGGTGATCGGCCCGATTCTCGCCGGGCTCGACAGCTCGATTCAGATCTGCTCGACCACCGCCACCGCCAGCGATATCCTGAACATGGCGGTTCTGTCGGCCTGCAAGGTCGGCTGAGCCCGGATCAGTTCACGAAAGGCGCGTCCTGTCCCCACAGGTTGCGCACCCGTTCGTCCCGCTGGCAGGCATCGCGATAGCGTTCATAGGCCGTCGCCTGGGTTTTCGGCCCGAACCGCGTCAGGATCAGCTTTTCGCCCTTGTAATAATCCTGGTGATAATCCTCGGCCTCATAAAACGTCCCGGCCTTCAGGATCGGGGTCACGACCTTCTTGCCAAGCACCGTCTCGGCCTGGGCCTTGGCTGCTTCCGCGGCCTCCTTTTGCGCCGTGTCAGAGACGAAAATCGCCGTTCGATAGCTTTCTCCACGGTCACAGAACTGCCCGCCCGCATCCAGCGGATCGACCGAGCGGAAGAACAGGTCGTATAGCTGGCGCGCCGATACTTTCGCCGGATCATAGGCGATCTCGACCGCCTCGTAATGCCCGGTGCCGCCGCGCGTGACCTCCTTGTAGGTGGGATTCTTCACATGGCCGCCGGTATAGCCCGACACGGCCTCGATCACGCCTTCGACCTTCTCGAAATCCGCCTCGACACACCAGAAGCAGCCCCCGGCCACGGTCACCACCTCGGTTTGCGCGGCGCGCGCTTCGCCACGCTCGATTCCAAGGCCGATCACGATCAGCATCGCCAGGACCCCGGCCTTGATGGTTCTTGTACGGTTTCCCATGATGGTACCCTCCATTTGCGCCCAATCTGACCCAAGTCAGCGCGCGCGCCAATTCACGCCCCCGTGTCCTCACGGCTTGGTGATCGCCATTTTGCCCTTGGAAGCCGTGCGCGCCCCCCGTAGCGTCAGATCGAAACCCGTGAACCCGAGGGCCACATGCCAGAACACCAGACCACCCATCAGGCCGAACAGGACGCCCGCAACGAAAAGATTGGCATCTGGCTGAATGGCCGGATCGTCCCGCGCCACGAGGCCGTTGTCAGCGTCTATGACAGCGGCTTCATGCTGGGCGACGGCATATGGGAGGGGCTTCGCCTCTATAACGGAACCTGGGCCTTCATCGACGAACATCTCGACCGGCTGTTCGAGGCCGCGAAAGCTATTGATCTCGACATCGGCATGACCCGCGAACAGATGTTTCAGGCTGTGTCAGAGACACAAAAGGCCAATAACATGCAGACCGATGCCCATGCCCGCCTGATGGTGACGCGTGGCCCCAAGACCCGGCCTTTCCAGCATCCTGCGCTCAGCCAGCAGGGACCGACCATCGCCATCATCATGGAACATTCCAGGCCAAGCATTGCGCGGCCGATCCATCTGGCGACCGTGCCTCATATCCGCGGCCTGCCGATGACCCAGGATCCCAAGCTCAACTCCCATTCCAAGCTCAATTGCATCCTGGCCTGCATCGCCGCCGAAAAGGCCGGTGCCGACGAGGGGCTGATGCTGGATGTGCATGGTTTCGTGAACACGACCAACGCCTGCAACTTCTTCATCGTGCGCAAGGGCGAGGTCTGGACCAGCACCGGCGACTACTGCATGAACGGTATCACCCGGCAAAAGGTGATCGACCTGTGCCGCGCAAATGACATCCCGGTTTACGAGCGCAATTTCTCGTTGGTCGATACCTATGGCGCCGATGAGGCGTTTCTGACAGGCACATTCGGCGCGCAGACCCCTGTCGGCCAGATCGACGGACGCCCGGTCGGCGATGCCGCGCCGGGGCCGGTGACGAAACGCCTGCAAGACCTGTATAAGGCTCTGATCCAGCGGGAAACGGCCTGATGCGGATCGCCATGTGGTCCGGCCCGCGCAATCTTTCGACCGCGATGATGTATGCGTTCGGGGCGCGATCCGATTTCGCCGTGACGGATGAACCCTTTTATGCCGCCTATCTGGCAAAAACCGGCCTGCCCCACCCGATGCGCGACCAGATCATCGCATCCCAGCCCACCGATCCAGACGTGGTCGCGGCGCGGCTTCTGGGGCCGGTGCCTGGCGGCAAGGCGCATTTCTATCAAAAGCACATGACCCAGCACATGATCCCCGGCATCCCGCGTGACTGGATGTCCGATGTGGTCAACGTGTTTCTCATTCGTCACCCCGCGCGTGTCGCTGCCAGTTTCTCGGCCAAATATGAAAACCCGGCCCTTGCCGAGATCGGGTTCATACAACAGCAAGAGCTTTACCAAACGCTTACCTCGGCGGGCGCTGCCCCGGTGGTGATCGATTCATCGGATATCAGGCGCGACCCGGAAACCATGCTGCGCCGCCTTTGCGATGCGATCGGGTTGCAGTGGGATGAGGCGATGCTCTCATGGCCCGCCGGTGGCCACGCTTCGGACGGGGTCTGGGCCGCGCATTGGTATGGCGCGGTTCACCGCTCGACCGGCTTTGCCCCGGCCGAAGGTCCGCTTCCCGATCTGGAGGGTCCGGCGGCCACCCTGGCGCGCGATGCGATGCCCGCCTATGAGGCCCTTCGCGCCGTCGCCATCTGAGCCGTTTTTCGCGTTTTGTACCAAACGCCCGGCGCATTGGCCGGGGTTGGTACAAAAGCGCCGTACAAAACGGACGTTTTGTACAGGGTTCAGCCTTTCAGGCGGCGCTCCCGCGCGGCCAGCAGTTTCAGCCGCAGCGCGTTCAACTGGATGAACCCCGCCGCGTCCTTCTGGTCATAGGCGCCCGCATCATCCTCGAAGGTCACATGCGCCTCGGAATAAAGGCTGTGTTCCGACCAGCGCCCGACCGTCCGCGCCAATCCCTTGTAGAGCTTCAGGCGCACGGTCCCTGTCACATGATGTTGTGATTTGTCGATGGCGGCCTGCAACATGTCGCGTTCAGGGCTGTACCAGAACCCGTTATAGATCAGCTCCGCATAACGCGGCATCAGCTCGTCTTTCAGGTGCGCGGCGCCCCGGTCCAGCGTGATCTGCTCGATCCCCCGATGCGCCTCCAGCAACACCGTGCCGCCCGGCGTCTCATAGATCCCGCGCGACTTCATGCCCACAAAGCGCCCCTCGACCAGGTCAAGCCGCCCGATCCCGTGCTTGCCACCCAATTCATTTAGCTTTGTCAATATGTTAGCAGGGCTCATCGCCTCGCCGTTTATACTGACGGCGTCGCCTTTTTCGAACCCGATCTCGATGAATTCCGGCGTATCCGGCGCATCCTCGGGGTGCACTGTGCGCTGATAAACATAGTCCGGCGCGTCCACCGCCGGGTCCTCCAGCACCTTGCCTTCACTCGATGTGTGCAACAGGTTCGCATCCACCGAGAACGGCGCCTCGCCGCGCTTGTCTTTGGCGATGGGGATTTGGTTTTTTTCAGCAAAATCAATCAGTTTGCTGCGGCTTGTCAGGTCCCATTCGCGCCAGGGGGCGATCACCTTGATGTCAGGATTAAGCGCATAGGCCGCCAGTTCGAAACGCACCTGATCATTGCCCTTGCCCGTTGCCCCATGCGCCACCGCATCCGCGCCGGTTTCCTCGGCAATCTCCACAAGACGCTTTGAAATCAAGGGCCTGGCGATCGACGTGCCCAGCAGGTATTGCCCCTCATAGACCGCATTCGCGCGAAACATCGGAAAGACGAAATCTCGCACGAACTCTTCCCGGACATCCTCGATGAAGATGTTTTCCGGTTTGATTCCAAGAAGTTCCGCCTTCTGGCGCGCCGGGTCCAGTTCTTCTCCCTGACCCAGATCGGCGGTAAAGGTCACCACCTCGCAACCATATTCGGATTGCAGCCATTTCAGGATGATCGAGGTATCAAGCCCCCCGGAATAGGCCAGCACGACTTTCTTGGGCGCGGACATCGCTTTTCCTTCCGTCAAATACGCGCTCGGCGCTTAGCCGGTTTTGCCCGCAGGGGCAAGACGCCGCCCCGCGCGCCGGTATTCCCTCGTATGCTTTGCGCCCCACCCTTGCCAGCGCGCAAACATTACGCCAAGCAAGGATCATGACAGATTTCCGCACCCTTGCCCAAGCCGCCGAAACCGCGATGCGCGACGTGTTCGAACCCACGCCCCTTCAGCGCAATGACCACCTGTCCGAGCGTTACCATGCAAACATCCTGCTCAAGCGCGAAGACCTCTCGCCGGTGCGTTCCTACAAGCTGCGCGGCGCCTTCAACGCGATGCGCAAATGCCTGGCCAAGGATTCGGATATTTCGCAATTCGTGTGCGCAAGTGCGGGAAACCATGCGCAGGGAGTCGCCTTCATGTGCAGGCATTTCGGGGTGAAGGGCGTCATTTTCATGCCGGTCACGACGCCCCAGCAAAAGGTCGGCAAGACCGAGAAATTCGGCGGAGATGCCGTGTCGATCCGCCTGACCGGCGATTACTTCGACGATACATTGGCAGCGGCTCAAGCCTACTGTGCTGAAATCAAGGGGCATTTTCTGTCGCCCTTCGATGATGAGGATGTCATCGAGGGTCAGGCGTCGGTCGGGGTCGAGATCGAATCCCAGCTGGATTCAATGCCGGATCGCATCATTATGCCGGTTGGCGGCGGCGGGCTTTCCGCCGGTGTGCGCAGCTATATCGGTGACCGCGCCGCGCTGACTCTGGTAGAGCCATGGGGCGGCGCCTGTCTTGGGGCCGCCCTTCGCGCCGGGCAGCCAACGCGGCTTGGCCATGTAGACAGTTTCGCCGATGGCGCTGCGGTGGCGCAGATCGGCGAGAAGACCTTTGCCCGCCTCTCGGGAATCGACCCGCAGGATGTTCTGAGTGTCAGCGAAGACCGGCTTTGCACGACCATGCTTGAGATGCTCAATGTCGAGGGGATTGTTCTTGAGCCCGCGGGCGCGCTGGCCGTCGATGTGCTCAAGGACCTCGCGGATGTGATCCGCGGCGAGACCGTCGTTTGCGTGACGTCGGGCGGCAATTTCGATTTCGAGCGTTTGCCCGAAGTGAAAGAGCGCGCACAGCGCTATTCGGGGGTCAAGAAATACTTCATCCTGCGGATGCCGCAGCGGCCCGGAGCGCTGAAGGATTTCTTGACGATCCTGGGGCCGGAGGACGATATCGCGCGCTTCGAATACCTTAAGAAATCGGCCCGGAATTTCGGCTCCGTCCTGATCGGGATCGAAACAACCCGGCCGGAGAACTTCGCGCATATCCAGCGCAAGCTGGAGGCCGCGGGCTTTGATTATCGCGATATCACCGACGATCAGGTTCTTGCAGAGTTCCTTATCTAGGTCGTGCTGTTCGCTTCTTGGCATCCGGCAACAAAGGCCGCGCGGGACTGCTCATAGCTTCTGATGATCTCTCGCAGGTCGACATGATCGGACCGCCCCTGCGCCGCGGCGCTTTCGCCCGACTGGCACAGTCCCGCGAAATCCGAGAAGCCCAGGTTCAGTGCGCTCCCCTTGAGAAAATGCAACTGTGCCTCGAGTTTGTCGTGGCCCGATCCGTGCCGCAGGCTGGCGATTTCGGTTTCCACCTCTTCCAGGAAGAGGCCGACGATCTCGTCGAATTCATCGGCACCGATATCGGACTGTAATTCGCTGATTCTGTTCCAGTCGATCATTAAACTATCCGTTCTGCGGGCCAGCCCAGAATGCAGGCTAAACGGTTAACGACGGGCAAAGATCGGCGGCAGGACGGGCACAATTTTAGCATTCACTCCGCGTTAAATGGCGGTGCGATACCTAGAATCCGCAAGGTAAAAGGTGGCGCAGTTGGGCGAGTCCGTCGAAACGATCGAAGATATTGAAAACAGCGCACAAGCCATCCGGCGGATCCTTGTCGTGGATGACAGCCGCGTTCAGCGCAAGATCGTCAGCGCGTCGCTCAGGCGCTGGGGCTTCAGCGTGACCGAGGCGGATTCCGCCGCCAACGCGCTTGAATCGTGCCGCACGGAACCACCTGACCTTGTGCTGAGCGATTGGATGATGCCGGGCATGACCGGGTTGGAATTCTGCCGCGAATTTCGTGCTCTCCCGCGTGAGGATTATGGCTATTTCATCCTTCTGACATCGAAAAGCGAAAAGGAAGAGATCGCGCGCGGTCTGGATGCGGGCGCCGATGACTTCCTGACAAAGCCGGTCAATGCCGCCGAACTACGCGCCCGGATCAAAGCGGGTGACCGTATCCTGAGGATGGAGCGAGAGCTGATCGACAAGAACCGATTGATCGCTTCGACCCTCGGAGAATTGCAAAAGCTCTATGATTCACTCGACAGCGACCTGATCGAGGCGCGCAAGCTGCAGCAATCCCTTGTCAGTGACAGGTATCGCGACCTGGGCGTAGCCGAGGCGTCGCTTCTTCTGCGCTCCAGCGGACATGTTGGCGGGGATCTCGTGGGGATGTTCCCGGTCGGGCAATCCAGGATCGGCCTATATGGAATCGATGTGTCCGGGCATGGGATCAGCTCTGCCCTGATGACAGCACGGCTTGCCGGGTACCTCTCGGCCAACGCGCCGGATCAGAATGTCTCGCTGTTTCGAACTGCCGAGGGCGCCTATGGCATGCGCCCGCCCGCTGACACCATTGCTGCTCTGAACCGGCTGATTCTGGATGAAATGGATACCGAGCATTACTTCACGATGGTTCTTGCAGATGTGGATCTTGCCCGTGGCGAAGTGATCCTTGCCCAGGCCGGGCATCCGCACCCTGCCGTGCAACGTCGCAACGGCAAAATTTGCATGGTGGGACGTGGCGGTCTTCCTGTCGGGCTGTTGCGGGATGCCGAGTATGATCAGGTGAAATTCCACATGGCGCCGGGCGAGCGGCTGCTGATCCATTCGGATGGAATCGTGGAATGTGCCGATACGCAGGGGCGCCTGCTTGGCGATGACGGGCTCGAAACCATCATGCGCGACATGCGACATACGCATGGCCCCGCGTTTCTGGAGGCGCTGATCTGGACGCTGACCGAGTACGCGGGCGTGGAGGATTTCAAAGACGATGTCTCGGCGGTCCTGCTGGAATTCAAGCCGCCGCTGGCTGGTCACTGAGGTCGGCAATCCCCCTCACGCGTCCGTGCCGTCCCCTTGGACGACGAGTTGCCCTGCCTATATAGACGCGATATGCCACCTTCGGCACACAAGGAAATTCCATGACACTTGGACAGAAAATCGCGTGGGACGACACGATCCTGCCGTTCCAGTTGGACAATGCGGATATCCGCGGACGCGTCGCGCGGCTTGACGGGGTTCTGGACGGAATCCTGAAGCAGCATGACTACCCTGCTCCGGTCGAGGCGCTGGTCGCGGAGATGGCGCTTTTGACCGCGCTGATCGGCCAGACGATCAAGCTGCGTTGGAAGCTGTCCCTTCAGGTTCAGTCGAAAGGCCCGGTGCGCATGATCGCGACCGATTATTTCGCGCCCGAGGTCGACGGCGATCCTGCAAGGATACGTGCCTATGCCAGCTTTGACCGTGATCGCATCACCGAAACCGCGCCTTATTCGCAAGTCGGCGAGGGGTATTTCGCTGTGCTGATCGATCAGGGCAAGGGCACCGAACCCTATCAGGGAATCACCGCGCTTGCCGGTGACGGGCTGAGCGCCTGCGCCGAGTCTTATTTCGAACAGTCCGAGCAGCTGCCGACCCGGTTCGAGCTGTCATTCGGGAAATCGACCGAGGCTGACAGCGCCGAACACTGGCGCGCAGGCGGGGTCATGCTTCAGCACATGCCACAGATATCGCCGCATAATCAGGGCGACGAGGACGGTATGACGTACATTGTGGACGAGGATGACGAAGAGAACTGGGATCGCGTCAACATGCTGCTCGACACGGTGGACGATCTTGAGCTGATCGGCCCTTCGGTTGCGCCCACGGATCTTCTGGTGCGGCTCTTTCACGAAGAGATGCCCCGTGTTTTTGACCTTCAGGCACTGCGCTTTGGATGCACCTGTTCCGAAGAGCGGGTCCGCAACAGCCTTTCGATCTATTCCGCCAAGGATATCGCCAGAATGACCACTGAAGACGGGATCGTGACCGCTGACTGCCAGTTCTGTGGGGCGCATTACCGGCTGAACCCCGAGACGCTGGGGTTCGAGGCCGAAGAGGCACCAGGTGACAATGCATGATCCGCTAAGGCTGGTTCACGACGCGCTCGAGCGTGCCCGCAAGGCATCATCGGATTATGACCTCAATCCCGAAACGGTGCTGCCGCCTGGGCGCAAGCTGCGTCCTGCGGGTGTTCTGGTGCCAATCCTGTGCGATGGTGCTTCGGCGCGCATCTACCTGACCAAGCGGTCGTCTGCGCTCAAGCATCACCCGGGCCAGATTGCCTTTCCCGGCGGCAAGCAGGATGAGGCCGACGCGGATATCGTCACGGCGGCGCTGCGTGAAGCCCATGAGGAAATCGGACTGGCTCCCGCGAATGTCGAGGTTCTCGGCCAGATGCCTTCGCATGAAACCGTAACGGGGTTCATGGTCACGCCCGTGGTTGCCCGCGTCAAGGCGCCGTTTGAGCCCCGGCCCGAGCCTGGCGAGGTCGAAGAGATCTTCGAGGTGCCGTTGATGCATCTTCTGGATTGCGCGCAATTCAGTATTCAGGCGCGGCGCTGGCGGGGGAACTGGCGAAAGTACTATACGGTTCCCTTCGGACCCTATTACATCTGGGGGGCAACCGCGCGAATCTTGCGGGTGATGGCCGATGCTGCGGAGGCACAATGAAGCTGACCGGCGACTGGATTGAACGACCCGCCACGCAGGCCGTGTGCCGGGCGATCGAACAGGGGGGGCATCAGGCTTTGTTCGTTGGCGGCTGCGTGCGCAACGCGATCTTGGGCGCGCCGGTCCATGACATCGACATCGCCACGGACGCCCACCCGGAAACGATCATGGCCCTCGCTGAAGGGGCTGGAATGAAGCCCGTTCCCACCGGGCTGGAGCATGGCACGGTCACCGTGGTTTCGGATCATATCCCGCATGAAGTGACCACCTTTCGCCGGGATGTCGAAACCTATGGGCGGCATGCGGTGGTTGCCTATTCCGGCGATGTGGCCGAGGACGCACGGCGGCGAGATTTTACCATGAATGCGCTCTACGCGCGCCCGGACGGCACAGTGATCGATCCTTTGGACGGGTTGAAGGATCTGAAGGCGCGTTATGTCCGGTTCATCGACGATCCCGCGCAGCGCATTCACGAGGATTATCTCAGGATTCTCCGGTTTTTTCGTTTTCATGCGTGGTATGGTGATCCGCAGGCGGGACTGGACGCCGATGGGCTGGCGGCTGTGGCTGCGCATCTCGACGGGTTGTCGGGGCTCTCGCGCGAACGGGTCGGCGCCGAGATCGTGAAACTGCTGAATGCCGCGGACCCGGCGCCTTCAGTGGCGGCGATGCGAGCGTGTGGTGTGCTGGCAATCGTTTTGCCCGGATCGGATGACAAAGCGCTGGCGCCACTTGTCTACCTTGAGCAACAGGCCGGAATCGCGCCTGAGCCGATGCGCCGTCTGGCGGCGCTTGGCGGTGATGGCGTGTCTGGCCGCCTGCGCCTGGGTAAGGCGCAATCCAAGCGGCTGAGCCTGCTGAGGCAGGAGGCATCCAAAGTCATGACCGCAGAGGAGCTGGGTTACCGCCACGGTGCCGAGATGGGCGTTGATGTTCTGCTTTTGCGGTCCGCGCTGCTGGAGGTTCCGCTCGATCCTGCGCTTTGCGACGTTGTCGCCGAGTCGGCACAGGCGACACTGCCTGTCACACCGCATGACCTGATGCCCGAATATAGCGGCCCTGCGCTTGGGGCGCGACTGGCAGAGCTGGAGCGACTCTGGATCGACTCGGGGTTTCGGCTGACCCGTGATGAACTGCTTGCAAGGTGAGGCGTCGGGATGAAACGAATTCAGATCAATCGGCTGGGTCATCACGGCGACGGCATTGGCAGCGGGCCGGTCTATGCGCCGCGGACCCTGCCCGGTGAAGTTATCGAGGCTGGCGGCGACGATGGCCGCTTGTGCGATATCCGTATCGTCGAGCCCTCGTCTGACCGTGTCGCCCCGCCTTGTCGGCATTTCAAGTCCTGCGGTGGCTGCCAGTTACAACATGCGTCGGATGATTTTCTGGCCGGATGGAAACAGGACGTGGTGCGCGCCGCTCTGGATGCCAATGGCCTTGCGGCGACCGAGTTCCTGCCGATTGCCACGTCTCCGCCACGCTCGCGTCGCCGTGCCACCCTTGCGGCGCGGCGTACCAAAAAGGGCGCGATGGTGGGGTTTCATGCGCGCGGTTCGGATGTGATCGTCGAGATCCCGGATTGCCAGTTGCTGCATCCTGATCTGATGCGGGCCTTGCCGCTGGTCGAGATGCTGGCCTGCGTCGGCGCAAGCCGCAAGCATAGCCTGGCGGTGGCGGTGACGCTTTCGCGTAATGGGCTTGACGTGTCGGTCACCGGGGGCAAAGCGCTTGACGGGCAGCTGCGCCTCGAGCTGGCGGCGCTTGCCGGGCAGCACGACTTGGTGCGCTTGTCCTGGGAGGATGAGGTGATCGCGACTCGTCTGCCCCCGGAGCAGCATTTCGACGGGCTGGCGGTGGTGCCGGCGCCCGGTGCATTTCTTCAGGCCACGCAGGAGGGCGAAGACATCTTGCGAGAGGATGTGGCCGAGATCGTCGGCGCGGCGAAGAAGGTTGCGGATCTTTTTGCCGGCTGTGGAACATTCGCACTGCCCTTGGCGCGCCGCGCCGCTGTGCACGCGGTCGAGGGCGACAAGGCGATGGTCGCGGCACTTGATATGGGGTGGCGCAAGAACGAAGGGCTGAAGGCGGTCACACATGAAGCACGTGATCTTTTCCGCAGACCACTGATGCCAGACGAACTTGCCCCCTTCGATGCCGTCGTGATCGACCCGCCCCGCGCGGGTGCGCAGGCGCAAGTCGCCGAGCTGTGCGCCGCGTCGGTGCCGGCGATCGCCTATGTCTCGTGTAGCCCCGCCAGCTTTGCGAGGGATGCCAAAACGCTCGTAGAAGAAGGGTTTCAGCTTGATACGATCCGCGTTGTCGATCAGTTTCGATGGTCCGCGCATATCGAACTGGTTGCGGCATTCCGGCGCCATTGAGCCGGACACCAAAACGGTGCTTTGAAAAAAACCAAGATGCGTTAAAATTGCCCGCGAGCAGGCAAGACAGGCGAAACAAGAAAATGAACGTCATCCGTTTGATTGCTGGCGGGCTTCTGTTGGCGGCACTGGCCAGTTGCGGCGCGTCCAAGTTCAAGACCTATCACGGCCCCGAGGTGACAAGGATCGTTGTCAACAAGAGCGACCGCAGAATGTATCTGTTGCATCACGAACAGGTGCTGAAGGCTTATGATGTGGATCTCGGCTTTGCGCCCGATGGCCACAAGGAAGTCGAGGGCGACGGGCGAACGCCCGAGGGCGACTATCTTATCGACCGGCGCAATCCCGACAGCAGCTACCACCTGTCGCTTGGAATCTCATATCCGAACGAGATAGATGTATCGCGGGCCGCTGCGGTGGGCATGAGCCCGGGTGGAGACATCTTCATTCACGGCGGGCCGCGGAATTCGCTGACAAGACGCCCTGACTGGACTGAGGGTTGTATTTCGGTCACGGATGCCGAAATGGAGGATATCTACGCGATGGTTCGCGACGGAACGCTGATCTCGATCTACCCCTGATGAGGGCGGATTACTGGCCCATGACCAGGGTCCACCAGATCTTTCCGCTGTCTTCCTGAAGCCATGAGAATCCCATCTGCCTGGCGTCAGGCGCAAGAATGACGTCCCGCGTTGTCGGTTCCTCCATCCACGCCGCAAGGGTTTCCACCTCGGTTTCGTAGGTTTCCGAGATATTCTCGCCGATCAGTTCGTCCTCGTATCCGACGCGGCGCACCCGGTCGATCGGGGACGACCCGTCCGATCCGAAATGCCAGGGCCGGTTCTGGATCGACATATCGCGCGAATGTGTCGCCGCTGCCGCGTTGAGTTTCGAGTTGAGCTCCACGGGCTGCCGATCTGCGGCCTGCCGCAGAGAATTAACTGAATCTAGCATGCGATATTGAATCTGTGCGGTCTGGTTGTCGCGGATGCGATAGACCTTGGGGAGTGGTTTGCCATCCGGGCCGAGCTGTGGCTCGGGGGGTGGCGCGGCACAGGCCGAAAGCGCCAGAAGTGCGGAGAGGAGCAATATAAAAACGCGCACCATGATCGTCATCCTGCCTGATTTCGGTTCTCAAGCTCTAGCGCGGGTCGCGCCGTGTTTCAAACCCACATCCCACATGATTTGCGAAATCGCGCCGGATTGAATTGCGACTGCGGCCCGCGCGCAATATATTCTCGAGTCTAATATAGAATCCAAGCCGGAGTTTAGACATGGCTTCCAAGTTCGCAAAGTCGCTAAACCGCCGCATGTTTCTTGCTGGAAGCGCAGCAGTAGCAGGGGTGCCCGCCTTCGCGCAGAGCCTTGATGGTGACGACACTGTCGAGATTGAGGAAAGCGTAAAACATGCGGTTCGCCGCAATATTTCGAGTTTCCGGTCGCTTGATTGGCAGCCCTATTTCTCGAACCTGAATAACGGCGCGATCCTGGTCGACATATCCTCGCGCGCCTTGCATTACTGGTCGGAAGGTGGGCAAACCTACAAGCTCTACCCGTCGAGCGTTCCCCTGTCAGAGGATCTGACTCGCCGTGGTCGCACCAGTGTCGTGCGCAAGGTCGAGGGACCAAGCTGGCGGCCCACCCCGGCAATGCTCAAGCGCAATCCGGAATGGCCGGAATATGTGGGTCCGGGTCCTGATAATCCGCTTGGCACGCACGCGCTGTACCTAGGCTGGACCTATTATCGAATTCACGGAACACACGATACGCGCAAGATCGGGCGTCGCTCTTCCAATGGCTGCATCGGCCTTTATAACGAGCATATTTCCGAACTTTTCAAGTTGGCGAAGATTGGCACGCAAGTGTTGCTAATTTGACGAAATGAGTCCCCTCTTTTTCTATTAAGGGCAATGTTGCGTTTGCAAATTAACTAGATTGCTGCATAGAGAATTTCACGAGGTTAGACTTGGGTGCTTGGTGCCATAATAAACGGCAGCAAGCCAATATCAGGAGGATAAAATGAAGAAACTCGTTCTCGCCGCTGCATTGACCGCCGCTGCTTCGACCGCTTTTGCCGGCAACATGCAAGAGCCCGTCATGGAGGCTCCGGTTGTTGTTGAAGAAACCACTGCAAGCTCGTCCGCAGCTGGTGTGTGGATTCCGCTGACGATCCTGGCGATCATCGCGGCCGCAGTTGCAGCTGACGCCTGATTTCATCAGACACGGCTAAGAAACGCGAAAAGGCAGTGGTTGATCCACTGCCTTTTTGTTTGTCGACCCGTCAGATCGGGCGGAATTTCAGTCAAGCCAGCCCTTGAGGTTGGTTTCCACCACCGAGGCAAGCGCCTTGATATGCGCTTCATTGTCGTTGAGGCAGGGAATATAGGTGAATTGCTCACCGCCCGCCTCTTCGAAACTTTCCCGGATCTCTTCGTTGATCTCTTCCAGCGTTTCGATGCAATCCGCAGAGAAGGCCGGCGCGATGACCGCGATCTTCTTCTTGCCTTGCTTGGCCAGTTCGGCGACGTGCTCAACCGTGTATGGCTTCAGCCACTCTTCCGGGCCGAAAACCGACTGGAAGGTCGTCGTGATCTGGGTATTGTCCCAGCCAAGCCGCTCCTTCAGCAGGCGCGTCGTTTTCTGACATTGGCAATGATAGGGATCCCCCTGTAACAGGTAACGCTTGGGCATCCCGTGATATGAAACCACAAGAATATCCGGTCGGTCGCTGATATTCGAATAGGCATCCTCAACCGATTTCGCCAGGGCCTCGATATATTCCGGCTTGTCGAAGTAGGGCTCTGCGACGCGTGCGATGGGTTGCCATGTTTCGTCCATCAGGGCGCGAAAGAACTGGTCGTTAGCCGTGGCTGAAGTGGCTCCGGCATAGTGTGGATAGAGTGGGAAGAAGAGAATCCGGGTGCAGCCCGCCTTGACCATTTCGCGGACCTTGGATTTCGTGGACGGGTTTCCGTAGCGCATGCAGAAATCCACCATCACCTGATCGCCATAGCGTTGATGCAGCGCCTCGGCCATTCTCGCGGTCTGGTCGCGGGTGATGGTCATCAGAGGACTTTCGTTCTTTTCCTCGTTCCAGATGGATTTGTAGGCTTCGCCGCTGGTAAAGGGGCGCTTGGTCAGGATGATCAATTGCAGAAGGGGCTGCCATTTCCACGGGCTGTAGTCGATCACACGGCGATCCGACAGAAATTCGTTCAGGTAGCGGCGCATCGGCCAGTAGCCATAGTGATCCGGCGTGCCAAGATTGGCGAGAAGAACCCCTGTCTTGGGTTTTGCGATGGCGGGATGATCGGCCGGAGCGTTCTCCGGGCGTGCCGCGTCGGTGCCTGCGTCAAGCATTTCCAGTACCTCGTTGTGGCGGATTTCGCATCAAGATAGCCGCTTAATAGTATCGTCAATCCTTGAGCGCTGTTTCTTTCGTTCCAAGTGCGTCGGCAAGTCGCGCCGAGGCTGAGCCGGGACGCAGGGGTTTTGGCTGGCTTTCATCAGGCGCCCAGCCGGTCAGCACCATTAGATCGAAGGTCGCCGGGATCCGTCCGTCTGAGCCGCCAAAGCTGTTGGTGTAGATATCGCAAGCGCGGCGCATCACGTCGCGGCGCATGGGTTTCCTGGGGCGACTCGCAAGCGCGCTGACCTCTCCCATGGCGCGCAGATCGCGCATGAGCGCAAGCACCGAGGGATATGTCGCCGTCAGCTGCACGTTATCTGCGACTGGCAGCGTGAACCCAGCCCTTTGCATCAAGCCGCCCAGATCACGGATTTCACCCATCGGAGCCACGCGCGGCGAAAGACCGCCGGTTACATCGGATTCCGCCTGTGCGAGCGCGCTGCGCAATTGGTGCAGGGTCGTGCCTCCGAAGAAGATTCCCAGGAACAGACCATCGGGGCGCAGCGCGCGGCGCGACTGAATCAGTTGACCTACGGGATCATTTGCCCAGTGCAGGCACATAGCATGCACCAACAAATCGACACTACCTTCCGAAAGCGCCAGCGTTTCTTCATCCGCATGAAAGCTGGCCTGAGGCAAGTGATTTTCCCAGAAGGAGGAAAAACCGGTGACGACTGCGGTATTCGTAAACGACCTGTTAACCAGAGAGAGGCGATCCTCGATCTCGGCGGCAGCGGCTTCGTGAAGAAAAAACGCCGGCGCCCGCATCGCCCGGTGGCGGTTGCGCACAAGCGCGGCTCGGTCGGTGATCTGGTTCATCATGCAGGAAAGAATAGGATGCGCGGCCAGGCTTTTCAAACCATGTTGCGGCTTCTCTACCCGCCAAGATGCACCATATGCGGTGAGCCCGTCGAAAGTGATTTTGGCCTTTGCGGGCCATGTTGGCGGGATACACCGCTGATTACGGGGTTGTGCTGCGAAACCTGCGGCGTCCCGCTACCGGGCGAGGGTTCGGGGCAGGCCGAGTTCTGTGATGATTGCCTGGCCATCGCCCGCCCCTGGAGCAAGGGGCGCGCTGCGGTGCTTTACCGTGACAACGGGCGCAAGCTGGTTCTTGCGCTCAAGCATGGGGACCGGCACGATATCGTTCGGCCCGCCGCGCATTGGATGGCGGGCGCCGCAAGGCCACTTCTGAGCGAAGACATGACGATTGCACCGATTCCGCTTCACTGGACGCGATTCTTGCGTCGACGATTCAATCAGTCCGCCTTGCTGGCGAAGGCCGTGGCAGAACACCTCAATTTGCTTTATTGTCCCGATTTGCTGGTGCGCAGGCGCCGCACCCGCGTTCTGGACGGGCTGGGCCGGGACGGGCGCCATGAAACATTGTGTGGGGCCATCAAGGCGCATTCCGGTCGTCGACACCATCTCGATGGACGGGTGATCCTATTGGTGGACGACGTGATGACCTCGGGCGCGACGCTGTCAGCGGCGACCGAAGCATGTTTCGCCGCTGGCGCAAGGGATGTGCATGTGCTGGTACTGGCGCGCGTGGCCAAGGATGCATAAGTTCATGCCAAACAGCTTTACGGGAAACGAACCATGCAACCAGTTGAAATCTACACCTCTCCACTTTGCGGATTCTGCCATGCCGCCAAGCGCCTGCTGAACCAAAAGGGCGTCAGCTATAGCGAAGTGAACGTGCTTGCGAATGCGGCAAGCAAGCCCGAGATGATCCAGCGGGCAGGCGGCAAGAGAACGGTGCCGCAGATCTTTATCGGCAGCATCCACGTGGGTGGGTGCGACGAGCTATATGCGCTGGAGCGTGCGGGCAAGCTTGATGCGCTGCTCGCGGCATAAGAGGGATGCGGACCGCCCTTCTTCAGCTGAACAGTAGCGATGACCCCGCAGAGAACCTGCCGGAGACGCAGACGCTGATTGCCGAGGCGAAAGCCGGGGGGGCGGATCTTGTGCTGACGCCCGAGGTGACCAATTGTGTCTCGACCAACCGGACGCGGCAGCAAGAGGTGCTTCAGGCCGAGGATGAGGACATCACGCTGGCCGGCTTGCGGGCGCAGGCGCGCGAGCTGGGGGTCTGGCTGCTGATCGGGTCTCTTGCGCTCAAGACCGACGACAGCGATGGGCGCTTTGCGAACCGCTCGTTCCTGATTGCGCCTGATGGCGGGATCACAGCGCGATACGACAAGATCCACATGTTCGATGTCGAGGTGTCGGAAACCGAGAGCTACCACGAATCAGCTGGCTATCGGCCTGGGCGCAACAGCACTCTCGTCGAGACGCCGCTCGGGCGGATCGGCATGACGATCTGCTACGATATCCGGTTTCCGAATCTCTATCGTGGCCTTGCCCAGGCCGGTGCGGAGATCCTTACGATACCCTCCGCATTTTCCCCTGTGACCGGAGTGGCCCACTGGGAGCCGCTCCTGCGCGCGCGGGCCATCGAAACCGGCGCCTACGTGCTGGCGCCTGCGCAGACCGGACAGCATGCTTCGACGCGCGGCAAGCAGCGCAAGACCTACGGGCATTCCATGGCGGTCGGGCCCTGGGGGGACATTCTGGCCGATGGTGGTGTGGAGCCGGGTGTCGTATACGTTGATCTCGACCTCACGCAGGTGGCACAAGCACGTCAGCGCATCCCGTCGCTACACGCGACATCCGAATTCGACGGCCCTTGAATGAATGACAGCAACAACAATTCCCTTGCCGTGGCCCTGTTCAGTGAGATTCTGACGAACGACCAGTTGATTCGGAACAGGCTGAGCCGGGTTCTGCCCAAGGGGATGGAAATCAGCCATTTCTCTGTTCTCAATCACCTTGCGCGCGCCGGAGACGAGCGCAGCCCCGCACAGCTGGCCAAGAGCTTTCACGTCACGCGCGGTGCGATGACCAATACGCTGAGCAAGCTGGAATGGGCGGGTTATGTGCATATTCGACCCGATTGGGACGACGCCCGCCGCAAGATGGTGGCGATCAGCCCGGCCGGAAGACAGGCGCGCAACGCGGCGATCGCAGCCATCGCGCCTATGATTTCGGAACTCGTGGGCGAACTGGGCGACGAAAAGGTGCGCGCGACGCTACCTGTCCTGCGGGAGCTGCGCGCCAAGCTTGAGACCGGTTGACGTTCGTTCAGGCGGGCTTCACGGATGCGGTGACGTAGTTCACGCTCAAATCGCTTGCAGACAGTGACCAACTCCAAGTGAAAGGGTTGAAGACGAAACCTTTGCGATCCACTGGGTTCAGCCCGGCTTGTTCGAGCAGGCGGAAAAGCTCTTCTGGGGTAATAAACTTGCTCCACTCATGCGTGCCCTTGGGCAACCACCGCATGACATACTCGGCTCCCACGATCGCCATCGCAAAGCTTTTCGCATTGCGATTGATGGTCGAACAAATATGAAGTCCGCCCGGATTCAGAAGAGCCTGACAGGCGCTGACATACGCGAGCGGGTCGGAAACATGCTCGACCACCTCCATATTCAGGACCACGTCGAATCGTTCGCCCGCTTGGGCCAGAGCCTCGGCGGAACTGTGGCGATATTCGATATCGAGCCCTGATTGCTGGGCGTGCACCTGTGCCACCGGGATGTTGCGGGCCGCGGCATCGGCGCCCACGACATCGGCACCAAGTCGCGCCATGGGTTCGGACAACAGCCCGCCACCGCATCCGATGTCCAGAATACGCAGCCCTGCAAAGGGGGCATCGGTTTGAAGGTCCCGGTCGAATTCGGCGGCGATCTGTGAGGTGATATAGTCGAGCCGACAGGGATTGAGCATGTGCAAAGGCTTGAATTTGCCGTTCGGATCCCACCATTCGGCGGCCATCGCTTCGAACTTGGCGACTTCGGCGGGATCGATCGTGGTTTGAGCGGCTTGCATTCTGCTCTCCATATGCTCATCTGTTTCTGCGCCCTCAATATAGGACTCTCATGGATAAATTCTCAGGCCAAAAGAGCGCAGTCCAGTATTTGCATCCACCGATCGATCCGTTTGACCGGAGAATGTTGGATGTTGGCGATGGGCATGAGATCTATGTCGAACAGTCCGGCAAGCGGGACGGCCTGCCGGTTGTGGTGCTGCATGGCGGGCCGGGGGGCGGCAGCAGCCCGGCGATGCGGCGGTATTTCGACCCGAACGTCTATCGGGTCGTGCTGTTCGACCAGCGCGGGTGTGGGCGCTCGCGACCGCATGCCAGCGTCGAGGCCAATACGACATGGCATCTGGTGGCAGATATCGAGCGGATCCGTGAGACGTTGAGGATCGAGGACTGGATCGTTTTCGGCGGCAGTTGGGGGGCTACACTGGCGTTGATCTATGCGCAGGCGCATCCCGATCGTGTCCGGCATCTCGTGCTGCGGGGCGTTTTCACCATGACGCAGGCCGAGCTGGACTGGTTCTATGGCGGTGGCGCTGGGCGGTTTTGGCCGGAGACCTGGCATAAATTTCAAGAGCTTATACCGCTTGAGGAGCGGGGCGATATGATCGCGGCCTATCATCGGCGGCTGTTTTCCGGCGATCAGGCCGAGGAGGTCCGCCACGCGAGGGCCTGGTCGGCATGGGAAAACGCGCTGGCGACGGTGCAGTCCAGCGGTACGGGTGGTGACAGCCCGCCGGACTATGCGCGCGCCTTCGCGCGGCTGGAGAACCATTATTTCATCAATGCCGGCTTTCTGGAATACGACGGACAAATCATTGATCAGGTTGGACAAATTTCTCATATTCCAGGAACGATCGTACAGGGGCGGTATGACATGATCTGCCCGCCTCAGGCGGCTTATGCGCTGGCGAGTGCTTGGACAAAGGCCAGTTTGAGGATGATCCCGGTGGCTGGTCATGCGCTGTCCGAGCCGGGTATCAGCGCAGAGCTCATCAAGGTAATGACCCGCCTGGCGCAGGAAGTTTAACGGCCTGAGTGGGGTTGAAAATGCATGTCGGCTTCGTGTCGGTATGACGTCGGTATCCTGTCGGCGCGCGGCGTGGTGCGGGCCAATGCGTTAAAATAGATGGGACGAATGGCGATTCATTGCCGCGCGCTCTTGCAGACTCGGCGCATGGGGCGTATATGACCTTTCAACAGCGGCGCCTCCGGGTCCAAACCGGCAGGCTCCACCGGACAAGTATGACGGGCCGCGAGCCCGTTTTTTTGTGCCTGAAAGACCGATGAGCAACGACCTGATAGCCAAAACAGCAATCGACCGGCGCCTGGCCGAGATCATTACCCCCGTCATTGAGGATATGGGGTATGCTTTGGTGCGCGTGCGTTTGATGGGGGGCAAGACCCATACCCTTCAGATCATGGCCGAGAAACCCGGTGGCGCCATCGAGGTTGATGACTGTGCCGAGATATCGAACGCCGTAAGCGCGGTGCTGGATGTCGAGGACCCGATCATGGATGCCTACACGCTGGAGGTATCGAGCCCCGGTATCGACCGGCCCCTTACCCGGCTCAAGCATTTCGAAGAGTTCGAGGGTTACGAGGCCAAGCTGGAGACGTCCGAGCTGATTGGCGGGCGCAAGCGGTTCAAAGGTGTTCTGGCGGGGGTCGAGGATGACGAGGTGCTGATCAATATCGACGAAGGCACCGTAGGGCTGAAATTCGACTGGCTGAGCGACGCCAAGCTGGTGCTGACCGATGAGCTGATTAAGGAAATGCTGAAGGCCCGCAAGGCCGCCGGCGAACTGAATGAAGACGCGTTTGATGAGATCGAGACCGAACGGTCTGAGGAGGACTGAAAATGGCAATTACCTCTGCAAACCAGCTTGAGCTGCTGCAAACCGCCGAGGCCGTCGCCCGCGAGAAGATGATTGAACCATCGCTGGTGGTCGAGGCGATGGAAGAAAGCCTCGCGCGTGCAGCCAAGAGCCGCTACGGCGCCGAGATGGACATTCGCGTCAGCATCGACCGCAAGACAGGCAAGGCGACCTTCACGCGTGTGCGCACCGTGGTCGAGGATGATGAGCTTGAGAACTACCAGGCCGAACTGACCGTCGAGCAGGCCAAGCAGTATCTCGAGGATCCCAAGGTCGGCGACCAGCATGTCGAGGAAATCCCGCCCGTCGATCTGGGCCGCATCGCCGCGCAATCCGCCAAGCAGGTGATCCTGCAGAAAGTTCGCGAAGCCGAGCGTGATCGCCAGTTCGAGGAATTCAAGGATCGCGCTGGCACCATCATCAACGGTGTCGTCAAGCGTGAGGAATACGGCAATGTCATCGTCGATGTGGGCCGGGGCGAAGCGATCCTGCGGCGCAACGAAAAGATCGGCCGCGAGAGCTATCGCAATGGTGACCGTATCCGCGCCTATATCAAGGATGTCCGCCGCGAGGCGCGCGGGCCGCAGATATTCCTGAGCCGTACCGCGCCGGATTTCATGGCCGAGCTGTTCAAGATGGAAGTCCCCGAGATTTACGACGGGATTATTGATATCAAGGCCGTCGCCCGCGACCCCGGCAGCCGGGCCAAGATCGCTGTCATCTCGTATGACAATTCGATTGATCCCGTGGGCGCCTGCGTCGGCATGCGCGGCAGCCGCGTGCAGGCGGTGGTGAACGAGCTTCAGGGCGAAAAGATCGACATCATCCCCTGGAATGAAGACCAGCCGACATTCCTTGTGAACGCCCTGCAACCGGCAGAGGTGAGCAAGGTCGTTCTGGACGAAGAGGCTGAGCGGATCGAAGTGGTTGTGCCCGAGGATCAGCTTTCGCTGGCCATTGGCCGTCGTGGTCAGAACGTGCGTCTGGCCAGCCAGCTGACGGGTCTGGACATCGACATCATGACCGAAGCTGAGGATTCCGAGCGCCGCCAGAAGGAATTCGAGGAGCGCACCAGCCTGTTCATGGAAACGCTGGACCTGGACGAGTTCTTCGCCCAGCTTCTGGTTTCGGAAGGGTTCACCAACCTCGACGAGGTCGCCTATGTCGAGCTTGATGAATTGCTGGTGATCGACGGTGTCGATGACGATACTGCCAAGGAGCTTCAGGCGCGCGCGCGCGACGTGCTCGAAGCGCAATCCCGCGAGGCCCTGGAAAAGGCCCGCGCGCTGGGTGCCGAAGACAGCCTTATTGATTTCGAGGGTCTGACACCCCAGATGATTGTTGCGCTGGCCGAGGATGGCGTGAAAACGCTCGACGATTTCGCCACCTGCGCCGATTGGGAGCTGGCAGGCGGATGGACCACCGTGGATGGCGAACGCGTCAAGGATGACGGTGTTCTGGAACCATTCGATGTCTCCCTGGAGGAGGCGCAGAACATGGTGATGACAGCCCGCGTGATGCTGGGCTGGGTTGATCTTGCCGATCTGGAGGCCGAAGTCGAGGGCGAGGCGGGAGATACCGCTGGCCAAGGCGAAGAACAGGAGGCCGAGGCCTGATCCGTCAGGCCTCGGGAGCATCGAATGGGTCGCGCAGGGCAACCCAAGGATCGAAGTGACGGTCCCGAACGCAAGTGCATCGCCACGGGCGAAGCGCAACCTGTCAGCGGGCTGATCCGGTTCGTGGTGGGTCCCGAAGGGCAGATTGCACCGGATATCGCGGGCAAGCTGCCGGGGCGGGGCATTTGGGTATCCGCGGATCGTGCCGCGCTTGAGGCGGCGGTGAAGAAGGGGCTTTTTGCCCGAGCCGCCCGCCAGCCGGTGACAGTGCCCGACGATCTTCCGGCGCTGATCGAGCATCAGCTGGAGCAGCGTGTGGTCAACCTCATCAGTCTGGCCCGCAAGGGCGGCAATGCGGTTGCTGGTTATGAGAAGGTCAAGGATTGGCTTTCAAAGGAACAAGCCACCGTTCTGATTCAGGCAAGTGATGGATCGGAACGGGGCAAAACGAAATTAAGCACGCCTCATCGAGGGTCATTCATCGGCTGGCTGACGGCCTCGGAACTCGGGCGGGCCTTCGGGCGACAAACCGCGATCCATGCAGCACTGGGTGCTGGCGGTTTGGCCCAACGTGTTGTAGATGAGGCGGCAAGGTTGAAGGGCCTGCGCGTCTCGAACGGCGAACAGACCCGCCGGAAAGGAAGTAGAACCAGATGAGCGACAACGACGAGAAAAAGACTTTGGGTGTGCGTGGCGGTCCTCGTTCGGGGAACGTGAAGCAGAGCTTCAGCCATGGGCGGACCAAGAACGTCGTCGTGGAAACCAAGCGCAAGCGGGTCGTCAAGCCCAAGACGGGTGGCGCGGCTGCAAGTGGCTCGGAATCGGCGCGCTCGCAGGCGTTTTCTGGCGATTCGGCCAAGCGTCCCGCAGGGATTTCGGATGCCGAACTGGAGCGCCGGATGAAGGCGTTGCAGGCGGCCAAGGGACGTGAGGCCGAAGAGGCCGCGCGCCGCGACGCCGAGGAAAAACAGCGCGAGGAAGAGCGGCAGCGCCGCCGCGAGGAGGCCGAGGCCAAGGAGCGCGAGCAGCGCGAGGCCGAGGAGCGCGCCCGCGCCAAGGCCGAGGAAGAAGAGCGCAAGCGTCAGGATGCCGAGAAGGCAGCCACGCCCGCAGCCGCGCCCGCCGCGCCCGCCGCGCCGCCGGCAGATGATGCCGCACGCGCCCCGGCCAAGCAGCCGCCGCGCAAGCAGGACAAGGTCGAGAAGGACCGCGACCAGAGCCGCGGACGCGGCAAGGGCCGTGACGACGGCGGTCGCCGCGCCGGCAAGCTGACGCTCAATCAGGCGCTGGCCGGTGGTGAAGGTGGCCGTCAGAAATCGCTCGCCGCGATGAAGCGCAAGCAGGAGCGCGCCCGCCAGAAGGCCATGGGCGGCGCCCAGGAGCGCGAAAAGGTTGTGCGTGACGTGCAGTTGCCCGAAACTATCGTGGTATCGGAACTGGCGAACCGCATGGCCGAGCGCGTGGGCGATGTGGTCAAGGCGCTGATGAACAACGGCATGATGGTCACGCAGAACCAGACGATCGACGCCGATACCGCCGAACTCATCATCGAGGAATTCGGCCATCGCGTCGTGCGGGTCAGCGACTCGGACGTGGAAGACGTGATTGCCCAGATCGACGACTCGCCCGACGCTCTGAAGCCGCGTCCCCCGGTGATCACCGTCATGGGCCATGTGGACCACGGCAAGACATCGCTGCTGGACGCGATCCGCGACGCCAAGGTGGTGTCTGGCGAGGCCGGCGGCATTACGCAGCATATCGGCGCCTATCAGGTCACGACCAGCTCCGGCACGCTTTTGACGTTCCTCGACACGCCGGGCCATGCCGCGTTCACCAGTATGCGCGCACGCGGTGCGCAGGTGACCGACATCGTGGTGCTGGTGGTGGCGGCGGATGACGCCGTGATGCCCCAGACCATCGAGGCGATCAATCACGCCAAGGCCGCGCAGGTGCCGATCATCGTCGCGATCAACAAGTGTGACAAGCCGGAGGCGAACCCCGACAAGGTGCGCACCGATCTGTTGCAGCACGAGGTGATCGTCGAGGCGATGTCGGGCGATGTGCAGGATGTCGAGGTGTCGGCGCAGACCGGGCAGGGGCTTGATGAGCTGCTGGAAGCGATCGCGCTGCAATCCGAGATGCTGGAAATTCAGGCGAACCCGAACCGTGCCGCCGAAGGTGCGGTGATCGAGGCGCAGCTTGACGTGGGACGTGGCCCGGTGGCGACCGTTCTGGTGCAGAAGGGCACGCTGAAGCAGGGTGACATCTTTGTCGTCGGCGAACAGTGGGGCAAGGTTCGCGCGCTGATCAACGATCGCGGCGAGCGGGTGAAAACTGCCGGTCCGTCGGTCCCGGTCGAGGTTCTGGGTCTCAACGGCACGCCCGAGGCCGGGGACGTTCTGAACGTCGTCGAAACCGAGGCGCAGGCACGCGAGATCGCCGAATACCGCCAGCAGGCGGCCAAGGAGAAGCGCGCCGCCGCCGGTGCGGGCACCTCGCTGGAGCAACTTCTGGCCAAGGCCAAGGAAGACGAGAACGTCAGCGAATTGCCGATCCTCGTCAAGGCCGACGTGCAGGGCTCCGCCGAGGCCATCGTTCAGGCGATGGAGAAGATCGGCAACGAGGAGGTGCGCGTGCGCGTGCTGCATTCGGGCGTTGGTGCGATCACCGAATCCGATGTGGGCTTGGCCGAGGCATCCGGCGCGCCGGTTCTGGGCTTCAATGTCCGGGCCAACGCACCGGCGCGCAACAGCGCCAACCAGAAGGGCGTGGAAATCCGCTATTACAGCGTGATCTACGATCTTGTGGATGACGTGAAGGCCGCCGCCTCGGGTCTGCTCGGTGCCGAAGTGCGCGAGAACTTCATCGGTTATGCCGAGATCAAGGAAGTCTTCAAGGTCTCCGGCGTCGGCAAGGTGGCGGGCTGTCTTGTCACCGAGGGCATCGCGCGCCGCTCGGCCGGTGTGCGCCTGCTGCGCGACGATGTGGTGATCCACGAAGGCACGCTGAAGACTCTCAAGCGCTTCAAGGACGAAGTGTCCGAGGTCCAGTCCGGTCAGGAATGCGGCATGGCGTTCGAGAACTACGAAGACGTGCGCCCCGGCGACGTGATCGAGATTTTCGAGCGTGAGGAGATCGAGCGCAAGCTCGACTGATCCGCGCCGGAACAGAGACTGATTCAAGGGGCTGCCGCGGCGGCCCCTTTTCATGTTCGCCGCCTATAGCCAGTCGCGCAGGATCGGGATCAGCGGAATGTCGGCGGGTGGCATCGGGTAATCGCGCAATGCGTTCGGGCGCACCCATTTGAGGCTCTGCCCCTCGCGGCCCTGCGGTGTGCCCTGCCATTTGCGACAGGCAAAGAGCGGCATCAGTAGATGAAAATCGGAATAAGCGTGGCTGGCGAAGGTCAGTGGTGCAAGACAGCTGGCCCAGGTGTCGATGCCCAGTTCTTCGTCAAGCTCGCGGATCAATGCGCTTTCGGGCGTTTCGCCCGGTTCAACCTTGCCGCCGGGAAACTCCCACAGCCCGGCCATGGCCTTGCCCTCTGGGCGCTGTGTCAGCAGGATGCGCCCATCCACATCAATCAATGCGACGGCAGACACCAGAACGGTTTTCATGAGCGGTAGTCGGCGTTGATGTCGATATAGCCATGGGTCAGGTCGCAGGTCCAGACCACCGATGTACCGCCGCCAAGGCCCAGATCGACATGGATCGTCAGCTCTTGCTGCTTCATGTAGAGGGCGCCCTCTTCTTCGCGGTAGTCGGGATCGACCCAGCCATCGCGCGCAACTGGGATGTGTCCGAACCAGATGGACAGGGTATCGCGATCCGCCGGCGCGCCGGATTTGCCCACGGCCATCACGATCCGGCCCCAGTTCGGGTCTTCTCCGGCGATGGCGGTCTTGACCAGCGGCGAATTGGCGATCGCCATGGCATGAGTGCGCGCATCTGCATCGCTGGAGGCACCGGTCACCGAAATTTCTACGAATTTCGTGGCGCCTTCGCCGTCGCGCACGACCTGATGCGCAAGGTTCAGCATGACCTGCCGCAGCCCTTCCATGAAGCCCACGCTGTCTTCACTCACACGGATGCCGGAAGCACCGGTTGCGGCGACCAGCAAAGTATCGGAGGTCGAAGTGTCGCCATCAACCGTGATGCAGTTGAATGTGCTGCTGTTGAGGGCCGAGACCATGGATTGCAGTACCGGCTGATCGACCACAGCGTCGGTGAAGATATAGACCAGCATCGTTGCCATGTCGGGTGCGATCATGCCGGACCCTTTGGCGATTCCGGCGATATGAATCTGTTGGCCATCGACCGTGACGTTCGCGCTGGCGCCTTTGGGAAAAGTGTCGGTTGTCATGATGGCGCGGGCGGCGGATTGGATTCCGTCCATCGAGAGAGCGCCCGCAAGATCCTTTAGTTTCGCGGTGATCCGATCATGCGGGAGGGGTTCACCGATTACCCCTGTAGAGGAAGTGAAAATACGCGATTCCGGCAGTTTCAGAGCCTTGCTGGCGGCTTCGGTCACGGCCTTGACGGAGGTCGCGCCATGACGGCCCGTAAAGGCGTTGGCATTGCCTGAGTTGACCAGAAAGGCCGCGCCCGCATCGCTGACGGCACCGATCTTGGCCTCGCAATCCAACACGGCTGAGGAGCGCGTCGAGGAGCGGGTAAAGCACCCGGCGACGGTTGTGCCGGGGCTGAGCGTGGCCAGCATCACGTCATCGCGACCGCTGTATCGCACCCCGGCCTGAACGGTGGCAAAATGCACGCCGCCGATCTTGGGCAGCTTGGGAAAGGATGCCGGGGCAAGCGGCGACAGCGGAGGGGTCGCACCCATTGTCAGTTCTCCAGAATCTCAAGGTTACCGATGCTTTCGGGATCGAATTCGTCGGTGTTGGCGCGTTCGATCTCCGCTTTCTCGGTCAGGGCCGCGACATGGGCGTCGAAGGCTTCTTGCCGCAGGCTGTCTTCGAGTTCGGCGCGCACGTCTTCAAGCGCCGGAACATCGTTGATCCGCGTGTCGTTCAACTTGATCACATGCCAGCCGAACTGCGTCTGAACGGGCTGGGACACATCGCCGGGTTCAAGTGCGGCAACGGAGTCGAAAAAGGATTCGACCATGACGCCGGGGCCGAACCAGCCAAGGTCGCCGCCGCTGCTGGCGGAGGGGCCGGTGGAGTTTTCGCGCGCAAGCGTCGCGAAATCGGCGCCGTCCTCAAGCTGGGCGAGGAGGTCGAGCGCGGTTTCCTCGGTTTCGACAAGGATATGAGAGGCCTTGTATTCGGTCTCGGGTTCGGCGCCGGCATATTGATCCTGATAGGCCGCCTGAATTTGGGCGTCGCTCAACTCGTCGCTCATCACGGTTTCGATCGCTTCGGAGGCGATGATGGCGCGGCGCTCGTTATCGAGCAGAAGCTGGCTGCGGCGCGACAGCTCGCCTTCGAAGTTCTGCATCAACAGGGTCTGTTGGATCAGCTGGTCCAGGATGCCGTTGAACAGGGTCTCGGCAGGAAGCTGGCCGTATTGCGCGGGCAGGCTGGCACGCAGGGCGACCATGTGGCCAAGCGTGATGTCGGTGCCGTTGACGGTGGCCACGACGGTCGCGGGGTCGGGTTTGTCCTGAGCCGCGGCGGGCTGTCCGAGGGCCGTGGCGGCGACCAGTGCGAGAGCCGGGAAAAGGGTGTGACGAATGGCCATGCGGTCCTTCCTTTGCATTGCTGCTTTGGTTGCCGCGCGGTTGCGCGACGTTGACACTCATACGGCGGCCCCTTACATCGGCTCTGGACCAAGAAACCGCCATTCTGTGCCCGTTCTAGGGTGGTGCGGAAGGCGGGGCAAGCAATTGCCTCTCACGGATATGCACAAACACCGGAACGGATAGAATATGCTGGGTATCGGAACTGTCGCCAGAAAGATCTTCGGCACCCCCAATGACCGCAAGATCAAGGCGACCCGCCCGCTGGTCGAACAGATCAACGCGCTGGAACCCGAATTCGAGGCGCTGAGCGACGAGGGGCTGATCGAAAAGACCCAGGCGTTCAGGCAGCGGTTGCAGGATGGCGAGGCGCTGGATGCGCTGTTGCCCGAAGCCTTCGCCAACTGCCGGGAGGCCGCCAAGCGGGCGCTTGGCCTCAGGGCGTTCGATGTGCAGCTGATGGGCGGGATCTTCCTGCATCAGGGCAATATCAGCGAGATGAAGACGGGCGAAGGCAAGACGCTGGTCGCCACCTTCCCCGCTTATCTGAACGCACTGACCGGCGGGAATGTGCATATCGTTACGGTCAACGACTATCTGGCGCGTCGTGACGCCGACTGGATGAGCAAGGTTTACGGTGCCTTGGGATTGAGCACTGGCGTCGTCTATCCCCAGCAGCCCGAGGCCGAGAAGAAGGCCGCGTATGCCGCGGATGTGACCTATGCCACCAATAACGAGCTTGGGTTCGACTATCTGCGCGACAACATGAAGTCCTCGCTCGAGGAAATGAGCCAGCGGGGGCATTTCTATGCCATCGTCGACGAGGTGGACAGCATCCTGATCGACGAGGCGCGCACTCCGCTGATCATCTCCGGCCCGGCGCAGGACCGCAGCGAGCTTTACGTGACCGTGGACAAGCTCATTCCCGAGCTGACCGAAGAGCATTACACGATCGATGAAAAGACCCGCAACGTCACCTTTACCGACGAGGGAAATGAATACCTTGAAGAGATCCTGCACGAGCAGGGTTTGCTGGAGGAGGAGCAGTCCCTTTACGACCCGGAAAGCACGACCATCGTGCACCACGTCAATCAGGGTCTGCGCGCGCACAAGCTGTTCCAGAAGGACAAGGATTATATTGTCCGTGACGGTGAGGTGATGCTGATCGACGAGTTCACCGGCCGTATGATGCAGGGGCGGCGCCTGTCGGATGGCTTGCATCAGGCTATCGAGGCCAAAGAGGGCTGCAACATTCAGCCCGAGAACGTGACACTGGCCAGCGTCACCTTCCAGAACTATTTCCGCCTTTACGACAAGCTGGCAGGCATGACCGGGACCGCCGCCACCGAGGCCGAGGAATTTGCTGAGATTTACGGGCTGGGTGTTGTCGAGGTCCCGACCAACAAGCCGATCGCGCGTCTGGACGAGGACGACGCAGTCTATCGCACCGCGAAGGAGAAGTTCGACGCAATCGTCGAGACGATCCAGGAGGCGCATGAGAAAGGCCAGCCGATCCTGGTGGGCACCACTTCCATCGAGAAGTCCGAGATGCTCAGCGCGCTGCTGACGCAGGCGGGGGTCAAGCACAACGTCCTCAACGCCCGCCAGCACGAGAAAGAGGCGCAGATCGTGGCCGATGCCGGCAAGCTGGGGGCGGTCACGATTGCCACCAACATGGCTGGGCGCGGCACCGACATCAAGCTGGGCGGCAATCTCGATTTCACGATCATGGAGGCTCTGGAGGCCAGTCCCGATGCCGACCCCGAGGAGATCCGCAAACGGATCGAGGCCGAGCATGCAGAGGGCGAACAGGCGGTGAAGGATGCCGGCGGGCTGTTCGTTCTGGCCACCGAGCGCCATGAGAGCCGCCGCATCGACAACCAGTTGCGCGGCCGTTCGGGCCGTCAGGGGGATCCGGGCCGGTCGGCCTTTTTCCTCAGCCTTGAAGACGATCTGATGCGGATTTTCGGTTCGGAGCGTCTGGAAAAGGTGCTGGCGACCTTGGGCATGAAAGAGGGCGAGGCGATTGTCCACCCTTGGGTGAACAAGTCGCTGGAGCGCGCGCAGGCCAAGGTCGAGGGTCGCAACTTTGACATCCGCAAGCAGCTGTTGAAATTCGATGACGTGATGAACGAGCAGCGCAAGGTGATCTTCAAGCAGCGGCTTGATATCATGAAGGCTGCCGATCTGTCCGAAATCGTGCAGGACATGCGCAACGAGGTGATCGACGATCTGGTCGATACCTACATGCCGCCCAAGACCTATGCAGACCAATGGGATACCCAGGGCCTGCATGATGCGGTGGTCGAGCAATTGAACCTGGACCAGCCGATCGCCGAATGGGCCGATGAAGAGGGCGTCGATGACGAAGACATCGTCGAACGCCTTGAGAAGGCCGCCGACGAGATGATGGCGCAGAAGGCCGCCGCCTTTGGCCGCGAGAACATGCGCTCGATCGAAAAGCAGATCCTGCTGCAAACCATCGACGCCAAGTGGCGCGAGCATCTTCTGACGCTGGAGCACCTGCGCAGCGTCGTGGGTTTCCGTGGCTATGCGCAGCGCGACCCGCTCAATGAATACAAGAATGAGTCCTTCCAGCTTTTCGAAACCATGCTGGACAGCCTGCGCCAAGACGTGACCCAGAAGCTCTCGCAGATCCGCCCCATGACCGAAGAAGAGCAACAGGCCATGATGCAAGAGATCACTCAACAGCGCGAGGCGATGGAAGCGGCGGCCAAGACGCAAGGGCCGGACGATTCGTCCCTGGGCGCTGTTGAAGGGGCAGTCGTGCCCGGCTTTGACGAAAATGACCCCGCCACCTGGGGTAATCCGGGCCGAAATCAGCCTTGCCCCTGCGGTTCGGGCAAGAAGTTCAAGCATTGTCACGGTCGCCTCGCCTGAACCGGTGCGCCGGATCAGGCTCTGATACAGGGTATCTTGACGCTGAGGTACGACTCTGCCTCGTCCAATTGACACCGTGAGCGCGCCATAGAGACGCCGCTTTTCCTGACTAGAGTATCGTCACTCTGGCGTGAAATCAGGAGGCGGGACTATGTCCAAGACAAAGCGTATCGCAATGGCAGGCGGCACTTTCATTTGCGCGCTTGGAGCCGGTTTCATTGTGCAGAGCATGGCGGGAACCCCCGATCAGGTCGCCGCGTCACCTGTCGAGCTGTCGGTTGCGAATACCGATGAGGACGCGCCGCTTCCCGTGACCAACATCGTCTCCACCTCGGCACCGGTCCCGCCGCAATTCGCCCCACAACCGGCGCCCTTGCCGAGCGCGCCTGTCGCGCGCGCAGAGATTGTCCCTGCGGCGTTCGACGAGCGGCCTGTCACGGCGCTGCCCGCAGAAGAGCCTGCACCAGCATTTTCCTGCGAGACGTTGCTAGAGGCCAAACCTGTTGCCGCGGCCATGGTGGAGCTGACCTTGAATGCGCCCTGCATGGCGAATGAACGCTTTACGCTTCATCATCATGGCATGATGTTCACCCAAGCCACAGATGAGGATGGACAGAAACGCCTGGTCGTTCCTGCGCTGACGCAAAGCGCGGTCTACATGGTATCCTTCACGAATGGCGAAGGCGCGGTTGCGTCCGCTGTCGTGACGTCGACGGATTACTATGATCGCGTCGTCGTTCAATGGCAGGGGCAGAGCGGCTTGCAGATTCACGCGCTGGAATATGGTGCGGGATATGGCGATGAGGGGCATGTCTGGGCAGAGGCTCCGCGTGACATGGCCGCCGCCGCCCAAGGTGAGGGCGGGTTCGTGACTCGCCACGGTCTGAACGGGCTGGGCAAGGCACAAATGGCCGAGGTGTACACCTTTCCCGTCGGGTTGACCGAGCGTGAGGGCGATGTCGTGCTGAGCGTCGAGGCCGAAGTGACACAGCAGAATTGCGGCCGTGATATAGAGGCACAGACCATCGAGATTTCAGCCGGTGGGAAACCCTTGGTGCAGGATCTTGTTCTTGCCCTGCCGGGCTGCGACGCCACAGGCGATTTTCTGGTGTTGAAAAACCTCGTCAATGACCTGAAGATCGCGCGGAAGTAATCCGCAGCAATCGGGGGGCGACTGATGCCATTTGTGCGTGCGGCGATCATCGCCGCACTATGTGTTTTTGCCTGGGCCCCGCCCGTTGTCGCGCAGGATGTGACCCTGACCTCGCGCGACGGCGATGTCGAGATTTCGGGAAACCTTCTTGGGTATGACGGCGAGTTCTACCGCGTCGACACTGTCTATGGGGAGCTGACGGTGGACGGATCCGGGGTGCTGTGTGAAGGGCCGGGATGCCCGAACCTTGAGAATTACGTTGCACGTGTGACGCTGTCTGGCGCGCCGGTGATCGGGCGCGTGCTGATGCCTGCGCTGCTGGAAGCCTTTGCCATTCGCCACGAGTATGACCTTGAACGCACGGATCTGGATGGACGCCAGATCCGGTTTTCGCTGACCGAGTCCCGGTCGGGCGCGCTGCTCGGGGAGTTCACACTCAGGCTCTCGAATACCGATGAGGGTTTTGCTGACCTTCTGGCCAACGAGGCGGATATGGTGATGTCACTGCGCGAGGTGCGCCGGTCCGAGCGCACGCATGCGCGCGCGGCGGGCATGGGCGATCTGGCGGCAAGCGGGCGCAGCCGGATCGTGGCGCTGGATGCGCTGGTGCCGGTGGTTGCCGCCAGCAACCCGGTGCAGGGGATTACGACACCGCAGCTCGCGCAGGTCTTGTCCGGCGAGATTTCCAACTGGTCCGAACTGGGCGGGCCGGACGCGCCGATAACGGTGCATGTGGTCAGTGAACGGTCAGGGCTGGGGCAGGCGACGGTGGATCGGTTGCTGAGCCCGGTGGGAGCGACCCTGATCGATCAGGCAAAGCGGCATGAAGACGGTTTGGCGTTGGTCGAGGCGCTTGAACGCGATCCGTTCGGCCTCGGCGTGACCAGCCGTTCGGAGACGGGCAACACATGGGAACTGGCGCTGGAGGGCACCTGCGGGTTTTCGCTCAGGGCGACGCGCCGCGCGGTCAAGACCGAGGACTACCCTCTGACGGCGCCGCTGTTCCTTTACTTGCCCACGCGCCGTTTTCCCCGGCTTGTGCGCGATTTCCTGACCTATCTGCGCGACCCGTCGGCGCAGCTGGTGGTGCGCCGGGCCGGGTTCGTGGACCAGGCCCCCGAGGAGATCGTGATCAACGCCCAAGGGGACCGTTTTGCGAATGCCATAGCGCAGGCGGGCGATGAGGTGGATCTGGCGGAGCTACAGCGCATGGTCCGGGTGTTGTCGCCGCTGAAGCGGCTGACGACGACTTTTCGATTCGAGGCCGGATCAGTGCGCCTGGATGCGCAGTCGCGCTCGAATGTGCAACAGTTGGCACGCTCGATGGAGATCGGGGTCTATGACGCCAGACGGATTGTTTTCGTTGGGTTCAGCGATGGTGAAGGGGCTGCCGAGAGCAATCGCAAGATTGCCATGCGCCGGGCGGAGGCGGTGCGCAGCGCGGTGAGCGATGCGGCCGAGACGGCGAACCTGTCGCGGATCGCGATCGAGACAGAGGCGTTTGGCGAGGCCATGCCGATGGCGTGCGATGACAGCGAGTGGGGCCGACAGGTCAACCGGCGTGTGGAGGTCTGGGTGCGCTAGAGATAGCCGGCTGAACGAAAGCTGAGTTCGCAGGATTTGCCGATGATGATGTGGTCGTGCAGCGTGATGCCGAGGGCGTCCGCGGCGGCCTGAACGCGGGTGGTCATGGCGATATCGGACTCGGATGGTGTGGGATCGCCCGAGGGGTGATTATGCACCATAATCAAGGCACTGGCGTTCAGCTGAAGGGCGCGTTTCACGACCTCGCGGGGGTAGACCGGGACGTGATCTACAGTGCCGCTGGCCTGTGCTTCGTCGGCGATCAGGATGTTCTTGCGATCGAGGTAGAACACCCGGAACTGTTCGGTCTCGCGATGCGCCATCGTGGTGTGGCAATAGTCCAGCAGGGCATCCCAGGACGAGATCACCTGCCGCTGCATGACCCGCGCGCGTGACAGGCGGTGCGCCGCCGCCTCAACGATCTTGAGCTCGCATATCACGGCGTCGCCGATGCCCGACACCTCTTGCAGCTGATGGATCGGCGCCGAGAGGATGTGGTTGAAATCCCCAAACTTATCAATGAGTTCACGCGCCAGAGGCTTGACGTCACGGCGGGGAATAGCCCGGAACAGGACGAGTTCCAGCAGCTCGTAATCGGGCATGGCGGCGGCGCCGCCGGTGAGGAAGCGTTCGCGAAGGCGTCGGCGGTGATCGCGGATATAGGAGGGCAGTCGCGCTGTGGCTGGCGCGGCCGGGGCCGGTTCGGCGCCGAAGAGCGGCAAGGTCATTTCAGAGAATGCGTGCGGGTCGGACATGCGAAAGAGCCTGCCCGCAGAGAGTTAGAAAAAGGTTAACGAAGCCCTGAATCCGGCTTCGGTATCACGTCGGTATCATGTCGGTATCGTGTCGGTATGTCGGGCATTAACGATTTGCCGCGGCACAAAGAAAAAAGGGCGCACCACCGGTGCGCCCTTCTGGCCTGAATATTGAGACGAAATCAGCGACGGCGGCGGGCGCCGTCGGCTTGGTTCAGCCCTTCATGCCGTCCCAGAAACTTTTCACGGAGGAAAAGAAGCTTTTGCTTTCGGGGTTGTTGTCCTCGGAGAGCGAATCGAACTCGCGCAGAATCTCTTTCTGGCGGCTGGTCAGGTTAACAGGGGTTTCCACGGCCAGTTCGATGAACATGTCGCCATGACCACCACCGCGCAGCGAGGGCATGCCCTTGTTGCGTAGTCGCATCTGACGGCCCGATTGCGACCCGCCGGGGATCTTCACGCGCGAGCGGCCACCGTCAATGGTGGGCACCTCTATATCGCCGCCAAGGGCGGCGTCGGTCATCGACACGGGCACGCGGCAGAAGAGGTTGTTATCCTCACGCTCGAATATGTCGTGCTTTGCGACCTCGATGAAGATGTAGAGGTCGCCCGCAGGACCGCCGCGCATTCCGGCCTCGCCTTCGCCGGCAAGGCGAATCCGGGTGCCGGTTTCGACGCCCGCCGGGATATTGACGTTGAGCGCGCGATCCTTTTCGACGCGGCCCTGGCCATGGCAGCTCTTGCAGGGGTTCTTGATGATCTGGCCCAGCCCCGAACAGGTGGGGCAGGTGCGTTCGACCGTGAAGAAACCCTGCTGCGCGCGCACCTTGCCCATGCCCGAACAGGTGGGGCATGTGGTGGGCTCGGAGCCGCCCTCGGCGCCGGTGCCGCTGCAGGCGTCGCAGGCGACGGATGTCGGCACGTTGATGGTTTTCTGGATGCCGGTATAGGCGTCTTCGAGGGTGACACGCAGATTGTAGCGCAGATCAGAGCCGCGCGAGGCGCGCTGCCGCCCGGCGCCTGCGCGCCCGCCGCCCATGAAATCGCCGAACAGGTCGTCGAACACATCCGAAAAGGCCGAGGCGAAATCGCCCTGACCCTGGGCGCCGCCAAAGCCGCCGCCCGGACGCGGGCCGCCACCGCCGCCCATGCCGCCTTCGAATGCGGCGTGGCCGAACCTGTCATAGGCGGCTTTCTTTTCCGGGTCCTTCAGGACGTCATAGGCTTCGCCAGCTTCCTTGAACTGGGATTCGGCGTTAGGGTTGTCGTTGTTGCGGTCGGGGTGAAGTTCCTTCGCCTTGGTGCGATAGGCCTTCTTTATTTCATCCGCCGACGCGCCCCGTGATACGCCGAGCACTTCGTAATAGTCGCGTTTGGCCATCGGGGATCTCCTTTTGCTGGAACACGCAGGGCCGGCCCAAAAATCGGACCGGCCCTTTTGGTCCCGTCAGGTGCCTTACGAACGCTTGTCGTCGTCAAGATCCTCGAAGTCGGCGTCGACGATATCATCGTCGCCCGAACCGCCCTGATCAGCGGCACTGGGCTCACCTTCGCCTTCCTCGGTCTGGGCCTTGTAGATCGCCTCGCCCAGTTTCATGGCGGCCTCGGTGACATTCTGGATGCCCGCCTTGACCTTTTCGGCGGTCACGTCGTCTTTCTCGAGGTCGTCCTTGAGGGCGGCGACAGCCAGTTCGATCGCCTCGACGGTGGTCGGGTCGACCTTGTCGGCGTGCTCTTCCAGCGACTTCTCGGTCGAATGAATCAGGCTTTCGGCCTGGTTCTTAGATTCGATCAGCTCGCGGCGCGCCTTGTCGGATTCGGCGTTCTCCTCGGCTTCCTTGACCATCTTCTCGATGTCTTCCTCGGTCAGGCCGCCCGACGCCTGGATCGTGATCTTCTGTTCCTTGTTGGTGCCCTTGTCCTTGGCCGAAACAGAGACGATGCCGTTGGCGTCGATGTCGAATGTCACCTCGATCTGGGGCATGCCGCGCGGTGCGGGCGGAATGTTTTCAAGGTTGAACTGACCCAGAAGCTTGTTATCGGCCGCCATTTCACGTTCGCCCTGGAAGACGCGGATCGTCACGGCGCTCTGGTTGTCCTCGGCGGTCGAGAAAATCTGCGACTTGTTGGTCGGGATCGTCGTGTTGCGGTCGATCAGGCGGGTGAAGACACCGCCAAGCGTTTCGATGCCAAGGGACAGCGGTGTCACGTCAAGCAGCACCACGTCCTTGACGTCGCCTTGCAGCACGCCGGCCTGAATGGCTGCGCCCATTGCGACGACCTCATCGGGGTTCACGCCCTTGTGGGGTTCCTTGCCGAAGAACTTGGTCACTTCCTCGACAACCTTGGGCATGCGGGTCATGCCGCCGACGAGGACGATCTCGTCAACCTCGCCAGCAGAGATGCCGGCATCCTTGAGGGCCGCGGCGCAGGGCTTCATCGAGGCTTTGATCAGGTCGCCCACCAGGCTTTCAAGCTTGGCACGGGTCAGTTTCATGACCATGTGCAGCGGCTGACCGTCCGAGCCCATCGAGATGAATGGCTGGTTGATCTCGGTCTGTGAGCTGCTGGACAGTTCGATCTTGGCTTTCTCGGCGGCCTCTTTCAGGCGCTGGAGAGCCATCTTGTCCTTGGTCAGGTCGACGCCGTGCTCTTTCTTGAACTCGTCGGCCAGGTAGTTGACGATTCGCATGTCGAAGTCTTCACCGCCAAGGAAGGTGTCGCCGTTGGTGGCCTTCACCTCGAACAGGCCGTCGTCGATCTCGAGGATGGTCACGTCGAAGGTGCCGCCGCCAAGGTCATAGACCGCGATGGTCTGGGTTTCCTTCTTGTCGAGACCGTAGGCCAGCGCGGCGGCCGTCGGCTCGTTGATGATGCGCAGCACCTCGAGGCCGGCGATCTTGCCGGCGTCCTTGGTCGCCTGACGCTGAGCGTCGTTGAAATAGGCCGGAACGGTGATGACCGCCTGGGTCACTTCCTCGCCCAGATAGCTTTCTGCGGTTTCCTTCATCTTGCCGAGGATGAAGGCAGAAATCTGCGAGGGGCTGTATTTTTCGCCGCGGGCCTCGACCCAGGCGTCGCCGTTGCCGCCGTCGATGACGTTGAACGGCATGTTCTTCTTGTCCTTGGCCAGGTCGCTGTCGTCGACGCGACGGCCGATCAGGCGCTTGACGCCGAAGATGGTGTTCTCGGGGTTGGTCACGGCCTGGCGCTTGGCGGGCTGACCGACAAGGCGTTCGCCTTCGGCGAAGGCCACGATCGAGGGCGTCGTGCGGGCGCCTTCGGAGTTTTCGATGACGCGGGCTTGGCTGCCGTCCATGATGGCGACGCAGCTGTTGGTGGTTCCGAGGTCAATACCAATGACTTTGGACATGTTTTTCGATCCCTTCTCTATTAAGGCGATGTTCCGGACGCCCGACCCGTTCTGGCACCGGGCCTCCGATCTTGGAGCGGGCCACGGCAGGCCATGGTCCGCGCTTTGCGGGTATATAGGCAGGCGGAACTGGCCCTGCAAGCGGCCCGGAGGGGTGGAATTCGGGATTCTGTGTTTAATTCAAGGGAAGAGCTGTCCGAGAGGGGTGCAACATGACGGAACCGACGCTGATGGTGCGGGGGGTGGAGATCTACAAGGGCGCGCTGGATCGGGCGACGCAGGAAGCCCTGGTCACGGCCCTGCGCGAGGTGGTGCGCCGCGCGCCGTTGTTTTCACCGATGACGCCCTATGGCAAGGCGATGACGGTCCGGATGACATCGGCGGGGCGCTATGGGTGGTATGCCGACCGCAAGGGATACCGCTATGAGCCGCGCCACCCGGACGGGCAGGACTGGCCGCCGATCCCCGAGGAGGTGCTGAGGATCTGGCGCGATCTGGTGAGTGATGCGCGGCTGCCGGATTGCTGTCTTGTGAATGTTTATCGCGACGGCGCGAAGATGGGGATGCACCAGGACCGTGACGAGGCTGATTTCGGCTGGCCGGTATTGTCGGTGTCGCTGGGGGATTCCGCGCTGTTCCGGATCGGCAACACCACAAGGGGCGGCAAGACCGAATCACTTTGGCTGGAGTCGGGCGACGTGGTGGTGATGGGGGGCGATGCGCGACTGGTCTATCACGGGGTCGACCGTATCAGGCCCGGTTCCTCGGCGCTGCTGGAGGGCGGAGGGCGGATCAACCTGACGCTCAGGGTCGTGGATTGAGCGCGCTCAGCGCCGGGATTCCCAGCTTTTGGATGCATATTGGCGGGTATAGAATTCGCCCATCATGCCGAGAAGCAGAAGCACCACCGCGACGGTGAGGGGGTATTCCAACGATGAGTTGCGCGGGAAGTAGTTGATGAAGGTGAAGCCGCGACACTGGTCGATGGCGTGAAAAAGCGGGTTCCAGTCGAACATCGAGAGCATGAAGGGTGGCAGCGAATTGGCGACGAACATCTTGCCCGAGGCGATCATGTTGGCACGCTGGTAGATGGTGGTGAAGATCGAGACGAAACCCGGCGCCCAGGGTTTGATCGCCAGAAGAACAAGCCCGATCGAGACGCCCGTGAACCAGGCGAGGAGCAGCATTGCGAAGGCCCCGATCGGCTCCGCGATCTCGAACGGGGTGAACCCGACATGATAGACGAACAGGATCACGAACATCGACAGCACCTGGATATAAAGCGAACCGAGCGCCGCCGCCGTCACGGATATGATCGTGTTCATCGGCGCGTGCTGCATCATCGGTGAGGATGGCCCCTCGGCGCCGACGACGGCGCCAAGCGCCTTGATGTGGGTCAGGAACAGGAAAATCCCCGTCATCATGTAGAGCAGGAAGTCGCCGCGAATGCGGGCGCTTTTCAGGCCGAGCGCCCAGAACATGATGTAGAAGGCGAGAACGAAAATGACGGCTGTCAGGATGTTGTTGAACAGCGCCATGAACGCATTGCCATGCGACTTGCGAACAGACCGGACCGTCGCATGATATACAAGCTCCGCAATCGCTAAGGCCGATTGCAGGCCACTTCTGGACGTGACTTTGTGAAACATCTAACCGCCGCTGACCGCCTGTTGATTTCTCGCACGGATTTCTTGCCGTCCCGTTAGCAGCGTATCATAAGGGGCGGCAAGCGTTCGATCAACCTGCGGTGAACATGCCGCGGATAATGTAAGCAGGAGTATCACATTGGATTACGAGAGACTTGTCGAAGTCATGCGGGGACTGGCTTTGACGGCGGGCGACCGGATCATGGACATCTACAACGCCGACGATTTCGACGTGAAGGTGAAATCCGATGACAGCCCCGTTACCGAGGCCGACGAGGCGGCGGATGCGCTGATCTCGGCGGGGCTGCGGGCTGCATTTCCCGATGTTGCGCTGGTGACCGAAGAGCAGGCGGAGTCGCATGGGCAGAACGTCGACTCGTTCCTGATCGTCGACCCGCTGGACGGCACCAAGGAGTTCATCAACCGGCGCGGCGACTTTACCGTCAACATCGCCTACGTGGAAAATGGCGTGCCGGTGCGCGGCGTGGTCTATGCGCCTGCCCGCGAGCGCATGTTCTTCACGCAGGCCGATGGATCGACGGTCGAGGAAGAAGGACCGTTCGACAAGGACACCGTCGGCAAGCTGCGCGCGATCCGGGTGTCCGAGCCCGATAACGCTGCGCTGATGGTCGTGGCCAGCAAATCGCACCGCGATCAGGCTACAGATGATTATATCGCCAAATACGGCATCAAGGACATGACCAGCGCGGGATCGTCGCTCAAGTTCTGCCTGGTGGCGACGGGCGAGGCGGATCTTTATCCGCGTCTCGGGCGCACAATGGAATGGGATACTGCCGCCGGGCAGGCTGTGCTGCATGGTGCCGGCGGGCAGGTGGTGCGTTTCGATGACCACACGCCGCTGCACTATGGCAAGGACGGGTTCGCGAACCCGTTCTTCATCGCCTATGCGCCGGGCGTCGATCTGAAGGGCGGGTGATGACGGTTCTGATCGTCATCCCGGCGCGATACGCTTCAAGCCGTTATCCCGGCAAGCCACTGGTCGAGCTGACGGGCGCGACCGGAATCAGCAAGAGTCTGATCCAGAGAAGCTGGGAGGCCGCGGAGCAGGTCTTAGGCGATGTGCGGGTCGTGGTGGCGACGGATGATGAACGTATCCGGCAGGCCGCCGAGGGTTTCGGCGCAGATGTGGTGATGACATCCGAAACCTGCCGCAACGGCACCGAACGCTGCGCCGAGGCCCACGCGGCGCTTGGCGGGGGGCATGAGATTGTCGTGAACCTTCAGGGCGATGCGCCGCTGACGCCGCATTGGTTTGTCGAGGCGTTGATCGGGCAATTGGCCGATGACCCTGACGCCAGCATGGCGACGCCGGTCCTGCGTTGCGATGGACGGGCACTGAACGGGTTTCTTGAGGATCGCCGCGCAGGACGGGTGGGCGGAACGACGGCGGTGTTCGATGCCCGGCGGCATGCGCTTTATTTTTCCAAGGAGGTGATTCCCTTCACGTCGGATTCATATGGCGACGACGATCCGACGCCGGTGTTCCATCATGTGGGGGTCTATGCCTATCGCGCGGCGGCGCTGGCGGCCTATCCGAGCTGGCCGGAAGGCGAGCTGGAGCGGCTTGAGGGGCTTGAACAGCTAAGGTTCCTTGAAAATGGCCATGCCGTGCGCTGTGTCGAGGTCGAATCGCGCGGCAGACAGTTCTGGGAATTGAATAATCCCGAAGATGTCTTGCGGATCGAGACCATGATGGGTCAAATGAAGGCTGAATGAGTGTTTTTGGGTCCGATGCCGCGATTGTCGCAGCGAGGCCCAGAAATTTTCATATTTGAGCATTAATCAATGCAACGAGTTCCTGAGTGGCTTATAGATCGGCCATGTTAGGTAAACAGTCGGGAGCAGTCATGAAGAAGAAAGTAACAAAAGCAATTTTCCCGGTCGCCGGGCTTGGAACACGATTTCTGCCAGCGACGAAATCGGTCCCCAAGGAGATCATGACCCTGGTTGATCGCCCGTTGGTCCAGTATGCGATCGACGAGGCACGCGAGGCCGGGATCAAGGATTTCCTTTTCGTCACCTCGCGCGGCAAGGGCGCGCTTGAGGATTATTTCGACCTTGCGCCGCAGCTTGAACAGGAGCTGCGCAAGAAGGGCAAGGATGATCTTCTGCAACTGCTGAAAAGCACCAACATGGACAGCGGCCAGATCGCCTATGTCCGCCAGCACAAGCCGCTGGGGCTGGGCCATGCCGTGTGGTGCGCGCGTCACCTGATCGCGAACGAGCCCTTTGCCGTGATCCTGCCCGATGACGTGATCGCCGCCGAAAAGCCGTGCCTGTCGCAGATGGTCGAGGCGTTCGAGGAGACCCAGGGCAACATCGTCGCAGCGATGGAAGTGCCTGACGAGCAGGCCTCGTCCTACGGAATTCTGGATATCAAGGAAGATATGGGGCGCATCGTGTCGACCAAGGGTATGGTCGAGAAACCCAAGCAGGGCGAGGCGCCGTCGAACCTGGCGGTGATCGGGCGTTACATCCTGACGCCGACGGTTCTGAAGATGCTCAACAAGAAGCGGACCGGCGCCGGGGGCGAGATCCAGCTGACCGATGCGATTGCCGACGCAAGGGACAGTGGCGAAGAGGTATATGGATTCCGTTTCGACGGGCAGCGCTTTGATTGCGGTTCGAAATCGGGCTTCCTGCAGGCGACCGTCGCTTTCGCGCTGGCGCGGGAGGATCTGCGCGACGATCTGTGGGCTTTTCTCAGCGATATCATGTATTCCGAGAAAGCAGCGCAGTAATCTCGCGGAGGGTCGGCTTTGACCAACATCCTTGTCACGGGGGGTGCCGGGTATATCGGCTCCCATGCCTGCAAGGCGTTGCAGGCTGCCGGCTATACGCCGGTGACATATGACAATCTGAGCACCGGCTGGGAGGATGCGGTACAGTTCGGCCCGTTCGAGAAGGGTGATCTGAACGACCGTGAACGGCTTGACCAGATTTTCGCGGCCTACCAGCCCACGGCGATTCTGCATTTCGCCGCTCTGAGCCAGGTCGGCGAAAGCATGCGCGAGCCCGGCCTATACTGGCATAACAATGTCGCGGGGTCGCTGACGCTGTTTCAGGCGGCGGTGCAGGCGGGCTGCCTTGACGTGGTGTTCTCGTCCACCTGCGCGACCTATGGCGATCAGGACAATGTGGTGCTGGACGAAACCAGTGCGCGCCACCCGATCAACGCCTATGGTTCCAGCAAGCGCGCGGTCGAGGACATCCTGCGAGACTTCGAGGCGGCCTACGGGCTGCGCAATGTGATCTTTCGCTATTTCAACGTAGCGGGCGCCGATCCCGAGGCCGAGGTGGGTGAATTCCACCAACCCGAGACGCATCTTGTGCCGCTGATCCTTGATGCGGTTGACGGCAAGCGCGATGCGCTGACCATTTTCGGGACCGATTACGATACCCCGGACGGGACCTGCATCCGGGATTATGTGCATGTGATGGATCTGGTGGATGCGCATGTTCAGGGTCTGAAATGGCTTGAAGAGAACAAGGGGAGCCGCGCGTTCAACCTTGGAACGGGCAGCGGGTTTTCGGTGCGCGAGGTCATCGACCGCGCCGCCGCGATCACCGGGCGCGAGGTGCCCGTCGTCGAGGGGCTGCGCCGGCCGGGGGACTGCACAAAACTGGTGTCAGGATCGACGCGCGCGGTTTCCGAGCTGGGCTGGACCCCCGGGCGGTCGACGCTGGATCAGATGATCGGCGATGCCTGGCGGTGGCATCAAACTGGACATTACGCCAAATAAAACCGAGTCTCCGGGCGGTTGGTACAGGTCAGGCAGAGCGATATGGAGTTGCTCAGGGAAGCGGGTATTGCCTATCGGCTGCGATGGAAGCGGCGGCGGCTGCTGTATCGTGCGCTGCGCAAGCGCCATCAGCTGACAGCGGTCGCCGACCGCACCGGAGAGATTGCCCGCGATGCGATCCTTGCGGCGGCGACGGTGCGCAACGAGATCGTGCGCCTGCCGCATTTCCTGACGCATCACCGGCAACTGGGCGTCGATCATTTCCTGATCGTCGATAACGGCAGCGATGACGGCACGCGGGAGTACCTGGCCGCGCAGCCCGACGTTTCGCTTTGGTCGACGTCGCATAGTTACAAGCTGTCGCGCTTTGGCATGGACTGGCTGACCTGGCTTCAGATCCGCCACGCGCATGGCCATTGGTGCCTGACGCTGGATGCCGACGAGACCTTCATCTACCCGCATCACGATACCCGTTCGCTGCGTGCGCTGACCGGTTGGCTGGAGGCCAATGACCGGCAATCCTTTGGTGCGTTGATGCTGGACATGTATCCCAAGGGGCCGCTCAAGGCACAGACATACCGGCCGGGGGACGATCCGTTCCGGCAGCTTTGCTGGTTTGATGGCGGCAATTACGTGATGCAGAAGAAGCCGGACCTTCAGAACCTCTGGGTGCAGGGCGGGGTGCGTGCCCGGTATTTCTTTGCTGATCGCCCGCGCCAGGCCCCGACGATGGGCAAGACACCCCTTGTCAAATGGAACCGCCGTTTCGCCTATGTCAGCTCGACCCATTCACTCCTGCCGCGGCGTCTGAACAGGGTTTATTGCGAAAAGGGCGGCGAGATGCTGTCGGGCGTGCTGCTGCACAGCAAGTTCCTCCATGTCGTTGTCGAGAAATCCGCCGAGGAAAAGGAACGGCGCGAGCATTTCGCCAATAGCGAGCTTTACGAGACCTACTATGACGGGCTGATCGCTAACCCGGATCTTTGGTGCGAGGGGTCGACCCGGTTTATCAGCTGGCGCCAGCTTGAGGCGATGGGGCTGATGTCGAGAGGGGGGTGGGTTTAGGATTGACCGCAGGCATGAAGCAGGGAAGAACGGCACAGGTTTATTTTCGGTCTGGAAAAATAGTATGTTAAGCGAGCAGAGCAGTGCCAGAAACAAGAATAACCAGCAGAGAGGCAGGGTTTGAGCCTTTTGCAGTCATATCGCATGCGCCTCAAGCGCAAACGGGCGAAGATCCGTGCCTGGCGCAAGCATTTCTCGCTGACCCCGGTCGAAAACCGCACCGGGAACATCCGGGCGGGCGATATCCTTTTGTTCTCGACCTTTCGCGACGAACATGTGCGCCTGCCCTATTTCCTGAAATACTATCGTGACCTTGGGGTTTCGCATTTCCTGATGGTGGATAACGACAGTCGGGATGGGGGCCGGGAATACCTGGCCGATCAGCCGGATGTGTCGCTTTGGACGACCAAGGCCAGTTACAAGGCGTCGCGCTTCGGTGTTGACTGGCTGAACTGGGTGCAGGCGAAATACGGCCATGGGCACTGGTCGCTGGTGGTCGATCCCGACGAATTCTTCGTCTATCCGTTCTGCGATACCCGTCCGATCCGCGCGCTGACCGATTGGCTGGATGTGTCGCAGCTTCGCTCGTTCGGGGCGATGTTGCTGGATATGTATCCCAAGGGGCGGATGGACGCGGTGCCCTACCGGGTGGGTCAGAACCCGATGGAGATCGCATCCTGGTTCGATCCAGGCAACTACCTGATCCAGAAGAACCCGGCCTTCGGCAACCTGTGGATCCAGGGCGGGCCACGGGCCAGGGTGTTCTTTCCCGACACGCCGGCCAAGGCCCCGGCGCTCAACAAGATACCGCTGGTGAAATGGGACCGGCGCTATGCCTATGTCAGTTCGACCCACATGCTGTTGCCGCGCGGATTGAACCAGACATATGATACGCTTGGCGGCGAAAAGGCGAGCGGCGTTCTGCTGCACGCCAAGTTCCTGGACACATTCGCGGCGAAGGCCGAGGAGGAGCTGGAGCGCAAACAGCACTATGCGGCCAGTATCGAATACAAGGCATATTATGACAACCTTAAGGATAACCCAGACCTTTGGTGCAAATGGTCTGAAAAGTATATAAACTGGCGGCAACTGGAAATTCTCGGGCTGATGTCCAAGGGGAACTGGGCTTAAAAAGGGCGGCGGGCGGTGAGTGTCGGTATCATCATGTTGGTTCATACGGCGTTTGACCGTGCCGAGCAGGTCGCGCGCCACTGGGCGGCGGCCGGTTGCCCGCTTGTGATCCATGCCGACAAATCCGTCCCGGCCAAGACCTATAACGCATTCGTCAGCGCGCTTTCCGATCTGCCCGATGTCCGTTTCTGCAAGCGGCATCGCTGTGAATGGGGCACATGGGGCCTGGTGGCCGCGACGCAAAGCGCGGGCCAGCTCATGCTGCATGAGTTCGAGGATGTGCGGCATGTCTATCTGGCGTCGGGATCGTGCCTGCCGCTGAGGCCGGTGCAGGAGCTGATCGACTATCTGGCCGAGCGACCGCAGACCGATTTCATCGAATCCGCCACCACCGCCGATGTGCCCTGGACGATGGGGGGCCTTGACCATGAACGGTTCACGTTGCGCTTCCCGTTCTCGTGGCGCAAGCATCGCTACCTGTTCGACAAATACGTGTATTTGCAACGCCGCCTTGGCTTCAGGCGGCGCATCCCCAACGGGCTTGTGCCGCATATGGGCAGCCAATGGTGGTGCCTGACGCGCCAGACCCTTTCGGCGATCCTTTCGGACCCTGACCGGCATGTCTATGACGCATATTTCCGGCGCGTGTGGATCCCCGATGAAAGCTATTTCCAGACGCTCGCGCGGCAGTATTCCCTACAGATCGAAAGCCGTTCGCTGACGCTTTCGAAGTTCGACTACCAGGGAAAGCCGCATATCTTCTATGACGATCATCTTCAGCTTTTGCGGCGCTCCGACTGTTTTGTCGCCCGCAAGATATGGCCTTTTGCAAACCGGCTTTATGATGCCTTCATGAGCGACAATGCCGGCGCGATGAAGCGCACGGAACCCAATCCCGGCAAGATCGACCGCATCTTCTCCAAGGCTGTAGAGCGGCGCACGCGCGGGCGGCCCGGCCTTTACATGCAGAGCCGTTTTCCGGTCGAAGGGCGCGAAAACGGGCTGACCTGTGCGCAGTATTCGGTTTTCGAAGGATTTGGCGACCTGTTCGAGAATTTCGAGCAATGGCTTGCGCGGATCACCGGCACACGGGTGCATGGCCATTTGTTTGCGCCGGAGCGGGCCGAGTTCTCGGATGGCCAGACGGTGATGAATGGCGCACTTTCGGACAGTGCGGCCTTGCGCGACTATAACAAGAGGGCGTTTCTGGCGAGCCTGATCTGGAACACGAGGGGCGAGCGGCAATGTTTCCAGATGGGGCCGCGCGACCATATCGAGGATATCGAGTGGGAAATTGCCAAGGACCCGAATGCGCAGATCTCGGTGATCTCGGGAAGCTGGGCGGTGCCATTGTTCAAATCGAACAGGAATTTCGCCGACATCCGGCAGGAGGCCGCGCGCCTGCAGCAGGTCGAAAGCAAGCATCTAGATGTGTTGCGCTCGCCCTGGGCCAAGGCGCGGATCCGGATCTGGACCATGGCCGAATTCATCGAGGCGCCGATGGAGCCCTTGCAGACGATCATCGACGAGATCGGCCAGCAGAATCTGCGGGGTCTTGCGGAGGTGCCCAAGATGGCCGACCTGAGCGGGTTCGGGCAGTTCCTGCAGAACCTCAAGAACCAGGGGATGCATCCCTATCTGATGGGCGATTTCCCCGTGGAGCATGGTTTGCATGAACCCCAGCATGCAACACCTAAACCCTATCTGGTAAAGTAAACCGGCATGAGCGGACCTTTCGACTATTTCGTGGTGTTCGCAGAGATGCGCACCGGATCGAACTTTCTCGAGACCAATCTGAACGCCTTTGAAGGGCTGGAATGCCATGGCGAGGCGTTCAATCCGCATTTCATCGGTTATCCCAACAAGACCGAAATCCTGGGCGTCACCCAGGCGATGCGCGATGGCGATCCTCGGCGGCTGATCGAGGCGATCAAGAGCGGTTCCACCGGGTTGGGCGGGTTCCGGTTCTTTCATGATCATGACGGCCGGGTGCTGGATATCTGCCTTGACGATCCACGCTGCGCCAAGGTCATCCTGACCCGCAACCCGCTGGACAGCTACGTGTCATGGAAGATCGCGCAGGCGACCGGGCAGTGGAAACTGACCAACGTCAAGCGTCGCAGGGACAGCAAGATCAGTTTCGACGGGGCCGAGTTCGAAAAGCACGTCGCGCACCTGCAATCTTTTCAGGTCTTCCTGCTGAACCGGCTGCAGATGACCGGGCAAACGGCGTTTTATGTCGCCTATGAGGATCTTCAGAACCTGGCGGTGATCAACGGGTTGGCGCGGTTTCTTGGTTGTGAGGAACGGCTCGAAGCGCTGGATTCCTCGCTCAAGAAGCAGAACCCGAGTCCGCTGAGCGAGAAGGTCGCGAATTACGACGAGATGGAGCGTGCGCTGTCCGGGCAGGATCCGTTCAACATGACGCGCATCCCGAACTTCGAGCCGCGCCGCGGTGCCGCAGTGCCCGGTTTCGTGACCGGCGCGCGCGCACCGCTGCTTTACATGCCCGTCAAATCCGGACCTGAGGCAGAAGTGAGGGCCTGGCTTGCGGGGCTTGACGAGGTGCCGGAGGACAGCTTGCCGACGCATCTCAATCAGAAGGCCCTGCGGCAGTGGAAGCGGCGCAACCCGACACATCGCAGCTTTACGGTGTTGCGCCACCCTGCGGCGCGTGCGCATGACGCGTTCTGCAACAAGATCCTGATCCGCGGGCCGGGCAGCTATGCCAGCATCCGCAAGACGCTGCGCAATTTCCACAAGCTGCCGATTCCCGGTGGCGATCTTGACGAGACCTATGACCGGCGCGCGCACCGGGCGGCGTTTGTGGCCTTTCTGGAATTCCTGCGCGCCAATCTCGCGGGACAGACGGCGATTCGGATTGATGCGCATTGGGCCTCGCAGGTGGCGGTGTTGCAGGGCATGGCGCAGTTTGCAGTGCCTGACATGGTGATCCGCGAGGATGAGATGGATACCGATCTGCCGCTTATGGCGGGGCGGGTGGGTTATGGCGATGCGCCTCGCGTGCAGCAATCAGCGGGCGATCAGCCGTTTGCTCTTTCGGATATCTATGACGAGGAGATCGAAGCGCTGGTCAGTGACATCTACCAGCGCGATTACATGATCTTCGGGTTCCGGCCGTGGAAATAGGCCCGGCCGGGTGTCAGGCGGCTTGCGCCGCCTGAGCTTCGGTCACGATCGTGTAAAGCGTCATCGGATCGGAGTTCGCGCGCAGCTTGGCACAGACCGACGGGTCGCGCAGCGTGCGTGACACCAGCGCCAGCGCCTTGAGGTGTTCGACCCCGGCATCGCGGGGCGCGAACAGCGCAAAGACCAGATCGACAGGCTGTCGGTCAACCGCGTTGAAATCGACCGGCTTCTCCAGAAGCACCAGCGCGCCGACCACCTGATCCAGCCCATCGAGCCGGGCATGCGGCAGGGCCACGCCATTGCCGACACCGGTCGGCCCGAGGCTTTCACGTTCCTGAAGGGCTTCGACGGCTTCGGTCTGTTTCACATGATAGACCGAATCGGCAATGCCACCCAGTTCATGCAGCAGGCGTTTCTTGCTGGAAACAGCAGAGAACACGCGCACGGCCTCCGGCTTGAGGATCATATGGATATCCATTGGTTTCTCGACGCTCTGCCGGGTTTGACGCTGGCCGCGCCCGGCACCCCGTGTCTGTTAAGGGTCTATCCAGCCGATATTACCATCATCGCGACGGTAAACGACATTCAACCCATTGTTACCCTCATTGCGGAAGATGAGAACCGGCGACCCTGCAAGCTCCATCTGCATGACCGCTTCGCCGACGGACAGAGACGGAATCTGCGTCTCCATTTCGGCGATGATCATCGGCTGAAGGCTTTCAGGTTCCGAATCCGCATCTTCTCGTTCCGAGGCGAGGATATATGAGGATGCGCCCGAAAGTTCAACCGGCTGTGAACGATCACGGTGATGATCTTTCAAACGGCGCTTGTAGCGGCGCAGCTGCTTCTCGATCTTCTCGCAGCATTGATCGAAAGCGGCATAGATTTCATGCGAACGCGCCTTGGCCTGGGTCGTCAACCCGGTCGACAGATGCACTATGGTTTCACAGGCGAATTCACTGGCGCTTTTGGAAAAAATCACATGTGCGTCAGTCGGGCGCTCGGCATATTTCGACACGGCCACTCCGAGCTGCTCCTTGACATGTGTCTGCAGCGCTTCACCGACGTCGATCTGCTTACCACTGATTTGATAGCGCATCTTCACTCCTTCATTTGACGATCCGGTGGCGTTCATCAGGGGCGTTCGGCCCTGATGGCGTTCATGTCCGGATGCGGGAAACCGACATTTCGCCTGCTTGTCCTGACCCGGCCCCTGAAAGCAGGGCCCGATGCGGGATCAGCACGGAAGTCTGAAATGTCATGTCACTATTTGAGGGTGTTTTGCCGGTGTTTGTCAATGAAGATCGGCGCGGCCCGGGCCGGTCTGCGACAGCATGCCCACGTGTCAGGAGATGCGGAAATTGTCGCCGAGATAGACCCGGCGGACATTCTCGTTCCGGACCACTTCATCGGGGGTGCCCGACATCAAAACCTGCCCGTCATGCAGGATATAGGCCCGGTCGACGATCTCGAGCGTTTCGCGCACATTGTGGTCGGTGATCAGCACGCCGATGCCACGTTTCTTCAGGTCGGCGACGAGATGGCGGATATCCCCGACCGAGATCGGATCGACCCCGGCAAAGGGTTCATCCAGCAGCAGGTAGCGGGGATGCGCGGCAAGGCAGCGCGCGATCTCGACCCGGCGACGTTCGCCCCCGGAGAGGGCCAGGGCGGGGGCGCGGCGCAGATGTTCGATCGAGAATTCGGAAAGCAGCTCTTCAAGCCGCTCGCGTCGCTTGTGCCGGTCGCTTTCCGAGATATCGAGGATCGCGAGGATGTTGTCTTCGACGGAGAGACCGCGAAAGATCGACATTTCCTGCGGAAGATAACCCACACCCATCTTGGCGCGGCGATACATCGGCAGGCTGGTCACGTCGTGGCCGTCGATCATCACCTTGCCGCCCTCGGGCTGGATCAATCCGGCGATGGCGTAAAAGGTTGTCGTCTTGCCCGATCCGTTCGGTCCAAGAAGCGCGACCACCTCACCCTGTTGCAGTGACAGCGACACGTCACGAATCACGACCCGGCGCTTATAGCTTTTGCGCAGGTTGGTGACCTCGAGTCCCATGTTCTCATGCGCGACGTGAAGCGACGGTGCGGACATCGGTCAGTCCTGTGGCTGCAAGATGGTTTTGACGCGACCGGTCATCTGGGCGGTGCCGTCCCGTGTGTCCACAACCATCTTGTCCGAGGTCAGCGTTTGCCTTGGCTGAACCAGAAGCACCGAGCCTTCCATTTCGATCATGCCTGTATCGACGAAATAGTCGGCCTTGTCCCCTTCGGCCGCGTCCTCGCCGCTGATGACAATGACGCCGCCGGTGGCCTCCAGCCGGTCGATGCCGCTTTCGTCTTCTTTGTAGACGACCAGAACACGCGGCGCGAACAGGCGCATTTCACCCTGGCCGACGACCACATTACCGGTAAACACCGCTGTGCCGTCGTCCTGGTTCACATCAAGATTTTCAGAAGTCACCTCTACCGGAAGGTCGCTGTCCTGTTGGGTGTCGCCAAAAGCGACCTGCGCCCCCTGGGCATGGCCTGCGCCGGGCAAGGCCAACAAGAGCAGGCAAAGGGCGGTCCACGAAAAACGGTTCAACAGTATCAATCCTCGGCATTCTGGAGTTGGTATATCACCTTGACGCCATCTGTAAAAAACAAATGTGTGTCGCCGGTTTCCTCGTTTGGAGCAAGCAACATGCGCCCGGCATCGATGTCGCCGGGCGGGCCGTTCCCCGTGACGGGACCGGGGGTTTGCGCATACAGCATGTCAAAGCGCGAATTGAGAATTTCGGTGTTCATGCGATAGCCGGTGCTGGTGGTGATCTGAACGTCACCGATCAGCTTGACAGTGAATTCGTCCTGGTGGACCTCCGCTTCGTCCGAGACGATGTCGATCAGTGATCCGGATGTCAGGGTGAGCCGAGAATCCACCACGTCGGCCAGAATTTTGCGCGGGTCGCGGGGATCGGGGCGCGCGACTTCGGCGTTCAGCGTGATCAGGTCGCCCTCGTCGGTGACGCCCGTGAAGGTCGCGTTGCTGGCGCCCTGTTCCTGCGCACGCTGTTCAAGGCCGACTTCGGCGACAGGTATCGGCTGGTTTGGATCAACGGTTCGCGACAGCAGAAAGAGTGTCGACAGCAGCCCCAACGCAGCCAGCGGCAAGAGGATCTTCATCCAGGCCACGAGCTGGGAATGGAGGCTGTTATGTCTTGCCATGGCTCAATGCGCGAAAATGTCGATCTCGGGCCAGCCGGCAAGATCCAGTCTGGCGCGGGCAGGCAGGAAATCAAAGCACGCCTGGGCCATCTCGACGCGGCCCTCGCGCGCAAGCATCCGGTCGAGTTCGTCGCGCAGCCGGTGCAGGTAAAGAACATCCGAAGCCGCGTAATCAAGCTGTGCCTCGGTCAGTTCGGGCGCCCCCCAGTCCGAGGATTGCTGCACCTTCGAGACATCAACGGACAGCAGCTCCTGAAGCAGGTTCTTGAGCCCGTGCCGGTCGGTATAGGTGCGCACGAGCTTGCTGGCGATCTTGGTGCAGTAGACGGGCGCGGCAAGCGCGCCGAAGGCGTTGTACATCGCCGCGATATCGAAGCGGCCGAAGTGGAAGAGCTTGAGAATGTCGGGGTTTTCAAGCATCGCCGCCAGATTCGGAGCACCGGTCTGGCCCTTGCCGATCTGGATCATGTGGGCATTTCCGTCGCCGCCCGACATCTGCACTACGCAGAGCCTGTCACGATGCGGGTTGAGGCCCATCGTCTCGCAGTCGATCGCGACCACCGGACCCAGATCCAGATCCGCGGGAAGATCGTTCTTGTATAGGTAATTCGTCATGCTCATTCCCTTCGTGGAGGGAATGGTGCCCAGGAGAGGACTCGAACCTCCACGTCCGTACGGACACTAGCACCTGAAGCTAGCGCGTCTACCAATTCCGCCACCTGGGCAGGTGTCGTGAAGCCGCCATTTAGACCCGGCGCAGTGGCGTGTCAACGGCGATTTCACAGATTTGGGGCAATCACCATATGTCCTTGTTCAAAACGGCACGGAGCATTAGGAAGGGGTGAATTCCAAGCGGGAGATCCACAGATGTCGAAACTCGTCACCATCTACGGCGGATCGGGGTTCGTCGGCCGCTATATCGCACGGCGCATGGCCAAGGCGGGCTGGCGGGTTCGCGTGGCGGTACGCCGCCCGAACGAGGCGATGCATGTCAAACCCTATGGCACTGTCGGGCAGGTGGAGCCCGTGTTCTGCAACATTCGCGACGATGACAGCGTGCGTGCGGTCGCGCGCGGTGCGGATGCGGTGGTGAACTGCGTCGGCACCTTCGACCGAAAGGGCAAGAACAATTTCGACTCGGTCCAAAGCGAAGGCGCAGCCCGGATCGCACGGATCGCCGCCGAAGAGGGCGCTGCGCGGCTTGTGCAGATTTCGGCGATCGGTGCCGACGAGGGGTCGGAGAGCATCTATGCGCAAACCAAGGCGCGAGGCGAAAAGGGGGTTCTGGATGCCTTTCCCGGCGCGGTGATCCTGCGTCCGTCGGTAATCTTCGGACCTGAGGATGATTTCTTCAACCGCTTCGCGGGAATGACGCGGTTCAGCCCGATCCTTCCGGTCGTGGGCGCCGAGACGCGGTTCCAGCCCGTTTACGTGGATGATGTGGCGCAGGTCGCCGAGATGGGCGTCACCGGTGCGGCAGCACCCGGCATCTACGAGCTGGGCGGGCCGGATGTGAATACCTTCCGCGAGCTGATGCAGCAGATGCTGAAGGTGATCCGCCGGCGGCGGCTGATCATGAATATTCCTTTTGGCATTGCCGGTCTGATGGCCTGGAGCTTTGAACTGGTGCAGACACTTTCCTTTGGATTGATTCCGCCGCAGATCACGCGCGATCAGGTGCGCAGCCTGCGGGTCGACAACGTGGTCTCGGGGGAGGCGCGCGGATTTTCCGATCTCGGGATCAGGCCGGTGGCCATGGAGGTCATTCTGCCCGACTACCTGTGGCGGTTCCGCCCGGCGGGCCAGTATGAAGCGATCAAGGAATCCGCCAGCAGGCTGCGCCCTCAGCGGTAGGCAATGGCCAGCAGCACGATTCCCAGAACGACCCTGTAGATCACGTAAGGCGTGAAGCTGACACTGTTGAGCAGCCGCATCATCACCGACAGTGCCAGAAGCGCCGCGACAAAGGCCATTGCCGCAGCGATCATCCCTTCGCCCAAAAGGGCCGTATTGGCGCTGGCGACGGAATCGGCGCCCATAAGAACCCCGCTGGCGATGATCGTTGGGATCGACATCAACATGGAGATGCGGGCGGCTTCCTTTCGCGTGTAGCCCAGGAAACGTGCACCCGTGATCGTGATGCCCGAGCGCGAGGTGCCGGGGATCAGCGCGATGGCCTGCCAGACGCCGATGACCATCGCGTCCTGAAGGTTCCAGTCCTCGGTCTTTTTACGGCCGGGGCCTGCCTGATCGGCCCAGTAAAGGACGATGCCGAAAACCAGCATGGTCCATCCGATGACCTTGATCGAGCGCATTTCGGTATCCAGCCCGGTGAGGTGCAGAAGCAGGCCGAGGGCCACGACGGGAATCGATGCTGCCAGAAGCAGCATGGCAAGGCATGCGCCGGGCGTGTCCACACGCCCTATCAGCAAGCGGGGCAGCCCGAGTATGGCCAGCCGGACATCGCCCCAGAAGTAAAGCATGACAGCGCAAAGCGTGCCGACATGGACGGCAACGTCGATGAATTGCCCCTGATCGTCGAGCCCCGAGAGATTCGGCAAAAGGATCAGGTGCCCCGAGGAGGAAATCGGCAGAAATTCGGTCACGCCCTGAATGATGGCGACAAGAAGCAATTGGAAAAGCGGCATCGGCGGCGCCCTGCTGACATCTACGCGCCGAGCTATAAACCACTGAGATTCTATGGAAAGCACCCATTTAGGTCCGAATCGGAATTAATATATTATGTTTTTCTTACCTAGGCGTACTCTGAGGTGATAAATATTTAATAATAGGTAAGTCTTTGTGACTTTTATTTGCCTGCGACTTGGACTAGACAATCGCGGTGCAAGATTTTTTCCGGAGGCCATGCCGTGGCAAAGCAACCGATGCTGAAATTCGTGACTGTTGATCGGGACATGCCCGAAAAACGTGCGGCGCGCGTTCGTCGTGAGGATTTTAAAGAGATTTATGCGGAATACGCGGACGCGAAAGCCGAGGAGCAGGCTGGACGGTGCAGCCAGTGTGGCGTGCCCTATTGCCAGTCGCATTGCCCGTTGCACAACAACATTCCCGACTGGTTGCGCCTGACGGCGGAAGGGCGGTTGCAGGAGGCTTATGAGCTTAGCCAGGCGACCAATACCTTTCCCGAAATCTGTGGGCGGATTTGCCCGCAGGACAGGCTGTGCGAGGGGAACTGCGTAATCGAACAGTCGGGTCATGGCACCGTGACCATCGGCGCGGTCGAGAAATACATCACCGATACCGCTTGGGACGAAGGCTGGATAAAGCCGATCCAACCGAGCCGGGAACGTGTTGAATCCGTTGGGATAATCGGTGCCGGACCAGGCGGTCTGGCGGCGGCGGATGTGCTGCGGCGGGCTGGTGTGCAGGTGACGGTCTATGATCGTTATGATCGCGGTGGCGGGCTGATGACCTATGGTATCCCCGGTTTCAAGCTGGAGAAGGATGTGGTCATGCGCCGGATCGAGCAGCTGGAGCAGGGCGGCGTCGAATTCGTACTGAACTGCGATGTCGGCAAGGATATCGGTTTCGACGAAATTCGCAACAAACACAATGCCTTAATGATCGCCACGGGCGTCTACAAGAGCCGCGATCTGCCGGGGCCGGGGGCCGGGGCGGAGGGGATCGTCAGGGCGATCGATTATCTGACGGCGAGCAACCGGCTGTCCTTTGGCGACAGCGTTCCGGAATATGACAGCGGCGAGCTGAATGCCGAGGGCAAACAAGTTGTGGTGATCGGGGGCGGAGATACCGCTATGGATTGTGTCCGCACGGCGATCCGGCAGGGGGCCAAATCGGTCAAGTGCCTGTATCGCCGGGACCGAGAAAACATGCCGGGCAGCCAGCGCGAAGTGCAGAATGCCGAGGAAGAAGGTGTTGAATTCCAGTGGCTTAGCGCGCCGAAAGGCTTTGCCGGGGATCCGGTGAGCGCGGTGAAAGTGCAGCAAATGCGCCTTGGCCAGCCCGACGCGACGGGCCGTCAGAGCCCCGAGCCGATCGAGGGCGCGGAGCATGACGAGCCCGCCGATCTGGTGATAAAGGCGCTGGGATTTGAACCCGAGGACCTTCCAACACTTTGGAATCAAAAGGAACTTGAGGTCACGCGCTGGGGCACGATCAAGGCGGAATTCACCACCGGGCGGACCGCGATGGACGGGGTTTTCGCCGTGGGTGACATCGTGCGCGGGGCCAGTCTTGTGGTCTGGGCGATCCGCGACGGGCGCGATGCAGCGGCGGCGATCCTGGATTACCTGAACGCCGCGCAGTCGGTCGCGGCGGAGTAGAATTCGGTACGAAACGTCCGTTTTGTACGCCGGTTCTGTGCCGAAACCGGGCCGCGGCCCAAGTTATGTGTACAGAACCGGAAAATCGCGCCGAGTGGCGCGGCGAAAGAACGAAAACAGGGCAGGCTCCCTGACCCACCGGATGAACGAAGGGTTAAGAACGATGACGAAACTGGATCTTAACTGGCAGGCCAAGCAAGAGGCCGAACGCAAGTGGCTGGCCGAGAACGGCATGTATTCCGAATCCGAGGAGCATTCCTCCTGCGGGGTGGGTCTGGTCGTGTCGGTCGATGGCAAGCCGAGCCGCAAGGTCGTCGAGGCCGGGATAACCGCGCTCAAGGCGATCTGGCATCGCGGGGCGGTGGATGCCGATGGCAAGACCGGCGACGGCGCGGGCATTCACGTTCAGATACCGGTGCCCTTCTTTTATGACCAGATCCGGCGCACCGGGCATGAGCCGCATGAAGACCGGCTGATGGCGGTCGGGCAGGTGTTTCTGCCGCGCACCAATTTCGGGGCGCAGGAGACCTGCCGGACCATCGTGGAAACCGAAGTGCTGCGGATGGGCCATTATATCTATGGCTGGCGCCATGTGCCGGTCGAGGTGAGCTGTCTTGGCGAAAAGGCCAACGCGACGCGCCCCGAGATCGAGCAGATCCTGATTTCCAACGGCAAGGGGATCGCCGAGGAGGATTTCGAGCGCGAACTTTATGTCATTCGCCGCCGGATCGAGAAGGCTGCCGCAGCCGAGGGGATCAACGGGCTTTATATCGCGTCGCTGTCGTGCCGCAGTATCATCTACAAGGGCATGATGCTGGCCGAGCAGGTGGCGGATTTCTATCCCGATCTTCAGGACGAGCGATTCAAGTCGGCCTTCGCGATCTATCACCAGCGCTATTCCACCAACACCTTTCCGCAATGGTGGCTGGCGCAGCCGTTCCGGATGCTGGCCCATAACGGCGAAATCAACACGCTCAAGGGCAATATCAACTGGATGAAGAGCCATGAAATCCGTATGGCCAGCGGTGCCTTTGGCGAGATGGCCGAGGATATCAAGCCGATCATTCCCGGCGGCTCGTCCGACAGCGCGGCGCTGGATGCCGTGTTCGAGGTGCTGGTGCGCGCGGGACGCAATGCGCCAATGGCCAAGACGATGATGGTGCCGGAAAGCTGGTCGAAACAGGCCGAGGAGCTGCCGCAGGCCTGGCGTGACATGTATTCCTATTGCAACTCGGTGATGGAGCCCTGGGACGGGCCGGCGGCGCTGGCGATGACCGATGGGCGCTGGGTCTGTGCGGGGCTTGACCGCAACGGGCTGCGCCCGATGCGCTACGTGGTGACGGGCGACGGGCTGGTGATTGCCGGGTCCGAAGCGGGAATGGTGCCGATCGACGAGGCGACGGTGAAGGAAAAGGGCGCGCTTGGCCCCGGTCAGTTGCTGGCCGTGGACATGCAGGAGGGCCAGCTTTACCACGATACCGAAATCAAGGACAAAATGGCCCATGCCCAGCCGTTCGGCGAATGGGTCGGCAAGATCAAGGATCTTGACGAGGTGCTGGGCAGCGTCGCCGAGGCGCCGTTGTTCACCGGCGCCGAGCTGCGCCGCAGGCAGATCGCCGCCGGGTATTCGGTGGAGGAGATCGAGACGATCCTGGCGCCGATGGCCGAGGATGCCAAGGAGGCCGTGGCCAGCATGGGCGACGATACCCCAAGCGCGGTCCTGTCCAAGAAATACCGCCCGCTGAGCCATTATTTCCGACAGAACTTCAGCCAGGTGACGAACCCGCCCATCGACAGCCTGCGCGAATACCGGGTGATGAGCCTGAAGACGCGGTTCGGGAACCTCAAGAACGTGCTGGATGAAAGCAGCGCGCAGACCGAGATCCTGGTGCTGGAAAGCCCGTTCGTGGGCAATGCCCAGTGGGACGGGCTGATGCGCCAGTTCGAGGGCGCGGTGACCGAGATCGATTGCAGTTTCGAGCCCGGACAGGGCGCGTTGCAGGCCGGGTTGGAGCGCATCCGCGCCGAGGCCGAAGACGCCGTGCGCAGTGGTTCGGGGCACCTGGTGCTGAGCGATCACCGTCTGGGCGAGACCCGCGTCGGGATGCCGATGATCCTGGCGACGAGCGCGGTGCACGGGCATCTGACGCGCAAGGGGCTGCGGACCTTCTGTTCGCTCAATGTGCGTTCGGCCGAATGTATCGACCCGCATTATTTCGCCGTGCTGATCGGCGCGGGGGCCACGGTGGTCAACGCCTATCTGGCCGAGGACACGCTGGCCGACCGGCTGGACCGGGGCCTGTTGGATGGCACCCTGACCGAGGCGGTGACACGCTATCGCGAGGCGATCGACCAGGGTCTGTTGAAGATCATGTCGAAAATGGGGATCTCGGTGATTTCGTCCTATCGTGGCGGTCTCAACTTCGAGGCCGTGGGCCTGAGCCGGGCGATGTGCGCCGAGTACTTCCCCGGCCTGACCAGCCGGATCAGCGGGATCGGCGTGAGCGGTATCCAGGGCAAGCTGGAGGAGATCCACGGGCAGGCGTTTTCCGGCTCGATGGATGTGCTGCCGATCGGTGGTTTCTACAAGATGCGCAAGTCGGGCGAAACGCATGCCTGGGGCGCGCAGACGATGCACATGATGCAGATGGCCTGCAACAAGGCGTCGTTCTCGCTTTGGAAGCAGTATTCCAAGGCGATGGAGGCCAACCCGCCCATTCATCTGCGCGACCTGATGGCGATCAAGCCCTTGGGCGAGCCGATTCCGCTGGAAGAGGTGGAAAGCGTGACGGCGATCCGCAAGCGCTTCGTGACGCCGGGGATGAGCCTTGGGGCCTTGAGCCCGGAGGCGCACAAGACCCTGAACGTGGCGATGAACCGGATCGGTGCGCGCAGCGATTCGGGCGAGGGTGGCGAGGACCCGGCGCATTTCGTGCCCGAGCCCAATGGCGACAATCCGAGCGCCAAGATCAAGCAGGTCGCTTCGGGCCGTTTCGGTGTGACGGCGGAGTACCTCAACCAGTGCGAAGAGCTGGAGATCAAGGTCGCGCAGGGCGCCAAGCCGGGCGAGGGCGGTCAGCTTCCGGGGATGAAGGTGACCGAACTGATCGCGCGGCTGCGTCACTCGACGCCGGGGGTCACACTGATCTCGCCGCCGCCGCATCATGACATCTACTCGATCGAGGATCTGGCGCAGCTGATCTATGATCTCAAGCAGATCAACCCGACGGTGAAGGTCTGTGTGAAGCTGGTGGCGCAATCGGGCGTGGGCACGATCGCGGCCGGTGTGGCCAAGGCCAAGGCCGATGTGATCCTGATCTCGGGGCATAATGGCGGCACCGGGGCAAGCCCGGCCACGTCGATCAAATATGTCGGCCTGCCCTGGGAGATGGGCATCACCGAGGCGCATCAGGTCCTGTCGATGAACAAGCTGCGCGACCGGGTGACGCTGCGCACCGATGGCGGGCTGCGCACGGGTCGCGATATCGTCATGGCGGCGATGATGGGGGCCGAGGAATACGGCATCGGCACCGCTGCGCTGATCGCGATGGGCTGTATCATGGTGCGCCAGTGCCAGAGCAACACCTGCCCGGTGGGCGTGTGCACGCAGGACGAGGCGTTGCGCGCCAAGTTCACGGGCAATGCCGACAAGGTGGTGAACCTGATCACCTTCTATGCGCAGGAGGTGCGCGAATTGCTGGCCAGTATCGGCGCGCGCAGTCTGGACGAGGTGATCGGGCGGGCCGACCTGCTGACGCAGGTGAGCCGGGGCGCCGCGCATCTGGACGATCTGGACCTGAACCCGATGCTGATCACCGTCGATGGCGCGAAGAATAATGTCTATGACCGCAACAAGCCGCGCAATCCGGTGCCCGATACGCTGGATGCCGAGATCGTGCGCGATGCGGAGCGGTTCCTGAAGGATGGCGAGAAGATGCAGCTGCATTACGCGGTGCAGAACACGGATCGCACCGTGGGCACGCGGGTATCCAGCCATATCGTGCGCAATTTCGGGATGCGCAACAGCCTGCAACCCGACCATCTGACCGTCAAGCTGACGGGCAGCGCGGGGCAGAGCCTTGGGGCCTTCGCGGCGCCGGGGCTGAAGCTGGAAGTTTCGGGGGATGCCAACGACTATGTCGGCAAGGGATTGTCGGGTGGCACTATCGTGGTGCGTCCGCCGATGGCCAGCCCGCTGGTGGCCTGCGACAACACGATCATCGGCAATACCGTGCTTTATGGCGCGACGGCGGGGTATCTGTTTGCCGCCGGGCGCGCGGGCGAGCGTTTCGCGGTGCGCAACTCGGGCGCGCATGTGGTGGTCGAGGGCTGCGGCAGCAATGGCTGCGAATACACGACCGGCGGCGTCGCGGTGATCCTGGGGCCGGTGGGCGCCAATTTCGGCGCCGGCATGACCGGCGGGATGGCCTATCTCTATGACCCCGAAAACGAGACCGACAAGCTGATCAACATGGAATCGGTCGTCACCTGCGCCGTGACGCAAGAGCCTTACCTGAGCGATCTGGAAGGGTTGATCCGCCGCCATGTCGAGGAAACCGGCAGCCAGAAGGCCGCGCAGATCCTGCAATACTGGGAGCAGGAAAAGACCCGGTTCGTGCAGATCTGCCCCAAGGAGATGCTTAACAAGCTGGAGCATCCGCTGGGCATCGAGGATACGGCGATTCCGGCGGAATAAGAAAGGGGGCCGCGCGTCAGCGCGGCTTCATCCCGGCATAATTCACACGGACATTCTCGCGCCAGCCTCCGAAGGCGTCGGGGGTGACGGCGTTGCGGTTGCGCCCGCGAATGTCGCGCCGCCGTTCGGCATAGTCGAAATCCGAATGCAGGCAGTCGAGCCCCTCGAACAGCGATTTCAGCCCTTCGGCCGAATAGCGCCAGTAGTCGATGGGACAGGGGTGATAGCGCCACGAGAACAGCGTTGAATGCATGGTCACGCCACCGGGGCGCAGCAGTCGGATGATTTCGGAGGCGGCAAGCCAAGGCTTGTCGATATGTTCGAACACATCGAAGCTGAAGATGAAATCATAGCTTTCATCGGGAATCTGGGGGCAATTGGTGATGTCGCCGGCGGTGACCTCGACCCCGGCACCGGGGGCGTCCTCGAAATCGAGCGCCTGGTAAGTGAACTCGGGAAAATCGGCATTGCGCGGGTTCAGCCGCCCGCCGATCTCGAGCATGGTGCCGCATGAAAGCCCGGCTTGCGAAAGGGCGCCGCGGGCCAGGTCGCGCACCCTGTCCCACCGCGGCGCGGCCTGTGTCCATGCCTCGCCATCGCGCGCCAGTGCGGTATCACTGGCCGTGACTTGACGGGCGGCCTCCAGAGCGGCTTCGGTCTGGGCCTCGATATCGGCGAGGGCCACGCGCAAACGATCGTCGATCATGTCCACGAGTTGCTGTTGGGGCATGACCGAAGACGGGTCACCAAAGGCTTTCAGGGCGGATTCGAGCCGCTTTTTCAGATGCATGGTAACCTCGTAGGGTTGGCGCGGGGTATGGAAGACCTAACCACGCAGCAGCCGCCCGATGACATGCGATGACAGGCACATCGCGGCGGAGGCGCGGCCAAGCGCGGCATGACGGCGATAAAGCCGCCAGGTGGCGGAAAGCGCGCGGAGCGGATGCGAGGACAGCGAGCCCTTGCGCCGGTAGTGGGTGGCCAGCGGGCGTGTGAGCCCCTGCGCCATGCCCGCGCGCGCAAGCAGGTCCAGCCAGAGCGCGAAATCGTGCCGCAGAGGCAGGGGCGGCATCGGAACCTTGCCGAAGGCATGGCTGTCATAGACCGCGGTCAGGCAGCCGATCACGTTGCCGCGCAAGAGCCCGTCGCGGGTGATTTCGGGGGGCACGCGAACCTCGTGTTCACGTGTGCCGCGCACCCGCCAGAAGCCGGTATAGGACAGGGCCGTGCTGGTTTCGCGCATGAACCGGATCTGCAGGTGCAGCTTGTCGGGGTGCCAGGCGTCGTCCGTATCCAGAAAGGCGATGAAACGTCCCCGGGCCTGCGCCAGGGCCATGTTGCGGGCCTCGGCGGCGCCAAGGCGATGGGGGGAGGAGAGGGCGCGAATGCGGCTGTCCTGACTGGCGGCGGCGCGGGCCATGGCCCAGGTGCCGTCATCTGAGGCATCATCGACGATCAGAAGCTCCCAATCCGCGCAGCGCTGATCGCACACCGAACGGATAGCGCGCGACATCCAGTCCTGAGCATTATGCGCGGGCATCAGAACCGAGGCTAGCGGCTGTTTATCGGGGTGGGTTGGCATGAGCAATTCAATTTGACTTGTGCAGTCACACATTGTTAGTACAAACCGGTTAATAAACCACAGGTTGAAATGTGCAAAGGATGTTTTCGTGACGTCAGATCGTGCAGTTCAGGTGATCGCCGAGATCGGATGCAATCACAAAGGCAGCTTTGAACTCGCGCTAGAGTTGATTCGCGTTGCGGCGCAGGTCTGTAAAGCGGATGTCGCGAAGTTCCAGAAGCGACACAACCGGGAGCTGTTGAGCCCCGCGCAATATGACGCGCCGCATCCGGTGCCTGAAAATGCCTATGGCCCGACCTACGGGGCGCATCGTGAGTTTCTGGAATTCGACACCGAACAGCACCGCGACCTGATCGCCGCCTGCCGGGAAAACGGCATTGCCTATTCGACAAGCGTCTGGGATCTGACCTCGGCGCGGGAAATGGCCGCGCTGGATCCGCCGATGCTCAAGATCCCGTCGGCCACGAACCAGCATTACGAGTTGCAGGCCTATCTGTGCGAGCATTACGGCGGAGAGATCCACGTCTCGACCGGCATGTCGACAGGGCATGAGATCGCCGATCTGATCCGGTTCTACGAGGCGCGCGGGCGCGCCCGAGACCTGGTGGTTTACAGTTGCACATCGGGCTATCCGGTGGCGTTCGAGGATGTCTGCCTGTTCGAGATCCGCAACCTGATGGAAAGGTTCGGAACGCGGGTGAAGGGGATCGGGTTTTCCGGGCATCATCTGGGCATCGCGGCGGATGTCGCGGCGCTGGCCGTGGGCCGGATGATGGAGGCCGAAGCCTGGGGCAGGTTCACGCATATCGAGCGGCATTTCACCCTGGACCGGACATGGAAGGGCACCGATCACGCCGCCAGCCTGGAGCCCGACGGGCTGCGCCGCCTGTGTCGGGATCTCAAGCATGTGGATGCCGCTCTGGAAGCCAAGACGCAGGATATCCTGCCGGTTGAACAGGTGCAGCGCGAAAAGTTGAAATGGGTGCAGAAGAAACACGCCAAAGCATCGTGACGGCGCGCTGTCCGGTCGCGGGCCGGGCGACATCCTATGACATGACGCCTGCGTTCAGGCATCAGGTAGGTGATGGAGGAAGGCGCGGAGCGTTCTGACTCCGCGCGGCAAAAAGGATGATTCGAGTGAGCCCCAGTTTTCAAGTGACCGTGCTGACATATAACAGACGTGACACGTTGGGCGAGAACCTGCCATCCTATCAAAGCCTGGTGGCGGACGTGCTACATGTCATCGACAACGGTTCGACCGACGGCACGGATCTCTTGCTGGCCAAAGTTGGCGCAGGGGACGGTGCGATGAGGATCACGCGCAACCGCATCAACATGGGCTATTCGAGGTCGCTGGTGAAAGCGTTCTTCCTTTGTCAGGAGGACTACCAGCTGTTCCTTTCCGACGAGGATGTGCCCGAGGCGGCGTTTCTTGAGGCCTATCGGCGCGTCGTGGCACGATTTGGTCCGGTCGGGGTGATTGCCCGTGCCAACCCCTATCCCAGGAAATGGACCATTCCCGAGTTGGATCGGGCCTGCATCGAGCACGAGGATGACGAGATCACGGTGATCCGACCCGGTTTCTACGCCGCACATCTGGCCGGGTTTCAAAGCATCTATCTGGGTGGACTGTGCGTTGCCCCCGAAGCCGTGACCAACGCGCATGGCGTCACGCTGGAGCGCGGAAGCTATCCGCAACGGTTCCTGGCGATGGATGCGGCCTATACGCGCGGGCTTGTGTTGATGAAATCCGACGGTCTGGGTGCGTTTCCCAAGGCACATGCCTCGGCGCGAAAGGAGGCCATGACACCGCGGCTCGGGGACTGGGGCGTGGCGGAATATATCAGCACGGCGCATTATCTGCTGGATCATTATTCCATGGACGGCCTTTCAGGCCCTGCCGCAGCGGCGCTGCGTGAGATGCAGTTGCGTTTCGCCTATACGCGGGCGGCGTTCTATTTCGTCAAGGCTGCCGGAGGTGGCGAGGAGAACGCGTTCAGGTTTCTCAGAAACGTGCGGGAAACCAGCGGGATCTTCGCGCGCCCGCTTTTCTGGAGCTACTTTTACGAGTTCTTTAATGCGATGGCCTCGGATGAGCAGAAGAAGGTTCTGCGCCGGGTCTGCTGGAGGCTGGAAGAGGAGATGGCGCAAGGTCCGTCGCGCGAGACAAGTGACTTCGCCCACCAGCACCTTGGGTTCGGGCGTGGTGTCATCAAGCGGGGTGATGGCGCCTAGGTGGGCCGCAAGCGGGCAAGGCCCGCGTCAAGACTGAGCTGCGGATGCCATGAGGGCAGGCGCGGGCCGTCTGTCCATATCCGCGCGGGCTTGCGCCCAGCAACGGGCACTGCGCCCCATTCGACATTGAGCTGCCTGCCCCAGATCATCTCCGCGCGCGCCACGAGCTGACGGATATCGAGCGGCTCGTCGCCATCTACCACATGAGCTTCGTGAACCGGCGCGGGCTGCGCCAGCACGCGATCACAGGCCATGAGCATGGCGCGCGTGACATCCGAGACATGGACCGGGTTCACGATCTGATCTCCGGCGGTGAGGCCCAGGCGCACGCCCGTTCGTGCGCAGTCGCGCAGCAGGTTCAGGAGCTTCGGGCGCGGGTCGTCCTCGCCATAGGTGTCTGCGAGCTTGAGCGACAGGGCGCGCAGGCCATGCGCCCGCGCGAAGTAGTCAAGGCTGTCCTGAAATGCCAGTTTGAGTTGCGCATAGAGGTTGACCGGCGCCCTCGCGCCATTGACGTCGTGTTCCCAGAGGGAGCCAAGGTTGACGATGCCGCGTGTGCCGGACAGACGCGCCGCCTGAAGGTACTTCAACGGAGCGACAAGATTGGCCGCAAGCAGTGCTTCGGTCTCGGCGGGATCATCGGAGGGGCTGTAGCTTGCAGCACAGTGAACGATCACATCGCAGGTGATGCGGTCAAGCCCGGCGGCGAGGGTCGAAATGCTTCCGTCGAACAGCAAGGAGTCATCTGCGCCCGCCTGACCCGGCGAACGCACGAGGCGACAGACGCGCCAGCCATGATCACGCGCAGCAATGACGAAGCGGCTGCCGATGAAGCCACTGGCTCCGGTGACGAGAAGAACCGGTTCGCGGTCGGTTTCAGTCACGGCGATAGGCCCTGATCTGAGCGTCGCAAACGCCCGGCAGGTTGCCGGGCGCGTCAAGGAACACGCGCGACCAGTCTATCGTCCATTGGACCGCCTTGGAGGTGCTGAGCCGGGGGCGCCAGCCAAGGTCGCGCGCAGCGCGCGAGATGTCGAGCACCAGTTCGCGCCCTTCTTCCCAATCCTGGCGGTCGTCGCTTGCGACCCATCTGGCGCCGTCGCCCCATTGCGTGCAGGCGATATCGGCGACCTCGTGCACCGGGATGATCTGATCGGGATCCGGGCCGAAGTTGAAATGCCGGGCGATCGGGCGGTCGGCTGCCAGTGTCTCAGCAAGGCGCAGATAACCGGAGACGGGTTCAAGGACATGCTGCCAGGGGCGGGTCGCAAGCGGGTTGCGGATCTCGAGGGGGCGGGCGCAGGAAAAGGCGCGCATCGCATCAGGCAGGAGGCGCTTTGCTGCCCAGTCGCCGCCACCGATCACATTACCCGCGCGCACCGAGGCCACGACCGGCCCGGATGAGGCCGACATGAAGCTGCGAATCCATGAAGCGATCGCGATTTCGGCGGCCCCTTTGGATGCGCTGTAGGGGTCGGCACCGCCCATTGCCGCGGTTTCCGGGAGCGGCACGCCGTCATTCGGGTTTTCGTAGCATTTGTCGGAGGTGACCATGATGCAGACGGTTCGCGACCCAAGCCTGCGCACCGCTTCCAGCAGATGGACGGAGCCCATGACGTTGATGTCGAAGGTCTCGGCAGGTTCAAGATAGCCGCGCACCACCAGAGGCTGGGCCGCGTAATGAAGGACCACGTCGGGTTCGGCGGCGAAGATCGCGCTTTGGAGCCGACCGCGGTCGCGGATATCGGCGATGGTCGAGCTGGCGCAGATATCCGCGATACCGGCCAGGTCGAAAAGATTGGGAGCGCTTTCGGGCGCAAGGCTGTAGCCGTGAATGCTGGCGCCCATCATATGCAGCCAGCGCGCCGTCCATCCCCCCTTGAAGCCGGTATGGCCCGTGAGGAAGACACGTTTGTCACGCCAGAAATCCGCATCGAGCATCTTGCGTCACCAGATCCGCCAAGGCGCTTCGCCTGTGGCATAGAGTTCTTCCAGCGCGTTGCGGTCGCGCAGGGTGTCCATGGGTTGCCAGAATCCGTTGTGCTCGTACGCCATCAACTGCCCTTGGGCGGCAAGGCGGCGCATGGGATCCTGTTCCCAGACGCAATCAGGCCCGTCGATGTAATCGAGGACACGGGGCGAGAGTACAAAGAAGCCTGCGTTGATCTTGTACTGATCGCCGGCGATCTTTTCGCGAAAGCCGCGGACGTTCTGGCCTTCGATGTCAAGCACGCCGAAGCGGCCCGGCGGTGTGACGGCGGTGACGGTCGCCAGCTTGCCATGCTGCTGGTGGAAAGCGACGCTGGCGCGGATGTCCACATCGCCGACCCCGTCGCCATAACTCATCAGGAATGGCGCTTCGGGATCGAGATACGGCCTGACGGCCTGAAGCCGTCCGCCGGTCATGGAATGCAGACCGGTTTCGACCATGGTGACTTTCCAGGGGTCGCCAACGTCTTCGTGGTAGGTGATGTCGCGTGAGGCGAGGTCGATGGTGATATCGCAATCGTCGAGGCGATTATGATAGAAATATTGCTTTATCTCGTGGCCCTTGTAACCAAGGCAGAGGATGAATTCGTCGAAGCCGTGGGCTGCGTAGATTTTCATGATGTGCCACAGGATCGGCCGCCCGCCGATTTCGACCAGCGGCTTGGGCCTGAGAACAGTTTCCTCACTCAGGCGCGTTCCAAAGCCGCCAGCGAGAAGGACAACCTTCATTGCAGACACTCCCGAGTGATGTCTGCGAGGGTCTTGACCATGTAGTCGATGCGTTGCTGGTCGATGCCAGGCCAGACGCCGAGCCAGAAGGCATCGCGCATCACCTTGTCGGTGATGTCGAGACTGCCATGCACCCGGTATTCGACGTCCCGAAAGGCGGGCTGACGGGTCAGGTTCCCCGCGAAAAGCAGCCGGGTGCCGATACGGCGGTCTTCGAGGATTCGGGTCACATCGCGGCGGCTGAGCCGGTTGCCGTCGCGGATCGTGAGAAGGTAGCCGAACCACGATGGCTCGGCGCCGGTGGTGGCGCGGGGCAGGTGATAGAATTCATCGAGACCCCTTTCGCGCAGACCCTTTGTGAGGCGGTCGAAATTCCGGTTGCGCGCGGCGATGAAGCCGTCGAGCTTGTCAAGCTGACTGACGCCCAGTGCGGCCTGCATGTCGGTGATCTTCATGTTGTAGCCGATGTGGCTGTAGATGTATTTGTGATCGTAACCGGCAGGCAGATCGCCCAATTGCCAGTCAAAGCGTTTGCCGCAGGTATTGTCCTTGCCCGGGTGGCAGTAGCAATCACGCCCCCAGTCACGGAAGGATTCGCAGATCCTCGCCAGGGGCAGCCTGTCCATGAGCACGGCGCCGCCTTCGCCCATCGTTATGTGATGCGCGGGGTAGAAGCTGAGCGTGGCGAGATCGCCGAAAGTTCCGACATTGCGGCCGTTCAGGCGGGCACCGAAAGCGTCACAGCAATCCTCGATCAGGAAAAGATCGTGGCGCGCACAAAAGGCGCTGACGCGCGCGACATCGAAGGGGTTCCCAAGGCTGTGGGCGATCATCACAGCGCGAGTCTTTTCGGTCAGCGCGTCTTCGAGTGCGTCTACGTCGACATTATGGGTGTCCAGGTCGAGATCTACGAAAACGGGCACGCAGCCGTTCTGGATGATTGGCGTCACCGTGGTGGGGAAGCCGCCCGCGACGGTGATGACCTCGGATCCCGGCGCGATACGGCGGTCCCCGAGCTTCGGGCTGGTCAAGGTGGTGAAGGCAAGCAGGTTCGCCGCGGAGCCGGATACCGTGACTTTGGAAAGTTTGCGCCCGAATCTTCTGGCGAGCTTCGTTTCGAATTCCGCCGCATAGCGCCCCGATGTCAGGAACATGTCCAGAGAAGCATCGATCAGATGCGCGCAGTCCGCAGCATCGACGATCTTGCCTGATACGGGGATGTAGGTTTCACCGGGTATGAAAGCGGGCGGTGCTTGCTGTTCCATGTGGCGTTTTGCCAAGTCGATGATTTGCGAACGCAGTAATTCCATGCGCCAACCCTTTGCCCGGTGTCACTCATATCCCACAAAGCACAACCTCAGGAAGCAGAGGGCGCCAATAACTCGACTCTTTGTTGCATATCCGGGAAAGCAGTTAAAGGGCCGATGCGCTTTGTCTGGCTACTTGTGCAGCATGCTGCGCCCGAAGCGGAACAGCAGCAGGAAGCCGAACACCATCGGAAGGACCGCAGCGCCAAGGATCAGAACCGGTTCGACATAGCTGGGCTCGTAGATCGAATAGAAGCCCTGCCGGGCGATACCCGCGACATGCAAAAGCGGATTGAACCACAGCAGATCCTGTATGTTGGCGGGCAGGTCCTCGTAGATGTAGAAGACGCCGGAAACCAGGATCAGCGGCCGGGTCATCACGCCCCAGAGGGTTTTCCACAAGGGAAAGGCAAACATCGCGAAGCAGTTGAACACGCCAAAGCCGAGCCCCAGGAAGGCGGCCAGCGCGAAGGCGGTGACGATCGGGGCGAGATCGACGGATTCGCGGATATCCTCGAACATGAAGATGCCGGCCAGGATCACCAACGTCACCATGGCCTGGGTCAGCACGACAAGCAGGGCGCGCGCGATGATCACGTCGATGAAGGTGACGCGGGGATATTCCAGCAGGGCGCGGTTGAAGCTGATGGCTGCGCCGACATTGGCGGCCATTTCCTGAAACGTCCTGAGCGGCAGCAGTCCCGAGGCGTAAAAAAGCAGGAAGCTTGTGCCAAGCGAGGGCGCGCGCAGCCAAAGCGAGAACGCCAGCGCAAGGATTATGATCGTGGCCACGGGTTGCAGCACGGCCCAGACATAGCCGCCCGGTGAGCGCCCGTAGGTTGTGGACATCTCGCGCAGGATGAGCGCCAGCACGACCCGCGCCATGCGAAATGCGGTGGCGGGTCGCTGTGCTGCGGTCACGGGTGTCGGGGTTATCGCCACTGGAATTCATCTCTGGATTGTGAAACGGTAACGCAAATCGCCAGTGGAGTGGACCATACGAGTGGCCGGGGATCAATCGCCGAGTGGCGGCAAGGCGCCGCAAGGGGAACAACCTGAGGTAAAATCGCCGGGCAAAGCGCGGCGCGTGCGTGCGCCCGTGATGAGGGCGCGTGCGCGGCCTCGGCATCTGTTCCTGATGATCTCGGCGCAGGTGATGATCCTGCTGCCGTCGCTGGTGACGGCCTGGTACCTGTGGGAGCGCAGCGCCGACCAATATGCCTCTTATGCGGGGTTCACGATCCGGCGCGAGGAGGCGCCGACGCCGACGGATTTCCTGGGCAATCTTGGGCAGCTGTCGAGCGGAAGTTCCTCGGACAGCGATATCCTGTTCGAGTTCATCCATTCGCAGGACATGATCCTGCGGGTCGATGCGCTGCATGACGTGCGCAGCATGTTCGACCGGCACCATGACCGCGACCCGGTTTTCGCGCTGGCGCCGAATGCGACGCGCGAGGAGCTGCGCGACTACTGGCGGCGGATGGTGCAGGTGTCCTACACGTCGGGATCGGGGCTGATCGAGGTCAGGGTGAACGCGTTCGATCCGCAGGACGCGCAGACCATCGCGCAGGAGATATTCGACCAGAGCCTCAAGCGGATCAACGACCTGACCGCCATTGCGAGGGCGGATTCGATCCGCTTCGCTGAAACCGAACTGGACGCCGCCGAGCGACAGTTGCAGGCGGCGCGACAGGCGCTGACCGCCTATCGTTCGCAGAACCAGGTGATCACACCGGATGCGGATATCCGGGTGCAGATGGGTCTGATCAACACCTTGCAGCAGCAATTGGGCGAGGAGCTGATCAAGCTGGACCTTTTGCGCGAACAGGCCAAGGACAACGACCCGCGCGCCGTGCAGGCGAGTTTGCGCATCGCCGCGATCCGCAACCGGATCGCCGACGAGCGCAGCAAGCTGGGCGGTGGGGCCGATGCGCAAGGAGACGATTACGCGTCGATCGTGACCGAGTTCGAGCGCCTGACGGTGGATCGCGAATTCGCCGAGAAGAAATACACCACCGCGTTGTCGAATTTCGACACCGCGCAGGCCGAGGCCCGCCGGCAGACACGCTACCTGGCCGCGTTCGAGCGCCCGACCCTGCCCGAAAGCGCGGAATACCCGCGCCGCTGGCTGCTTCTGGGTCTGACGGTGCTGTTCCTGTCGATCGGCTGGAGCATCCTCGTGCTGATCTATTATTCGCTGCGTGACCGCCGCTGACGCGCCATGATCGAGCTGCGCAACCTGACCAAAAGCTTCCAGACCCCGCGCGGGCGCAAATATGTCGCGCGCCGGATCAACGCGGTGTTTCCGACCGGACGGGCCGTGGCGCTGATGGGGCGCAACGGCGCGGGAAAATCGACCCTGTTGCAGATGATTTCGGGCAGTATGCGCTATGATTCAGGGGAGATCATGACCGCGGGCACGGTATCCTTTCCGGTGGGTTTCGCAGGCACCTTTCACCGCGATCTGACCGGTGCGCAGAATTGCCGGTTCATCGCGCGCATCTATGGTGTCGATACCGGAGAGCTTCTGGATTTCGTCGCGGATTTCTCGGGGCTTGGCGGACATTTCAACATGCCTGTGCGCAGTTATTCTTCGGGGATGCGTTCACGGCTGGCCTTTGGCATTTCGATGGGCATTCATTTCGACACGTATCTTGTGGACGAGGTGACATCGGTGGGTGACCGTGCCTTTCGTGCCAAGAGCGCGGAGATGTTCAAGGAGCGGCTGCAAACCCGCAGCGCGATCGTGGTGACACATTCGCTGGGCGAGGTGCGCAACCTGTGCAATGCCGGTGCGATCCTTGAAAATGGCGCGCTGCTTTTCTTCGACGATGTGGAAGAGGCGATTGCCCAGCATCTGAAGAACATGGACAAGCCCGCCTGAACGCGCTGCGCCGATCCTACTGAATTGATGAAAATCGCGTGCGAACGCCATGGTTTCGCCATTGGCGCATCAGTCTGCGGGCACCCGAAGCGGGCATTTCTTTCACCGGTGGTGAGGGACGTGACATGGAGTTTGCAACAGAGAATCACAGCCTGGGCGATACCGGCACACATAGTGCCGTCGTGCCGCGGATTGCGCTGACGCCGCTTTCGGGGCCGGCGTTCAGCGTATCGGTGCTCGCGGGGGCCGGGCTGGATGAAAGCATCTATCGGCTGGACGCCTCGGGCGCGCTGGTCTTTGACGAACTGGTATCGCGCAGCGGTGCCTATGTGACGGTTGTGATCGGCGGGCGGCAGTATCAACTGCTGGAATCGGGTCTGGAGGCGCTGCTGACGCAGGGCGGTAAAATCAGTCTCTATTCCGCGCAAACCGGCCATTATGGCGATCTGCTTTCGCTGGTTCATGCGCCGGCCGGAGGGCAGGATTACCTGGTGGCGGCCGCGCCCGGCGGCGCCGGAATTTCGGTGCTGCGCGAAACCGCCCAGGGCGGGCTGAGTGAGGTCACCTATCGCGCGGATGACGATCACAGTTATATGCAGGCGCCGGTGGCGCTGGCCGGTCTGGTCACCGGGTCGGGGCGTTCGATGGTGTTCACCGCCTCTTATGGCGAGATCGGGATCAGCGCGTTTCAGGTCACGTCGGCGGGTGGTCTGGCGCTGCGCGCATCGCTGGGTATCGAGGAGGGCGGCACGTTCTTTCGCCCCAGCCATCTGGAGACCCTGAGATTAGGCGGGCGCGACCTGTTGTTGGCGGGATCCTTCGATGCAGGGGCGATCACGGTGCTGAATGTGGGCGCCGACGGCGGGCTTGGCGTATTGGACAGCGCGATTGACGGGCGCATGACGCGATTTGGTGGTCTGAGCGCAATGAAGGCGATCGTGCATGACGGGCAAGCCTATGTGGTGGCGGGGGGTGCGGATGACGGGCTGAGCCTGTTTCAACTGTTGCCCAATGGAAGGCTGATCCATCTGGACATGATCGCCGACAGCGCCACGCTGGGCCTGAACAATGTGAACGCGCTGGCGCTGACGGTGTCGGGCGGCGCGCTGCATGTCCTAGCCACCTCGGAGCGCGAAGCGGGGCTGACGCATCTGAGTGTGCCCGTTGCGCCGGGCTGGCAGGCGGTGACGGGCAGCAACACTGCCGAGATGCTGACGGCGGGGTCGGGCGGCGGCGTGATCTGGGATGGCGGCGGCAGCGACACGATCACGGGCGGCACGGGCAGGGATGTGTTCGTGTTGGTTCAGGATGGCGCCGCCGATGAGATCAGAAATTTCGAATTGGGCAAGGACAGGGTCGATTTATCGGCCTGGGAGGGTCTTTACACGACGCTTCAGATCGGGATCGAGACACTGGCGGACGGGGCGCGTATCACCTATGGCGACGAGGTTCTGACGCTGCGCACTTCATCGGCCCGGCCGCTGGGCTACCGCGACTTCCTGGAGACCGACATCTTGGGAATCGTGCCGATCTGGCGGCCCGAGGACCTGTTGGAGCCCACCGACTGGCATGATCACCTGACCGCGGGCGAGGGCCACGACACCATACGCGCCATGAATGGCAATGACCTGATTTATGGCGAGGGCGGGCATGACCTGTTGCAGGGGGGCACCGGGAACGACACGCTGCGCGGCGGCACCGGAATGGACACGCTGTTCGGAGGTGATGGTGACGACAGTCTGTTGGGTGAGAGTTCTTACGATCTGCTTTATGGCGGGCCGGGCAATGACACCCTGCGCGGCGGGACCGGGTCCGATACGCTTTATGGCGAGGAGGGGGACGATGTTCTGTTCGGAAATACCGGGGTCGATGAGATCCATGGCGGTGACGGAAATGACTGGATCAGCACCGGCGAGGGGGCGGATCTGGCCTTTGGCGGGGCAGGCGACGATTACCTGATCGGGCGCAGCGGCTATGACACGCTTTATGGCGGGGACGGTCATGACCGCCTTTTTGGAAGCGAGGGGGAGGATGAGCTTTATGGGGAGGCGGGTGACGATTACCTTTCGGGGGGGTTGGGTTTTGACTGGCTTGATGGCGGCGAAGGGGCGGATTCGCTTTATGGTAACCAGGGGTCGGATTTCCTGACGGGTGGTGCGGGTAATGACGAGCTTTATGGGGCGACGGGGAACGATACGCTGCTGGGGGGTGACGGCGACGATCTGATCTATGGTGCGCAGGGGCTGGACGTGATCGAGGGTGGCGCGGGCAATGACACAATCTTTGGCGGCAGCCTGGAGGATCAGTTCATCTTTCGCCACGGACATGGCCAAGACAAGATTGGTGATTTCGAGGCGGCGCATGATCTGTTGCTGCTGGACCCGGATCTCGTCGACGGCGAGACCGACCCGCATACGATCCTTGAGCGCTATGGCACGGTCGAGGACGGTCAGGTGATGCTGGATTTCGGAAATGGCGACAGTATCGAGATCACGCTCTATCTGGGCATGGGCGACCTCGTGGATAATTTCGCGTTTCTCTGAGTTGTGAACGGGTGGTTAACCATGCGGTCCCTTCGCTCAGGGTTTCTTAGGGCCAGGGCGTGACGTTGCGTGACGTCATTTCTGAAGTGGGGAAACCATGTCCGATACGTCACCCAACCTTTCAATGCCCTATATCCTGCCCTCGCAGGCGCAAAAGCACGTGACCCATAACGAGGCGCTGCGCATTCTGGATACGCTCGCCCAGCTTTCGGTGCTGGCCGCCGATCTGAGCGTTCCGCCTGACAGCCCGGCTGAGGGGGATCGCTATATTATCGCGGATGGGGCGAGCGGCGCCTGGGCGGGTCATGAAGGCGCGGTTGCCAGTTTCTTCGGCGCGGAATGGATTTTTCACGAGGCGGCGCCGGGGTGGCTGGCGCATGACCGCGCGGCGGGGCAGATTCTGCATTTCGACGGCTCAGGGTGGCTGCCGTTGCCGGGGCCGAGGGTGCTGGAAAACCTTGAGCGCGCGGGTGTGAATGCCGCGGCCGATGACACCACGCGGTTCAGCGTGCGATCCGAGGCGAGCCTGTTCAGCCATGAGGGCGCCGGGCATCAGGTCAAGATCAACAAGGCCGGTGAGGCGGATACCGCAAGCCTGCTGTTCCAGAACGATTTCGAGGGGCGCGCCGAGCTTGGGCTGGCCGGGCAGGACGATTTCTCGATCAAGGTGTCGCCGGATGGCAGCAATTGGACCACCGCGATAAGCGTCGAGCCCGCGAGGGGCATTGCCCGGATGCCCTGCCTGCAATCGGGGATCGTCGAGATCGCCAATGATTCCGTGACCGCGATCACGCCGCCGGGTTCATGCGGATTCCTGTTCGTCACCATCGTGGATTCGGTCTACTCGCAAGCCCCGCATTCGGGCATTTTCGTCTATGATATCGGTTTGACCCCAATGTTGCAGAGCCTGGCCCTTGCGCCCTCGATGGCCAATCTGGGAACGACGACCCTGACGGGCACGACCGGCACATCGGGCCGCAGTTCGCTCGCGGTGGGCGCCGGAGAGATTCGGATCGAGAACCGCTTCGGATCGTTTCGGAAATATTCCTACACGTTTATCGGCAGCGACTGATGCCCGCTTTTAGACCCCCCGGAGATTGACGATTCCGGCGCAGCCTGACAAAGGTGTGCGCGTTGAGTTGATTGCACTTTCGGGTTGTGTGGAGCGTAGCGCGTGTCGGGCCGGATACCGTCTGAAGATCATCTGATGTGCATCGCCGTGTCGACGGTGGGGGCAAGGGTCCATGGCATTGAACTTCCAGCGCCAACGCCGCGGTCGGGATACCTGGTCGTGGTGCAGAAACCCGAGCAGGCCAGTGGTGATCCCTTTGAAGCGCGCGAAGACGTCGAGACCCTGTGGCTGAACACGGTCGGGCTGTCTCATAGCCGCAATGCGGCATTGATGCACGCCAGGGGCGCATTCCTGGTCTTTGCGGATGACGACATGCGGCTGGATATCGGCGGACTGACGCGGCTGGCCGACCATCTGGCGGCGCGTCCCGATCTGGATTTCGTGGCCGGATGGCGCGACGGACGCCTGCCGGCAAGTGGCAAGCGGGCAGGGCGACATCGGTTGTCATTGCGAAACAGCGGGCGCATCTGTGCGCCCGAGCTGATGATAAGGCGCAGTGCGGTGACGGCACGGGGCATTTGCTTTGACACCGATTTCGGCAAGGGCGGGCGCCATGCGCTGGGCGAGGAATATGTTTTCATTGCCGATCTGCTGCGCGCCGGTCTCAGCGGTGAGGCGCTGCCAGTGGTGGTAGGCGTGCATGCGGCGCAAAGCAGTGGCGAGATCTGGCAAGACACCGCGATACTGCAAGCGCGGCTGGCGGTGCAGAGGCGGGTCTTCGGGCCATTGGCGCCGCTGGTGCATCCGCTTTATGCGCTTAAACATCGGCGCGATTTCTGCAGCCAAGGCGCAGCGTTGCGTTTTGCGCTGGGTCGAGCGGGATGATCGGCGGGTTGACAAGGCGCTGGTGGCGCAGGCCCGCCAGTGGTCACAATCCGCGCCATGTGATCCTGTTGCCGCGTCATGGGATCGCTTATGTCCGGGTTCCGAAGGCCGCCAATTCATCGGTCAAGGCGGCGCTGGCGCTGGCGTTCGAGCTGCGCAGCAAGGCGGATGCGCCCGTGTCCCAGGACCGGTTCTGGAACCACGTGGCCCAAGGCGAGGCGCTGCGCTTGACGCCGGGGCGTTTCGTGAGCGGCGGATATGCCACGCGCTGCTGGACGTTCACCTTTGTGCGCCATCCGGTGGCGCGGCTCTATTCGTGCTGGAACAACAAGGTGATCGAGAACACTGCCCTGAGCCCGGCCTTCGAGCGGATGGGCGTGCGCACCGGCATGAGCTTTGCCGATTTCGTGCGCGCGGTGGGCGATACGCCGGACGATCGGGCCGACATTCACGTCTGCTCACAGGCCGCGATCCTGGAATTTCGCGGCAAGCCAGTGGCGGATTTCGTCGGTCGCCTTGAATCCATTCAGGCGGACTGGGCCCGGATCAACCAGGAGATCGAGACCCGCACCGGCATTGCGCCGGGCCGGATGCGGCGCAAGAACGTGCGCGGCATGACGATGCCGGACGTGGCCGAGTCGCTGCCCGATGACGTGCTGGCGCGGATCCGGCGGCGCTATGCACGTGATTTCGCGCTGTTCTATCCGCAGGATGGTGTTTGACCGCAAAACCCCGGCACCGTCACGTGGCAAGCTAAGCAATTGCAACCCCGATCAAGAAACGCTAAGCGGTTCATGCAAGTTTAAAGAGTGTGAGGGTGGTCAAATTCAGCCTCTAATTGATATCTTCCGAGTGGCTGTCAAGAAACCGCTCTATAGACTCAAGAAGCGGGTTGTCGGCGGCCGCAAGCCACCAGTCAAGCCGCGCAAATCCACCAAAGCAATTACCACCAATGTGAATCCGGATAGCGTTGTCAAATCGGGTGCCCGTGGACTTGCGAAACGTGCCGAGGCCAAAATGATTGATATAGAAATCGACCCGTCGGCTCCCGAACGGGCCGTGATGGCAGTTGAAAGCCAGGTCTCGTCGTTCGATGATCTGTCCGACGAGACGTTGCAAGCTTTGAGCGTGGCGTATCAGCGGCTGTTGAGGCCCCATGAGGCCAGGATCTGCCATCGGATCCTGTCCGAGCGGGTCCCCAAGAACGCCACCTTTCAGAACTATGCGACGGCGCAGTTCAGATGCGGCGATGCGGCGGGTGCGATCGAGACGCAGGACCGGGTCAACCGCGATATCCTGACCCCCAGCGGGCTGCGAATCTATGTGCAGGAACGGTTCGAATACATGCGCGCCCTCGGTCAGCTGGAAGAGGCTTTCGATATGCTGCAGGCCTATGCGGATGCCAGAGGCGAACTGTCGCTTGGCGTGCATCTGAAGCTGGCCGAGGGTGAGCGGCAACTGGGCTATCCGGAGCGCGCCTATCGCAGGCTGACCGGCGGCCTTGAGGCGTATGCCGAGAATCCATCCTATCTGATGGCAATGGCGTCCTGCGCGGGCGAGATCAACCGCAATTCCGATGCGCTTCTGCTGTCGTCGCTGGTCTGTTCGCGGCCTAAGCCCCAGGCGGCGCATCTTCTGGTTTACCTGCGGCTGCTGTGGCAAGAGGGAGCGACCGACCGCATCTGGCCTGTCCTGAAGAAGGTGCAGAGCCTTGCGATGCGCGATCCCGCGCTACTGAAATTCATCCGCGAGATCGCCTATGTTTCGCCGGATGCGGCCCGGTTTTGCATCGCGTTCGAGGATACCTTGGAGAAGGCCGCTCTCAAGGCGGCGCCGCCGGACCTCTTGCGTCTGTCCGAAGGGTTCCTTTCGCTTGATCGCTTTGAGCGGGCACGCGATGTGGCTGAGTCCTATATCCAGTTTTTCAAGGGTATGCCGCAGGCTTATTACGTGCGTGGAATGGCAGCGTTCTATCTGGATGACTACGAGTTGGCAGAGGCCGATCTGCTGCATTGCGCCGACCTCAATCCGGGGCATTTGCAGGTCTATGGAATCTTGCTGAACACCTTGCCGCGCCACCCGGACGGGGTTGCCAGGCTGGCCGCCTGCCTTGAGCGGCGCGACAACTCGCATAGCAGGTTCCGCTCGCATGCGGGTGATGGTCGTCGAGGCTTCCTGGATATAGAGCGCAGTCAGCTCTGCTTCATGCAGGGCGATTATCTTGGCGGGCAGATGGTGCGGCAGGAACGACCGGTGTGCCGCTTTCTGGAACAACGATTTCCCGCGACCTACACCGCATTTCGGGATCCGCGATTCAATCAGTCAGGGGGCGGGTCTGTTCTGGTGATTTCCGAGGATGGAGTCGGGGACGAAGTGCGCTGGTCGCAGTATTACAACAGCTTGTTGGAACATTACGACCGGGTCGAGATCACCTGCGATCCGCGGCTGGAGACCCTGTTGCAGCGCAGCTTCCCGCAGATCCGGTTTCATCCCTTCAGCCGCCGCCTGATGGAGCGTCCGGGCAGCGAGGACAGCACCAGCCGGTCGGTGCCGTTCTTTGCGTTGGCACGGTTGATAGACGATCATCTCTATGCGCGGCTGGCGGAGTTCTCGGATATCCGGCTGACGGCGGACATGGTAATGGGGGCATGGGCCGGACAGCCGGGCGGGCAGCCATTGCCAGAGGGGCCGCCGGATGTGGCGCATATGGTGCCTGAGCCCGGCCTTGTGAAACACTGGCGCGCGCATTTCGCTTCGACCTTGGGGCGTGACCTCAAGGTCGGGCTGGTGTGGCGCAGTTCAATGGTCACGCCGCGTCGCGCCAAGCACTATATCAATCCTGAGACGATGCGTCCGCTTCTGCGGATGAAGGGGGTGCAGTTCGTGTCACTTCATGCCGAGCATAGCGATCAGGAAAGGGATTTCTGTTATCGCCACGGGATCGACATCCTTGAGGATGTCGATCTTCAGGATGATCTGGAGACCGTCGCGGCGGTGACGGCCAGTCTTGACCTCGTGATCGGCGCGGGAACATTCAATGCTGAAATGGCGGCCGCGGTGGGCACGCCTGTCTGGTTGTTGGGTTCGTATTGCAACCTTGTGCATTTCCGATTGGGCCAAAGTGAGGGCGATATTGACCGCCTGAGTCCAAACATGCGCATTGTCCGCCTCGACGGTGAGGCCGGCTTCACCGGAACGGATGCGGAAATGCAAAGACGTGTCGTCGAGGTGGCGCGACAGGATTTGCAGGAATCTCAGAAGAGCAGGCTCCGTCCGATGAGCAAGGAGACGCCAAATGAACGCCGTGCATGACGCCGAGGCGAAGGTCGAAAGGCACCCGGAACATGGGTATTTCCGGCTATCGCCCATACCGGATGCGCAGACCCTGTCACGCTATTACGAGACCGCCTATAACGATCCGTTGCGCCGCGCTCCTCTACAGGAACGGGAGAGCGCGCAGGCCGCGGACGCGCGGACCGCGCGATCCGACGCGCTGGCCGAGCAGGAGAAACAGTGGCGCGATGCCAGCGAGTTTGAGGATATAAGCGCATATCTTGCCGATCTTGCGCCAGGCGGGCAGATCGTGGATGTCGGCGCCGGCATCGGCGAACTTGTGGCGGCCCTGGCTGATCGCGGGTTTGATGCCAGTGGCATAGAGCCTTCCTGCGAAGCCAGTCTCTATGCGCAAAGCCAGGGGCGCGCGGTTCAGCAAAACGACCTGGTGGGCTGGTTGAATTCGGTCCCGGAGAAAGCGCGGCCTGTCTGCGATGCGGTGACGCTTCTCAATGTGCTGGAGCACCTGCGCGATCCCGGCGACGCGCTGGCGCAATGTCACGCGATGCTGACCGAGGGGGGAATCCTGTGCATAAGGGTGCCGAACGATTTTTCCGATGTGCAACGCGCGGTGGTCGAGACGACTGGTTGCGATCGCTGGTGGATCCGAACGCCCGATCATATCAACTATTTTGACCGAGAAAGCCTGACCGCCCTACTGAACGCGCAGGGATTCACGACCGAGATCGCAACCTGCGACTTTCCGATCGACTGGTTTCTCTTGATGGGTGAAAACTATCTGAGCGACCCTGAGCTTGGTCGCAAATGCCACGAGCGGCGAAAGGCGTTCGAGGTGTCGCTGCCCGGTGCGGTACGGCGGCGGCTCTACCGAAGCCTGTCGCAGGCGGGCTTCGGGCGAAACCTGATCATATATGCGCGCAAGGCGCCGGCCAACGCAGGCTAGCGCGCCACCAGCTCCCACGAGAGCGGGGTTCCGGCCTTGATGTGGGTGTTGGCCCGGCTTTGCAGGAGCGCATCGTAGTGGCGAGTGTGCAGTCCGGTCGCGGGGCGGATGGAGCGGAGGTTATCCGGGGTGAAGGCCTCACCGGCGGGGATGTCGCGGATGGCGAATAGCGAGCGGCGGAAATCGCGCGAGCGCGTTTCCTTGGCGGTGGGTTCATAGCGGATCTGCCCGATGGCCTGTTCGGCGGCACGAACATCGGCGACCATGTCGGCGAATTCCTGCGGCTCCATTGAAAAAGCTGAATCCGGGCCACCATCGGCGCGCGACAATGTCAGGTGTTTTTCGATTACGCGGCCCCCCAGCACCGTCGCCGCGACCGGCGCGGTGCTGCCAGGCGTGTGATCCGAGAGCCCGACGACTGTTCCGAAAAGCTGCGCCATATGCGGCAGGGTGGCCAGATTGGCCTCGTCGATGGGCGCGGGATAGGCGGCGGTGCATTTGAGCAGGATAATCTGATCGCAACCCGCCACGCGGGCGGTGTGCACGGCCTCGTCGATCTCGGAAAGGGTGCCCATTCCGGTCGAGATGATCATCGGCTTGCCCAGTCCCGCGACACGGCGGATGAGAGGGATATCGACCAGTTCGCTGGATGCGATCTTGTAGGCGGGCACGTCGAGGCTTTCCAGAAGGTCGACGGCCGATGCATCGAAGGGCGTGGAGAAGGCCACGAGCCCAAGGTCGCGCGCATGGCTCATCAGCGGCTGGTGCCAGGCCCAGGGCAGGCTGGCCTCCTGATAGAGCTGATAGAGCGTCTTGCCCTCCCATATGGTGCCGTCAACACGGAATTCGGGTGAATCAGAGTCGAATGTCAACGTGTCGGCGGTATAGGTCTGTAGCTTGATCGCGTTGGCGCCGGCATCTGCGGCGGCATCGACGATACGTTTGGCGCGCTCGAGGTCGTGGTTATGGTTCGCCGACAGTTCGGCGATGATGAAACTGGGATGACCGGGGCCGATGGGACGGTTGGCGATGGTGATCGTATCCATGGTGTCGCTCCTCATGTCTTACGGATTGGCGGCCAGCGCGTTGCACAGGATGCGGGCCATATTGCGCGCCCCGTCGGCGCCGCTCAGCATGGCGGCGCGATGCGACAGAAAGGCGAGATCCTCGGGTGCATTCCTGAACAGCGTCAGATGATCGGCCAGGGTCCGGGGGTTGTGGATAGCGCGCAGGTCGATGACGAGCGCGGCGCGTTCGCGCGCCATGACGCGCCCGACCATTTCCTGATTATCGGCGATGATCAGGATGATCGAGGGCAAGCCCAGCATGTTGCGCTCCCAGGTCATGGTGCCGCCCGCGCCGATAGCGAGGTCGGCGCGGCACATCAGATTTGCTACGTCGGGCGTGTCCACATGCAGGGCGACACGTGGCCCAAGCCGCGCGACAGCCGCGCGCAGAAGGGCAAGTTGAGGCGAAGCAGAACCTGATACAACGTCGATTTCAACGTCGGGGAGCGCCGCCGCAGTGATGTTCAGAAGCGTATGTGTGATGGCATGCGGATCGGTGCCGCCCGTTGCGATCAGCACCCGTTCCAACCTTGGGCCGCGCGCTGCGCGCTCTTTCAGGCAGGCATCACGGCGCTCCAGAAACTCCGGCCTGACGATCTGGTAGTCGCGGCCCGTATGGATCGCGGTTTGCGGCGGCAGGAGGCTGGCGTAATCGGCGGGGCTGCGGCCGAGATTGATGTCAAACAGGATATCCCAATCGAGAGGACGATTGGCCAGATCGTCGATCCCCGACAGATGGGTCGCGATGCTGCGATAGCGGCGGTGGTCGGTGGCATCGAGCCCGTAGTGATCGAAGAACACCCCGGCAATGCCTTGCGGATAGCGGTCTGCAAGCAGCGTGCGCGCAGCGGCTTCATCACTGATACAGTGCACCGCGGTAAAAGACTGGAGCGCGTCGGGAAAGAGATCGGGCGCTTCGGGGTTGCACAAAAGTACGGGAAACAGGCCGCATTCGCGCAGATGACCGGCAAGGATTCCGACGCGGCGGATATGCCCCGACCCGATCATGGGGGTGCCGTCGGCGCGGATCGCAATGACCGGTGCGGTTGCCATGTCAGCCATCCGGAAGGCCCCCGAGCGCGGACAGAAAGGCATCGTAGCTTTTGAGTTCGCCCAGCATCTGCGAGGGCAGCGTCACATCGAAGCGGCGTTCGATCTCCATGATGAGGCGCATGTGCTGAAGAGAATCCCAGTGTTTCATCTCTGTCGCGCGCCATTGCGCCGGATCATTGGGCAAAGCGCCGGGAAAGATGCTGGCGAAAGCCTCCTGCAGCGTCCGGGCCATATCGGTATCGGAACTGGCGGCCGCCGGCGCGGGCGCGGGTGCAATCTGGGATTGCGGCCAAAGGGATCCATACGCCTCGACCAGTTCGAAGAGGCCATGTGCCGGGTGCATCAGGAAGGCGACGCGCCGCCCGTCATAGGCATCGTCGTGTTTCGCTGCCGCAACGACGCGACAACCAGATCGCCCGGCAATGGCCAGCGCGGCATCGAGATCGGCGACGGCATGACAAAGGTGATAGGCACCGCCACCTGAGGCGGCATGGGCCGCTATGGGTGAGTCGCCGTCTTCAGGCAGGCCGAGGATCTCGATGCAGAGGTCGCCCCCGAATCCGACGAAGAGGAAATGCACCTTCTGGGCGGCGTTCCAGCCGGGGCCTCGCAGCACGCGCGCATTGGGCATGGCGAGGTAATGCCGGGAGGTGTCTTCGAAACGGTCGGTGGTGACGGCGACATGGTCGACCCAGAGCGCGCCGATCTCTGCAAACATCGTGAACCTCGTAAACTACACGCTTGAGATGTATTCGAACCAATCCGGAAACGCCACAGGCTTGTCGAGCGCGCACGCGAAGACTCCGTCCGGCTGCGCGGCAAAATCGTGGCGGGCATAGACATCGCGGCAAGGTTGGTTGCGCTCGGTTTCGACAATCGGGCCAAGCAGCGTGGCGCAGCCGCGCGCCAAGGCGCGACGGCATATCTCGGCCAGGATCGCCGTCTCGACGCCGCGTCCGAGGACCCGACAAGACATGACGAAATTCTCGATGCGGGCCGCATCGGGGACCGTGGCCCCATAGGTCACGACCAGCGCCGCGATCACCTCGTCCGAGCCGAATTTGTCTTTGATCCGAACAGTCAGGATATCACCGTTTTCGGCCCGAATAGTATCTAATTTCTGTTCTGAATACCGGATCGTCGTGGTGTTGAACTGATTGGTCTTGGCAAACAGCTGCAGCGCCCGCGCGCGGGTGGCGTCGCGCATGGTGGCGATCTCGATCTTCATGCCGAGTTTGCGCAGAAAGCTCTGTTTGTCGGGTGCGCTTTGCTCGACTTGCAGGATCTGCTGGCGAATCCTGTATTTCGTGGCGCGATCCCTGTCCTGATCCAGCAGTTGCAGTGCGCAAAGTGCGGGGTGGCTGGCAAGGAAGCCGGGCCATTGCGCCACGTCGGCGGGCATTTCGGGGACAATCACACCGGGCAGGTTCTGGCGCACTTCCTCGCGTTCCATCGGGTTGTCGTCGATGAACATGAGCGATCCGGGGCCAAGGTCGATCTCGGCGGCGATCTCGGCGATGTTGGCGGATTTCGCAGACCAGTTGATCCGGTGGGTCAGAAGGTCACTTTCGCACAGGACCATGTCGGGATGATCGCGGAACGCGGCCAGTGCGGTGTTTTCGGTATTCTTGCTGCAAAGCGTCAGGACAAGGCCGCGCCCGGAGAGGGATTTCACGAAATGCTGAAAGGCGGTGAACTGGTTGCCGGGGTAATCGCTGCCAAGCTGGATGCCGAAGGTGCCGTCATCGCCGATCACGCCGCCCCAGAGCGTATTGTCGAGATCGAGTACCAAAGCCCGCGCCGTCAGCCCGTGCAGCGCCATCAGCGCGCCGGTCAGCAGGCGGTGATAGGCCGGGGTGAAGCGCGGGCCATAGGGAAAACGGCCCATTAGCCAGTACTTGCCCGAATCCGCGGCGTCATGGCCGATCTGTTCAATGATTCGTGACACCGGCAGAAGCGTGCAATCGGCCAGTTCGGTGCAGGTTTGCGCCAGTTCGCGGTTCATCCGGTCGATGGCGGCGTTCAGCGGGCCTTGCCGGGCGGTCATGTCATTCAGGCTTTGCACATGCGGACGCACCAGATGCAGGTCATGGACCAGGAAATGCCCGCCATACATTTCGCGCAAGCGGCGGATATCATCCAAGTAGACGTCAAAGCGGCTTTCCATCTCTGAGATCGCGGTTTCTGTGGCGGGTGTCAGGGGCGGCAGGAAGTCCTCGGCCCGGTCGCAGAACACAAGGTAGTCGGGCGGGTTTTCCGCCATATCAGAGCCGGGTGTGAGCAGCTCCAGGACCCCCTGCCCGAACGGGGGCACATGCGTCTTCAGGCGCAGAGGGCAATGAGCCTCGATGCTGCCCGACAGATTGGCGGCGACCTCGTCCCAGTTGGCTGCCCCGATGAACGCGAGCCGGGGAAGTTGAGGCGGATGGGGATCATCGGGCAGGTTGATGGCGGTGATCTGCGGCGCAATCAGATGGTCCTTGCAGCTGTCATAGGTATCGCGGTTGAGACGTTTGACCACAAGATCGTGTTCAACAGCGTTGGCGAAATCATCGGATGGCAGGGTCTCGAAGCCGAACCTGTCATGCAGCATCAGCACGGGCGTATTGGTTGCGCGCGTTTCGCATAGCAGCCAGCGCAGGTTGAGACGTTCGAACGCGTAGCGCAGCGCGATGCTTTCCACCGTCAACCAGATGGTCAGTTCATCGTGATCGGGTGCGGTCTGGTCGGTAAGGTAGAAACCCCACCATGCCGAGCCATCGCTGGTTATGTCGAAGAAATTGAGAACGGCGACCGGCGTGGCGCCGAAACAGAGCAGAAAGACACGTCTGGCCGGATCGGATTTCGTCTTGTCCCACCAGATCATATGCGTCTCGGGCGGTATCTCGTCCTGGTTAATCATCGAGGCGCGCACATGCGGCTGGTTGCGCCAGCGCCTGATATCCTCCTTGTCGCTATCGACCGCGATCCGCAGTGTGAACTGTTCGAGATTCTGATCGAGTCTCATGACGGGGACTCCTGTGAGGCGATGCGGCCGGCCATCAGCGCCCGCGCGATGTCGATATCGGCGGGCAGGTCGATGTCGATGGCCTCGGCCGGGGACAGAGCGATACCGCGCGTGCGGCTGTTCCAGACGGTCTTGCCGTCAAGCCACGCCTGACGGCGCCCGAACACGAATTGCGCCGCGTCATGCAGGCGTGGCGGCAGATCCTGCGTGCGGGTGCGGGCATGTTCGGGGGCGATCATGCGGACGATGCCGCCTTCGAGCGCGACGGCGCGTTGCGGAGGATGCGGAAAGGGAAGGAGCGACATCACGAAATCTTCGCCTTGCGCGGCCTGCCCGGCCAGATCGGCGGCCCGCGCGAGGGTCGCGGGCTCAAGCAGGAGCGCGGTCGCGTAGATCATGCAGATCCAGTCATGACGCTGATCGGTGGTCTGGGCGAAATTGCGCATCACCACATCGAGCGGCGTATGATCATCCGACAGATCCGGCGGACGCAGGCCCGGTACATCGGCGCCGGCGGCTTTTGCGATACCGGCAATGCTGGGGCAATCGGTGCTGACCACGACCTCGTCGAAGGCGTTCGAAGTCAGCGCGTTGGAAATCGTCCATGCGATCATCGGACGACCGCAGATATCCGCGATGTTCTTCTGTGGAACGCGCTTTGACCCTGCCCTTGCCGGAATGACGGCGATTGCCATGATGCACCTATGTCTTTGTTGGCCGGATGCGCCTGCCCTAGGACAACCCGAGTGTCCCGAGGCCGTTGCGCAGGCTTTCGATGACGCGGGATTGTTCCTGCCTGGTGAGTTGCGGATGCAGCGGAAGCGACAGCGCGCCCTCGTAATAGGACTCGGCCTCGGGGCAGTGCCCGTCGCTAAAGCCGAGCCCGCGGTAATAGGGCTGCGTGTGGATCGGGATGTAGTGGACGTTCACGCCGATTCCGTCCTTGCGCAGCATGTCAAAGAGGCGCAGGCGCAGCGAGGCGCGTTCAGGCAGCGCCGGGTCAAGCTGCACGGGATAGAGATGCAGCGCCGAGCGGTTCGCGGTTTCACGCTGCTGTAGGCGCAGGGGCAGCTCTTCAAGCGCCTCGTCATAGCGCCTGGCGCGGTGATGGCGCTGTTTGACGAAACGGTCCAGACGCTCGATCTGGCTGGCGCCGAGCGCGGCTTGCAGGTCTGTCATGCGGTAATTCAGGCCCAGATCAAGCTGCTGGTAATACCAGGGTCCGTGGCCGTCACTGGTCATGCTTCCGGGATCGCGGGTGACACCATGACTTCGCAGCATCTGAAGGCGGGCCGCCAACGCATCGTCGCGCGTGGTGACGATGCCGCCTTCGGCGGTGGTGATGATCTTGACCGGGTGAAAGGAAAATACGCAGGCATCCGAGAATCTGCAATCGCCGACCGGGGCGCCCTCATAACTGGCGCCAATCGCGTGAGAGGCGTCTTCGATCACGTGAAAGCCGTATTCATCGGACAGCGCATGGATCGCGCGCATGTCGCAAGATTGCCCGCCGAAATGCACCGGCATCACGATATGGGGCAGCGTCCCGTCGCGGCGCGCTTGTTCGAGCATGTCGCTGAGGCGCGTCGCACAGAGATTGAGGGTCGCCGGGTCGATATCCACGAAATCCACATCCGCGCCGCAAAGCCGGCCTGCATTGGCCGAGGCAACGAAGCTGTTGGGCGAGGTCCAGAGGCGCTTGCCGGGGCCGAGCCCCAGCCCAAGACAGGCGATATGCAGCGCCGAGGTGGCGCTGTTGACGGCAATGGCATTGGGTACCTTGCAGGTGGCGCGCAAGGCTTGTTCAAAGCGCGGCACCGCCGGCCCCTGGGTCAGGAAATCAGAATGCAGGACATCGACGACCGCGGCGACATCCTTGTCGCTGATCGACTGACGCCCATAGGGTATCACCGCCCGAACCCTGTTTCGTTCAGCAGAGCGACGATTTCCCGGTGATTCAGGAACACCGGATTGTTGCCGGAATTGTATTCGAATTCAGGCCCGACCGGCGCGCCGGTTTCGCCCAGGCGGGTGGTGGCGAAATCGACCCCGGCGTCGTTGAACTTGATGGTCGGGGTGATCGAGAAGAAATCCTGGAACTGGACGGTCTGGTGCGCGTCCTCTTCGGGGCACATGACCTCGTGCAGTTTTTCGCCGGGGCGGATGCCGACGACACGGTGTTCGAGATCGGGGGCCATTGCCTGTGCCAGATCGGTGATCCGCGTGCTGGGGATGCGGGGCACGAAAATTTCGCCGCCCCACATGCGCTCGAACGCCTTGACCACGAAATCAACGCCCTGATCGAGCGTGATCCAGAATCGGGTCATGCGGTCATCGGTGATCGGCAGGAAATTGGCGCCTCCCTCGATCATGCGGTGAAAGAAGGGGATGACCGAACCGCGTGACCCCACCACGTTGCCATATCGCACCACGGCAAAGCGGGTGCGATTTTCTCCGACCGTGTTGTTGGCCGATACGAACAGCTTGTCCGAGACCAGTTTCGTTGCGCCGTAGAGGTTGATCGGTTTAGCGGCCTTGTCGGTGGACAGGGCGACAACTTTCTCGACACCTTGGTCGATGGCCGCGCGGATGACGTTCTCGGCGCCGGTGATGTTGGTGCGGATGCACTCGATCGGGTTGTATTCGGCTGCGGGCACCTGTTTGAGCGCGGCTGCATGAACGACGAAATCGACCTTCTCCATCGCTTCGGTCATGCGCCGCCCGTCGCGTACATCGCCGATGAAATAGCGCAGGCGGGATTCGTCGGGGAATCTTTGCTGCATCTCGTATTGCTTGAGTTCGTCGCGGCTGTAGACGATGACGGCGGAGGGGGAATAGTCGGCAAGCAGGGTCGAGATGAAACGATTGCCGAAGGACCCGGTGCCGCCGGTCACGAGGATGCGTTTGTTGTCGAACATGTCTTACCCGGAACAATCATTAACTGCGCCGGTCCTATCACCAATGCGATAGTATTAAAACCGTAAATCAGGTTAAGGTTGCGTTGCTGTCCGAGACTTCTTGTCATGTGCGGCCGCAGGGCGCGCAGGCGCGTTGAGCATGCTGATGACGCGCAGCACATCCGCCCCCAGATCCGGGGGGCAGAACATCCGTGACAGCCAGCCTGGATCGGGCGGTGAGAAGCGCAGGTGCAGCAGATCGTCCAGTGGCCGGATCAGGTTGCTGTCCGCAAACAGGCGCTGCATCGGCGCGACCAGCGGGTCGAGCGACCGGTCAAGATAATCGAGATGAATGATCGTGGCCACCCCCTCGCGCACGAGGTCGATCGCGGCGGTCGAGGTGCAGGTGATCCCCAGCGCCGCGTTGCGCATCGCCTCGTCCATGGTGCAGGCGGTCAGTTTCAGGTTCGCGGGCAGATCGGGGGAATGTTCTGCAAGCGAAGGATAGTCATGCCTTTCGCGGTGCAGGTGGCGGGTATTCTCGTTGGGAAGGTGGCGCAGCTTGATCCAGACCGTGCGATCCGGATTGCGCCGCGCTATGGCGGCCATGACCTTGAGCATGTGCATCCGCCCGCGCGCGGTCGAGGGGCTGAGCGCCTGGGTGAAGAAATAGATGTCGCCTTTCTCGGGGAGGGTGGCGGTCGGCGTCTTTTGCGGATGCAGGAAGGCGGGGTGGCCGAAGCCGACATGCGGCCATGCCGGGATCTCGGGTGTCGCGGGGCGGACCTCGGTGGCGTGGAACCTGTCGCAGGCACTGCGCGGAAACAGGTAGACCGCATCGCAATTGCGCCGGTTGCGCATGCCGCGATGCGGAAAGAAATCGAGCCCGCCCAGAAATGCGATGACACGTGCGCGTCCTGCTTTCTGGCGGTTGAGCGCCTTGGATAGCATGAAATCCAGATGACCGTAGACGCGGCTTGTCACAATGGCGTCGTAATGGCCTCCCATCAGCGCCTCGGTCAGGGCGGGTTTGTCCAGGATCTCATAGCGGCCGTCGGGAAGAAACTGGCGCAGCTGGCGGTCCGAAAGGGCCGTCTCGGGCAGGTAGGCGCCCATGACGATCTCGGAAGGTGCGTCGGCGTTACGCAGAAGGCCGCGCATCCGTGCGGCAAAGATCAGGGTCGAATCGTCCGAAAAGAGAAGCAGTATGCGAGGGGCGCGTCTGGTCATGGGCGTTTGCCCGTTTCCGCTTCGAAGCGGGCAAGAACTGCCCGCTGCGCGCGGTTGTGGCGCCGGTTGGTCCGTGACCAATAGGCCACATTCGCGCCATCATGGCGCAACAGCCGGACGAGGGCGCGCAGCGGCAAACCCAACAGGGAGTTTCGCGAAAGGCGATAGATCCTCTGAACCAGAAAGGTTTTCTTAAGGTTCTTGATCATTAATCTACTCAGGAGATACAACTTAAGAGATGTATATATCTACGTCACTCTCTTGTAAATTGGGCTGGATTCACCTAAGCCAGTGCATTGTGTGATCAGTTCTGTTCATCGGTTCGCGGCGGCGCGCTGCTTTGGTAGGGTATCATGAACACGGGGATTTCCACCGCTGCGCAACTGCAAACCGCCTGCATCGTGCTGGCGCGTGGCGGCTCCAAAGGGGTTGTCGGCAAGAATCTCCGGCGCATCGACGGGGTGTCGCTGATTGCCCGTTCTGTGCGGGCGGGGGTGGCGGCGCCATCCGTGGGCAATGTTTATGTCTCCACCGACGATCCCCTCATTGCCCTCGAGGCACGCGAGCACGGTGCGCATGTCATCGAGCGGCCCGCCGAACTTGCCGGGGACAGCGCCAGTTCCGAAACGGGTTGGCTGCATGCGCTGACGACCCTGTGCCGTGACATGCCGGGGCTGAAACGTCTGGTATTTCTGCAATGCACTTCGCCCTTCACCACCGGCGATGATATCGAGGCGTGCCTTGCCGCGATGCAGGATCAGGGCGCGGATTGCGCGCTTTCGGTGATCGAGGATCATTCGTTTCTGTGGCATCGCGATGCGCAGGGGTTCGGTATCGGCACCAATCACGCCCATAACCAGCCGCGCCAGCGGCGCCAGGATCTTGCGCCTTCATTCCGCGAAAGCGGCGCGATCTATTGCGTCGATGCTGCGGCGTTTGCCCGAACTGGCCATCGGTTTTGCGGCAAGGTCGCGCTCTGCCAACTGAGCCATCCCCCGGTCGAGATCGACAGCGAGGACGATCTGGCGCTGTGCAACGCGATTGCCCGGCAACGGGGCGGTGCGCCGATCGGGGTTGGCCGGCTAAGGCGGGTGCGCGCGATCGTGATGGATTTCGACGGTGTGCATACCGACAACCTTGTCACCATGGACGAGAACGGCGTCGAAAGCGTGCGCGTCTCGCGCGGTGACGGGCTGGGCCTGTCGATGCTGCGCGAGGCGGGTGCGTGGCGCATGCTGATCCTGTCCAAGGAACGCAACCCGGTGGTGACGCGCCGTGCCGCCAAGCTGAAGCTGCCGGTGATGCAAGCTGTGGATGACAAGCCGGGCGCGCTGCGCACTTGGCTGGCGGATCACGGGCTTGAGCAAAGCGCGCTGCTTTATGTGGGCAATGACGTGAACGACAAGGCGGCGATGCTGGCGGCGGGGCTGTCGGCCTGCCCCAGTGACAGCCACCCCGACATCCTGGCCATAGCCGACTGGGTCCTGCCGCAACCGGGTGGCGCGGGCGCGCTTCGGGCGATCGCGGATGCGCTTCTGGCGGCGGGGCTTGCGCGTTGAGCGCGCCCTTGGCCGTCGTGGGCGGAAACGGCCCGTCGCTGGAAAGGATTGCGCCAGGGCGTGTTCTGGCCGGGGACACGGTGTTTCGGACCAACAATTTCTTTTTCGAGCCCCGGCATTTTCTGGGTCGGCAGGTGGATATGGCGGTGATGGCAGGCGACCCTCGTGTCGCGCCCTTCATGTTCGAAACACTGTGGCGTTGCCGGCATGACTATGACCTGCGCGCGTGGACCAGCCACAACCCGGCGGTGATTCGTGCCGGACGCCGGCGATTCAAGTCTCTGTTCCGGCCCATGGGCTATCGGGACGCACATGTCGGGAAGGTCGTGGACAGCCTCGTCGCACACCATCAGCGCAAGCCGATGACAGGCACATATGCCGTGCTGATGGCGCATGGCCTCGGGATGGACCGTATCGTTCTGGCCGGACTCGACCTTTATGGCGCAACTCAGCGCTATATCTATCGCCCCGGTCCGCAATGCCGTGCCCTTATGGGTCAGGATCTTGGCCAGAGGGGCGCGGATGAAAGGCTGCACGCGCCGGATCTTGATCGCGCCATCCTCGAGGCGTTGATGCAGCGTGGCGATGTCAGCCTGTCGCGTGCAAGCGATGACACGATGCTTGATGACCTGCTGCCGCTGGCGCCTTCGCGCGAGGGGGCGACATTTGCGGCAACGCCCCGGCGGGCGCCAACGGATTGGGCGGCGCGCAGCGGGCTTTACGACATTCGGATGCTGCGTGCATTGCGCCATGTGCGCGGCTGGGCACGCAATCGCAAACAAGGGCGGGGTGGATGATGCTGATCTCAGGGATCGCCGCTGATTACGCCCATTGGCTTGAGGAGGCCGCTTATCCGCTCTGGTCTGGCCGGGGGATCGACCCGGCCACCGGCATTGTCTGGGAGGGGCTGGATCATGCCGGGCGGCCGCTCTTTGGCAGTGATCGCAGGTTGCGCGTGCTGGCCCGTCAGGCCTATTGCTTTGTCACCAGCGGCCAGCCCGCGCTTGTTGATCTGGGTGAACGCCAGTTCCGTCATGCGATGGATCACGGGTTCTGCCCGCAAAGCGGACGGTTGGCGGCGCGTTTCGACAATCGCCTGAATATCCGCAGCGCGCCGCACGATCTGTACGATCTGGCATTCATGCTTCTGGCGGCTTCGGCGCTGCTGCCGCTGGGCCGCTTGCGCGCGGGTGATCTGCCCCGGCTGGAATTCGCGCTTGCCGCTCTGAAGGCGCCGCGCGGCTGGTTCGAAACCGCGCAGCGTGTCCTGCCGCGTCGCCAGAACCCGCATATGCATCTCTTTGAGGCCGCAACCGAGCTTTACCACGTCACCGGCGCGCCGCGGTTCCTGACGATCGCCAAGGAATGCTAGGATCTCTTCTCGACCCTGTTTCTGCAGAATGACGGCCGGATACTGGAGTATTTCGACGCGGATTTCCGCCCCGTGACCGGGGCGCAGCAATCGGTCGAGCCCGGTCATATGGCCGAATGGATCTATCTTCTGCACCGCTATCAGCAGGTGACGGGCAGGTCGCCGGGGGCTGTTCCCGAGCGCCTGTTTGCCGCGCTGGCGCCCCGAAAGACAGCGGCGGGTTTTCTGCCTGATCGCGCGGACCCGCCTGTCGCCACCCGCCGCCTGTGGCCACAGCTGGAATACCTGCGTGCAGCAGTGGTCATGCGCCAGCGTGGCCACGCCCTTGCCGCGCAGGACGCGCCCGAAGCGATGATGGAGCGGATCGCACGGGATTACCTGAACCGCGCCGTGCCGGGCGGCTGGTTCGATACATGCGACGACGCTGGCGCGGTGATTTCGTCCACGATGCCCGCCTCGACGCTTTACCATCTGCAGCCAGCGATCCGGTCGCTCGTCGAGGCGGTCTGACCCCGCGCCGTCAAGGCCCCGTTTTCAGTGCTCTGCGCGGCGTTTCGCTTTACCGGGGGCGGCGCTCCTGTCTATAGCTGGAAAGATGGCAAAGAGCAGATCGACAAAGGCATCGCGCAGGGCCGCATCGGGTTTCCGCCCGGTGCGGGGGCTTCGTCGCTGGAGCGTCAGGCTGAGCCTGATCGCGGGGGTGATCGTGGCCGGCACCGTGGCGGCGCACCGCGAAATCGACCCGCCGCGCAGCTTCTACATGGGGCAGGAGGCGCGACGGCTGGGTGGTATCGACCATCTCTGGGTGCCGCTCGATGCGATGGCTCCCGAGATGGCGCGCTCGGTCGTGGCGGCCGAGGATGCGAATTTCTGCCTGCATTGGGGCTTTGACATGCAGGCCATCCGCACCGCGATCGAGGCGGGCAGTAACCGTGGGGCATCGACCCTCAGCCAGCAGGTGGTGAAGAATGTCTATCTCTGGCATGGGCGCAGCTGGCCGCGAAAGGCGCTCGAGGCCGCGATCACGCCCATAGTCGAGATCATGTGGCCCAAGCGGCGCATCATCGAGGTGTATCTGAACGTGGCCGAGTTCGACGAGGGTGTGTTCGGCGTTGCCGCCGCCGCGCGGCATTATTTCGGCGTCGCCCCATCCGAGCTGAGCGCGGTGCAGGCCGCGCGGCTGGCTGCGGTCTTGCCCGACCCCAAGGGGAGATCGGCCTCGCAACCCAGTGTCTGGCTGCGCAAGCGCGCAGCAGGGATCATGGACGGGGCGGCAACGATCGACCGGGACGGGCGCACGAACTGTTTCGAGGATTGAAAACCCGACCCATTCACGGCATGGAGGGGTATTCAGAATACGAACAGGTTCTCTCGAGACATGGCCAAGCTATATCACGTTCCTTTGTCGCCGTTCTGTCGCAAGGTGCGGCTGAGCCTGGCGGAGAAGAAGATCGAATGCGAGTTGATCGAGGAACGCTACTGGGAAAAGGATCCCGATTTCCTGCGGCGCAACCCGGCCGGCAAGGTGCCGGTGCTCAAGCTCGATGCCATGACCATGGCGGAAAGCGGCGCGATCTGCGAGTATATCGAAGAGAAGTACCCCGACCCGGTGCTGATGCCCAGGGCCCCCGAAGCGCGTTACGAGGTGCGCAGGCTGGTTTCGTGGTTCGATGACAAGTTCCATTCCGAAGTCACCTCGAAACTGCTTTACGAGCGGGTCAACAAGAAGGTCATGGGGCTCGGCTTTCCCGACAGCACCAATGTCAAGGCGGGCGCCAAGGCGATCAAGTATCACCTAGATTACATGACCTGGCTGCTGGACCGTCGCCGCTGGCTGGCGGGTGATGCGATGACGTTGGCTGATTTCGCCGCCGCCGCGCATATCAGCGCGCTCGATTATATCAGCGATGTGGACTGGACGCGCAGCGAGACCGTCAAGGATTGGTATGCCAAGATCAAGTCGCGCCCGGCCTTTCGCGGCATTCTGGCCGATCAGGTGCCGGGATTCCCGCCGCCCGCGCATTATGCCGACCTCGATTTCTGAAGCCGGGGGCATTGGCCCCGCGCCCGGCGCGTTACAGTCATGGATATGCTGAAGGACAAGCTGATCGCTCGGGCCCGGGCCGAAGGCTTCGACATGGCCCGGATCTGCCGCCCCTGGGACGTGCGCCATGTGCCGCCCCGCCTGAAGGCGTTTCTGGACAAGGGCTATCACGGGCAGATGGGCTGGCTGGCCGAGCGCAGCCATTGGCGCGGCGACCCAGCGGCCTTGTGGCCCGAGGCGCGCTCGGTGATCGTGCTGGGCGAAAGCTATACGCCTGACGGCGACCCGCGCGCGACGCTGGCGCAAGGGGATGTCGGGACAGTCTCTGTTTATGCCCGAAACAAGGATTACCACGATATCGTCAAGAAGCGGCTCAAGCGGCTGGCGCGGTGGCTGATCGCCGAGGCGGGCGGCGAAGTGAAGGTGTTCGTCGATACCGCACCGGTGCCGGAAAAGCCGCTGGGGCAGGCTGCGGGCCTTGGATGGCAGGGCAAGCACACAAACCTTGTCAGCCGCGATCTGGGAAGCTGGTTCTTTATCGGCTCGGTCTTTACCACGCTCGACCTCGAAGCCGACATGGCCGAGAGCGATCATTGCGGGTCGTGCCGGGCCTGTCTTGATGTCTGTCCGACCGATGCCTTTCCCGCGCCCTATCAGCTGGACGCGCGGCGCTGCATTTCCTACCTGACCATCGAGCACAAAGGCCCGGTCGATCCAGAACTGCGCCCGTTGATGGGCAACCGGATCTATGGTTGCGACGATTGCCTTGCCGTCTGCCCCTGGAACAAGTTCGCGCAGGAGGCAAGCGAGGCGCGCTATCACGCGCGGGATGATCTTCAGGCCCCCAAGCTGGCCGAACTGGCGGCGCTTAATGATGCCGGTTTCCGCGCGATGTTCTCGGGCTCGCCGATCAAGCGGATCGGGCGCGACCGCTTTGTGCGCAATGTCCTTTATGCCATCGGCAATTCCGCCGACCCGTCGCTGCGCGATGTGGCGCAGGGTTTGCGCGACGATCCCGACGAAACCGTCGCCGATGCGGCCCGCTGGGCTGTGATGCGACTGGCGCATGACGCAAACGGGATGGATTGAACGCGAAAACCCGCTAAACCGCCATTGAAGCAGGCAAGGGGCAGGCGGATGGCGTTGTTGTTGGGTGTGGATACGGGCGGAACCTATACCGATGCCGTTCTGATCGGGCATGATGAACGCGAGATCATCGCGCAGGCCAAGGCGCTGACCACCCGCCACGATCTGGCCGAGGGGATCGGCGCGGCGATTGCCGCCGTCCTTGAGCAGAGCGGCGCCGCCCCCGAAGAGATCGGGCTGGCGTCGCTGTCCACCACGCTCGCGACCAATGCGCTGGTCGAAGGTCAGGGCGCGCGCGCGGGCCTTGTCTATATCGGGTTCGGCGAGAATGACCTTGCGGCGCATGGGCTGAACGAGGCGCTTGCGGGCGATCCGGCTTTGGTTCTGGCAGGCGGTCACAGCCATGCCGGGGTCGAAGCCGCACCGTTGGACGAAACCGCGCTTTGCGCATGGTTAGAGACTGTTTCAGGCATATCCGCCTTTGCCGTGGCGTCGCAATTCGCCACCCGCAACCCGGCGCATGAACTGCGCGCCGCCCAGATCATCCGTGGCGTCACCGCGCGGCCCGTTTCCTGTTCGCATGACCTGTCGGCGCGGCTCAACGGGCCGAAACGGGCGCTGACGGCGCTGCTCAACGCGCGACTCATCGGGATGATCGCGCGGCTGATCGACCGGGCCGAAGGCACGTTGCGCGCGCATGGCATCACCGCGCCGATGATGGTGGTGCGCGGCGACGGCGCGCTGATCTCGGCCCGGCAGGCGCGCGAAAAACCCATCGAGACCATCCTGAGCGGCCCCGCCGCCAGTATCGTGGGGGCGCGCTGGCTGACGGGCGCGGATCATGCGCTGGTATCGGATATCGGCGGCACCACCACCGATGTGGCGGTGTTGCGCGATGGCAAGCCGTTGATCGACCCGGCTGGCGCGCGGGTCGGCCCGTGGCGCACCATGGTCGAGGCGGTGGCGATGCGCACCACCGGGCTGGGTGGCGACAGCGAGGTGCATATCCGCGACGAGGGGCTGAAAGGCGGTCTGGTGCTGGGGCCGCAGCGGCTCGTTCCGGTCAGCCTCATGGCGTGGGAAGCACCCAAGGTGGTGCATGACGCGCTCGACGACCAACTTCGCCGCACGGTGCCCGGCGAGCATGACGCCCGTTTCGTTCGCGCGGTGCGTGGTGCTGAGACCGACGCCCTCTCAGGGCGCGAGGCCGAGCTGTTGGACAGGATCGGCGCGCAGGTCAGGCCCCTTGGCGTGGTGCTGCGCACGCGGCTGGACGGTCAGGTGTTGCGGCGGCTGGTGGCGCGCGGGTTTGTGCAGCTTTCGGGGGTCACGCCCTCGGATGCGAGCCATGTTCTGGGGCAGCTTGACAGCTGGGACGCAGAAGCCGCTCAGAAGGCGCTGGCGCTGACCGGGCGCAAGCGCCTGGGGGATGGGAACATGCTGTCGCCAAACCCGCTGCTTCTTGCGCAGATGATCGTTGAATGCCTGACATATCAGACCGGTTTCGCCTTGTTAGAGGCTGCTTTTGCCGAAGAGGATGATGATTTCGGCCTGCCCCCCGAAGAGCTGTCGCGCCATGTGCTGATGCAGAAGGGGCTGGCCGGGCATCGCGGGTTGGTGCGGCTGGAAACCGGGCTGAACGTGCCGGTTGTCGGGCTGGGCGCGTCGGCCGCCAGCTATTACCCTGCCGTGGGCGAGCGACTGGGATGCAGGATGATCCTGCCGGAACATGCCGGTGTCGCCAATGCCATCGGCGCCGTGGTCGGGCGTGTCATGATCCGGCGCAGCGGCACGGTCACCTCGCCCGATCAGGGCAAGTACCGCGTTCACCTTGAAACCGGACCCGAGGATTACCCGGCCCCCGAGGCCGCGATGCACGCGCTTCAGGCCGCGCTTGAGGCCGAGGCACGCAGTCAGGCGATCGCTGCGGGAGCCGAGGATATCCATATCGAGGCCAGCCGCCAGTTGCGCAGCGCCGAGGCCGAGGGGCGCGAGGTGTTTCTCGAGGCCGAGATCACCGTCGAAGCCACCGGACGCCCGCGAATCGCGCTTTGAGCCGCTCAAACCCAGACAACCCTTTTATCCCGGCGCATTTGCCCCATCTTGTCAAACACAGGACAATGGAGCGCATCAATGGCCAAGTATGAACGAAACCCCGATGCCATCGCCGCGCTGGATCCGGACAGCTATTGGGTGACGCAGGAAAACGGCACCGAGCGCCCCGGCACCGGCAGGTATCTTCAGAACAAGGAGCCGGGCATCTACGTGGATGTGGTGTCGGGCGAGCCGCTTTTCGCATCGGGCGACAAATACGAGTCGGGTTGCGGCTGGCCCAGCTTCACCAAGCCCATCGAACCCGCCCATATCAACGAATTGCGCGACAGCAGCCACGGGATGGAGCGCGTCGAGGTGCGCAGCGCCCATGGCGACAGCCATCTGGGGCATGTGTTTCCCGATGGTCCCGTGGATCGTGGCGGCTTGCGCTATTGCATCAACTCGGCAAGCCTGAGGTTCATCCATCGCGACGACATGGAGGCTGAAGGCTATGGCGACTACCTGGACCAAGTGGAGGACGTGACATGACGGAACGCGCAGTTCTGGCCGGAGGCTGTTTCTGGGGCATGCAGGACCTGATCCGCAAGCTTGACGGGGTGATCAGCACGCGCGTCGGGTATACCGGCGGCGATGTGCCGAACGCCACCTATCGCAACCATGGCACCCATGCCGAGGGAATCGAGATCATCTACGATCCCGCGCGAATCAGCTATCGTGATCTTCTGGAGTTCTTCTTTCAGATCCACGATCCGACCACGCCCAATCAGCAGGGCAACGATTTCGGGATGAGCTATCGCTCGGCGATCTATTACGTCGATGCGGACCAGAAACACGAGGCGGAACGCACCATCGCGGATGTGGAAGCCTCGGGGCAATGGCCCGGCAAGGTCGCGACCGAGATCGAGCCGGTCGGCGATTTCTGGGAGGCGGAGCCCGAACATCAGGATTACCTGAGGCGCTTTCCCAATGGCTATACCTGCCATTTTCCGCGCCCCGACTGGGTGCTGAAACACGCGGCGCCCAAGAAAACCGGCTGATGAAACAGAGCATATCAGGCTGTAACAGAGCCTGATATGCATTCCGCGAAAGCGCGCAATGCACGGGCGCGCGCGGGTGGCAATTGACCTTGGGCGCGCCGCGTCGCATGGATAAGCGGCAAGGAGTCGCGCCCATGAGCCCATTCAAGGGCATCGCCCTGAAACTGATTTCCGTCATCCTGTTCGTCATCATGTCGGCGCTGATCAAGGCGACAGCCGATCATGTGCCGCCGGGACAGGCGGTATTCTTCCGCTCATTCTTCGCCATCCCGGTGATCCTGGGTTGGCTGGCCTTGCGGGGTGATCTGCAAACCGGTCTTCGGGTGAAATCGCCGATGGGTCATTTCTGGCGCGGTTTCGTGGGCACGGCGGCGATGGGGCTGATGTTTGGCGGTCTCGGCCTCTTGCCGCTGCCCGAGGTGACGGCGCTCAGCTATGCCGCACCGCTCCTGACCGTGGTCTTCGCTGCGATGTTCCTTGATGAGCGCGTCGGCGTGTTCCGCTTCGGTGCGGTGGCCTTGGGGCTGGCGGGGGTGCTGGTGGTGCTGTCGCCAAGGATGAGCGCGCTGGCGGGCGAGACCGTCGAGACCGTGCAGGCGGTCGGCGCCGTTATGGTCCTGCTCGGTGCGACCTGCGCGGCGCTGGCGCATATCTATATCCGCAAGATGGTGGCGACCGAACAGACCAGCGCGATCGTGTTCTATTTCTCGCTCACCTCGACCTGCCTGTCGCTGCTGACGATCCCGTTCGGCTGGGTCGTTCCGGGCGGCACCGAGATCATCCTGTTGATCCTTGCAGGGCTTCTCGGGGGGTCTGCGCAGATATTCATGACGGCGGCCTATCGTTTCGCGGATGCCAGCGTCGTGGCGCCGTTTGATTACGCTTCGATGCTGTTTGCACTGCTGATCGGGTATTTCGTCTTCAGCGAGGTGCCAACGATGCAGATGTTGATCGGTGCGGCGCTTGTGATCGTTGCGGGGCTTGTCATCATCCTGCGAGAACGGCATCTGGGGCTGAAGCGCGGGCGCGCCAGATCGGCGCGAACGCCGCAGGTTTAGAGCCTGTTTTCAGTCACCCATGATCCTGGCCACCGCATAGGGTGGCCAGAGCCAGGCGCGCCGGAACCGCCCCAGTGGGAAGCGTCGGGGCGGTTTTCGCATGATCTGGGGCCAGTCGGCATGCGGCGGTCTGCCCTGCGCAAGATCGGCCAGGATCACGCCCGCATGGCTCGCCATCGCCACCCCGTTGCCCTGATAGCTGAGCGCGGTGAAGGCGCCGGGCATCTCGGGGATCGGCCCGGCATAAGGTGTCATGTCGCGCGACAGGCTCAAGAGGCCATTCCAGCTATAGGGTGTGTCCACATGCGCCCAGGCAGGAAACATGCGTTCGAAATGGCTGCGGATGGTGCTGTGCATTCCGGCATCCGCGGCCGCCGAGCTGAAAAGCCCGCCGCGCATCCCGAACAGAAAGCGCCGATTGGGCATCAGCCGGAAATAGTGCAGAAAGAACCGCTCGTCATAAGCCATCTGACCGGTCGACCAGCCCTGTTCGGCGATCTCCGCCTCCGAGAGGGTGCGGGTGACAAGGACGTTGGATTGCGCGGGCAGGTAGCGGGCGCGCATCCAATCTGGAAGATCGTCTGACGAATAGCCGTTGGTCGCCACGATCAGGCGCTTGGCGGTGATCTGTGCGGCGTCGGTATGCAAGGTGAAGCCGTTGCCCTGGTCGATCCGCCTGACCGCGCTGTTGGCGAAGATGCGCGCCCCGGCATCCTGCGCGGCGCGGGCCAGCCCCAATGCGTATTTAGCCGGGTTCAGCGCGAATCCGACCGGAATGGTCATGGCGCAGTGAAACGGGCCGGTCATGCCCTTTTCGGCGAGCCGTTCAGGTGGAGTGATCTCAGGGGTGACGCTCAGATCGGCTTCGATGCGGCGGCATTCGGCCTCGAAACCGATCAGGGATTTCGCGGTGAAGCCCATGACAGACTCGCCGCGCGAATGCCTGTCCACGTCCAGCGCGTGCCGCTCGATGAGCGATTCGACGGTGGCAACGGCGGCCATCTCACCACGTCGCGCCTCCTGGCGCGCGGCATCGCCATGGAGTTTGGCGATCACGTTGTCGGGTGCGCCGAAACCGCCAAGACAGCAAAAGCCGCCATTGCGCCCCGATGCACCCCAGCCTGGGGTTTCGGCCTCGAGCAGGGCGACGTCGGCGCCCGCTTCGGCCAGATGCAGCGCCGCGGACAGCCCGGTAAAGCCCCCGCCGATCACGGCGACATCGCAGGCAAGCGGGCCTTGGGCGGTGGAAAAGGCCGGATTCGTGACTGTATCGGCCCAATAGCAGCTTTCGCGCGGGGCCGCGCCATAGGTATGTTCGGGAAAGATCCGTTTCATAGGCGCTCTGCGGCGCGTTCCTCGGCCTGCTGGCGCAAGGCCGAGCGCTTGGTGATGATCGACGCGGTGATGACCCCGACCGAGACTACGGCAATCAGGATGGTCGAAAGCGCGTTGATCTCGGGGCTGACGCCCAGCCGGATCGACGACCAGATCTTGATCGGCAATGTGGTGGCCGACGGACCGGCGGTGAATGACGCGATCACAAGATCATCAAGCGACAGCGTGAACGCCAGAAGCCAGCCCGAGATGACCGCCGGCGCGATGATCGGCAAGGTGACCAGCCGGAAGGCCTGCATCGGCGAGCAGCCCAGATCCAACGCCGCCTCTTCCAGCGAGCGGTCAAAGCTGACCAGCCGCGACGAGACCACAACCGAAACATAGCACATCGAAAATGTCGTATGCGCCAGGATGATCGTGAGTATGCCGCGATCCAGCCCGATCCCGATGAACAGCAGCAACAGCGACAGGCCTGTTATCACCTCGGGCATCACCAGCGGCGCATAGATCATCCCGGAAAACAGCGTGCGCCCCAGGAACCGCCCGCCGCGCACCATGACATAGGCCGCCATCGTCCCCAGAACCGTGGCGATGGAGGAACTGACGAAGGCCACCTGCACCGTGACCCATGCGGCATCCAGAAACGCCTCGTTGCGCAGCAGGGTGCCATACCACTTGGTCGAGAACCCGGCCCAGACCGTGACCAGCTTGGATTCGTTGAAGCTGTAGACGATCAGAAGCACCATCGGCAGGTAAAGGAAGGCAAAGCCGAGCGTCAGCGAGGTGACGTTGAACCATGTCAGGCGTCTCATCCGTCGGCCTCCCGCTGTTTCTGTTCGTTGCGCTGGAACAGGATGATCGGGATGATCAGGATCAGAAGCAGGATCACAGCCACCGCCGAGGCCACCGGCCAGTCACGGTTGTTGAAGAACTCCTCCCACAGGACCTTGCCGATCATCAGCGTCTGCGACCCGCCCAGAAGCGAGGGAATCACGAATTCGCCGATCGTCGGGATGAAGACCAGGAAACAGCCCGCGATGATGCCGTTCTTGCTGAGCGGTATGGTGATCAGCCAGAAGGCCGTGACCCGTGAACAGCCCAGGTCCTCGGCCGCCTCCAGAAGGGATCCATCCATCCGTTCCAGTGCGGCATAGATCGGCAGGATCATGAAGGGCAGATAGGTATAGACGATACCGATATAGACCGCGACGGGCGTGTTGAGGATGGTCAGCGGCTCGGAAATCAACCCCGTCCAGAGCAGGAACTGGTTGAGATACCCCTCGCCCGAAAGGATCCCCATCCACGAATAGACACGGATCAGGAAACTGGTCCAGAACGGCAGGATCACCAGAAGCATCAGCGTCGCGCGCCAATGTTCGGGCGCGCGGGCCATGCCATAGGCAATGGGATAGCCCACCAGCAGCGTCAGCATGGTGGCGATCAGCGCGATCCTGACCGACGAAAGATAGGCTTTCCAGTAAAGATCGTCGGTGCTCAGGAAGGTGAAATTCTCGAGATCCAGCGCGCCGAGGAAATCCTTGAATCCCTGCCAGCCCGCAGCGAAATCCAGCGTCGGGGTATAGGGCGGAATCGCCAGTGCGGTATCGCTGAGGCTGATCTTCAGCACGATGATGAACGGCACGAGAAACAGCGCCAGCAACCACAGATACGGGGTGAGGATGAGTACCGCGCGCCGCATCGCCTAGTGCTCCAGCAGGACGGCTGCGGTGTCGGTCCAGCCAAGCCAAACCTCGTCCCCCCAGGTGAGGGCACGGCGCGACAGGCGGCGGGTATTGGCGGTCTGGGCCTTGATGATCTGCCCGGTCGGCAGCTCGACGTGATAGGTCGAAAGGTTGCCGAGATAGGCGATATCCAGGATCTTGCCCTTGAGCGCATTGCGCTTGTCTTCGGGCTTTTGCGCCGTGATAGAGACTTTTTCGGGCCGGATCGCCAGGTAGCAGCGCTGGCCTTGCGTTAGCTGCACATCCGACACCGCATGCAGGGCGGGCTGGCCTTCGGCGAAGGTGATGTCATAGCCGTCTGCGGCGCGTTTCGCGGTGCCTTCGATGATCGTCACATCGCCGATGAAATCCGCGACATAGACGGAATTGGGGTTCTCATAGATGCGCGCCGGGGTATCGGCCTGCACGATCCGGCCGTGATCCATGACCGCGACGCGGCTGGCGACGGTCATCGCCTCTTCCTGATCGTGGGTCACGATCACAAAGGTGGTGCCGGTCTTTTCCTGGATATCCATCAGCTCGAACTGCGTGTCCTGGCGCAGCTTGGCGTCAAGCGCGCCCAACGGTTCATCCAGAAGCAGCAGTTTGGGCGCCTTGGCAAGGCTGCGCGCCAACGCCACGCGCTGCCGTTGCCCGCCCGAAATCTGGTGCGGCTTGCGGCGCGCGAATTTCTCGAGCCGGGTGAGTTTAAGCATCTCGGCCACGCGGTCGCCGATGGCCTGCTTGCTCATGCCGTCGCGCTTGAGCCCGAATGCGATATTGTCCCAGACCGACAGATGCGGGAACAGCGCATAGGACTGGAACATCATGTTGACCGCCCGCTTGTTGGGCGGGATCGGCGCGATGTTCTGACCGGCCAGCAGGATCGTGCCCTCGGTCGGGGTTTCGAAACCGGCCAGCATCCGCATCATCGTGGTCTTGCCGCAGCCCGACGGGCCAAGCAGCGCAAAGAACTCCTTCGGAAATATATCGAGTGTCTGGTTGTCGATGGCGGTGAATTCGCCAAAGCGCTTGGTGACGCCCTTGAACTGGATCAGCGGTTTTTCGTTCGGGTCGTTCCACGGCTCGAATACGGTCTGGCCCATGCCTGTCCCACCTGTCGGAGAAAGAAGGCCCGCGCGATCAGGTCGCGCGGGCCATGTAGGGGCGTCAGGTGCCCGATTTGATCTTGGTCCAAAGGCGCGTCACGACGCGCTGCACCTTGGCCGGATAGGGCGTGGTGGTGAACAGGTTGTTCATCGCCTCTTCGGACGGATAGATCGCCGGGTCTTCGATCACATCCTCGACCAGGTATTCCTGCGAGGCCTTGTTGCCGTTGGCGTAATAGACATAGTTCGACGCCGCCGCCATGTTCTCGGCATCCATGATGAAGTTCAGGAATGTATGCGCGCCTTCGGGGTTGGGCGCATCGACGGGAATCGCCATCTGGTCAAACCACATCTGCGCGCCTTCTTTGGGGGCGTTATAGGCGATCTCGACACCGTTGTCGGCCTCGTCGGCGCGGTCGCGCGCCTGAAGGATATCGCCCGACCAGCCGACCGCGACGCAGATATCGCCATTGGCCAGCGCGTTGATGTATTCCGAGCTGTGGAACTTCTGGATGTTCGCGCGGACGGGTGCATAGACCTCCTCGACCTTGGCGATCACGTCGGGATCATGGCTGTCGGGGTCTTCGCCGATATACTTCAGCGCGGCGGGAATCATCTCGGCGGGCGCGTCAAGGAAATGCACGCCGCATTCGGCCAGCTTGTCCATGTTCTCGGGGTTGAAGACCAGCTCCCAGCTGTCGATCGGGGCGTCTTCGCCCAGCAGTTCCGTTACCTTGCCAACATTCACACCGATCCCGGTGGTGCCCCACATGTAGTTGATGGAATAGGCGTTGTCGGGGTCATATTGCGCGGTGCGCTGTTCGACCACGTCCCACATTTTGTCCAGATTCGGCAGCTTCGACGGGTCCAGCTTCTGGAAGGCCCCGGCCGAGATCTGGCGCTGCAGGAAAGTGCCCGAAGGCACGACGACATCGTAACCCGAACCGCCCGCCAGCATCTTGGTTTCCAGGACCTCATTGCTGTCGAACACGTCATAGACCAGCTTCAGGCCGGTCTCTTCCTCGAATTTCTCAAGCAGGTCCTCGTCGATATAGTCGGACCAGTTGTAAACGCGTACTTCCTGCGCCGTGGCGCTGAGCGCACCCAAGGCCAGAGTCGCGGTGGTGGTCAGAATCAGCTTTCGCATTATTGTCTCCCGTTGGTTCGGCGCTTTTTGCAGCCTTGATGGCGGATTTGATCAAAATTTTCCGCTCATGGCAATATAGCAATGTTTCCACGCAGCCGTTAAACTCGCAAGGTCGGTTGTGTCGATAAGGTGGCTGGAGGCCCGAAACATGAACAAGGCTGCCGCTAAAATGACCAGTTCCGCCCCTGACAAGGGGCGGCTGCCCGCGCATGAGCTGATTTACCGCCAGCTGCGCGATCTTGTACTGTTCGGCGATCTGGCGCCGGGGCAGGCTGTGACGATCCAGGGGCTGACCGATCGCCTTGGCGCCGGGATGACCCCTGTGCGCGAGGCGATTCGCCGCCTGATCAGCGAAGGCGCTCTGGAATTCCAAGGCAACCGCCGCGTAAGCGTCCCGCTGTTGAGTGCGGGCAATATCAGCGAATTAATCGTGGCACGTCAGTGGCTTGATCCGCATCTGAGCCAGCGCGCCACCGAACGGGCCGACGCGCATGACCTCGATGAACTGACAGAGATGGACGCGGCGCTCGACGAGGCGATTCGCCGGGGCGATCTGCGCGGATATCTTGAGCGGAACTACCGGTTTCACCAGCGGATCTATGAATTGGCCGATGCCCCGATCCTCGCGGATGTGGCGGACGGTCTGTGGCTGCGATTCGGCCCGTCGCTGCGCGTGGTCTGCGGCAGGATGGGCACCCAGAACCTGCCGGACAAGCACAAGGACCTCCTTGCGGCAATGCGCGCGGGCGATGCCGAGGCCGCGGCGCGGGCAATTCGCGAGGATGTGATTCAGGGCATGGAACAGGTGCGCCAGTCTCTGGGCGCGCCGGACGCGGCGCGCTGATTCGATTGACAGCGGATAATTTGATCATATTCTTGTGACAAGAGCGGTGCGCGGCGGCGCGCCCGCTATCTCATTGCGAAAGGTTCCGTCATGACGCTGATCACGAATCACATGCCCACGGCGCAATTGCAGGCGCTCGATGCGGCGCATCACATGCATCCCTTTACCCGTGGCGACGAGCTGGCCGGGAAGGGCGCACGTGTCATCACCCGCGCCAAGGGCGTCACCCTGACCGACAGCGAGGGTCATGAGATCCTCGATGCGATGGCGGGGCTTTGGTGCGTCAATATCGGCTATGGCCGCGACGAGCTGGCCGAGGCCGCCGCACGCCAGATGAAGGAACTGCCCTATTACAACACCTTCTTCCAGACCACCCATGTCCCGGCCATCGCGCTGGCCGACAAGCTTGCGGAACTGACGCCCTATGACCTCAACCACGTGTTCTACGCCGGGTCCGGGTCCGAGGCGAATGACACCAATATCCGCCTTGTGCGCACCTATTGGGCACAGAAAGGCAAGCCCACCAAGAAGGTCATCATCAGCCGCAAGAACGCCTATCACGGCTCCAGCGTCGGCAGCGCCAGCCTTGGCGGCATGTCGGCGATGCATGCGCAGGGCGGCCTGCCGATCCCTGACATCCACCACATCAACCAGCCCCACTGGTATGGCGAAGGCGGCGACATGTCGCCCGAGGAATTCGGCCTGGCCCGCGCCCGCGAGCTCGAAGACGCGATCCTGGAACTGGGCGAAGACCGCGTCGCCGCCTTTATCGGCGAGCCGGTGCAGGGCGCGGGCGGCGTGATCATCCCGCCCGAGACTTACTGGCCCGAGATCCAGCGCATCTGCGACAAATACGAGATCCTGCTGATCGCCGACGAGGTGATCTGCGGGTTCGGGCGCACCGGCACCTGGTTCGGCTCCGAAAGCTTCGGCATCAAGCCGCATGTCATGACCATCGCCAAGGGGCTCAGCTCGGGCTATGCGCCCATCGGCGGCTCGCTGGTCTGCGACGAGGTGGCCGAGGTGATCAATGGCTGCGATTTCGCGCATGGCTACACCTATTCGGGGCACCCCGTCGCCTGCGCTGTCGCGCTGGAGAACCTGCGCATCCTCCAGGAAGAGGGCATCGTCGATCGCGTCGCATCAAAGACCGCGCCTTACCTGAAGAAGAAATGGGAAACCCTTGCCGATCACCCGCTGGTCGGCGAGGCGCGGATCGCCGGCATGATGGGTTCGATCGCGCTGTCGCCCGACAAGGCGCACCGCGCCGCCTTTGCCGCCGATCCCGGCACCGCCGGGCTGATCTGCCGCGAGGCCTGTTTCGCCAACAACCTGGTGATGCGCCATGTCGGGGACCGCATGGTGATCTCGCCGCCGCTGGTCATCACCCATGAAGAGATCGACACCCTGATCGCGCGCGCCGGTGCGGCGCTGGATCAGGCCCATGCGCGACTCAGCGACCAAGGTCTGATGGTCGCCGCCAGTTGATGAGAAAGCCCCGGAAAGCCGCCTTTGTCAGAGGCGGCTTTTCAGGTAACGGCCATAGTCGTTCTTGGCGAACATCCTGGCGCGTTCGGCCAGGTTTTCGTCACTGATCCAGCCCATGTCATGCGCGATCTCGTCAAGGCAACCGGTCTGAAGCCCCTGCCGCTGGGTCAAAGTGCGCACGAAATTGCCCGCATCCAGAAGGCTGGCATGGGTGCCGGTATCGAGCCACGCATAACCCCGCCCCATGCGCTGCACATCCAGCTTGCCGGCATGCAGGTACATCTCCAGCAAGGTGGTGATTTCAAGTTCGCCGCGCTCCGAGGGTTTCACGTCGCGCGCCAGCCGGGGCGCGTCGCCATCCAGGAAATAGAGCCCCGTGACCGCATAGTTAGACGGCGGCACATCGGGCTTTTCGATGATCTGCTGCGCATGTCCATCGGCGTCGAAGCTGACCACGCCATAGCGCTCGGGATCGGCGACGTGATAGCCGAACACCGTGCCGCCGCTTTCCTGCTTGTCGGCCTCGGCCAGAAGCGCCGACAGGCCATGCCCGAAAAAGATGTTGTCGCCCAACACCATCGCCGATGGCGCGCCATTCAGGAAATCCTCGGCCAGGATATAGGCCTGCGCCAGCCCGTCGGGCGACTCCTGCACGATATAGGTCAGCGACAGCCCCCATTGGCTGCCATCGCCCAGCATCCGCTTGAACTGGTCCTGATCCTGTGGGGTGGTGATCATCGCGATCTCGCGGATCCCCGCCAGCATCAGCACCGACAGCGGATAATAGATCATCGGCTTGTCATAGATCGGCAAAAGCTGTTTCGAAACGCCGATGGTGATCGGGTAAAGACGTGTGCCCGATCCACCGGCAAGAATGATCCCTTTTCGCTGCGTCATGCGCTCAACACTCCCAAATCTTTCAGAACGGCCTTGAGGCCCGCGCGCCAGTCGGGGCGCTCAATGCCGAAAACAGTCTCTGTTTTGGCGCAATCAAGCCTCGAATTGAGCGGGCGGCTGGCCGGTGTCGGGTAATCCGATGTCGCAATACCGCTGACCGCCACAGGGCGCGCGGACATGTCGAAGATCGCTTCGGCAAAGTCCTTCCAACTGGCGTCTGGCGCCCCTGAGAAATGATAGATGCCGCTTTTGGCCGGGTCGGCCTGCAACTGTTTGGCGATGGCAAGACAGGCCGCGGCGATATCGGCGGCCGCGGTCGGCCCGCCGATCTGGTCATCGACAATATTGAGCGCGTCGCGGCTTTCGGAAAGGCGCAGCATGGTCTTGACGAAATTGCCGCCATGGGCCGAAAAGACCCAGCTCGTGCGCAGGATCGCATGGGTGCCGCCCGCTTGAGTGATGGCCTCCTCGCCCGCCAGTTTGCTGCGCCCATAGATGTTTTGCGGTGAAACAGGGTCTGTTGGGGTATGCGGTGCGGTGCCGCTTCCGTCGAAGACGTAATCGGTCGAGATCTGCACCAGCGCAATGCCCATCTCGGCGCAGGCATGGGCCATGGCCGCCGGGGCGATGGCGTTCACCTGATGGGCAAGCGCCTCTTCCTCTTCGGCGCGGTCCACTGCGGTATAGGCTGCGGCGTTTATCACGGCGCTTGGCGCATGGGCGCGGATCGCCTTTTCGCAGGCGGCGGGATCACGCAGATCGGCCTCATCCCGGCCCAGGAACACGGCATCCGGCGCGCGCTTCGCAAGCTCGGTGGCGACCTGTCCGGTCTGGCCGAAAACAAGCAGGCTCATCCCGTGCCCACCCGTGTTCCGACGCCCTCGATCTGCAGCAGGGGTTCCCACCATTCCGGGTTGTCGAGATACCATTGCACGGTCTTTTCCAGACCCTGTTCCACGGTAACCGAGGGCTTCCAGCCCAGCTCGTCGGTGATGCGGTCGGGGTCGATGGCATAGCGGGCATCATGGCCGGGGCGGTCGGTGACAAAGCGGATCAGATCGCGATAAGAGCCGGTTTTGCGCGGGCGCTTTTCATCGAGGCAATCGCAGATCGCATGCACCAGGTCGATATTGCGCCGCTCGTTATGTCCGCCCACGTTATAGCTGCGCCCCGGCTGCCCCTTTTCCACCGCCAGCAAAAGCGCGTCGGCATGGTCTTCGACGAACAGCCAGTCACGCACATTCAGGCCCTCGCCATAGACGGGGATGTCCTTGCCGTGAAGTGCGTTCAGGATGACCTTGGGAATCAGCTTCTCGGGAAAATGATAGGGGCCGTAATTGTTTGAGCAATTGGTCAGCACCACCGGCAGCCCGTAGGTGTGGAACCAGGCCCGCACCAGATGGTCCGAAGACGCCTTTGAGGCGGAATAGGGACTGCGCGGGTCATAGGGGGTTTCTTCGGTGAACAGCCCCGTATCGCCCAGCGAGCCATAGACCTCATCGGTCGAGATATGGTGAAAGCGGAACCCGGCGGGGCGGTCCTTGGCGACCCAATGGGTGCGGGCGGCCTCAAGCATGTTGTAGGTACCGATGATGTTGGTCTCGATGAAATCGCCCGGCCCGTCGATCGAGCGGTCCACATGGCTTTCGGCCGCCAGGTGCATGACCGCACCGGGATCATGCTCCGCAAAGATGCGCGCCAGTGCCGCGCGGTCGCGGATATCGGCATGTTCGAAACTGTAAAGCGGGCTGTCGGCCACTTCGGCGACGTTCTCAAGCCGCCCCGCATAGGTCAGCGCATCAAGGTTCACCACCTCATGCCCGCGTTCCACCGCAAGGCGCACGACCGCCGAGCCAATGAATCCCGCGCCGCCTGTCACAAGGATCTTCATGCCGTGTCTCCGTATGTGAAGGGGCTGTCGAACTCTGCGAACATCTGTGCTGCGGCGTCCTTGTCCGAAAGGACCGGCGCGCCGGAAAGGCCCCAGTCGATCCCGATGTCGGGATCGTCAAAGCGCACCGCGCCATCGCATTCGGGCGCGTAGTAATCCGAACACTTGTAGATGATTTCTGTGTCGGGTTCGCGGGTGGCGAAACCGTGCAGGAAACCTTCGGGGACCAATAGCTGCAAGCCGTTCTCGAAGGTCAGTTCATAGCCGACCCATTGACCATAGGTCGGGCTGCCCTTGCGCGCATCGACCGCAACATCGAACAGCCGCCCGCGCCCGCAGCGCACCAGCTTGGCCTGAGCATGAGGCGGGGATTGAAAATGCAGCCCGCGCACCGTGTCGACCGCCGCCGAGACCGAGTGATTATCCTGTACGAAGTCGATATCGACGCCGTGCTCCAACAGGGTCTTGCGGTTCCAGCTCTCCGAGAAGAACCCCCTGTTGTCGCCAAAGCGGCGCGGCTCGATCAGCAAAACGCCGGGCAGTTTCGTTTCCGTGACCTTCAAAATCGGCTCCATCGTGGCGACCCTGCACCAGCCTTTAGCAAGCCCCGGCAGGATTGTCACCGCCCCAGCGGCTGCGCTTGCGACAGGCGAAGCCACCGCGAGAAATACGGACACGATACCGACCCGATACAGATAGGCCGATTCCATCCTGTGCTCAGTCTTTGATGAACATCTTGCGCGGGCGATTGCAGAAGGTTTCCGCCGGGCCGTCGGGCTTGATCAGGATCGACTCCGTGATCTCGAGCCCCCAATCCGACATCCACAGACCCGGCATGAAATGGAAGGTCATGCCCGGCTCCAAAACGGTTTCGTCCTCGGCCCGCAGGCTGATGGTGCGCTCGCCCCAATCGGGCGGATAGCTGAGCCCGATGGGATAGCCACAGCGCGCGCCCCTTTCGATCCCGGCGCGTTCCAGCGGCGCGGCCAGCGCATTGGCGATGTCGCAGGCGCGATTCCCCGCGCGCGCGGCATCAAGCCCCGCTTCCAGCCCCTCGACCAGAGCCTTTTCCGCATCCAGCAGGAATTGCGGAGGCTTGCCAAGAAACAGGGTCCGGCACAGCGGCGCATGGTAACGCCGGTAGCAGCCCGAGATCTCGAAGAACGTCGCCTCGCCCTCGGCGAAATCGCGGCCATCCCATGTCAGGTGCGGTGCGGCGGCGTCCGACCCCGAGGGCAGCAGGGGCACGATGGCCGGGTAATCGCCCCAGTTGCCATCGGTGCCACGGATGCCGTCGCGGAATATTTCGGCGACAACCTCGTTCTTGGGCACGCCCGGTTCGACCCGTTCCAGCAGCCCGTCGACGATCTTTTCCGAGATCGCGGCGGCCTTGCGGATAAAGGCCAGTTCCTCGCCCGACTTGACCGCGCGCTGCCAGTTCACCAGCGCGGTGGCGTCCACCAGCGTGGCGTTCGGCATCTCGGTCTGCATGACCGTGAAGGCCTTGGCCGAGAAATAGTAGTTGTCCATCTCGACACCGATGCGCGCATTGTCCAGCCCCATGCCTTTCAGGCGTTCGGACAGATCCTGCATCGGGTGGCGGTCGGTGGACTGGACGTAGTTGTCGGGATAGCCGATCACACGGTCGTCGGTCATCCAGACGGTGCGCACGCCGCCATTGGCATCCTGATTGCGGCCCCACCAGATCGGATCGGCGTCGGGCAGGACGATGACACCCTGATGCACATAAAAGGACCAGCCATCATAGCCTGTCAGCCAATTCTGGTTGGACGGGTCGGTCACGAACATCGCGTCGATTCCGGCCCTTTCCATGGCACGGCGGGTTTTTTCCAGCCGGCGCTGGAATTCTGCATCGGAAAACGGAAGGTATTTCTGGATCATCGTCATACCCGAAGTTAAGGAACATTCTTGCGCCTTACTGCGCAGGGAGCCAGCCTGCCCCAAGGAAAACGGCATGAAATGTCGTTTTTGGGAAATTACCTGTCGCGCAGTTGACGCTAGGTTGCCCCGGCGCAAAGCTGTCTTCAGCGATCCGGAGGTTGAAATGCAACTGACCCTCGCCGACATTCATGCCGCGGCCAAGGTGATCCGTGGAGTCGCCGATGGCACGCCCTTGGTTCCGTCCCCATTCATGAGCGCCTGCTCGGGGGCTGAATTTCTGCTCAAGCTTGAGAACATGCAGCCGATCGGCGCATTCAAGCTGCGCGGTGCGCTGAACGCGGTGGCGGGCGTGACCGTGGCCAGGGGCGTTACCTGCTGTTCGACGGGCAATCACGGGCGGGGCGTGGCCTATGCCGCCGGGCAGCGCGGGATGCGTGCGGTGATCTGCATGTCCGAACTGGTGCCGCGGGCCAAGGTCGATGGCATTCGCGCATTGGGTGGCGAGGTGCATATCGCGGGCCGCAGCCAGGACGAGGCGCTGGCCGAATCCCGGCGCCTTGCCCGCGACGAGGGCCTTTACGAAATCTCGCCATTCGACGACCCGCTGGTGATTGCGGGGCAGGGCACGATCGGGCTTGAAATCCTGTCGGCGCGTCCCGACATCACCACCCTGCTTGTGCCCTTGTCGGGTGGTGGGCTGGCGGCGGGGGTGGCGCTGGCCGCCAAGGCGATCAACCCGCAGATCCGCCTGATCGGCATTTCGATGGATCGCGGCGCGGCCATGTATGAGAGCATCCGCGCGGGTAAACCCGTCGAGGTCGAGGAAGTGGCGTCTTTGGCCGACTCGCTTGGCGGCGGTATCGGGATGGAGAACCGCCTGAGCTTTCCGATCTGCCGCGATCTGCTGGACGAGACCTTGCTGGTCTCCGAGGACGAGATTTACCACGCGATGCAGGTGCTCTATTACGAGGACCGGATCGTCGCGGAAGGCGCTTGCGTCGTGGGGATGGCCGCGGTGCTGAGTGGCCGGATCGAACTTAATGGTCCAACGGCAACCATTGTGACCGGGCGCAATCTGGATATGCCGACATTCACCCGTGTCGTCACCGGGCAGGATGTGCAACTGGGCGACATCACCGTGAAAGGGAAACCCTATGCCGCATGATATCAGGATCCTGACCGAAGCAGAGCTGCGCGACACGGTGGCGCTTGATATCGAAACGGTCGACGTGATCGAACAGGCCTTCATCGCGCTGGCCGGGGGGAATGTGGTGATGCCGCCGATCATGTCGATGGATTTGCCCGCCGCCAATGGCGAGGTGGATGTGAAGACCGCCTATATTCCGGGCTTCGACGGGTTCGCGATCAAGGTCAGCCCCGGTTTTTTCGACAATCCCAAGCTGGGCCTGCCTTCGCTCAACGGGCTGATGATCCTGTTTTCGGCCAAGACCGGGCTGGTGCAGGCACTGTTTCTGGACAATGGCTATCTGACCGATATCCGTACAGCCGCCGCCGGGGCTGTCGCCGCGCGGCATCTGGCACCCGAAGAAGTGGGTACCGCGGGCGTCATCGGCACAGGCGTTCAGGCGCGCCTGCAGATGCAGGCGGCGCATCTGGTGCGGCCATTCAGGAAGTTGCTGGTCTGGGGGCGCGATCAAGCCAAGGCGCAGGCTTGCGCCGATGACCTAGCGGCAAGTCTGGGGATTGAGGCCAAGGCCGTTGCCGCGCCCGAGGATCTGGTCGCGCAAAGCCAGCTTGTTGTCACCACGACGCCTGCGCGTGAACCGGTGCTCAGGGCCGAGTGGCTGCATCCGGGGCTGCATATCACTGCGATGGGATCGGATCAGGAAGGCAAGAACGAGATCGACCCCAGAGCACTGACACAGGTCGATCTGTATGTCGCCGACCGCGTCAGCCAGACCGAGATGCTGGGTGAGTTGCGCAGTGCCAAGGCGGCCGGCCTGTGGCAGGCGGGCATCCCGGCCGAACTCGGCCAGGTCATCCGGGGCGATGCGCCCGGACGACGCGGCGCGGATGACATCACCATCGCCGACCTGACCGGCACCGGCGCGCAGGATACGGCCATCGCCAGCCATGTTTTCGCGCTGCTTGGCGATAGCGCCGCAGGCACGGTGATCCGCGCATGAAGCTCGACGCGCGCGATTTGCAGATCCTTCGCGTGTTGTCGCAGGAGGGGCGCATCACCAAGGCGGAACTGGCAACGCGGGTGGGCCTGTCGGCAAGCCCCTGCTGGGAACGCCTCAAGAAGTTGGAACAGGCCGGGTTCATCGACGGTTACGGCGCGCGGATCAACCTTAAGAAACTTGGCTCGCATGTCACGGTGTTCGTGGCGGCGGAACTGGCCGATCATACCCCGGCCAGCTTTCGCGCCTTCGAGGACAGCGTGCGGAATTTTGACGAGATCACCGCCTGTTGGGCCCTGGGTGGCGGGTTTGATTATCTGTTGCAGATCGTGACCACCGATATCGACGCCTATCAGCGCCTGATCGACGAGATGCTCGAGGCGAGCATCGGGTTGGCGCGGTATTTCACCTATATCGTGACCAAGCCGGTGAAATCCCCTTCGCTTCCCCCGCTTGAGATGCTTTTAGGGTGAATCCTCCGAAACTTTGCTCATTGGCAGAAGAATCGTCTGCTATAGCGCCGGAGTTTAGCCCCAAAGCATGTTCCCGAGCAGATATTCTTCCTCAAAAGGAGGATTTGCATGTCTGATTCAGCGATCTGGACCCGCAATGGCGTGAAAGACGCGCGCCTGGTGCGGAATTTTTCATATGTTAACGGCAAGTGGACCGCCGGGGACGATGGCGCGACCGTTGCCGTTACCAACCCGGCGGACGGTGTGACGCTGGGTGATGTGGCCAGCCTGTCGGCGGATCAGGCACGGCTCGCGGTGGACGCCGCGCATGCGGCCTTTCCGGATTGGTCCATGACGTTACCGCAGGACCGCTCAACGATGCTGCGGCGCTGGTTCGACCTGATGATCGAGCACAAGGAGGACCTGGCCCGCATCATGGTGCTGGAACAGGGCAAGCCATTGTCCGAAGCGCGCGGCGAGATCGACTATGCGGCCAGCTTTGTCGAATATTACGCCGAAGAGGCGAAGCGCCCTAACATAGAAGGTGTCACCAGTCACCTGCCCGACGCCGAGGTCGAACTGTGGTTGGAGCCCGTGGGTGTGGCGGCGCTGATCACGCCGTGGAATTTCCCGGCGGCGATGCTGACGCGCAAGGCGGCGGCGGCGATGGCGGCTGGCTGCACTGTGGTTGCGCATCCCTCGAGCGAGACGCCCTATTCCGCGCTGGCGCTGGCCGAGCTGGCCGAGCGTGCGGGCATTCCTGCGGGCGTGTTCAACGTGGTGACAGGCCGGGCCTCGACCATCGTCGAGCCCTGGACGCGGGACGCGCGCGTGCGCGCGCTGTCACTCACGGGGTCTACGGAGATCGGCAGGCTGCTCTATCGGCAATCGGCAGACACGGTGAAGCGGCTGGTAATGGAACTGGGCGGCCACGCCCCGGTGATCGTGTTCAAGAACACCGATATGGACACTGCCATTGAGGAAACCATCAAGGCCAAGTTCGCCACCTCGGGTCAGGATTGCCTGGGTGCGAACCGGATTTACGTGGAGCGCGCGGTTTATGACACCTTCTGCCGCCGCTTCACCGAGGCGACACAGAAGCTCAGCCTCGGGATCGGCATGGACGACCCCGATATCGGCCCGCTGATGAATGAAAAGGCCGTGCAGAAGCAGGAAGAGCATGTGGCCGACGCGTTGGCCAGGGGTGCGAAGCTGGCATGCGGGGGCAAGCGCGACGATCTGGGCCCGCTGTTCTATCAGCCCACGGTGCTGACCGATGTGCCGGACGAGGCGGCGATCATGAGCGATGAAACTTTCGGTCCGGTAGCGGCGATCACGCCATTCGACACCGAGGACGAGGTCGTTGCGCGCGCCAATGCCACCGAGTTCGGGCTTGTCGCCTATCTCCACAGCCACGATCCGCGCCGGATCTACCGCGTGACGCGCGCGCTGCAATTCGGCATGGTCGCGGTCAACCGCACCAAGGTCACCGGCGCGCCGATTCCTTTCGGCGGGGTCAAGCAGTCCGGTCTGGGCCGCGAAGGTGCGCGCAAGGGCATGGAAGAGTTTATGGAAGTGAAATACGTCTGCCGCGATTGGGCATGAGCGGGCAGGCGCAGTGACAGATGCCGGCCCCGCGCCGCTGAACCGGCCGGGCCAGGGAACAAGCGAAAGGAAAGACGATGCTGAAGAACGATCAACTTGACCAATGGGACCGGGAGAATTTCTTCCATCCCTCGACGCATCTGGCGCAGTTCGCCCGCGGAGAGGCCCCCAACCGGATCATCACCGGCGGCACGAATTGCCATATCGAGGACCGTGACGGCACCAAGCTGCTGGATGCCTTTGCCGGGCTTTACTGCGTGAACGTGGGCTATGGCCGCCAGGACATCGCCGATGCGATCGCCGAGCAGGCCAAGGAACTGGCCTATTATCATGCCTATGTCGGCCATGGCACCGAGGCCAGCATCACCCTCTCGAAGATGATCATGGACCGCGCGCCCAAGGGCATGTCCAAGGTCTATTTCGGCCTGTCGGGTTCGGATGCCAACGAAACCAACGTCAAGCTGATCTGGTATTACAACAACATCCTTGGCCGCCCCGAGAAGAAGAAGATCATCTCGCGCTGGCGCGGCTATCACGGGTCGGGGCTGATGACCGGCTCGCTGACCGGGCTCGAGTTGTTCCACAAGAAGTTCGATCTGCCGCTGTCGCAGGTGATCCATACCGAGGCACCCTATTACTATCGCCGCGACAATCTGGATCAGAGCGAAGAGCAGTTCGTGCAGCATTGCTCCGACTCTCTCGAAGCGCTGATCGAGCGCGAAGGCGCAGACACCATCGCCGCCTTTATCGGCGAGCCTGTTCTGGGCACCGGGGGGATCGTGCCGCCGCCCGCAGGCTATTGGGAAGCGATCCAGAAGGTGCTCAAAAAGCACGACATCCTACTGATCGCCGACGAGGTCGTGACCGGCTTTGGCCGCCTGGGCAGCATGTTCGGATCGGATCACTACGGGCTTGAGCCCGACCTGATCACCATCGCCAAGGGACTGACCAGCGCTTATGCGCCGCTGTCGGGTTCGATCGTGGGCGAGAAGATGTGGAAGGTTCTGGAGCAGGGCACGGACGAGAACGGCGCGATCGGCCATGGCTGGACCTATTCGGCGCACCCGATCGGCGCGGCAGCCGGGGTTGCCAATCTCAAGCTGCTGGACGAACTGGACCTGATCTCGAACAACCGCGAGGTGGGCGGCTATCTCAACAAAACCATGACGGAGGCTTTGGGCGATCACCCGAAAGTTGGTGAGGTTCGTGGCGAGGGGATGCTTTGTGCCGTCGAGTTCGTGAAGGACAAGGATAGCCGCACCTTCTTTGATGCCGCCGACAAGATCGGGCCGCAGGTCGCCAGCGCATTGGGCGCCGACGGTGTGATCGGTCGCGCCATGCCGCAAGGCGACATCCTGGGCTTTGCACCGCCCTTCTGCCTGACTCGGCAAGAGGCCGACGAGGTCGTTTCGAAAACCGCCGCGGCGGTGAAAAAGGTGCTTGGCTGACGTTGCGTCATGCCTTGCAGGGCCATGACCGACCCGGTTGGTCATGGCCATTTTGCCTGAATGAACTGCCCATTTTTCCCGAAATGCCGCTTTTGACTGCGCAATGTTCCTTGAGCGTTGCATATTCTGCGGATCAGCGGGAATTCTACTTGCAACAGGTGGCTATTGACGGTTTAGTTCCGCACTGAACGTGGAAATAATCCATGGGTAACAACGACAGGGAGCCACAATTGGCGCAGACTGCGAACAATGATGCGTTCGTTGCATTCGAACGCGTGCAGAAGAGTTATGACGGCGAGACCCTAGTCGTCAAAGACCTCAATCTTTCGATGCCGAAGGGCGAGTTTCTTACGATGCTCGGGCCATCGGGGTCCGGCAAGACGACCTGCCTGATGATGCTGGCCGGGTTCGAGACCGCCACCCATGGCGAGATCAAGCTGGATGGTCGGCAGATCAACAACATTCCGCCGCACAAGCGCGGCATCGGGATGGTTTTCCAGAATTACGCCCTGTTCCCGCACATGACCGTGGCCGAGAACCTGTCCTTCCCGCTGGAAGTGCGCAAGATCGGCAAGTCCGACCGCGAGGGCAAGGTCAAACGCGCGCTGGACATGGTGCAGATGGGCGATTTCGGCGGACGCCGGCCCGCGCAGCTTTCGGGGGGTCAGCAGCAGCGGATCGCCTTGGCCCGCGCTTTGGTATTCGAGCCCGAGCTTGTCCTGATGGACGAACCGCTTGGCGCGCTTGACAAGCAGCTGCGCGAACACATGCAGTTCGAGATCACCAACCTGGCGCATGAGCTGGGGATCACGACGGTCTATGTCACTCATGACCAGACCGAGGCATTGACGATGTCCGACCGTGTGGCGGTGTTCGACGATGGCCGCATCCAGCAGCTTGCGCCGCCCGACGAACTTTATGAAAGCCCCGATAACAGCTTCGTGGCGCAATTCATCGGCGAGAACAATACGCTGGCGGGCACGGTCAAGGAGATCAGTGATGATATTTGCCTGGTCGAGTTGGACGATGGTGGGTTGATTGACGCCAAGCCGGTAAATGTCAGCCAGCCCGGCGAGCGCACGACCATTTCGATCCGGCCCGAGCGGGTCGAGGTCGATATCACCAAGCTGGGCGAGAATGCCCATACGCTCGATGCCGAGGTGCTGGAGTTCATCTACATGGGCGACGTGTTCCGCACCCGCCTGAGGGTGGCGGGGCGCGACGACTTCATCATCAAGACCCGGAATTCGGCGGATCAACGGCGCCTGAAGCCGGGTGAGAAAATCAAGATCGGCTGGTTGCCGCGCGACTGTCGCGCGCTCGACGCGGTCTAGACCATGTGCATTCGTGCCCCTCGGGGCGCGATAAGCCCGAGGCTTCGCCGTTCCCGCCCGTAACGCGGAGCCCAAAGTTCAAAACGGGAAAATAATGTTGGGAGCATGAAATGAAACTAACGACGACTCTTATGGCCTCTACCGCGCTGACGGTTGCCGCTGTCTCAGCGCACGCACAAGACATGGCCGATTCGCTGACGCTCGTTTCTTGGGGTGGCGCTTATCAGGAAAGCCAGATGAAGGCTTACGTTGAACCTTACATCGCCGATAACCCCGGCGTGTCGGTCACCTGGGACGAATCCTCGGCCGAAGCCGTCGCCAAGCTGCGCGCAATGGATGAGGCCGGCAACTTGACTTGGGATCTGGTGGATGTGACCGCCGCGGACGCGATGCGCCTTTGTGATGAAGGCCTTGCAATGGAAGTCGATCACGATGAAATCCTGGCGCCTGCCCCCGATGGCACTTCGGCGTCAGATGACTTCGGTGACATGATTGTCAGCGACTGCTTCATCCCGCAGATCGCCTATTCCTATACCTTCGGCTACCGCAACGACGTGGCCGAGTGGAACGGTCAGGTCCCGACCGAAATCTGCGACGTGTTCGACCTGGAAACTTTCCCGGGCAAGCGCAGCCTCGAGAAGCGTCCGCACAACAACATGGAATGGGCGCTGATGTGCGACGGTGTCGCGCGTGATGAAATCTACGATGCTCTGGAAACCGAAGAAGGCCGGAACCGTGCGCTCGCCAAGCTCGATACCATCAAGGATGAGGTGGTTTGGTGGAGCTCTGGCGCCGACACTCCGCAGCTGCTGGCCGACAAGGAAGTTGTGTTCGGCTCGACCTACAATGGCCGTCTGTTCAGCCTGATTGCCGAGCAGAATCAGCCCGTGGAAATGATGTGGGACAGTCAAGCGTATGACATCGACGGCTGGATCATCCCGGCCGGTCTGGAAGACGACAAGCTGGCACGTGTGCTGGACTTCCTGTACTTCGCCACGGACACGCAGCGTCTTGCAGATCAGGCCAAGTACATCTCCTACGGCCCGGCGCGGAAGTCTTCGGCACCGCTGGTCGGTGAGCACGCGGAGCTTGGAATCGATATGGCTCCGCATATGCCGACGAGCCCGGAAAACTCCGTGAACGCGTTCGTCATGAACTTCGAATGGTGGGCTGACTACCGCGATGATCTGGACGCGAAGTTCCAGTCGTGGCTGGCCAACTGATCGGTCTCGCCGATACCTGACCATGCGGGAGGGCCGTGCGCGGCCCTCCCGACCACAAAGAACAAAAGCATACCGACGGGGACAAGATGAGCGATACCACCGATACTGGCCCGGTTCTGGCCGCTGATGGGACGCCACTCAAGCGCAGCCTGCGGCGCGCGATCCGCGCACAGAAGCTGCGGGCGCTAGCCCTGATAGCACCTTTGCTGATCTTCGTCCTCGTGACTTTCATCGCGCCGATCGCGGACATGCTGTTCCGCTCGGTCGAGAACCAGATCGTCTCGAATACGCTGCCCAATACAGTGGCGGCGCTTGATGACTGGGATGGCACCGGCGATGACCTGCCCGGTCAGGACACGTTCGAAGCACTTTACTACGACATGTTCCTTGCCGCCGAATCCAAGCGCCATACGCGGCTTGGTTCGCGTCTGAACTACGAAGAGTCAGGTATCTCTTCAATGTTCCGCACATCCGGGCGCAAGGTGGATGATATCGGCGAGGACCAGATTGACGCTCTCGAGGATATCGACGCGTCGTGGGAAGATGAAACCTTCTGGTTCAACATGATGAGCGGAGCAGATGACGCGCCAAAGGCATCCGGCATACTTGCGGATCAGCGCGAGCGTCTTGCCAAGCTGAATCAGTCCGGTTTCGACGGCGAAGTGGGCTTTGCTCCGTCGCAGGAAATCGCCGACCTCCTGCCGCGTACCGTGCGCGCTTATACCGCCTTTGCCCTCTTCACAGCCATTGCCGACGAAGATGTCGTGGCCGAGGAAGAACCATGGGAGGCTGTCAAGGTCGCCCTTGTCGAGGATCTGCACTCGGGCGCCGATCTGTCGGGATATGATGGTGCGGGCGCCGAGGAATTACGCGCCGCCCAGTCCGGATTGGCCGACCAGCCCGCGATCGACTACAAGCAGGCGTTCATCGACATGAACGAGGACTGGGGCAACCTTGACAACTGGAAAACCATCAAGATGTTTGCGCCCCCCTTCACGGCGGGGTATTTTCTGAACGCGGTCGATCTGCAGAAAACCCCTGATGGAGTGCAGTCGCGCCCCGAGAACGAACAAATCTACATCATGCTGTTCCAGCGCACGCTGTTCATGTCATTGGTCATCATGGGCAGTTGTATTCTGCTGGGCTATCCCGTCGCCTATCTGCTGGCGACCTTGCCGGCGCGCTCCGCCAACCTTCTGATGATCCTGGTGCTTCTGCCCTTCTGGACATCGCTTCTGGTGCGCACATCCGCCTGGAAGGTGATGCTGCAGCAGCAAGGTGTGATCAACGATACGCTGGTCTGGCTGGGGCTTGTGAATGATGCCGGCCGACTGGTGATGATCAACAACCAGTTTGGCACGATCGTGGCGATGACCCACATCCTGCTGCCCTTCATGATCTTGCCCATGTACTCGGTAATGTCGACCATCCCGCAGACCTATGTGCGTGCGGCCAGATCGCTTGGCGCGACCAACTGGACATCTTTCTGGCGGGTCTATTTCCCGCAATCGGTGCCGGGGATCGGTGCGGGGTCGATCCTCGTGTTCATCCTCTCCATCGGCTACTACATTACGCCCGAGATCGTGGGCGGCACCACCGGCACGTTCATCTCGAACAGGATCGCCTATCATATCTCCAGCTCGCTCAACTGGGGTCTGGCGGCGGCGCTTGGTTCGATCCTGCTGTTCGCGGTCCTCATCCTCTATTGGGCCTATGACAAGATTGTCGGCATCGACAACGTGAAGCTGGGGTAAGGCCATGACAATTACCATCACCCAACCGAAACCCGTTTCCTTCGCCGCCCCCGTGGCGGGATTGGCCGGGGCTTTTGCGGGCCTCTTGGTGGGCACCGCGCATGACAACTCTTTGCTTGGGTTGGTCATCGGCTTTGTGTTGACCGCGGCTCTGGCATTTGTCTGGTTGAGCGTTTTCCGGAAGGAGCGTATAGCACGATGGGTCACTTTTATTGCTTCGGGAACAATGGGTTACCTGTTGGCCGACGCGATGGGGGCGGTTATCGGGTTAGGGTTCGGCTGGCTGATCGGGTGGTTCATCTTCTGGCTGGGCGAGGGGCGTTACCGGGCGAAGCTGCCACCCTATACCACCGGGCAGCAGGTGTTCTACCACTTCGCGTTCCGGGTTCTGTGCGGGATGATCTTCTTTTTCCTGATCACGCCCATCGTCGTCGTGATGCCGCTCAGCTTCAATGCGCAGGACTTCTTCACCTTCACGCCCGAGATGCTGCGGCTGGACCCCGCGGGGTATTCTCTCAAGCATTACAAGGACTTCTTCACCAATGACGACTGGCAGCAGGCGATGTGGAACTCGATTTCCATCGCGCCGGTGGCGACGTTGTTGTCGGTGGGTTTCGGGACTTTGGCGGCGATCGGGTTGAGTGACGAGCATGTTCCGTTCCGGCGGGCGATCATGACGATTCTGATTTCGCCGATGATCGTTCCGTTGATCATTTCGGCGGCGGGGATGTATTTCTTCTACTCGCGACTGGGGCTTCAGGGCACCTATTGGGGTGTCGTCCTGGCCCATGCCGCGCTGGGAATTCCCTTTGTTATTATAACGGTAACGGCCACCTTGGTCGGGTTCGACCGGTCGCTGACGAGGGCGGCGGCGAATATGGGGGCGAACCCGTTGACGACGTTTTTCCGGGTGCAGATGCCGCTGATCCTGCCGGGGGTGATTTCCGGCGGGCTGTTCGCCTTCATCACCTCGTTCGACGAGGTCGTGGTGGTCCTGTTCGTCGGCTCGGCGGGGCAGAAAACCCTTCCGTGGCAGATGTTTACGGGCCTTCGCGAGCAGATCTCGCCGACCATCCTGGCGGTCGCGACGATCCTGGTCGTCATCTCGATCATGCTGCTGACAACAGTCGAGCTCCTGCGCCGCCGCTCCGAGCGCCTGCGCGGCCTGACCCCCGGCTGACGCCCGAAACTTCAGTACAAATCGTCCGTTTTGTACGGCGGTTTTGTACCGAAATCCGGCGGGGCCGTCCTCGTTCTGTACAAATCCCCCGATCAGGTGCTTTTGCGCCGGGTCGGGGTGGGTTTATTTGGAGGGGGGGGTGATTGGGGGTCAGAACCGTGATGGCCGTGTAAGGCCGAAGGAGTCTGATCGGGTCTGAACTGCCCTTGGCCACATCGACAAGCGCTGCACGGCGGAGTCACCGAATCTGCCATTCGCGCGTCGCGCAGCATTTGGACCGATTGAGAGCAGGCCTTTTTCAAGGCTCTCGGAGAGGGAGGATCAAACATGGCCGCGCCCCTCGAAGGGCAGATCATCGCACTGCTTGAAATGCGCGCGGGCGACGGCGTGTCGCAAGCCGAATCTTGCTGGCTTTGGATCATTAATCCCGCATGTTCGGTAACCTGATCTACCGCGGCATCGCGGCCATGCCCCAAGGGCAATCACCTGCTGCGAAGTGGCGGGATCGCAAGAACATCGACGGTTGAACTTCTCAGAACCTGCTCGGTGACGCTGCCTATCATCAGTTTTCCCACTCCACTCCTCCCGTGAGTAGAGAGCACGATAAGATCGGCTTTTTCCGCTTTTGCGGATTTCAGTATCTCGTGCTGTGGCGCTGTCGATTCATAACGTACCACCTGGTGGCACCCGCCGAGCCCGGATGAGACAACGAATTTCGCAAGATCGCGGGCTGCGTCCCGCTTCTCGTCATCGAGGTTGTTCTGCTGATCATCCCTTGGCATAGAGCCGCTGAAGGTCAACCGCAGCGCTGGCGCATCAAACACATAGAGAAGAGAATTTTTTGCTTGTTCGGTGATCCCGAGCGCGGGTAGCCGCCGAAGCGCGTCGCGAGACCCGTCAGAAAGATCAGTTGTCTGCAAAACATGTCTGTAACGCGCCGCCGGCGTCGCGTTTACCATGAGGACGGGACAGGTCACCGATCGGATTGTCCGTTCTGCAGTGGTCCCGATAAAGACATCTCTGAGAACTTGCCGCCGATGTGGTCCAATGACCAGCAGGTCAGGTTCCAGTTCCTCTGCAGCCCTGACAATCCCGGCGAAAGGCGACGCGAGAATGACGCGCGTTTCGCAATCCACGCCATCCACATCCCGAAGCGTTTCGGCCAGCAGCCGCAAAAGCTTGCTCCCCTGATCGTATTCGGCATCGACGACCCGTTTTGGTTGATCATCGTCAACGACGTGGACAACGTGGAGCTTGGCCTCAAACTGTCGCGCAAGAAGTGTCGCGCGTCGAAGCGCCCGATCTGATCGTTCGGAGAAGTCCGTGGCAACCAAGATCATCTCCATCGCATTACGTCCTTTCCGGCTATTTCGATCCGCCCGTTCTTTGAACGTAAAAACGCTCAAAAACCTGTCTGGATCAATAAACTCAGCTAAAATACGGTATAGGAATACAAACGGGGTGAAAAGACGTTCAGCATGTCTCAAGAGCAATATCAAACCGTAAAGGACGTGGCTGAGCTGCTTAAGGTCAGCGAAGTGACGGTTCGACGCTGGATCAAGGACGGCGAGCTTCGCGCAATTGATATCGGCAAGGGATGGCGCATAGGCCCGGGTGATCTTGATGCCTTTCTCGAAGGTCATGCGACACAACCCGCATCAGCAGTGAACGGGGCGGCAGACAAGCCTCGCGCCGGTGACAAGAAGGAGCAGAAGAATTGATGGAAGTGATTGTTCAGTCGCCGTTTGCAGAGATCGCAGCACTTTTGGTGATGGCGGCGGTGATCGGGTTCTTCGGGATCATCCTGCGCCAGCCGCTCATCGTCAGCTTCATCGCGGTGGGCCTCATTGCGGGGCCTTCGGCGCTGGACGTCGTGCGGTCGGACGAACAGATCAGTCTTCTGTCAGAGCTCGGTATCGCCGTGCTTCTTTTCCTTGTCGGCATCAAGCTCGATGTGAAACTCATCCGTTCGCTCGGGGCTGTGTCACTTCTGACGGGTCTGGGCCAGGTCGCTTTTACCTCGATCTTCGGATACCTAATCGGGTTGGCTTTGGGGCTGGGCGCGGTCACAAGCCTCTATGTTGCGGTCGCGCTTACGTTTTCGTCAACGATCATTATCGTGAAACTTCTGTCGGACAAGCGCGAGATCGACAGCCTGCACGGGCAGATCGCACTTGGTTTCCTGATCGTGCAGGATCTTGTCGTGGTTCTGGCCATGATCGCGTTGTCTGCGATCGGAATTGGCGCGGCAGGCGATGGCCATGGCGGCGGGTCGGTGACGATGGTGCTGGGGTCTGGCCTGGCAATGGTGGCAGTCGTTATCTTGTTCGTGCGCTACGTTGCGAATCCGCTGACCGAGCGCCTGGCCCATGCGCCCGAGCTTCTGGTGATTTTTGCCATCGCGATGGCGGCGATGTTTGCGGCGGCCGGAGATATTGTGGGACTGGGCAAAGAGGTCGGCGGGCTTCTCGCGGGCGTAGCACTCGCGTCCACACCTTACCGCGAAACCATCGCGGCCCGTCTTGCACCGTTGCGCGACTTTCTGTTGCTTTTCTTTTTCATCGCACTCGGGTCCGCGCTGGATCTGTCGCTACTGGGGGCGCATGTCACCGGTGCGATCATTTTCTCGCTATTCGTTCTGATTGGGAACCCGCTGATCGTGCTCGTGATCATGGGGGCTTTGGGCTACCGCAAGCGGACTGGTTTTCTTGCCGGTCTGACGGTCGCGCAAATCAGCGAGTTTTCTCTGATCTTCGTCGCCATGGGGGTTTCGCTGGGACATGTGCAGGAAGATGCCCTTGGTCTTGTCACCATGGTCGGCCTCGTGACCATCGCGGCTTCTACCTACATGATCACCTATTCGCACCAGCTTTATGCCGTGTTTGAGCGGTTCTTGGGTGTGTTCGAGCGCAAGGGCACCCCGCGCGAACCCTCCGAGACAGGCGCGCATCGTAACGACGGCCACAAGGTGCTTGTTTTCGGATTGGGGCGGTTTGGAACTGCAATCGGACTTCGCCTGCAGAAACGCGGCATCAAGGTGCTGGGGGTCGATTTCAACCCAATGGCGATCAGACGCTGGCGTGAACTTGGACTTGAGACGGAGTTCGGCGACGCATCCGACCCGGAATTCGTGGCCGAACTGCCCCTGCCGTATGCGGAATGGATCGTCTCCACGGTGCCGATCCATCCCACGGGTCTCAGCCATGAGGACACGCGCACGACGCTGATCCAATTAACCCGCACCTCCGGATTCCGTGGCCGTATCGCGGTTGCCTCGCACCATCCGCGTGATACGGAAGAGCTGTTCGCCTCCGGTGCTGATCTGGTGCTGGAGCCCTTCCAGGATGCCGCTGACCGCGCGGTCGAATTGCTCTGCGGTGCCCCGGAAGAGGAGCGAACCGAAATTCCATCCATCACATCCGAGGAACAGCAGGCATAGGAAACAGCGCTCCGGCGCGTGTTCCTTTGCATGAGGTGGTCATCACAACTGAAACCTGCAGCGTCCAGGGCACAGATAACAATTTGTCCGTAAGCAAAGAGCTCGAATCGACCGCCTGCACCTGCCGGAATTCAGCATCTCCGACCGTCCATTTCGCCCGCAGAGCCGCCTTTCGGCAAGTCGTCTTTTACAACGCTCCCAACCTAACCAGCATCACGCCCAGATCGAAACCGCCCTTGGCGTCAGGCGCATCCCCCGACACCACAAACCCGCGCCGCCGGGGCCGCTTCCCTCACGTCCTCCGAACAAGCCTCTCATACCCTTCCGCAATCTCGCGCGTCGGGGTGCCGACTTCGAAGGTATGGTCTCCGATCTGCCCGACGGGCGTGACTTCGGCGGCGGAGCCGGTGCGCTGGCATGGCGGGGCGCGCCCTGACCTTGACGCCGCGGCGTCACTCGCGACCGGCGCCACAGCTGGGCGATGGAGTTCGAGGTTATTCGGTTCCGGCGCCGGTCGTGCTGGTGATGCTGTCGGGGGCCTCGGTATCGACCGCGGGTGTGGGCGGCTGTGCCGGTGGTGTGCTGAGACTGCTATAGACGATCAGGCCGCTCATCAGCACCACAATGAACAGCAAAACGGTCAGGCCGCCCCAGGATGAGCTGCCTGCTGCGGGTACTTTATCAGGGTCCACGCCGTTGCGGGGATACCGGTGCAGTTCTTCATTGGGTGGATGCATGATGTCCTCCTTTTCGATGACGGAAAGGTAGGTGCGCGCGCCCGGTCAAGAAATGCCCGCGGCCGAGGACGCCGACATCCGGGCGTGAAGATGCCTGTCGGGGCGCGCCGGGTGGGCGGTTAAATGCCTATGACCGGCTTGAGCCGCCCAACCCGCGTGGGGCGACACCCCGCCAGCCCGGGAGGCGCGCGCCATGTCGGCAAATTTCCGCGACCCCGGTTTGCGCTCTGTGAGCGACCCATTAGGTTCTGCGATGCGTCCGAAACTTCAAGAAAGGTTTGAAATGTCCAACGCCAAGATACTTGCCACCGCCATCACCGCTGCGACCTTCGCGTTCGCGCCTGTCGTCGCAGCACCTGCAATGGCACAACAATCAACAGCGCCCGCATCCGTGTCGGAAGATGAGCTCGACGCCTTTGTCGTGGCTTACAAGGATGTCATCGCCATCGAGCAGGAATTCGGGGCGCGCCTTCAAGAGGCTGGCGACGAGGCCGAAGAGCAGGAGATCATCAACGAAGCGCAAGCCGAGATGACCCAGGCTGTCGACGAGGCCCCTGATATCGACGTCGATCGCTACGTCGAGATCCTGCAACTTGCCCAGACCGATGCCGATCTGCAGGCCCAGTTGACTGCCAAGCTTCAAGACTGACCTCCTCCGGCTTGGCTTCATGGCGCTCCCGCAGGGTTCCTCCCACCCCTGCGGGGGCGCTTGGCCATGAACTGGCGCCCGAGCGCCGTTTGATGGCTCCCAAGCCGGCGCATTGATCGACCGTCGGGAATGCCCCGACGCACCCGGCGCCTTGAACCGCGCCGCCGGGTGGCACGCCGTCACAACCCCCGGACGCGCTTTTCGTAGCCTTCGGCGATGTCGCGGGTGAGTTGGCCGACCTCGAACGTGTAGTCGCCGATCTGCCCGACGGGCGTCACTTCGGCGGCAGAGCCGGTGAGCCAGCATTGTTCGAAGCCTTCGAGTTCTTCGGGCATGATGTGGCGCACGTTGACCTTGATGCCGCACTCTTGGAGCATTTCGATCACGGTCTGGCGGGTGAGGCCGTTGAGGATGGCGTCGGGGTCGGGGGTGTGGACCTCGCCGTCCTTGACGAAGAACACGTTGGCGCCTGTCGCCTCGGCCACATAGCCGCGGTAATCCATGAACAGCGCGTCCGAGCAGCCCTTGGCCTCGGCGGCGTGTTTGGACATGGTGCAGATCATGTAGAGGCCGGCCGCCTTGGCGGCGGTGGGGATGGTCTCGGGGCTGGGGCGTTTCCACTTGGCGATGTCGAGTTTCGCGCCCTTCATCTTGGCGTCGCCATAGTAGTTGCCCCATTCCCAGGCGGCGACGGCCATGCGGACCGGGTTGCGGGCGGAGGCGACGCCCATGTCCTCGCCCGCGCCACGGAAGGCGACGACACGCACATAGGCGTTTTCCAGCCTGTTGGCATCGAGCACGGCCTGTTTTGCGGCTTCGATCTGATCAACGCTGTAGGGGATCTCCATGTCCATCAGCGCGCCGGATTTCAGCAGGCGTTCGGAATGTTTGCGCGACAGGAAGATGGTGCCGTCATAGCAGCGCTCGCCCTCGAAGACGGAGCTGGCGTAATGCAGGGCATGGGAGAGGATATGCACATTGGCCGCGCGCCAGTCGACAAGGGTGCCATCCATCCAGATCTTGCCGTCGCGATCATCGTAGCCAGCCATCGTTCTTCTCCTTCAGCGCAGTGGTCAATTTGCATTTGTTGCGCGCGAAACGTCCGAAGTGGACATAATATTGCGTCGAAACTGCGATTCGCTACCAGTTCGTCCTTGGAATGTCAATAAAGCTGACGTAATGTGGCGGCGAGCGCCCCATGCTGCGCGACCGGAGGAGCGACATGCCCGAACGCCCAGGCGGAGAGACCCTGCTGTTCCTGACGGATGAACAGCTGCGACAGGGGATCGAGGCGATGTTCTTTGCCTATCGCGGGTTCACCGCCGATCCCGACAGGATCCTGGCGACGCTGGCCTATGGGCGGGCGCATCACCGGGCGGTGCATTTCATCGCGCGCATCCCGGGCACCACGGTCAACAACCTGCTGGCCATTCTGGGGGTGACGAAACAGTCGCTCAACCGGGTGCTGCGCACGCTGATCGAGGACGGGCTGGTGGAAAGCCGGGTGGGCAATGCCGACAAGCGGGAGCGCCACCTTTACCTGACCGAGGAGGGCGAGGCGCTGGAGCGGCGGCTGTCGGATGCGCAGCGCGCGCGGATGCGGGCGGCCTATCGCGCCGCCGGGCCGGAGGCGGTGGCAGGGTTCCGGCAGGTGCTTGAAGCGATGATGGACCCGGACATGCGGCGCCGTTATCATGCGATAAGGGAAAAGGACACATGAGCGACCCGAGCCCCCATCTCCTGATCGTGGATGACGATGAACGCATCCGGGGCTTGCTGCGCAAGTTCCTGATAAGGAACGGTTTCCTGGTATCGGTGGCGCGCGACGCGGCACATGCGCGCCGGATCCTGTCAGGTCTGGATTTCGACATGATCGTGATGGACGTGATGATGCCGGGCGAAGATGGCGTGGCGCTGACGCGGGCGCTGCGCGAGACATCGGCCATGCCGATCCTGCTGCTGACCGCGCGCGGCGAGACCGAAGAGCGGATCACCGGGCTGGAGGCTGGGGCCGACGATTACCTCGCCAAGCCCTTCGAGCCCAAGGAGCTGCTGCTGCGGATCAACGCGATCCTGCGCCGGATGCCTGAACCCCAGTCCGAGGCGAATGTACCCAAGGTGTTGCAGATGGGGCCGGTGCGTTTCGATATCGAGCGCGCGGAGCTGATGCGGGGCAACGAGCCGGTGCGCCTGACGGCGACCGAGGTGCAGCTGATGCGCATCTTTTCGGAGCATCTGCGCGAGCCGGTCAGCCGCGCCAAGCTGGTCGAGGATCTGGGCCGCGACAAGGGCCAGGCGCAGGAACGTGCGGTGGATGTGCAGATCACCCGCCTGCGCCGCAAGATCGAATCCGATCCCAAGCAGCCGCGCTATCTTCAGACGGTGCGCGGCGAGGGCTACATGCTGGCGCCAGACTGAACCGGCGTGATCCGGATGAGCGCCTGCGGCGCGCGGTTTGCCATTGGGGAAGGGGGCGCGGCCCCCTCTTGGCCCTTGGCCAATTCACCCCCGGAGTATTTGCGGCACGGTGAAGGGCGGCGGCATTGCGGGCTTCATCTTGCAAAAAATACTCATATACCCACGGCGCCGCCGGGCGCGACGCATCCAATCCTCTTGATAGAGTCCGGGATCGGGAGTATCTGACAGGGCATGAAACCTGTATTCGACATGGATGACCGCGCGCGCCTGCCCTGGCGGTTTTTCGGCGCGACGCTTTCGGTGCTGGCCCGTCTATGAGGCCCGGCCTGACCTGTTGAGCTATCCGATACATTCCGCCAAACGGGAGAGAACCCATGTCCCCCAAGACACTCTATGACAAGATCTGGGATGCGCATCTGGTGCATGAAGCCGATGATGGCACCTGCCTTCTTTATATCGATCGCCACCTCGTGCATGAGGTGACCAGCCCGCAGGCCTTCGAGGGGCTGCGCATGGCCGGGCGCAAGGTACGCAAGCCCGGCAACACCATCGCCGTGCCCGATCACAACGTGCCGACGACACCGGACCGGGTGAATGGTATCCAGAACCCGGAAAGCCGTATCCAGGTCGAGGCGCTGGACAAGAACGCCAAGGATTTCGGCATCCATTACTACCCGGTGAACGATATCCGTCAGGGCATCGTGCATATCGTCGGGCCGGAGCAGGGCTGGACCTTGCCGGGGATGACGGTGGTCTGCGGTGACAGCCATACCGCCACGCATGGCGCATTCGGCGCGCTGGCGCACGGCATCGGCACGTCCGAGGTCGAACATGTGCTGGCCACCCAGACGCTGATCCAGACCAAGTCGAAGAACATGAAGGTCGAGATCACCGGACAGTTGCGCCCCGGCGTGACCGCCAAGGACATCACCTTGTCGGTGATCGGGCGCACCGGCACGGCCGGGGGCACCGGCTATGTCATCGAATATTGCGGCGAGGCGATCCGCTCGCTCAGCATGGAAGGGCGCATGACCGTCTGCAACATGGCGATCGAGGGTGGCGCGCGCGCCGGTCTGATCGCGCCGGACGAGACCACCTATGCCTATATCAACGGTCGCCCCCACGCGCCCAAGGGCGCCCAGTGGGAGGCCGCGATGGCCTGGTGGAAGACGCTCTATTCCGATGACGACGCGCATTGGGACAAGGTCATCACCATCAAGGGCGAGGAGATCGCGCCGGTCGTCACCTGGGGCACCAGCCCCGAGGATGTTCTGGCGATCACCGAGAGCGTGCCCGCCCCCGAGGATTTCGAGGGTGGCAAGGTGGATGCCGCGCGCCGGGCGCTGGATTACATGGGTCTCAAGCCCGGCCAGAAGCTGAGCGAGATCGAGATCGATACGGTGTTCATCGGCTCATGCACCAATGGCCGTATCGAGGATCTGCGCGCCGCCGCCGAGATCCTGAAGGGCAAGAAGATCAAGGACGGTCTGCGCGCGATGGTCGTGCCGGGCTCAGGCCTTGTGCGTGCGCAGGCCGAGGAAGAGGGGCTGGCAGACATCTTCAAGGAGGCCGGTTTCGAGTGGCGTCTGGCGGGCTGTTCGATGTGCCTGGCGATGAACCCGGACCAGCTGACGCCGGGCGAGCGTTGCGCGGCCACGTCGAACCGCAATTTCGAGGGCCGTCAGGGCCGGGGCGGGCGCACGCATCTGATGTCGCCGCAAATGGCGGCTGCGGCCGCGGTGACAGGCAGGCTGACCGATGTCCGGGATCTCATGTAGGCCCGTCGCGCCGGATGCTCAGAAGATGGGCGGCGGCGTTGATGGCGACAAGCGCGATTCCCGAGAGTTCGAGAACCCAGTTCATGCGGACTCCGGCGATGCTGTGGCCGATCAGGGCGTCGACATGGTGAAAGCCGACCGCACGCACCAGCACGAAGGCGAGGATCGCCGTCAGGCCCGTCAGCGCGACGGCGTTCTGCCAGAAGGCCTTGCGGATGATCCAGAGCAGGATCAGCCCGTAAAGGCCGGTGAGCAGGATCAGCGACAGGATCGCCGTCACCTGAACGCCGCGTCTTTCGCCGTACCAGCCCTGAAGCTGGGCGGTGCAGCGCGCCGCGGCGGTGGCGAGCGACTGGAGATCGAGCTGCTTGTTCACCGCCAAGAATGCCAGGATCAGCGCCAGAAAGGACCAGAAGAACCGCTGGCCCGACGGGTGGCGCGGCAGGTGGCGGCGCACGGCAATGGCCAGCACGCAGGCCAGGGCATAGGCGAAAACGGTGATCCAGCCCATCAGGTGGGGGTCACCGATCCGCGCCTGCCAGCGATCGGAGGTGCAGGTGGCGATCCACTGAAGATCCGGCCAGGAGATGCGCAAGATGTCGTTCACGATTGCGGAGTCTACGCCAGCTCTCTCTCACTGACCACTGGCTTCGTGGCCTCCGCGCCGCTGGCCGCACAAGTTTCATTCTAGGCGATCCTTGCTGAACAACCCCGGCTCGTGAAGGGCCAAGGAGGACAAGATGGAAAAGTTCGAAAAACTTACCGGCATCGCAGCGCCGCTGCCGCAGATCAATGTCGATACCGACATGATCATCCCCAAGCAATTCCTGAAGACCATCAATCGCACGGGATTGGGAAAGAACCTGTTCGACGAGATGCGGTTTGACGACAATGGCGACGAGATCCCCGATTTCGTCCTCAACAAGCCGAAATACCGCGAGACCGAAATCCTGATTGCGGGCGACAATTTCGGCTGTGGCTCGTCGCGCGAGCATGCACCCTGGGCGATCAAGGATTTCGGCATCCGCTGCATCATCGCGCCCAGCTTTGCGGATATCTTCTACAACAACTGTTTCAAGAACGGCATCCTGCCCGTCGCGCTGCCACAGGAGAAGGTGGATATCCTGATGAAGGATGCCGAGAAGGGATCGAATGCGCGCGTCACCGTCGATCTGGAGAACCAGACCGTGACCACATCGGATGGCGAGGTGATCGCCTTCGAGGTCGATCAGTTCAAGAAGCATTGCCTGCTGGAGGGGCTGGACGATATCGGGCTGACCATGGAAAAGGCGGCCGCAATCGACAGTTTCGAGACGCAGGCCGAGACCGCGCGCCCCTGGGTATAGCCCCGGGCCAAGCCCGGAAATCTGCCCCGTCGCAGGGGGGCGAGCGCCACCGGGTCAACCGCCGGTGGCGTTTTCGTGTCATGGGTCCGGGCGGTGTTGCTCAGGACTAGTGTGCGCGCAGCGTTCATCCACTTGATGTTGTGGTTGCCAACTAGAATGCCAAATTTCCGAACGCGAATTGATGCATTCTCGCACCACCTGCTTCATCAATTCGCCCGAAATGCCGTGTCTTATGAACCTTCAGCTTGAGCCGGGGTCTGAAAGTGGGCAGAAATTGGACAGAAATGAGGCAGTCCGCCACAATTGGCGGTATCAAGTTGGCACAATGGCGCGACAAAGTATCGGGCCGGACCAGTTTGAAGGGACATGGGCAGTGGTTTCAAAGGTAGCACATGCGCTGGTGCGCGCATTTCTGGTCGCGTTGCTGGTAGCGACGCCGTCTCTGCTTTTGCCCGAAACGCCTTCGGATACAGCGCAGCTTGTGCTGGTGCTGGCGATCCTGGCCTCGTTCATGACCTTCCTCGAATATTACGGGCGGTACCCGAGTATCGTCGAGTTCCGCTTTGCGCCGCCATTCAACCGGCTGAAATTCGTGGGGCTGGCGCTGACGGTGCTGCTGCTGACGCTGATCCTGCGCGGCAAGGCCAATCCCACTGAGCTGACCATGTTCCTGACGGTGCTTGGCAATGGTCTGGGAGAGGTGATCGATTTCCCCTATTCGCCGGTGCGGTTGATGGTTCTGATGATGCCGGCCGATGCCGATGCGGCGCTGATCGCCTCGGTGCGCACGGCGGCGGGGCTGTCTTATACGATCTCGATCGTGATGATGTTCGTGTTCCTCACCTATGTGCGCTTCCTGGGCTGGCCGCTGCGGAACGGTGCGTTCAATGTCTGGGTCAACCTGCCGATGTTCGATCCGACGGGCGGAGGCGACGTGCTTCATCGTCTCAAGCGCGATGCCGGTCTTAACATTGTGTTAGGAACTTTGCTGCCATTCTTGATTCCGGCGGCGATCAAGGCGGCATCCGATCTGATCAACCCGGTTTCGATCGCCGACTCGCAGACCATGATCTGGACGGTGACCGCATGGGCCTTTTTGCCTGCCAGCATGTTGATGAGGGGCATCGCGATGTCGCGTATCGCCGAGATGATCGTCGAGAAGCGCCGCCGCGCCCATGCCCGCGCACAAGCCGAGGCGATGCAGGGCGCCTGAGCGCGCTTGCGTTTGCGATTCTGCTGATCGGTCTGGCGCAGGCGGCCGCGGGAGAGAGCCTGCGCATCGCCGGTTTTCACACGGAACTCAAACGAGACGGCCCCGGCCTTTTGCTGCGCGATCTCATGCGCGGCGACGATGCGCAGATCGACGCGGTGGCGGCGGTCATAGCCGCTGCGTCGCCGGACGTTATCGTTCTTCAGGGGGTCGATTACGATCTGGAGCTGCACGCGCTGGGCGCGTTGCGTGACCGGATCGCCGAGGCCGGGGCGGATTTCGGGCATATCTTCGCGCTGCGGCCCAATCGCGGGATGCCGACCGGGCAGGACATGGATGGCAATGGCCGACTTGGCGAACCCGCCGACCGGCAGGCCTATGGCGCGTTCTCGGGGCAGGGCGGGATGGCGATCCTGTCGCGCTATCCGATCGACGCGGCAGGGGTGCGCGATTTCTCGGCGCTTTTATGGAAGGACATGCCGGGCGCTGATCTGCCTGTGGTGGATGGCGCGCCCTTTCCCAATGCGCCCGCACTGGCGGTGCAGCGGCTGTCGTCGGTGGGGCATTGGGTGGTGCCGGTCATCCTTCCGGATGGGCCGTTGCACCTGTTGACCTTTCATGCCTCGACGCCGGTTTTCGACGGGCCGGAAGACCGCAACGGGCGACGCAACCATGATGAGCTGCGGTTCTGGTCGCTTTACCTTGATGGGGCGTTCGGAACGGCGCCGGCGTCGCGCTTCGTGCTGGCGGGTGCGGCCAACCTTGCCCCCGACGAGGGCGAGGGGCGGCACGGGGCGCTGCGGGCGCTGCTGGCGGATGCGCGCCTGCAGGACCCGCGCCCGCGCCGCAGCGCGCCGGTGCCGCGCGACCCGGCGCGCGCCGCCGATCCGGCATTCGATACGGTTCACTGGCCCGCGCCGGGGCCGGGCGGGCGGCGGGTGGATTACATCCTGCCTTCGGCGGACCTTGGGGTGCTGGCATCAGGCGTGCTGTGGCCCGCGCCGGGCGAGACGTTGCATGCGAAAGTCGAGGCGGCCAGCCGGCACCGGCTGGTCTGGGTCGATCTGGCGCGGCGCTGAGCGGGCTTTCTTGACCATTCCCCGGCTTCGGGCTAGGCGAAAGCCGATAGGATCATGCAAAGGAAAACGCCCATGAGCACCCCCTCGCTTCTTATTCTGCCCGGTGACGGGATCGGCCCCGAAGTCATGGCCGAGGTCGTCAAGGTGATCGACTGGTTCGGCGCCAAGCGCGATCTGCCGTTCGAGGTGAGCGAGGATCTGGTGGGCGGCGCGGCCTATGACAAGCACGGCACGCCGCTGCATGACGACACGATGGCGCGCGCGCAACAGGTGGATGCGGTGCTGCTGGGCGCGGTGGGCGGCCCGAAATACGACGATCTGGATTTTTCGCTCAAGCCCGAGCGCGGCTTGCTGCGGCTGCGCAAGGAAATGGACCTGTTCGCCAACCTGCGTCCGGCGCAGTGCTTTGACGCGCTGGCGGATTTTTCCAGCCTCAAGCGCGAGGTGGTGGCGGGACTCGACATCATGATCGTGCGCGAGCTGACCAGCGGGATCTATTTCGGCGAGCCGCGCGGGATCATCAATGAAGGCAATGAGCGGGTCGGCATCAACACCCAGCGTTACACCGAATCCGAGATCGAGCGCGTGGCGCGCTCCGCGTTCGAGCTGGCGCGCAAGCGCGGCAACAAGGTCTGTTCGATGGAAAAGGCCAATGTGATGGAATCCGGTATCCTGTGGCGTGAAGTGGTGCAGAAGGTGCATGACGCGGATTACGCCGATATCGAGCTGAGCCACATGTATGCCGATGCCGGTGCGATGCAGCTGTGCCGCTGGCCCAAGCAGTTCGACGTGATCGTCACGGACAACCTGTTTGGCGACATCCTGTCGGATGCGGCGGCGATGCTGACCGGCTCGCTTGGCATGTTGCCGTCGGCCAGCCTTGGTGCGCCGATGGAAAATGGCCGCCCCAAGGCGCTTTACGAGCCGGTGCATGGTTCGGCCCCCGATATCGCCGGACAGGGCAAGGCCAACCCGATCGCCTGCATCCTCAGCTTTGCGATGGCACTGCGTTACAGTTTCGATCTGGGCGACGAGGCGACGCGCGTGGAGAAGGCCGTTGAAAAGGTGCTGGCCGATGGCAAGCGCACGGCCGATCTGCTGGGTGAGGACGGTGTCGAGCCGGTGTCGACCTCGGAAATGGGCGATGCGGTTCTGGCGGCGCTTGACGCCAGCCTCTGACCGGCGCGCCTTGCGCAAAAGATGGCCCGCGCCGGAATGCGCGGGCTTTTTCATGCGCTGGTGCGGGCCTCGGCGGCATAGTGGGCGAGGCGTTCGGCATGGTCCGCCACGCGTTGCAGCCAGCGGATCGCATCGGTGCGGGCAAAGACCTGATCCACCTCGATCAGCCCGGCATGTTCACGCAAGAGCGCGCCGCGCCGGAACCGTTCGGCGCGATACTTGATCAGCCGCGCCAGGCGCGAGAACCGCGCCGCATCCGCATCGCGCGCCAGCGCCGCGCGGATCGTCGCCACGTCCCGCGTCAGCAAAGGGTCCTGGCGCAGCATGTCGATGCGCCCGCGCTGGTGGCAGCGTTCGAGCAGGCGCTCGAAATGATCGAGCTGGTGGAGCAGGGCGACATAGCGGGCCTGTTGCTGGGATCTGTCCGGGGCGATCTGCACCTTTGCAAGATAGGCGCCCAGCGCCTCGAGCACGGGCGCGCCCTGCGCCGAGACCGACCCCAGCGCCCGCAGGTCGTGATCGGGGCCGATTGCCTTGGCGAGGGCGGTGAAGAGGGTCTGACGCAGCTGGTCGGCGACGCTCTGCGCGGCCTCCATCGCGGCGCCTTCGTCGGCCAGCAGGCGCTTGTCGAGGGGGGCGGCCATATGCATGGGCCGGTCGGGAACCATCGCCTCGACCAAAGCGGCGAAGCGGGCGGTGAGGGGCAGGAAGACCGCCGCGCCCAGCATGTTGAAGCCGGTGTGAAACAGCACCAGCGCGGTCTGATCGTCGGCCCCGAGCCAGGTACCATGAAGGATCGGCGCGATCAGCCCCAGAAGCGGGAAGGCCATGAGCGCCGTGCCGATATTGAACAGCAGGTTGCCAAGCGCCGTCAGCCGCATCGCCCGCGACCCGCCGAGCGCCGCCAGAACGGCGGTGAGCGTGGTGCCGACATTGAGTCCGATGACCAGCGCCGCCGCCTGCGCGAAGGTGATCGAAGCGGCCCCGAGAAGCACGAGCACCAGGGCGATCCCCGCCGAAGAGGACTGCGTCAACGTGACGATGATCACACCGAGCCCGACCAGCATCAGACGCCCGCCCCAGCCATCGCCACCCGGCAGCATCTCGGGGTGCAGCAGCGCATCGGCCCCGTCGAGCCCCCCTGCATCATGTCGAGCCCGATGAAGAGCAGGCAGAATCCGGCCAAGGCACGGCCCGCGCGGGCCACCCGCCCATGCGCCAGCATCGCGGCCAGCGCGGCGACGAAGATCACCGGCAGCACGGCGGTGCCCAGCTTGAGCTTGAAGCCGAGGATCATCACGATCCAGCCGGTCAGCGTGGTGCCGATATTGGCGCCGTAAAGCACGCCCAGCGCATGGGCGAAGTTGAGCAGCCCCGCGCCCACCGCGCCGATGGTCATCAGCGTGACCGCCGTCGAGGATTGCAGCGCGCCGGTCGCCACCGCCCCGGTCAGCGTGCCGCGCAACGGCGAGGCGGTGAAACGCCCCAGCATCCGGCGCAGGTCGGGGCCTGCGGCCTCTCGCAGGGCACCGGTCATGATGTCCATTCCGATCAGGAACAGGCCGATGCCGCCCAGCGCGGTCAGAAGGTTCAAGGTCATGGTTTTGCCTCCGACGACCGACAATGCAAATACGGCCCGGCGAATACAAGCGCGCCGCGATACCCCCTTGCAAAGAAGAGCAACGACGTATAATCGCCTGTTCCACGGTCGGAGTGTAGCTCAGCCTGGTAGAGCACTGTCTTCGGGAGGCAGGGGTCGGAGGTTCGAATCCTCTCACTCCGACCAGTAAAACAAGGCGCCTTCGGGCGCCTTTCTTGTCTGCGAGACAGATCTTTGTGGTTCGTTGAACCCGAGCGCCATCCGAACGCAGGCGCCCGCGCTGCCTTGCAGCGATGCCGCGGACTTCAGCGTGCGTGGGTGAACGAGGTGATGCGCGAAACCGAATGTCCGGGATACTGGGCGATCTCACCTATCGAGATACCGGCCTGCGCCATGTGCACCGCCGCAATATGCGCGAGAACGTGGGGCGACACGCCGTCCCGATATGTAGTTTTCGTTCACAGGAATGATCACGGCCTTGGCCTCATGCGCCTGCAAGCCTGAGCCGCCAATCCCAGGCTGCGGCCACCACGAGCGTGGCAAAGCCCGCGATCTCGACCATGAGGCTGTAATCGACGAACTGGACCCAGAGGACGACGCCGAATCCGGCCGCCGCCAACAAGGTTGGCATCATCTTACCATGGCGCCGCGTTCCGAACGCCACCGCCACGACCGCCACCAGGGTGATGAGAGCGATGACGACCGCCCAGATAGTCTCGTCGAGGGTCAGTGTGATCCCGGCCGCCGACAGAGTGATCACCACGGCCAACGTGCCATAGCAGCTTACCAGAGCAAGAGCGCTTGCGGCGAGTCCGGCCCAATCCGGGCTGGCCGCCGATCCATTACCGCGTTTCATATGTCTTCCTTCAAACCGCCAGGATCAAAAGCTCAGCGTGGCTGCCCCTGCCTTGATGCGTTCGTGCATGGCGCTTGCGCCGACGATCCGGACGCCGTCGATCAGATCATCCTGACCGTAGCCGCGCGCCTTCACGCAGGGCGGGCAGGCCCATAGCGTGCCGCCGCGCGACAGGAAATCGGCGATCAGATCCTTCAGGGGCTCCATCGGATGGGCGTGAACCAGATCGGTGACACCACGCCGGACAATGTCCACCGCGTCGGCGGTCAGAAAGACCGATGCGGTCAGCCCCGCCGTCAGCCCACCATTGACGACGGTGAACCCGACCGACGCCCGTTCGTCTGTGGGACCGTGGCTCATCAATGCAATCAATTCTTCTGTCAAATGGTCTCTCCCTTCCTGATCGTCTCACTCGACACCGAGCGTATCCGAGAGCAGCGCTGCGAAGGCCGGCTTTCCGGTCTCCGCCGCCGTCTTGAGGCTGGGCGCGTCGGAAAGCTCTGTCATGAAGCCGAGATCGAGCATGGACATTTCGGTGCCGCCATCATCGGTTTCGTAGAAGGCCATGTTGCCGCAAGGCATCATCGCCATGACGTGAAGACCGGCTTCCACGATATCGGGACCAAGAGGAAGGTAACAGATCTTCAGCGCGGTCACCGCACCGCCCGCCAGGTCGAATTCGGCGAGGAAGAGCCAGTCTTCCTCTGCTTCGACATGCTCGCGGATCGCGGCGACGGCCTGGGCGCGCTCCATGTCGAGCTCATGGGTGAGGAACACATCGTCAGCGATTGCCGCACTGGCCGTGAAGGCAAGAGCGGTCACAAGGCCGGTCAGCGTGCTTGGGTGTTTCATGCGGTTGATCCTCCGTGTTGGCTGTTCTGCCTGGATTTGCAGAGGCGCAGGCAGGGCGCCGTCAGGGCAAGGTTAGCGTGGCGGTCCCGGTTCGGCTTGCGGGTTTCCTGATGATTGGCTGGTCACGGTCCGACAACGGCGCAGGTGCCTGACATGGCGTCAAAATGCTGATCGTCGCTGGCGATGGATCGTCAGGGAATCCCCACATATCCCGCAAGCACCGGATCGCGCGGAAAAATAGACTGAGCATGTGGCCCCCGGCATCTTTCAGCCGGCGTGGCCCGCAGATAGCCAGTTGGAGGGACGCGACCATGAGCATGGCAGACACAACAACCGGGGCACCCAGGGAAGACACTGAATTCGTCCAGTTCTGGAACGAGGTGCTGGCCCCGAAATTCACCCGCTTCCGCCATGTTCTGGTGGGCGGCCTTACCTATCACAGCGAGGCAGTGTTCCCCAAACTTCCCGTCAAGGCCGGTGACCGGGTGCTTGACGTGGGCTGCGGCTGGGGGGACACGGCGATGAAGCTGGCCCGATTGGTCGGACCCGAGGGCGAGGTGTTCGGCATCGATTGCTGTGATGCCTTTCTCGCTGATGCGAAGGCCGATCTGGCCGGGACCGAGTTGACGAACGTGACGTTCCTGCGTGGCGATGCCGAGGTCGCCTTGCCTGAGAAGGACTTCGATCTTGTCTTCTCGCGCTTTGGCACAATGTTCTTCGCGAATCCTGTGGCGGGCTTGCGCAATATGCGGCAGGCGCTGCGTCCGGGTGGGCGGATGGTGCATATCGTCTGGCGCGATCCGGCAGACAACCCCTGGCTGTCCATGGCCAAGGATATCGTTCTGCGCCATCTGCCAGCGCCGGGCGACGATGCGCGCACCTGTGGGCCGGGGCCGTTCTCGATGTCGGACGAGGCCACGGTGCGCAAGATGATGGAGGTCGCCGGCTACACCGACATCGCGTTCGAGCGCGTCGATGCTCCGGTGCGGGTCGGCGACGATGTCGAGGACGCAATCGCCTTTCAGCTTTCGATCGGGCCGGCGGGAGAGGTTTTCCGCGAGGCCGGCGCTCTGGCAGAGGAGAAGCGGCCCGAGATCGAGGCGGCGCTGGCCAAGGCTATCGACGCCCAGGTGCGCGACGCCGACGGCATCGTGATCGACAGTTCTTCCTGGGTGATCAGCGCGCGCAATCCGGGCGATTGACCGCCCGGCGAAGTTGCGACCAGAGCCTGAATTGATGCGCGGCGCCGGATCCGCTATACTTGCCGACCATCGGTGCTGCGGTGTGTAGCCGCAATCTTCCAAGCCGTGAAAGAAGGGAATCGATGGCTTCACGGGCGGTCGCAGACAGGGCGATCAGCGGGCGCACTCCGGACAGCGCGGAGGATGCGGCGGGAAAGGTCAACCTCGACAAACCAACCAAGGCCATCCGGTTTGGCCCGTTCGAACTGGATTTCGACCGCTACGAGCTGCGCTGCAACGAGGCACCCGTTGCGCTTGAGCCGCGCACCTTTGATCTTCTGGTATTGCTCGCGCGCAATCGCGGCCGGACGGTGACGCGCGACGAGATATTCCGCGAAGTCTGGCCCGGTCGGTTCGTGTCGGATGCGGCACTCAGCAGTCAGGTTCGCTCGGCCCGCAAGGCGCTCGGGGATGACGGCAAGCGACAGGCCGTTATCGCCACCGTCCATGGCCGCGGCTTTCGGTTGCGCAACGCCGCACTCGCGCCCGAACCTGCCACCAGTGCCCCGGACCGGCCGGACCGTCGAGACAATCCCGCCCCCTGCGTTGCGATCCTGCCCTGCGCCGTGCCCGGCGACGACGGGCGGGGTGCCGTGATTGCCGAGGGATTGACGGAAGACCTCATCAACGCCCTGTCGCGCAATCGCTGGCTGCATGTCGTTCCCCGCAACGCCGCCTTCGCGCTGGGCCGCTCGGGTGAACCACCGGGCGAGATCCTGCAGCGGCTGGGGGCCGACTATGCCGTCACGGGCAGCGTGCGCCTTGTCGGGGACCGCGTCCGCGCGACGATCCTGCTAACCGAGACGCGCGGATTGCGCTGCATCTGGTCAGATCGGTTCGACCGTCGGCTGCGTGACATTTTTGATCTTCAGGACGAGCTTTCCAGTCTTGTTGCCGCGCGCATCGCCAGTGAGCTCGGGATAACGGAACAGAAGCGAGCCGCGCGGCTCAGGCCCGGCAATCTGGGCGCGTGGGAACTTTATCAGCTCGGCACTGCCGAGTTCTATCGCTTTACAGTCGCGGGCAACAGGCGCTGCCAGGACCTGATGTGTCAGTCCCTGGAACGAGCGCCCGATTTTGCGGAACCCTATGCACGGCTGGCCTATGCGATGGTTCTCGAAAGCGTCTATTTCGAAGGGCCGACAACCCCGGAGCATCTGGATGAGGCACTGCGGCTTGCCGAACGTGCCGTGGCCCTGGACGACCATGAGGCCAATACCTTCTTTGCTTTGGGGCGCGTGCAGCTTGCGCGCGGTGAATACGCGCGGGCGATCGACGCGCTCGAAACCGCGCTCGCACTCAATCCCTGTCATGCCCTGTCACATTGCGGGCTGGGAGATTCGCTTGTCTCGGATGGCCGGTTCAAGGCCGCCCTACCCAGCTTTGGACGCGCGCTTGCGCTCAGTCCGCAGGACCCGTTTCGCTGGGCCTTCATGTCTTATCGCTCGCTGGCGCATATGTTTCTTGGTGACCATGCGGCAGCCGTGCATTGGGCGCGCAGCGCGACGCTGGTCCCCAACGCGCATTATTGGGCACGCGCAAAGCTGGTTTCGTGGCTGGCCCGGTCCGGCGATCTTGATGCCGCGCGCGCGAATGTGCCCGCGCTGATGCGGGCACGCCCCGGATTCACCCGCGATTTCGCGCGGTCGCGGCTTTTTTTCGTGCGCGACCCCGCGCATCTGGAGCTTTTTCTGGACGGGCTTCGCCGTGCCGGAATTCCCTAGAGTGGGTGCCCTGATTTGAGCAAGCCTGTCATGACCGCGCCGCACCAGGTTTGGTATCGGCCTGTCTGGTTCCGCTCAGGACCAGAAAGGCCGCACCAAGCGTTGTCCAGCGCCCGAGCCACGGATCCAGAGGCGCCATGAACTTTGCTGCCAAACCAAACGGTGGATAGAAGACTGCGCCCGAGATGGCGGCATCCTGCAACCCCGCCTGATCCGCGAGCGCGAGCAGATCGCCCCGGCTTCGGAAATGAGCTGACTGCCAGAGCTTTGAGCCGAACCAGCCCTTCAGGCGGCGCTGCGCCGCCCAGAGGTTCCAGCGACCGAGCTCGCCAAGGACCAGCCGGCCGCCGGGTCTGAGCACGCGAACCATTTCGTGGATTGCCGGGCGCGGATCGTCGACAAATCAGAGCGTGGCGACGGATACGACGCAATCGAACTGCCCGTCGGGAAATGGCACCTCGCGCGCATTCCCTTCGACCAGATCGAGCGTGACACCGGCGGCTTTCGCGCGGCGGCGGGCGGCGGCGATCATGTCTGGCGAGGCATCGAGGCCAGTGACCCGTGCACCGGCCTGTGCGAGCCGGGTGGCCAGCACCCCGTCGCCGCAGCCTACGTCCAGGATGCGCATGTCGCCTGCCGGGCCGATGCGGTCCAGCAGGAGACGTTCCTCAAGTGCATCCGTGATCCGGCCAAGCGTGCTTTGACGCCATTCTGCATAGGCCGGGGGAAGCGTTTTCAGTGCGTCGGTCCGGGTCTCGGGCATGAGCACTCCATCAGGGCTTCCAGGCGGCGTCCTGTTGCCAGCCGGTGAAACCGCTCTGCATGACGACGACGTTCGTGCGTCCCGCAACCCGCAGCGCGAAGGCAGCCTGCGCCGAGAGGCTGCCGGTGTTGCAGAACAGGATCGTCATGCGGTCTTCGGGGATCTCGTCGATCCGGTCGAGCACTTCGCGCCATTCGATATTGACGGCACCGGGGATCGTGCCCGCCTCGAACTGGTCCGCGTCGCGGGTATCGACGAAGAGCGCGGTATCGAACACCGTCTGATTGAGCTGCTGGGGCAGGATGATGCCGGCCTCGTATTCCGAGAACATCATGTATTCCTGCATCGCCTCGACGGCCGCGTCCTGCGCCAGGAGAGGCGCCGCATGGACGCCAAGCGCGACGGTCGCCGCCGCAAGAAGGTGTTTCAGGGTCATCCGGGGTCTCCCTCGTTTCGGATTTCTGTTTGTCTCAGCGGTCAGAACACCAGCACTTTTTCGGCGGCGAGTGTTGCCTGTGCGAGTTCGTCCATGGTCGAGCGGGCCGGCCCCTCCATCATGTCGTCATCGGCAAGGCCGCGGGCGTCCATGCAGGTGCCGCACATCAGAACGCGGCCCTTGGCGGTGAGGACGCGGCGGAGCATGCGCTCGACGTTGTAAAAGCCATCCGGCGTCTTCTGCCCCGCCTTGGCACAGAGCACCGCGTCGGCCATCAGGAAGACGGTGATTTCAGCCTCCGCGTCGTTCTTGGCCAAGGCATGGGCCATGCGCAGCCCGTTGAAGCTGCGCTCGGTGCCATAGGGCGGGTCGTTCAGCAGGATAAGGTGTTTCATGGTTTGTCCTCAGTTCGGGGTGCTGGCTTCAGGAGCGGACAGGACCGTGTCGATAGGCCGGGTGTTGGTGCCGCGCTCTGTCTGGCCGCGGCATGCACCGCGTTGAAGGGCGTTGTCCGTCATTCCGATGGCGTCTTCGTCGTGATGCGTGGGTCGAGCGCGTGGCCTGATGCCGGGCCGCGGACGGGCTGGATCAGCATCCGGTCGAGCCAGAGATCACGGCGCGTGCGGAATTGCTCGATGCCGATGTCCATGCCCTTGTGCCCCTTGGCGGGCTGGGCGATGTAGGTGCCAAGCAGGCGGTCCCACCACGGCAGGTTGAAGCCGTAATTCGAGTTGGTCTCGCGCGGATCGACGGAGTGGTGGACGCGGTGCATGTCGGGCGTGACCACGAAGAGGCGCAGCACCCGGTCCACAGGTCGCGGCAGGTCGATATTGGCGTGGTTGAACAGAGCCGTCGCGTTCAGCAGCACCTCGAACAGCAGAACTGCGACGGCGGGCGGGCCGAGGGCCGCGACCACCGCCAGCTTGATCCCCATGGAGATCAGGATCTCGACCGGGTGAAAGCGCAGGCCAGTCGTGGCGTCAAAATCAAGATCGGCATGGTGCATCCGGTGCAGCCGCCACAATGCGGGAATGGCGTGAAACATCACATGCTGAAGATAGATCGCCAGATCCAGCAGCAACATCGAGACGACGATGGCGACCCAGAAAGGCGCGTCAATATTATTGAACAGCCCCCAACCGCTGTCCTCGGCCATGATGGCAAGGCCCACCGCGAGGATCGGGAAACTCAGCCGCAGGATCACCGTATCGAGCACGACAAGGCCAAGGTTGTTTGTCCATCGGATCACGCGCGGAATGTCGCGTCGACGACGCGGGGCGGCGACTTCCCACAGCGCCATCGCCGCCAGCACGCCAAGAAAGATGCTGAGGCGGATCGCGGGTTCGGCGGAAAGGATGGTCTCGGACATGGCCATGAGCCTTGGGGTTGCGAACAGCGGTTATACTGTTATCATTCAATGTATCAGTTGAATGATTAGACCTTGGAGTTCTCCATGTCAATCAGCCCGAAGACAGCCCTGCTGGAGGAATATGCGCTTGTCGCCCGCGCCCTGTCTGCGCCTGCGCGGCTTTCGCTTCTGGAACAACTGGCGCAAGGGGAGCGCGGGGTGGAGGCGCTGGCCGACAAGACCGGCCTGACCGTCGCCAACTGTTCGCAGCATTTGCAGCAGCTACGCCGCGCGGCCCTCGTGACCAGCCGTCGCGACGGCAAGGCGGTGATTTACCGGCTGAGCGATGCGAGGACGCTTGAACTGATGGACCTGTTGCGCATCCTGGCCGAGCGCAACCTTGCACAGGTCGAGCGCATCCTGCGTGGCCTCTCGGACGGGGAAGAACCGCCCGAGCCGGTGAGCCGCGAGGAGCTTGCCGCACGGCTGGCCGATGGTGCCGTCACCGTTCTCGATGTGCGCCCGGCGGACGAATACGCCACCGGTCACATTCCCGGCGCGCTCAACATGACACTGTCCGAACTGGAACGGATCCTTCCCACGCTCGACCCGACCACCGAGATCGTCGCCTATTGCCGCGGCCCCTATTGCATCTATGCCCATCAGGCGGTGACCGCTCTGCGCAAGCACGGGCTGACCGCGCGGCGGCTTGACGGCGGCCTGCCCGAATGGCGCGAGGACGGGCGAGAGATCGCGGTTCATCCAGGGTAGCCGGACGTCAGTTCGGGTGTTCAGGCCCGGTCGTGACGAAGACCTTTTACGCGGCAGCTTGCTTGATCCGCTTTTGAACACCGAGAACATGGCGTTGCCGCCGTTTCGGACATGACCGTGCAAGGCCGCCACTGCCTGCGTGCGGCGATCAACAACCACCGGACGACGCCATCACGACACGCGACCGAGGAACGGACAAGCGAATGCGATCTGCTTACCATCGGATTCCTGGCGACGAGCCACGCCGTCCATCACGAGTGACGATTATGGCTTTGCCCGGCCGCGTCCCTGCACTGTGTGGATACTGGTGCTGAACGGGCGGAGCAGGAGCTTGGCCGCCCGCCCCGATCTTCGGGAGGCCGGAGGGTCGACTCCTCTCACTCCGACCAGATTTACCCCAGATCACGTATCCGCGCATCGGTGTGCCGGATGGGGCGCGTGTCGTCTTCATGGGGTGTTAACCGGTTTCGCGGGAAGTTATTGACCAGACAGGCTTTTGGTGGCTCAATCATAGCGTGTATTTTCGGGTTGATGCGATGTTCATGATTGCGGGGTTGCTGAGTTTGATGGCTGTCGGTGCGACGGCTTTTTTCGGATTCGATTTCAGCACGGAAGAGGAGGTCGACGCCTCGCTGATGCCGCCCGAAAGCATGGATGACGGCACCCCGAAAACAGATCTTCTTGACCTCGTGCGAGATGGTGCCGAGGTCAATGCTGATGCTGATGCTGATGCTGATGCTGATGCTGATGCGGAGGCGGGAGCGGATCCTGACGATGACGACGCCGATGGCGCGGCCGAAGATGCCGGGGATACCAGCGAAGATGACGCTGGCACGGAGTGGGCCGAGCAGCCCGGCGAGACTTCGGGCGACGACACGGGTGACGCGTCGGTGGCGCCGGAGCTGTTGGCGGTCGCGCAGTTGGGCGAGATCGCCCGGGGCGATGATGGCGATGATACGCTGGAGGGCGGCGAGGGCGACGACCAGATCAACGGCTATGGCGGTGACGACCTTGTCGCAGGCGGGCCGGGCGACGATCAGCTTTATGGGCAGGATGGGCAGGACACGCTTCTTGGCGGTGCCGGCGACGATACGCTGCATGGCGAGGCGGGCGATGACGCGCTTGCCGGCGAGGACGGCCATGATGCGCTTTTCGGGCATGGCGGTCAGGACACGATGTCAGGTGGCGCAGGTGACGATACGCTGCATGGCGGCGAGGGCGGTGACCTGCTCATGGGCGATGAGGGGGACGATGCGCTGCATGGCGGGTTGGACGATGACACGCTGATCGGCGGGTTGGGGCAGGATACGTTGTTCGGCGGGCCGGGCAACGATGCGATCGTCGGCGTGAGCGAGGGTTTCGCAAGCCCGGATTTCGAGGATCTCGACGGCCGCGATTACCTCAATGGTGGCGATGGCGACGATATGATCCTGATGGGCAAGGACGATATCGCGACCGGCGGCGCGGGCGCCGACAGCTTCGTGATGGGCGACTGGATCACGCAGGAGCATCAGGCCGAGATCACCGATTTCTCCGCTGCCGAAGACGCGCTGATGGTGATCTATGACGACAGCGCCGATCCCGATCCCGAGCTGTCCATAGAAGCCGATGAAGAGGATCCCGACCGCCAGCATCTTGTGCTGAACGGTGAGCGGATCGCGATGCTGACCGGTGCGGCGGGGCTGAGCCTGAACGATATCGCGCTGATCCCTGAAAGCGCGCTGCCCGAGGCGCCTCTCGTCTGAAGCCCGGCACGCCGGGGTCTGCCGATTGGCCCTTTTCATTCAGCGTGAATTCTTTTATACGCGCCCATCCCCGGCCATCTGCGGGGGAGTTCTCCATAGGACCCTGCTGGACGACATCCCGGCTTGCGCCCTCGACCCTCTGACCAGAAGGAGACCCCGATGTCGATTACCGTTGAAGAAAAAGACCGCGTCATGAAGGAATATGCGACCAAGGAAGGCGACACCGGTTCGCCCGAAGTTCAGGTTGCCATTCTCACATCGCGGATTTCCACCCTGACCGAGCATTTCAAGACCCACAAGAAGGACAACCACGGACGTCGTGGCCTTCTGAAGATGGTTGCCCAGCGCCGCAAGCTGCTGGACTATCTGAAAGGCAAGGACGAGGACCGTTACCGGGACCTCATCAAGCGCCTCGGCATTCGCCGCTGACGAATTCAGTCCCGACAGGACAGCCAGCGCCCGCTCGCAATCGAGCGGGCGTTTCGCGTTTGCGGGCGGCCATGGCCGCGTTGATTGCGCGGCTTCAGGCGGATTCGCGGGGGCGGCAGTGATCGCTGCTTTCAAAATCCGCCAAACTCCTGTAATGCGCGGCCATCTGTGACGTGATGCCTTTGACCCCGGGCGCATGGGAATGGATTGGGGTCGGCGGCAATGGGGCCGCCATTGAAACGGGGGGCCGGGATACGCCCGGAAGCCTCCAGCTAGGAAAATACGATGTTCAAAGAAGTGAAAAAGTCGATGCAGTGGGGGGAAGAGACCCTCACACTTGAAACGGGCAAGGTCGCCCGTCAGGCGGATGGCTCTGTCATCGCCACGCTTGGTGAAACCTCGGTCATGGCCAACGTGACATTCGCCAAGGAACCCAAGCCGGGCATGGATTTCTTTCCGTTGACCGTGCACTATCAGGAAAAATATTATGCTGCGGGCAAGGTGCCCGGTGGCTTCTTCAAGCGCGAGGCCCGTCCGACCGAAAAGGAAACGCTGACCGCCCGCCTGATCGACCGTCCGATCCGCCCGCTGTTTGTGCCGGGCTTCAAGAACGAAACGCTGGTGATGTGCACCGTGCTCTCGCATGATCTGGTCAATGATCCCGACATGGTGGCGATGATCGCCGCGTCGGCGGCGCTGACCATTTCGGGTGCGCCCTTCATGGGGCCGATCGCCGGCTGCCGCGTGGGCTACGAGGATGGCGAATACATCCTGAACCCCGATGTCGAGGATATGCACGACCTGCGCAACAACCCCGATCAGCGCCTTGATCTGGTGGTTGCCGGCACGAAAGATGCCGTGATGATGGTCGAATCCGAAGCTTATGAGCTGAGCGAAGAGGAAATGCTGGGCGCGGTGAGCTTTGCGCATGAGCAGATCAAGCCGGTTTGTGACCTGATCATCGACCTTGCCGAGGATGCCGCCAAGGAACCGTTCGACTTCACCCCGCCGGATTATTCCGAGCTTTACGAGGCCGTGAAGGCCGCGGGCGAAGACAAGGTGCGCGCGGCCTATGCGATCACCGACAAGCAGGAACGCACCGCAGCCGTCGCCGCCGCCAAGGAGGCGATCAAGGAATCGCTGAGCGAAGAGCAGCTTGAGGATGCCAACCTCGGCGCGGCGCTCAAGAAGCTGGAAGCCAGCGTTCTGCGCGGCGATGTGGTCAAGACCGGCAAGCGGATCGACGGGCGTGCGCTCGATACGGTGCGCGACATCCGTTCGGAAACCGGTTTCCTGCCGCGCACGCACGGTTCGGCGCTGTTCACACGCGGTGAAACCCAGGCGCTGGCCGTGACCACGCTGGGCACTGGCGACGACGAACAGATCATCGACGCGCTGCACGGGAATTTCCGCTCGAACTTCCTGCTGCACTACAACTTCCCGCCCTATTCGGTCGGTGAAGCGGGTCGCGTTGGCCCTCCGGGCCGCCGCGAGATCGGCCATGGCAAGCTGGCATGGCGTGCCCTTCAGGCGGTTCTGCCCGCGGCCACCGATTTCCCCTACACGATCCGCGTCGTGTCGGAGATCACGGAATCCAACGGCTCGTCGTCGATGGCATCGGTCTGTGGCGGTTCGCTGTCGATGATGGATGCGGGCGTGCCCCTCAAGGCGCCGGTGGCCGGGGTGGCCATGGGCCTGATCCTGGAAGAGAATGGTGAATACGCCGTTCTGACCGATATTCTTGGCGACGAGGACCACCTTGGCGACATGGATTTCAAGGTGGCTGGTACCGAGAAGGGCATCACTTCGCTGCAGATGGATATCAAGGTCGCGGGGATCACCGCCGAGATCATGCAGAAGGCTCTGGCGCAGGCCAAGGATGGCCGGATGCATATCCTGGGCGAGATGTCCAAGGCGCTGAGCGAAGCGGGCGACTTCTCGGTTCATGCGCCGCGCATCGAGACGATGACCATCCCCACCGACAAGATCCGTGAAGTGATCGGGTCGGGCGGCAAGGTCATCCGCGAGATCGTGGAAGTGTCGGGCGCCAAGGTCGATATCAATGACGAGGGCATCATCAAGATCGCGTCGCCCAACAACGAGGCGATCGAGAAGGCCTATGAGATGATCCACTCGATTGTCGCCGAGCCCGAAGAGGGCGCGATCTACAAGGGCAAGGTCGTCAAGATCGTCGATTTCGGCGCCTTCGTGAACTTCTTCGGCAAGCGGGACGGGCTGGTGCATGTCAGCCAGATCGAGAACCGCCGCCTGAACCATCCGTCGGATGTGTTGCAGGAAGGTCAGGAAGTCTGGGTCAAGCTGCTGGGCTTTGATGATCGCGGCAAGGTGCGCCTGTCGATGAAGCTTGTCGATCAGGAGACCGGCGAGGAAGCCAAGAAAGAGGAAGGCGCAGAGGGCTGATCCCTCTGCAAATTCCGAATCAATGGCGAAGACCCCGGCGCGATGGCCGGGGTCTTTGTCGTTTCCGGGAGGATAGCGGCGTTTTGTCGCAGCGGATTTATGCCGAAGGTAGGGATTCCCTTACGGGACATGACCGGGTTTTTTCCCCATGATTATCAGGAAATATCTGGCTACCCTCAGGTTTGTAACGAGTAATTTGGTTAAAAGTTCCGGCTGCGCCATCACTCACGGAAAGTGCGCAAACGGCTTGGCCTCGGCGGGTGTCCCTGCCGGGGCCTTTTAACGCGCATCCTCCAAAATCATGTCAGCGGCCTTCTCGGCGATCATGATGGTCGGAGAATTGGTGTTGCCGCTGACGATGGTCGGCATCACGCTGGCATCCACCACCCTGAGCCCATGTACCCCGCGCAGCCGCAACCTCGGGTCGAGCGGCGCACTGTCATGCGCGCCCATATGGACCGTGCCCACCGGGTGAAAGATGGTCGTGCCGATATCGCCGGCGGCATGGGCCAGTTCGGCGTCGTCCTGCGCGGCGATGCCGGGTTTCACCTCCTCGGGCGCATAGCGGCGCATCGGGGCCTCATCCATGATGCGCCGGGCCAGCCGGATCGCGTCGGCGGCCACCTGACGGTCGCCATCGGTGGACAGGTAGTTCAGCGCGATCTCGGGCGCGGCGGCGGGATCGGGCGAGGTGATGCGGATATGCCCACGGCTTTCGGGGCGCAGGTTGCATACGCTGGCGGTCATGCCGGGGAAAGCATGCAGCGGCTCGCCGAACGCATCGAGCGAGAGCGGCTGCACATGGAATTCCAGGTCAGGCGTTGCAAGATCAGGGCGCGACCGCGCGAAAGCGCCCAGCTGGCTGGGGGCCATCGACATCGGGCCGCTGCGCGTGAGCATGTATTCCAGCCCGATCTTCGTCTTGCCCCAAAGCGTCGCGGAAAGCGTGTTCAGCGTCTTGGCCCCGGTCAGGCGCCATGAACAGCGCAATTGCAGGTGATCCTGAAGGTTGCCGCCGATCGCGGGCATGTCGAGCCGCGTTTCGATCCCGTGGTCCTGCAACAGCGCGCCCGGCCCGATCCCCGAGAGTTGCAGGATCTGCGGACTGCCGATGGATCCGGCGCACAGGATCACCTCGGCACGCGCATAGGCGGTCTTGCGGGTGCCGCGCTGGTCGTATTCCACGCCCACCGCGCGGCCCTCTTCCAGCAGCAGGCGCCGCGTGTGGGCTTGTGTTTCGACCCAGAGGTTCTCGCCCGAGGCGACGCCCAGAAAGGCGCGCGCGGTGTTGAGCCGCCAGCCCTTGCGCTGATTGACCTTGAAATAGCCGACGCCCTCGTTGTCGCCGGTGTTGAAATCATCGCTCGCGGGCAGCCCGGCGGCAATGGCGGCGGCTTTCCAGTGGTCAAGGACCTCCCAGTGCAGGCGCTGGTTATCGACCCGCCATTCGCCGCCCGCGCCGTGCATGTCCGACGCGCCATCGACGTAATCCTCGGAGCGTTTGAAATAGGGCAGCACATCGTCCCAGCCCCAGCCGGTATTGCCCATCTGCCGCCAGCCGTCGTAATCGGCGGCCTGGCCGCGCAGATAGAGCATCCCGTTGATCGAACTGCACCCGCCCAGAACCTTGCCGCGCGGGTAGAGCAGCGAGCGCCCGTTCAGGCCGTCTTCGGCGACAGTGCGAAAGCACCAGTCGGTGCGCGGATTGCCGATGCAGTAAAGATACCCCATCGGGATGCGGACCCAGTGGTAATTGTCGCGCCCCCCCGCCTCCAGAAGCAGTACCTTGTGGCCCTTGCCGCTGAGGCGGTTGGCCAGAGCGCAGCCGGCGCTGCCCGCGCCCACGATGACATAATCCCAATCCATGGCGGAACGATTGACGATCAATGACGGAATGGCAAGACGCCGTGTCAGACGGGCAGGGCGGTGGTGTTGAAGACCGTGCGCAGCGCGAAGCTGGATTGCATCTTGGCCACACTGGGCAGGCGCGTGAGATACTGGCGGTGGATACGGGCGAAATCCTCGGTGCTTTCGGCGACCACCTTGAGGATGTAATCCGCCGCACCCGCCGTCAGGTGGCATTCCAGCACATCGGGAATCCGCGCCACCGCCTTTTCAAAGGCTTCCAGCACCTCGTCGGCTTGCGTGGCCAGCGTGATCTCGACAAAGATGGTGGCGGAGACACCCAGCTTGCGGGCATCCAGAAGGGCCACATAATCGCGGATATAGCCTTCGGCCTCGAGCCGCTGCACCCGGCGATGACAGGCGCTGGCCGATAGGTTCACATGCTCGGCGAGGTCCGCATTCGAGATACGCCCGCGCCGCTGAAGCAGTTCGAGCAAGCGACGATCCATCGCGTCCAGGGCCATTTGAGCAATACCTTTCACCTATGGGGCGGACATTGTGAAGGATATTCACAAAAACCGTATTTTTGCGAGGGAAATTTCAAAGCAATTGCGCGGCGGTTGCGGCATTCTCCGCGCATCATCATGGGAGGGATTCGCACATGAAAATCGGTTGCCCGACAGAGATCAAGCCGCAGGAATTTCGCGTCGGCATGACGCCCAATGCCGCGCAGGAGGCCGTGGGCCATGGCCATGAGGTGTTCATCCAGGCCGGCGCCGGGATGGGCGCGGGGTTCGAGGATGATGCCTATGTCGCCGCTGGCGCGCGCATCATCGACACCGCAGCAGAGATCTTCGCCACCTGCGAAATGATCGTGAAGGTGAAGGAGCCCCAGCCCGGCGAGCGCAAGATGCTGCGCGAGGGGCAGTTGCTGTTCACCTATCTGCACCTTGCCCCCGATCCCGCCCAGACACATGACCTGCTGGAATCGGGCTGCACGGCGATCGCCTATGAGACCGTGACCGACCGCAATGGCGGCCTGCCGCTGCTGGCGCCGATGTCCGAGGTGGCGGGCCGTCTGGCGCCGCAGGTCGGCGCATACACGCTGCAAAAGGCCAATGGCGGGCGCGGTGTGCTGATGGGCGGCGTGCCCGGTGTCGGCCCCGCCAAGGTGGTCGTGATCGGCGGCGGCGTGGTGGGCACCCATGCGGCGCGCATCGCCGCGGGCATGGGGGCGGATGTCACCGTGCTCGACCGCTCGCTGCCGCGCCTGCGCTATCTTGACGACGTGTTCGGCGACGCCTTCAACACCGGCTATTCCTCGGCCGGCCTTCTGGCCGAGCATCTGACCGAGGCCGACATGGTGATCGGGGCGGTCCTGATCCCCGGCGCCGAGGCCCCCAAGCTGGTGCGCCGCGATCAGTTCCCGTCGATGAAGCCCGGCGCGGTGCTGGTGGATGTGGCCATCGACCAGGGCGGCTGTTTCGAGACATCGAAAGCGACCACCCATGCCGATCCGATCTACGAGGTGGACGGGATCATGCATTACTGCGTGGCCAACATGCCGGGCGCCGTGGCGCGCACCTCGACCATCGCGCTGGGCAATGCGACCATGCCTTTCATGCTGGCGCTGGCCGACAAGGGCTGGAAACAGGCCTGCGCGGATGATCCGCACTTGTTGAACGGCCTCAATGTCCATGCCGGGCAGCTGACCTATTACGCGGTCGGCAAGGCGCTGGGCATCGACGTGATCTCGCCCGAGAAGATCATCAAGAGCTGATATCGCGCCTTGCGCGGATGGATGCGGGCCGCCCTCAGCCGGGCGGCCCGTTTTCGTTGCGGTGGCGAAATGGCTTGAGGCATGGGCGCCGCCCCGCTAGATCATCCCGCAAAGGAGCGCAGACCATGAGCCTCAACACTTTCGGACATCTGTTTCGCGTCACGACCTGGGGTGAAAGCCACGGGCCTGCGCTGGGCGCGACGGTGGATGGCTGCCCGCCGGGGATCGCGATTGACGAGGCGTTCCTTCAGAAATGGCTCGACAAGCGCCGGCCCGGCCAGAACAAGAACACCACCCAGCGGGATGAACCCGACGCGGTGCGCATCCTGTCGGGCGTGTTCGAGGGGCAGACCACCGGCACGCCGATCCAGCTGATGATCGAGAATACCGACCAGCGCTCGCGCGATTATGGCGAGATTGCCCGGACCTTCCGCCCGGGCCATGCCGATATCACCTATCACCTGAAATACGGGCTGCGCGATTATCGCGGCGGCGGGCGCAGTTCGGCGCGCGAAACGGCGGCGCGGGTGGCGGCCGGTGGCGTGGCGCGTGCGGCGCTTGATGCGCTGGTGCCGGGGATCGCGATCAAGGGCTACATGACGCGCATGGGCGATATGGTGATCGACCGTGACCGGTTCGACTGGAACGCGATCGACGGCAATGATTTCTGGATTCCCGATGCCGGGGCCGCCCCCGAATGGGAGGCCTATCTGAAAAAGCTGCGCAAGGACAAGAACTCGGTCGGGGCCGAGATCGAGCTGGTCGCGCGCGGCTTGCCCGCGGGGCTTGGCGCGCCGGTCTATGGCAAGCTTGATACCGACCTCGCCGCGGCGATGATGTCGATCAACGCCGTCAAGGGTGTCGAGATCGGCGAGGGTATGGCCGCCGCGCGCCTGACCGGGACGCAGAACGCCGATGAGATATTCATGGGCGAGCATGGCCCGGAATTTTCATCGAACCATGCCGGGGGCATTCTTGGCGGGATATCGACCGGGCAGGAGGTGGTGGTGCGTTTCGCCGTCAAGCCGACCTCGTCGATCATGACGCCGCGCCGCTCGATCCGCATGGATGGCAGCCCGACCGAAGTGGTCACCAGGGGCCGCCATGACCCTTGCGTAGGTATCCGCGCCGTGCCGGTGGGCGAGGCGATGATGGCCTGCGTGGTGCTGGATCACCTGTTGCTGCATCGCGGACAGGTCGGCGAGGGGCCGCGCGGCAGCATCGGCTGAGGCGCTGATTCGTTTTGCGGCCTTCAGGCGCGCACCTGTTTCTGGCGCGACAGTTGCACCGCAAGGATGCCCAGCGTCACCACCGCGACGCCCAGTATGTCCCATGGCCCCAGCTTTTCGCTCAGCACCAGCGCGGCGATCAGCACCCCGAGGAACGGATTGAGGAAGTGGAAGGTCGCGGCCTTGATCGCACCGATCCGATTGACCAGCTTGAACCAGACCAGCGTCGCCGCCAGGCCCGGTATGAGCGTGGTATAGACAAAGGCCGCGATCAGTTGCCAGCTCCAGTCGATTTCGATCGTCTCGGTCGCCAGGCCAGCAAGACCCAGAAAGAAACTGCCGACCAGCATCTGCAAGCCCACCACCATCAGGAAGTTCCCCCCCGATGTCGCCCCGCGCACCGACAGCGTGGCCAGCGTCAGCGCCAGCACCCCGCCCACGCACAGCGCGACGCCGTAGATATCCGCGCCACCCTGAAGGCGCGAGCCCATGATGATCGCCACACCGATCAGCCCGGCCACCAGCCCCAGTCCGCCCAGCCAGCCACTGCGCTCGCCGAAGATGACCCAGCTTGCCAGCCCCACCATCAGCGGCATGGTCGAGGCGATGATCGTCGCCAGCGAGGCTTCGATGGTCTGCATGGCAACGAAATTAAGCCCCAGATACAGGGCGTTCTGGCAAATCCCGAAGATGATCGTCGCGCGCCACTGGCCGCGCGTCAGATGCCAGCTCTGGCGCAGGGCCAGCGCGATCGCCACCCCGATCAGCCCCGAGATCAGGAATCGCAGGCTGAGCGCCGTCAGCGGCGGTGCGGCGGCCACGATGATCCGCGCCGAGGTGAAGGCGCTCGACCACATCACCGCAAAGGCCACACCCATCGCGATTGCCCGGATGTCCATCGTCGTCGTCTCCTGAAACTGAAAAGGGCCGCCCTGTCGGGGGCGACCCTTTCCGAAACTCGCGGTCTTTGCAAGGTCAGCCGTTGACGCTGTCCTTGAGGGCCTTCGCGATGGTCATCTTGACCACCTTGTCGGCGTCTTTCTTGATCTGCTCGCCCGTGGCGGGGTTGCGCACCATGCGCTCGGGGCGCTCGCGGCAGTAGATCTTGCCGACGCCCGGCAGGGTCACGGCGCCGCCGTTCGACACTTCGCGGGTGATGATGTTGATCACGGCGTCCAGTGCTGCATTGGCGGATTTCTTGTCGCTGCCCATTTCTTCTGCCAGGGCGGCGACGAGTTGGGTTTTGGTCATCGGTTTTGCCATTTCATGGTCTCCTTCAACTGCCCGGTCTTTGGGCCTCGTGTGCAGATTTTAACTGTATGTTGTGACCAAACACAATGAATAGTGGGGAAAAGCAAGCCTTTTTCCTGCATTTTGAGGGGATTTCGCCGATCTACAAGAAGGCGGTTTCGTTGAAACTGCGCAATTTCCGGCTATGGATGCGCTCAAGCGGCATTTGCCGCAAGGTTTCAATGGCGCGGATGCCGATCATCAGGTGTCGTGCGACCTGTGTCTTGTAGAAATCCGAGGCCATGCCGGGCAGCTTCAATTCGCCATGCAGCGGCTTGTCGGACACGCATAAGAGCGTGCCATAAGGCACCCTGAAGCGAAAGCCGTTGGCCGCGATGGTCGCGCTTTCCATGTCCAGCGCGATGGCGCGCGACTGGCTCAGGCGCTGCACCGGCCCGGTCTGGTCGCGCAGCTCCCAGTTGCGGTTGTCAAGGCTGGCCACGGTGCCGGTGCGCATCAGCCGCTTGAGGTCATAACCTTCAAGCTGGGTTTCGGCCTCGACGGATTGTTCCAGCGCGATCTGGATCTCGGCCAGCGCCGGGATCGGCACCCATGAGGGCAGGTCGGCATCCAGCACGCGATCCTCGCGCAGATAGGCATGGGCCAGCACGAAATCGCCCAGTTGCTGGGTGTTGCGCAGCCCGGCGCAATGGCCGACCATGATCCAGGCATGCGGGCGCAGCACCGCGATATGGTCGGTCGCGGTCTTGGCGTTCGATGGGCCGACGCCGATATTGACCAGCGTGATCCCCGACCCGTTCTCGCGCTTGAGGTGAAAGGCAGGCATCTGCGGCTGCTTTTCGCAGGGGGGGATCACCTCGTCGGGGTCGGTGATCTGGGTGTTCCCGGTGCTGACGAAGGCGGTGTAGCCGCTGTCGGGGTCGGCCAGCATGCGCCGGGCATAGGCTTCGAATTCCGAGACGTAGAACTGGTAGTTGGTGAACAGCACATGGTTCTGGAAATGTTCGGGATCGGTGGCGGTGTAATGCGACAGCCGCGCCAGCGAGTAATCCACCCGCTGCGCGGTGAAGGGCGCCAGCGGCTCGCTCCCGTCGGCGCCGGGCTGAAAGGTGCCGTTGACGATGTCATCATTGGTGGTGCTGAGATCCGGAACATCGAAGATGTCGCGCAGCGTGAACTTTGCCGCGCCTTCCTGGGGCACGGTGATGCCGGGGTCGTTGGCGACGGCGAAATGGATCGGCATCGGCGTGTCGGAAACCCCGATGGTCACCGGAACACGGTGATTGTCCAGCAGCAGGCCGATTTGCTGGCGCAGGTAGTGGCGGAAAAGGTCGGGCCGCGTGATCGTGGTCGCGTGGGTGCCGGGCGCGGCGACATGACCAAAGCTCAGCCGGCTGTCCACCTGCGCATGGCTGGCGGTGGTGATGCGGATCTGGGGATAATAGGCGCGGATGCGCTGCGTGGGCAAAGCGCCACGCAGGGTATTGGCGAACTCGTCGCACAGGAACCGCGCCGCGCCCTCGTATAGCAGGATCAGCCGGTCGACCGCCGCGCGCGCGTCGCTGAAATCTTCGGGTCCGGGCAGGTCGGGTGTTCTGAACCCGGCGGGGCCGTCCGTCGCCATGGGGCGTGTTCCTTCGCGTTGTTCGGATATCGCCCCTGCACGTTGACACGGCCACTGGCGGCGATCAAGCTGATGGGCGAAACGGATGCGCGCGAACAGGACACCCATGGATTTTGAAACCGTCACCCCCGAGGCGTTCGGCCGGTCGCTGCGCGGTTTCGGCTTCAATATCCTGGTCAGCGACGTGCCGCGCACGGCGGATTTCCTGACGGCGGTGTTCGGGCTGGAACTGCACCGGGTCAGCGCGGATTTCGCCATCGTGGCGCAAGGTGACAGCGTGATGCAGCTGCATGGCGATGGCACCTACCATTCCCATCCGCTGCGTGGGCTGCTACCGGAAAACCCGCCACGCGGCGCGGGGATCGAGATCAGGCTTTACGATTGCGACCCCGACGATGCCGCAGGCCACGCCGAGGCGGCGGGCGGCACGATCCTGCAACCGCCCACCGACAAGCCGCACGGGCTGCGCGAGGCGGTGATCCTGTGCCGGGATGGCTATGCCTGGGTGCCTTCGCGCCCACTGAAAGACTTTGAACAAGGAGAAAGAACATGAGCGTGACGCAACTGACCCCGAACCTCGATCACCGGGCCGAGCGGGTGGATCTTGCCGCCGCGTTTCGATGGGCCGCGCGGCTGAACATGCACGAGGCCGTTGCCAATCATTTCAGCCTGTCGGTCAATGATGACGGCACCCAGTTCCTGATGAACCCCAACCAGATGCATTTCGCCCGGATCAAGGCCAGCGACCTGATCCTTGTGGATGCCAACGATCCCGAGACGTTGCAGAGGCCCGGCGCGCCCGATCCCACCGCATGGGGGCTGCATGGCGGGCTGCACCGGCATTGCCCGCACGCGCGCTGCGCCATGCATGTGCATTCGATCCATGCCACCGTGCTGGCCAGCCTTGCCGACAGCTCCCTGCCGCCGATCGACCAGAACTGCGCCACCTTCTTCAACCGCACCGTCATTGATGACGGTTACGGCGGGCTGGCCTTCGAGGATGAGGGCGAGCGTTGCGCGCGCCTGTTCGACGACCCGTCGCGCAAAGTGATGATCATGGGCAATCACGGGGTGATGGTGATCGGCGACAGCGTGGCCGACACGTTCAACCGGCTCTATTATTTCGAGCGCGCCGCCGAGACCTATATCCGCGCGCTTCAGACCGGGCGCGAATTGCGTGTGCTGCCCGACGAAATCGCCGAAAAGACCGCGCGCGAACTCGAGTCCTATCCGGGGCAGGGCGAGCGCCACCTTGCGGAACTGCGCGCGATCCTGGATGCCGAGGGCTCGGATTACGCGGCTTAGGCTCAGGCCGGGCGCAGGCCGGTTTCGACCAGCAGGCCCTTGCGCTTGGCCTCGTAGTAATAGCCGCGCGCGTACCACATGATCGCGGCGTCCGGGTCGCCATCGGCCACCATGTAGGCGCCGCGCAGGTATTTGACCGCGTATTTCAGGTTGGTTTCCGCATCCAGCAGGTCGTCGGGCTGACCGCGAAACCCCATCGTCCGGGCGGTCTGGGGCAGGATCTGCAACAACCCGTAATAGGGGCCGTTGCGTGCCCAGGGGCGATGCGTGCTTTCGCGGATCGCCAGGCGATGCACCAGTGATCGGGGCACGTCGTAATGATCGGCATATTGGTTGATCAGGCGGCGCAGTTCCGGGGTCTCGTTGGGATAGAGCGGCGGCGCCATCATGTTGCGGGTGGCGGTCGTCGTAGTCTCGCGCGCGCCGCATCCGGCAAGTGCTGTGGCAAGGCCAAGGCCAAGAACGAGGGCGGAACGTCGGCTGTAACGCTGCATGAGGCCTCCGGGGTGCTTTGCCGTGTAATCTGCCCTGATCGGCGCGTGCGCGCCAGACTCTTTGCACGCCATCCGCGAAAGATCGCCCATGCACCCCTTGCCTTCGCGCGCATGATGGCCAATTCATCCCTCATGAACAGAACACTTCTTTCCTTTGGCCATGGTTACAGCGCGCGCGCGCTGGCGCGCCGTTTGCTGGATGCGGGCGGCTGGACAATCTATGGCACCACCCGCAGCCCCGAGAAGGCCGAGCGCCTGCGCGCCGAGGGCGTCAATCCGATCCTCTGGCCCGATGGCGACATGCAAAAGGCGTTCGGGGCCGCGACCCATATGCTGGTTTCTGCCGGACCCGATGGCGATGGCGACCCGGTGCTGAACCATTGCCGCGACGAGATCGCCGCCATTGCACCTCGGCTGGAATGGGCCGGGTATCTGTCGACCACCGGCGTTTATGGCGACCATCAGGGCGATTGGGTCAACGAGGACACGCCGCTCACGCCCTCGACCCGGCGCGGCAAGATGCGTGTCGCGGCCGAAGCCGCATGGCGCGCGGTGCCCGGCTTGCCGCTGCATATCTTCAGGCTGGCCGGTATCTATGGCCCCGGTCGCGGCCCGTTCGAGAAGGTCCGCAAGGGCACCGCCCGCCGCATCGTCAAGCCGGGGCAGGTGTTCAGCCGCATCCATGTCGAGGATATCGCGCAGGTGCTGGAAGCCTCCATCGCGCGCCCCGACCCCGGCGCGGTCTATAATCTGTGCGATGACGATCCCGCGCCGCCCCAGGACGTGATCGCCTTTGCCGCCGAGCTTCTGGGCCTGCCAGCGCCCCCCGAGGTGCCTTTCGATCAGGCCGAGATGAGCCCGATGGCGCGCAGTTTCTATGCCGAATCCAAGCGCGTCGACAACAGCCGCATCAAGCAGGATCTGGGTGTCCGGCTGGTCCATACCGATTACCGCTCGGGGCTGCGCGCGCTTTTGAAGGACAGCGGCGGCGCCTGACGCGATGTGTCGCGGCGGGTGAGGTGTTTTAACCCATGGCATCGATTCCTCTAGTCGCTAAGCTGACCTTTTGAGATGGCGGGTTTCGGGATGCGCATTCAAACAGGTCTTGTTCTGATCGTTCTTGCGACGCTGCCCGCTACCGTGCTGGCGCATGCCGCCGAGCAGGGCTTCGTGCTGTTGTTGCCGACCGATATCTATATCCGTGCCGGGGTGGCGGCGGTGGCGCTGACGCTGGTGCTGCTGGCGTTCCTGCCGGGCTGGGTGGCGGCGCGGCTGTTCCGCCCCATGGGGATCATTCGCCGCCCGCGCGGCGTCGGGCTGCACCATGTGACCAGTTGCCTTGCGGCGGTCCTGCTGTGGGGTCTGGTCTGGCGCGGTTTCACCGGGGCGCATGATCCGACGGTCAATCCGCTGCCGCTGTTCATCTGGACGCTGTGGTGGGTGGGGCTTGTGACCTTGCAGGGGCTGCTGGGCGATCTCTGGCGCTATATCAACCCCTGGACGGGACCGGCGGCGGTGCTGGCGCGCCTGACCGGATCACGCGCGCCGCTGCGCTATCCCAACGCGCTTGGATATGGGCCGGGTATCGTTATTTTCCTGGGTTTTGCGGCGTTTCTGCTGGCCGATCCCGCCCCGGCCGATCCGCACCGGCTGGCCGGTGTGGTGGGGGGGTACTGGTATCTGACGCTGATGGGGGTCACGCTGTTCGGGCCAAGGTGGCTGTTGCGGGCCGAGGCGCTGAGCATCCTCATGCGCTGTTATGGCCACATGGGCCTGATTGGGCGCCTGCGCGGACGCATCAGCGCCGGGCTCTGGGGCTGGCAGCTTTTTTCGCTGGGGCGCGTGCCGTTGGGGTTGGCGCTGTTCATGGTGCTCTTGTTGGGCACCGGCAGTTTCGATGGCGTGAACGAGACCTTCTGGTGGCTGGCCTTGCTGGGGGTCAATCCGCTGGAGTTTCCGGGCCGCTCAGCGGTGGTGACGCAGAACCTGATCGGGCTGGGGCTGGCCAATGCGGCGCTGATCGCGGTCTTTGCCAGCTGCCTCTGGCTGGGCGAGCGGATCGCGGGCACGCGCCGGTCCCTGGGCGAGGCGTTCAGCCTTTTCGCCCCCTCGATCCTGCCGATCGCGCTGGGCTATCATCTGGCGCATTACCTCACCAGTTTTCTGGTTGAGGGTCAGTATGTGCTGGTGGCGCTCAGCGATCCGCTGGGGCGGGGCGATGATCTGCTGGGGCTGGGGCCGTTCTTTGTGACGACCGGGTTCCTCAACACGCCCGCCACCGTCAAGGCGATCTGGCTGACGCAGGCGGGGGCGGTGGTTCTGGGCCATGTGATCGCGATCCTGCTGGCCCATGCGCAAGCGGTGCGCGCCTATGGCAGCAACCGGCGCGCGGTGCTGGCGCAGGCGCCGCTGGCCGGGTTCATGATCGCCTACACGTTTTTCGGCCTCTGGCTGCTGGCGTCGCCGCGTGGCATATAGGCCGTCTCAGGGTCTGGACAATCACCGCCCCGCTTCGCAGACTCCGCGCCGACGGGGCCAAGGCGGGCCAGCAGGCCCCAAACCGGGAGAGACCAAGGAATGACGACGAAAGCCTCGAAACGCACCACGCGGCGCGCCGCGCTCAGGACCCTTGCGGGCGGCGTCGCGGGCGCGGCCAGCCTGCCGCTCTGGGCGCGCTATACCCATGCGCAATCCAGCGAACCGATCCGCATCGGTTTCCAGGTGCACCGCACCGGCATCGGCGCCGCCTACGGGCGCTGGTATGACCGCACCACGCAGGCCGCCACCCGGCTGATCAACGAGGCCGGCGGCATCAATGGCCGCCCCATCGAGATCATTGCCGAGGATGACGGCACCGATCCCAAGCGCGGCGCCGAGGTGGTCGAGAAATTCGCCAGCCAGCACAAATGCGATATCGCTTTCGGCACGCTGTTCAGCCATGTGGTCACCGGCTCCGCGCCGCGCGCGGGGGAATTGAAACTGCCTTATTTCGTGGTCTCCGAAGGGCATCACGTCGCCTCGGGCAGTCTTAACCGCTACACGCTTCAGCCCGGCATCACCGATGTGAAAAGCCAGGTGTTGTCGATGGCGCCTTTCGTGGCTGAGAACCTTGGCAAGAAGGTCACGATGATCTTCCCCGATTACGCCTTCGGCCACGATCACCGTGATTTCTTTTCCGAGGCGATCGAGGCGCATGGCGGCGAGGTGGTGGCCAAGCTGGCGATTCCGCCGACGGAAACGTCTTTTACCCGCTATTTCCCCAAGATCCCGCGCGAGACCGAGGTGATCTATCACGTCATGGTCGGGCCCGGCGTGCTGACCTTCGTCAAGGAAATGGGCGAGTTCTTCGGCCCCTCCGCGCCGCAGCTTTTCGGCTTCATCGACAGTCTCGAGGCGGTCGCCATCGACAGCCCCGGCCTTGAATTCTTGGAAGGCAGCCATTTCTGGGAAGGGATGCCGCGCCACAGGCAGCCCGACCAGACCGAATTCGAGACATTCTACCGCGAACAGGTGGGCGTCGATGATCGCGGCGCGTCGGTCAGCGATCCGACGGATGTGTCCACCTATGGCCATATGTTCGGCTGCTGGGAGACGCTTTATGTCGTCAAGGCCGGGATGGAGGCCGCGGGCTATCAGGGGCCGGGCGACCGCCCCGCGCTGATCGAGGCCATCGAGGCGATGACCGATCTGCCCCATTCCAGGGAATATCCGCAAGGGCCCAAGGTGTTCAACGGCAAGACCCACCAGGTTTTCGGCCAACAGCACATCACGCGGCTTGAAAAGGGCAATCTGGTCAAGGTGCATACCACCTCGATCGAGGACACGTTCTATCCCGACGAGGTCGATTACACCACGCAGCCGCTTTGACGCCGCCGCGGCGCGGCCCCGCGCGGGCCGCGCCGACCGTCCGGCGGGTTCAGAACACCACGCCGGGCAGCCATGTCGCCAGCCCGGGCACCGCCCAGATCACGGTGATGGCCAGGATCTGCAACAGGATGAAGGGCGCGACACCCTGGTAGATCTGCCCGGTGGTGATCTCGGGCGGGGCGGCGCCGCGCAGGTAAAACAGCGAGAAGCCGAAAGGCGGCGTCAGGAAGCTGGTTTGCAGGTTGATCGCGATCAGGATCGCCAGCCATACCGGATCATGCCCCATCAGGATCAGCACCGGCGCGATCAGCGGCAGCAGGATCACGGTGATCTCGACGAAATCCAGGAAGAAGCCCAGCACGAAGATCATCGCCATGGCGAAGATCAGCGCGCCGGTCGGTCCGCCGGGCATGGATTGCAGGATATGCGCGACGCGCTCCTCGCCGCCCAGCCCGACGAAAACCAGCGAAAAGACGCTGGCCATCAGGATCGTGCCAAAGATCATCGCGGTCACGGTCATCGTGCTGGTGACCGCCCCGGCCAGCACATCGCGTTGCCCCAGGCGGCGCAGTGACGCCAGAACGGCCGTCATGCCGATCAGCGCCAGCACCCCGTAAAGGGCGCCAAGCGTCCAGGCGCCCGCGCCCGCGTCGCTGCGTTGCAGGCGCACCGGTGCCAGACCGGCGGCAAAGGCCAGGATCAGCAGCGCCGCGACACCGGCGCCGATCAGGCGCGGGCTCACGCCCTGGCGCGCGCCCGCCATCAGGATCGCGCCGATCGCGCCCACCGAGGCCGCCTCGGTCGGGGTGGCGATGCCGCTCAGGATCGCGCCCAGCACCGCGATGATCAGCCCCACCGGCGGCAGGATCGCGCGCGCCACTTCGCCAATGCCGGGTCGGCCCTCGGAGATGGGCGCGGGGGGCATGTCCTGCGGGCGGATCACGCCGCGCGCCAGAACGTAAAGAATATAGATCGCCACCAGCGTCAGCCCCGGCACCAGCGCCCCGGCAAATATCTGGCCGACCGATATGGTCTCGACCGAAAACTTGCCTTGTTCGTATTGCGCCTGCTGATAGGCGCTCGACATCACGTCGCTCAGGATGATCAGAAGGGTCGATGGCGGAATGATCTGCCCCAGCGTCCCGGCGGTGCAGACCAGCCCCGAGGCCAGCCGCGGATCATATCCGGTGCGCAGCATGGTCGGCAGGGCGATCATGCCCATCGCGATCACCGTCGCACCCACGATCCCAGTCGAGGCCGCCAGCAGCGCCCCCACCAGGATCACCGAAATCCCCAGCCCGCCGCGCAACTGTCCGAAGGCGCGGCCCATCGTATCCAGAAGGTCCTCGGCGATGCGGGACCGCTCAAGGATCACGCCCATGGTGACGAACAGCGGAATCGCGATCAGCACCTCGTTGGTCAGCACCCCGAACACCCGCTGTCCCAGCGCGCCCAGAAGGCCGAGATTCATCGCGCCGCTGGCCCATCCCAGATAGGCGAACAGGATGGCGGTGCCCGAAATCGCGAAGGACACCGGGAAACCCGACAGGATCGCGCCCATCAGCGCGGCGAACATCAACAGGTCCAGATATTCGGCGAAGATCATGCCGTGCGCCCCGCTTGCAGCGTCAGAAGGTTGCGCAGGAAACAGGCCAGCGACTGCACGATCAAGAGACCGCAGAACACCGGGATCAGGGTCTTCAGCAGGAAGACCGCCGGGATGCCGCCCACCGAAATGGCGCCTTCATGGATCGTCCAGGCGTTGCGCACCGATGGCCATGACCAATAAAGCAGCGCCAGGATCGAGGGCAGCAACAGCACCGCATGGCCGATCAGGTCGATCCAGGCCTTGCCCCTGTCGCTGGCGCGCGCCTGAAAGATATCGACGCGCACATGATCGTCCACCAGAAGGGTATAGCCCGCGCCCAGCATGAACAGTGTGGCATGCATGTAGAGTACGCTTTCATTCATCGCGATCGAACTGAATCCATAGACATAGCGCAGCAGCACGATGGTGAATTGCACCAGAACCATGGCGATCGCCAGCCAGCGCACCACGCGCCCGACGCTGCGGTTCACCATGTCCAGTCGCTCGGCCCAGCGTTCCATCACCTGCCTGCCCTCACTTGCGTTGCGCGTTATGGCCCCGTTCAGGCCGGAATGGCCCGGCGCGCGGGGTGTTGCGCGCCGGGCCGGTTGGTGGGGTCGGGTGTCAGTAGCCCAGAACCTTGGCGCGGGCGTTCATGTGCCCGTTATCCGCATAGGTCATATAGGCCCCGACCGAGTCGCGATAGGTCAGGAAGCTCTCGGTGATGCGCCCGACCAGCTCGTCGCTGTCGCCGCGCAGCTCCTCGAACACTTCGGCGGCGGCCTCGCCCATGGCCATGACCACCTCGTCGGGCAGCTTGCGGGGGATCACCCCCTCGTTGTCGACAAGCTCCTTGAAGGCTCGCGCGTGCTTGGTCTCGTATTCGGTCCACACGTCGTTATAGAGGCTGGCGCATGCGGTGCGCACCACGCCTTGCAGGTCCTCGGGCAGGGCGTTCCATGCCTCGGCGTTGACGCCGCATTCCTCGGCCGAAGAGGGCTCGCCGACGCCGGGCCAGTAGTAGTTCTTGGCCAGCTGGTGGAAGCCGAGCGCGGAATCCGTCCAGGGGCCGATGAACTCGCCCGCATCCAATGCGCCCGATTGCAGCGCCTGGAACATCGCCGGGCCGGACATCGCCTGCACCGCCATGCCGATGCGCGCGCACATTTCCGAGGCAAGGCCGGTGGTGCGGTATTTCAGCCCCTTGAGATCGTCGACCGAGTTGATCTCGTCGCGGAACCAGCCGAACCATTGCGGCCCGGAGTTGCCGCACAGGAACGGCTTGACGCCGAAGCGGCCATACATCTCGTCGTAAAGCTCCTGGCCGCCGCCATGCACCATCCAGCCGACCTGCTCGTCGGCGCGCAGGCCGAAGGGCTGGGAGCCGAACAGCAGGATGCCCTTGGATTTCGAGCCCCAATATGCGGGGACCGCGTGATAGATATGCGCGGTGCCTTCGGCCACGGCATCGAACACGCCCGGTCCGGGAACGATCTCGCCCGCCGCATGGAGTTTCACCTCCAGCCGGCCACCCGACAGGGTGGTGATCCGGTCCGCAAGGGTCTGCGCGGCAACGCCCGGCCCCGGCAGGTTCTTGGGCCATGCGGTGACCATGGTCCATTGGGTGATGTCCTGCGCCACGGCAGGAGCGGCCAGCGTGCTTGCCGCCGCGCCGATCGTGCCGGCCTTGATGAAGTCACGTCTTTTCATGTCAGTACCTCCTTGAAATGATAGGGTCATTCAGTTTGTCGTTCCCGGTTCTTCAGCCGGATTTCTGCTGTCGGCCTCGAGCAAGTCAAGAGTGATCGGGCAGCGTTGCCCATCATGGAACGCGTCCAGCACGTCACCAAAGATCTGCCCGCCGCCGGCTGCCTCGAAAAGCGTCATGGATGAGCGCAGTTTAAGCGCATCCACTGTGCCAAGAATGGCCTCGGGGTCGCGCCCCGCATGGGCCAGCATCGCCTGCGCGATTTCCTTCAGGCGCGGGCCAAGAATGGGATCGGCCAGAAAGCTGCGGGCCTCGGCAAGGTCCGCGATTCCGTAATGCTGCGCGGTCGCCGAGCGCCCCAGCCCGCGCAGCTGCGCAAAGACGAACCACATCCAGTGGCTGTCCTTCCGGCCCGCGCGGATTTCCTCCAGCGGCTGCGGCCAGACGCGCGCCTGCGCTTCGATGAAGCGCGCGAGGCTCACTTGAGGATGCCCGGCAGGTTGAGGCCATGTTCGCGCGCGCAGTCCAGCGCGATGTCATAGCCCGCATCGGCATGGCGCATGACGCCGGTGGCCGGGTCGTTCCACAGCACCCGTTCGATGCGGCGGTCGGCGTCCTTTGTGCCGTCGCAACAGATCACCATGCCGGAATGCTGGCTGAACCCCATGCCGACGCCGCCGCCGTGATGCAGGCTGACCCATGTCGCGCCGCTGGCGGTGTTCAGAAGCGCATTCAGCAGCGGCCAGTCGCTCACGGCGTCGCTGCCGTCCTTCATGCCCTCGGTCTCGCGGTTGGGCGATGCGACCGAGCCAGAATCCAGATGATCGCGCCCGATCACCACGGGGGCCGAGAGTTCGCCGTTGCGCACCATCTCGTTGAAAGCCAGCCCCAGCTTGTGGCGCAGGCCCAGCCCGACCCAGCAGATCCGCGCCGGAAGGCCCTGGAACGAAATCCGCTCGCGCGCCATGTCCAGCCAGTTATGCAGATGCGGGTCGTCGATCAGTTCCTTGACCTTGGCATCGGTCCTGTAGATGTCCTCGGGGTCGCCCGACAGCGCGCACCAGCGGAACGGCCCGATCCCGCGGCAAAACAGCGGGCGGATATAGGCGGGCACGAAACCGGGAAAGGCGAATGCGTCCTCCATCCCCTCGTCCTGCGCCACCTGCCGGATGTTGTTGCCGTAATCCAGTGTCGGCACGCCCGCGTTCCAGAAATCGACCATTGCCTGCACCTGCACGCGCATGCTGGCGCGGGCGGCCTTTTCCACCGCCTTGGGCTCGGTTTCCTGGCGCGCGCGCCATTCGGCCACGGTCCAGCCCTGCGGCAGGTAGCCATGCACCGGATCATGCGCGCTGGTCTGGTCGGTGACGATATCGGGGCGCACGCCGCGCCTGACCAGTTCCGGGAAGACATCGGCGGCATTGCCGATCAGCGCCACGGATTTGGCCTCGCCCGCACTGGTCCAGCGCTCGATCATTTCCAGCGCCTCGTCCAGATCGCTGGTGATCTCGTCCACATAGCGCGTGCGCTTGCGGAACTCGGCGCGGCTTGCGTCGCATTCCACGGCCAGGCAGCAGGCCCCGGCCATCACCGCCGCCAGCGGCTGCGCACCACCCATGCCGCCCAGGCCCCCGGTCAGGATCCAGCGGCCCGTCAGGTCGCCGTCGTAATGCTGGCGCCCGGCTTCGACAAAGGTTTCATAGGTGCCCTGCACGATGCCCTGACTGCCGATATAGATCCAGGACCCGGCGGTCATCTGGCCGTACATCATCAGCCCCTTCTTATCGAGTTCGCTGAAATGGTCCCAGTTGGCCCAATGCGGCACCAGGTTGGAATTGGCGATCAGGACGCGCGGCGCGTCCTTGTGGGTGTGAAACACGCCCACCGGCTTGCCCGATTGCACCAGAAGGGTCTCGTCCTCTTCCAGCCCCTTCAATGTGCCCACGATGCGGTCGAAATCCTCCCAGGTGCGCGCGGCGCGGCCGATACCGCCATAAACCACCAGCTCATGGGGGTTCTCGGCCACATCGGGATGCAGGTTGTTCATCAGCATCCGCATCGGTGCCTCGGTGACCCAGTGCTTGGCGCTGATCTCGGCGCCGGTATCGGGATAGATGTCGCGCGTGTTGTGACGGGGATCGGTCATGTTTGGTCCTCCCTCAATGGGCCAGCAGATGGCCGGCAATGATGTTGCGTTGAATTTCGGACGAGCCTTCGTAGATGCGCATGATCCGCAGATCGCGCGTCAGCGGTTCGATGGGGAAATCGCGGGTATAGCCATAGCCGCCGTGAATTTGCAGCGCGGTATCGGCCACCATGTCGGCGGCCTCGGATGCCTTCAGCTTGGCCATCACCGCCGCATCCGAAAACCGCTCGCCCAGCTCGCGCCGCCTTGCCGCCTCCAGCGCCATCAGCCGCGCCGATTGCAGCTCCAGCGCCATGTCGGCCAGCATCCAGCGGATGCCCTGCTTGTCGCTCAGCGCCTCGCCGCCGATCACCCGGCCCTTCGCATAATCCCGGGCGCCGTCCAGCGCTGCCTGCGCCATGCCGATACATTGCGCGGCCACCTCGACGCGGCCATTGTCCAGCACCTTCATCGCCGTCTTGAAACCCTGCCCCGCCGCGCCCAGAAGCGCATCCTCGGGCAGTTCGCAATCGATATTGAGCGTGAACACATGCCCGCCCTTGAGGCCCATGGTCCGCTCCGGCGCGCCCGGCTCGAACCCCGGCGTGCCCTTTTGCACCACAAAGGCGGAAATGCCACGATGCCCGGCCTCGGGGTCACTGACCGCGTAGACCACCACGAAATCCGCGATCCCGCCATTCGAGATGAAGCATTTCGTGCCCTGCAGGTGCCATCCGTCTTGCGTGCGCCGCGCGCGGGTCTTCATGTCGGCGGGGTCGCTCCCGGCGGTCGGCTCGGTCAGCGCGAATGCGCCCAGCATCTCGCCCGTGGCGGCCTTTGGCAGGATCGCGGCGCGCTGCGCATCGCTGCCCCCGATCAGGATCGAATCCGTCGCCAGGTAATGCGCCGTCAGCGCCGACACCGTCGAGCCACAGCCCCCCGCCACGATCTCGACCGCGCGCAGCAGCGCCTGCGCCGAAATGCCGGCGCCGCCATGCGCCTCGGGCAGATTCGCGCCCAGCAAACCGGCCTCGGCCAGCAGCTTGATCTGCTCATGCACGAAAGCGGCGGTTTCGTCGGTCTCGGCCGCTTTCGGGGCGATCCGCTCGGCCACGATCCGCTCCAGCATGTCGCAAAACAGCCGTTCTTCCTCGCTGAGCATGTGAAACAGCCCGCTCATGTCAGCACCCCCGCTTTTCTCAGGTTATCCAGTTGCGCGGCCTCGACGCCGCAAAGATCGTGCAGGATGCTTTCGCCATCCGCGCCCAAACCGGGGGCCGATGCGCGCGCGGCGGGTTTTTCATCGTCAAAACGCACCGGCTGCGCCACCACCGCCGCTTGCCCCAGCACGTCATGGGGCAGATAGGCGATCAAGTTGCGGCTCTTCGCGTGTTCGCTGGCGCTGGCCTGCGCGATATCCCAGATCGGCGCGCTCGGCAGTTGCGCCTCGGCCAGGGCGGTCATCGCCGCTTCGGTCGTCCTTGCGCGGCTCCAGTCCTCGATCATGGCTTTCAAAGCGGGTTCATGTCGTGTGCGCGCCTCGTCCGTGGCAAAGCGCGCATCCTGCGCCAGCTCCGGCTGGCCGATCAGCTCGGCAAGGCGCGCGAATTGGGCGGGCGTCAGCACGGCGATCACCACCTGCCCGTCCTGCGTCGCAAAACAGCCGAACGGGGTCGAGAGCGGATGCCGGTTGCCCACGCGTCCGGGCGTTTCGCCAGCGTAAAGATACTGCGCGTGGCTGGTAGTCAGCAGCGAGAACAGCGCGTCATACATCGCCACATCCAGCGTCGCGCCCTGTCCGCTGCGCGCCTTTTGCACCAGCGCCGCCATGATCGCCCAGGACCCGAACAAGCCGCCCATCAGGTCGGCGATCGATTCCCCGGTCTTCAGCGGCGCGCCGCCCTCTTCGCCGGTGGCGGCCATCAGCCCCGACATCGCCTGCACCACAAGGTCATAGGCGGGCAGGTCGCGAAACGGTCCGGTCTGCCCGAATCCCGAGATCGAGCAATAGACCAGCCCCGGATCGTCACCGCGCAGCCTTTCAGGCCCAAGCCCGATCTTTTCCGCCACGCCGGGGCGGAAATTCTCGACCACCACATCGCAGCCCGCCGCGATGGCGCGCGCCAGCCGCAACCCCTCGGGGTCCCTGAGGTTCAGTGCGATGCTCTTCTTGCCGCGATTGTTGAGAGTGAACAGCGCGCTTTCGCCCTCGGCGAAGGGGCCGATATGGCGGTAATCATCGCCGCGCGGCGGCTCCAGCTTGATGATCTCGGCGCCCAGGTCGGCCAGCAGCGCGGTGCAATAGGGGCCTGCCAGCACGCGGGTCAGGTCCAGCACGCGGATACCTTGAAGCGGCTTCATGACAGCGCCCCGCCGCGGCCCAGATCGTCCAGCCGCTTCAGGATGTCCGCCAGATGCGGGCGCAGCGCCCCGGCGCGTTCGTGCAGGTAGGGCCAGGGCGGGGATTCCTCCATGTAGATCGATTGCGCCAGCTCCATCTGGATCGCGTGCAGCCCCTCGGCGGGGCGCCCGTAATGGCGCGTGGTCCAGCCACCCTTGAAGCGCCCGTTCACGACGCAGCCATAGCCTTCGGCGGCGCGGCAGACGTCCTCCACCGCCTCGGCCACGGCGGGCGCGCAGGTCTTGCCCTCATTGGTGCCGATATTGAAATCGGGCAGGGTGCCCTCGAACAGAAAGGGGATATGCGAGCGGATCGAATGGCAATCATAGAGGATCGCCACCCCGTGGATCGCCTTCACGCGCTGCAGTTCCGCAGCCAGCGCAGCATGGTAGGAGGCATGCCAGGTTTCGCGCCGGTATTCCACCTCACCCCCCGATGGCGGCTCATCCCAGATCGGCGCGCCGTCGAAATCGGTCAGCGGCACGAGCCCGGTGGTGTTCTGGCCGGGATAAAGGCTTTCGCCCGACGGGTCGCGATTGGCGTCGATGACATAGCGATGGAAAGTCGCGCGCACCAGTGTCGCGCCCTCCAGAAGCCCGGCGTAAAGCTTGTGAATATTCCAGTCGGTGTCGCTCAGCCCCTTGCCGCGCGCATTGAGCCTTGCGCGGATGTCCTGGGGCACATGCGTTCCGGTATGGGGCAGGCCCAGAACCACCGGGCTTTCGCCGCGTGTCACCTCGACCGGATCCATCACGCCATTCCTTCTTCTGTTGCGAAATATCCCGGGGTGAATTGGCCGCAGGCCAAGAGGGGCAGCGCCCCTCCCTTCCTTGCCCCGATGCGCCGCCACCAGCCGCTCAAAGCGTCATCTCCAGCCCGGCGGCCACCACAAGATCGCCCTCGCGGATCAGCGCCGCCGCCTCCTGAAGGTCGGGCGCAAGATATCGGTCGGCCTCCAGCGCCGGGATCGCCTCGCGCAGCCGCGCGATCACTTTCTGCAACGGCGCGCTGGTGGTCAGCGGCGCGCGAAAACCGATGCCCTGCGCGCCGCAGATCGCCTCGACGCCAAGGATCGTGTTGAGGTTCGCATTCATCCGCGCCAGCCGCCGCGCGGCATGGGCGGCCATGCTCACATGGTCCTCCTGGTTGGCGCTTGTGGGGGTGCTGTCGGTGGTGCAGGGATTGGCCAGGTGCTTGTTCTCGCTCATCAGCGCGGCGGTTGTGACTTCGGCGATCATCAGCCCCGAATTGAGCCCCGGCGCAGGCGTCAGGAAGGGCGGCAGGTCGAAGCTCAGGTTCGGGTCCACCATCAGCGCCACGCGGCGCTGCGCGATGGCGCCGATCTCGGCGATGGCCATGGCGATCTGGTCGGCGGCGAAACCCACCGGCTCGGCGTGGAAATTCCCGCCCGATACGATGCGCCCCTCATCGACCAATACCAGCGGATTATCCGTGACCGCGTTGGCCTCGATCTCCAGCACCTCACCGGCGCGGCGCAAGAGGTCGATCGCGGCGCCGCTCACCTGTGCCTGACAGCGGATGCAATAGGGATCCTGCACGCGCGCATCCCCTTCGCGGTGGCTCTCGCGGATCTCGCTGCCATCCATCAGCGCCCGCTGGGCGCGGGCCGCGGCGATCTGGCCGGGATGGCCGCGCAGCGTGTGAATCGAATCGATCAGCGGCGCGGTCGATCCCATGATCGCATCGGTCGACAGCCCCGAGGTCACGATGCAGCCCTGCGCATTGCGCCAGGCATTCCATAGCCCCGCCAGCGCGCAGGCGGTCGAAAACTGCGTCCCGTTGATCAGCGCCAGCCCCTCCTTGGGGCCAAGCACGATGGGGGCAAGCCCCGCCTGCGCCAGTGCCTCGCCGCCCGGCATGCGCGCGCCATCCGCCACCCGCGCCTCGCCTTCGCCGATCATCACCGCCGCCAGATGCGCCAGCGGCGCCAGATCCCCCGACGCCCCGACCGAGCCCTGATCGGGCACCACCGGCGTCACGCCACGCGCCAGCATATCCTCGATCAGGGTGATCGTGCGCCATGCCACGCCCGAGGCCCCGCGCCCCAGCGACATGAGCTTGAGCACCATTATCAGCCTCGTGGTGGCGGTGTCCAGCGCCTCGCCCACGCCGCAGCAATGCGACAGGATCAGGTTGCGTTGCAGCGCTTCGGTCTGATCGGCGGGGATCTTGACGCTGGCCAGCTTGCCGAACCCGGTATTGACCCCGTAAACCGCCTCATCGCCCTCGGCGGCCTTTTGCACCAACGCGGCGGCGGCCTCGACGGCGGGGCGGCAGGCGCGATCCAGGGCCGCGCTCAGTTTGCCGCGCCAGATCGCTTCCATCCGGGCCAGGGTCACCTCGCCGGGAACCAGCGTCTCGGTCATGCCTCACCTCCGAAAATCCGCCGGTAAAGCGGGTTGAACCCGATGCGATACGCCAGCTCGGCTGGCTGCGCCGCGTCCCAGATCGCGAGATCCGCGCGCTGGCCCGGCGCAATGGTGCCGCAATCCGCCAGCCCCAGCGCCTTGGCCGCATGGCAGGTGACACCGGCCAGCGCTTCCTGCGGGGTCATGCCAAACAGTGTGCAGCCCATGTTCATGCTCAGCAGAAGCGACGACATCGGCGACGAGCCGGGGTTGCAATCGGTCGCCAGCGCCATCGGCACGCCATGCGCGCGAAAGGCCGCAACCGGGGGTTTTTGCGTCTCATGCAGCGTATAGAACGCGCCGGGCAACAGCACCGCGACGCTGCCCGCGGCGGCCATCGCGGCGGCGTCCTCATCATTGGCGTATTCCACATGATCAGCCGACAAGGCGCCGTAGCGCGCCGCCAGTCGCGTGCCGCCGATATGGCTCAGTTGCTCGGCATGAAGCTTGACGGGAAGGCCCAGCCGTTTCGCGGTGTCGAACACCCGTCCGATCTGCGCCGTGTCAAAGGCGATTCCCTCGCAGAACCCGTCCACCGCATCGACCAGCCCCTCGGCGGCGGCGGCCTCAAGGGCGGGCAGGCAGATGTCGTCGATATAGGCGTCGGGGCGGCCCTTCATCTCGGGGGGCAGCGCATGGGCACCAAGGAACGTGGTCACGATCCTGACCGGGCGCAGCGTCGCGATTCGGCGCGCGACCCGCAGCATCCTCAACTCGGTCTCGATATCCAGACCATAGCCCGATTTCACCTCGATCACGCTGGCGCCCTCGGCGATCAGCGCATCGGCAAAGCGCAGCGCACCCGCAAGCAGCGTGGCCTCGTCGGCATCGCGCGTGGCGCGCACGGTCGACACGATCCCGCCACCGGCGCGCGCGACCTCTTCGTAGCTGGCACCGCCCAGGCGCATCTCGAATTCGCCCGCGCGGTCGCCGCCATGCACGATATGGGTGTGGCAGTCGATCAGCGCCGGGGTCACCAGCCGCCCGCCCAGATCCTCGGCCGGTTCCGTGCTATGTTCGGCAGGCAGGTCGGCGGCGGGGCCGATCCAGCGCACCAGCCCGTTCCCGATTGCGATCGCCGCGTTTTCGATCAGGCCATAGGGCCTGTCGCCAACCATCGTCGCCACTGTCGCGTTTTGCAGGAGCATTGCACAACCTTGTTGATCTGCGAGTCGTTTCATGTGATTATGTCTATACATATTCCAACGGTCAAGACGGGAAAATGGCGATGACACGGATCTGGGCTGAACAGGCGCTTTTGCCCTCGGGATGGGCGCGCGATGTGGCGGTGGAACTTGACGCGGCGGGGCGCATCGCCTCGGTTGCCGAAGGTCAAGCGCCGGGCGCGGGCGATCAGCGCAGCGGCATCCTTCTGCCCGCGCCCGCCAATGCCCATTCCCACGCCTTTCAACGCGCCATGGCCGGTCTGACGGAATCGCGCGGCCCCGATCCGCGCGACAGTTTCTGGACCTGGCGCAAGCTGATGTATCGCTTCCTTGACCGGCTCGATCCCGATCAGGTGCAGGCCATCGCCGCCCTTGTGCAGATGGAGATGCTCGAGGCGGGCTATGCCACCAATGTCGAATTTCACTACCTTCACCATGCCCCCGGCGGCGTGCCCTATGACACCCTTTCGGAAATGGCGCAGCGCATCGTTGGGGCCGCACAGCAGACCGGCATCGGCCTGACGCTCCTGCCGGTGCATTACCGCTTTGGCGGCTGCGACCGGCGCGACCTGACCGCAGGGCAGATCCGTTTCGGCAACGATCCCGACCGGTTCGCGCGGCTGGTCGAAGACTCCCGCGCGGCGCTTGGCGCGCTGCCGGATGACGCGCGCCTTGGCGTTGCCCCTCACAGCCTGCGGGCCGTCACGCCCGGGGATATCGCCCGCGCGCCTGATCTGGCGCAGGGCGGGCCGCTGCACATGCATCTTGCCGAACAGGTGGCCGAAGTCGAAGAGGTGCAGGCCGCGCTGGGCGCGCGCCCGGTGGAATGGCTGCTCGATAATGCGCAGGTGGATGGGCAATGGTGCCTCATTCACTGCACCCAGATGCAGCCGCATGAAACCGAGGCGCTGGCCGCCTCGGGCGCGGTGGCGGGGCTGTGCCCGATCACTGAATCCAGCCTTGGCGACGGCATTTTCGACGGCGTGCGCTGGATGAATGCGGGCGGGCGCATCGCGGTGGGCTCGGATTCGAACATCCGCATCGCCCTTTCGGAAGAACTGCGCACGCTGGAATATTCCCAGCGCCTGCGCGACCGCTCGCGCGCGGCGCTCGCCCATGCGCAGGCCAGCACCGGGCGGCGTCTCTTTGATGCGGTCTGCGCGGGCGGCGCGCGCGCTTCGGGGCGCGACAGCGGGCGGATCGCGCCCGGTGCCCTGGGCGATCTGGTGGCGCTCGATGCGGGTCATGTGGACCTTACCGGCCAAAGCGGCGACATCCTGCTCGATTGCTGGATATTCGCGGGCAATGACGCGATGGTGCGCGATGTCTGGTCGGCGGGGCGTCACCTGGTGCAGGCTGGGCGCCACCATGCGCGCGACCAGATCACCGCCGCCTATGCGCGCGCGATGGAGCCGCTGCGGGGGGCGCTCTGATGGCCACCGGCGCGCCGCCGCCCAAGGGCTGGCAGGCCATCCATGACGAGGTGCTGCGCCGCATCCATGCGCGCGACTGGCCGCCCGGCCATGTCATCCCCAACGAGGTGGATCTTGCGCGCGAATTCGGCTGTGCGCGCGCCACGGTCAACCGCGCGCTGCGCGCCTTGGCCGGGGAAGGCATCCTTGAACGCCGCCGCAAGGCGGGCACCCGCGTCGCCTTGCACCCGGTCAGCCGCGCCACCGTCGATGTGCCGGTGATCCGGCGCGAGATCCAGGAGCGCGGCCAGCGTTACGATTACCGCCTGCTTGACCGCGGCACCGCGCAGCCCCCGGCGGCGATCCGCGCGACGCTGGGCGCGGGCGAGGCGCTGCATGTCACCGCGCTGCACAGCGCCGATGGCGCGCCCTATGTGTTCGAGGATCGCTGGATCAGCCTTGATACCGTGCCCGGCGCGGCGTCGGAATGCTTTACGTCGCTCAGTGCCAATGAATGGCTGCTGGCGCGCGCGCCCTATACGCATGGCGATATCGCCTTTTCCGCCGAGGCCGCGTCGGCGCGCGACGCCGCATTGCTGGACACCGGCACCGGCGCGCCGCTTTTCGTGATCTGGCGCACCACCTGGGATCATGACCGCGCGATCACCACCGTCCGGCTGGCCTATGCGCCGGGCTATCGCATCCGCACGCGGATCGGCGGCGTCGCCGCCGGAACCGGTCAGGGGGATTAAACCCGCGGGCCTGCTCAGCCGTCGTTCTCGCGGGCATAGACATCCTCGTAGCGGATGATGTCGTCCTCGCCCAGATAACTGCCGGTCTGCACCTCAATCAGCGCCATCGGCACCTTGCCGGGGTTCTCCATCCGGTGCACCGCGCCCAGCGGCACATAGACCGACTCGTTCTCGCTGACCAGCTTCACCTCGTCGCCGATCGTCACCCGCGCGGTGCCCGACACGACGATCCAGTGTTCGGCTCGGTGAACATGGCTTTGCAGGCTCAGCGCCGCGCCCGGCTTGACCACGATGCGCTTGACCTGGAACCGCTCCGACAGGGCCAGCGTCTCGAAATAGCCCCAGGGCCGGTGATCGCGGGCAAAACTGTCGGCCTGGCTCACGCCCTTGGCGCGCAGCGTCTTGACGACCTGCCCCACGTCCTGGGTGCGCGACATGTCGGCCACCAGCACCGCGTCGGGCGTGGCCACGACCATCGTGTTGCTCAGCCCCAGCCCGACCACCTCGAGCCCTTCGCTTTCCGAGCGCAGCAGCGTGTTCTCGCAGTCTATCGCCGTGGCCGGCCCCGACAGGCAGACGCCATTGCCGTCGGACCCGGCCTCCTGGCGGACGGCGGCCCAGCTGCCAAGGTCCGACCAGTGATGCGCGTAAGGCACCACCGACAGGTTCCCGGCGCGTTCCATCACCGCGAAGTCGATCGAGATGCTTTCGGCTTTCGCCCAGGCTTCGGGGTCGAGCCGCAGAAAGCCGAGATCGGGGCGGGCCTTGTCGAGCGCATCGCGCACCGGGGCCATCAATTCGGGGGCATGGGCCTCGAAGGCGGCGATCACGTCGCGCGCGGCAAACAGGAAAATCCCCGCGTTCCACAGGAAATTGCCCGCCGCCAGCATGTCGCGCGCGACATCGGCATCGGGCTTTTCCACGAAACGGCGCAGCGCCACGGCACGGCCCGATCCGTCAGGCGCCTCGCCCAGCTCCAGGTAGCCATAGCCGGTCTCGGGGCGCGTCGGCGTGATCCCGAAGGTCACCATCTGACCGCTCGCGGCGGCCTCGGCCCCGGCGGCGATGGCGGCGTGAAAGGCTTCGGTGTCGGGGATGACGTGATCCGACGGCGCCACCAGCATCAGCGCGCCGGGGTCGCTTGCGGCCACATGCAGCGCCGCGGCCAGAACGGCGGGGGCGGTATTGCGCGCCTCCGGCTCGATCAGCACCGCGCCGGGCTCGACACCGGCCTCCAGCATCTGTTCGGTCACCATGAAGCGGAAATCGGCATTGGTCAGCACCACCGGCGCGGCGAATGACAGCCCCGCGCCTTGCCCGCTCAGCCGCTTTGCGCAGCCCTGAAGCAAGCTCTCATCGCCCAGGATGCGGGCGAACTGCTTGGGATAACCCTTGCGCGACAGCGGCCAGAGTCTCGTGCCCGAACCGCCGCAAAGAATGACCGGAGTGATCGTCTGCATCTGTCAAAAATCCCGTCGCATCATCTGAACGTTTCCGCCTTCCTGCCGCGCCTTTGGGGCAAGCCAAAGGCGCGCCGCGGGCATTCTGTTGACCTTGGCGCTCAGCTTTCGCGCTCCACCGCCGCCACCACATCGCCCAGAACCCGATCCAGCAGCGCCGGATCGACGGCCTCGGCCATCACCCGGATCAGCGGCTCGGTCCCCGATTTGCGGATCAAGAGCCGCCCGTCATGCCCCAGCGCCTTTTCGCCCTTGGCGATGGCCTCCTGCACGGCGTCGGCCTCCAGCGGGGCCTTTTCGGGCTGGTAGCGCACATTGATCAGCTTCTGAGGCACCGGCTCGAAAACGCGGGCAAGCTGGCTGGCGCTCTGGCCGGTCTCGACCATGCAGGCCAGGAATTGCAGCGCCCCGATCAGCCCGTCGCCGGTGGTGGCGTAATCGGTCATCACGATATGGCCCGATTGCTCGCCACCCAGCGAATGCCCGCCCTGGCGCATCGCCTCGACGACATGACGGTCGCCCACCGCCGTGCGCTTGAGGGCGATCCCGCGGTCGTTCAGATGCCGCTCGAGACCGAGGTTGGACATCACCGTCGCCACAAGCGTGTTGCCCGCCAGACGCCCCTGTTCGGCCCAGCGCGTGGCAATCAGGCCCATGATCTGGTCGCCATCGGCGATCTGGCCCTTCTCGTCGATCAGCACCACCCGGTCGGCATCGCCATCAAGGCATATGCCGATATCGGCACGGGTCTCGATCACCTTCCTGGCGGCGGCGTCGGGATGGGTCGAACCGCAGTTCTTGTTGATGTTGGTTCCGTCCGGCTCCACGCCGATGGCGATCACCTCGGCACCCAGTTCCCACAGCACCGCGGGGGCGGTGCGATAGGCCGCGCCATGGGCGCAATCCACGACGATGCGCAGCCCGTCCAGACGGCGGCGCGACGGAAAGGTCGTCTTGGCATATTCCACGTAGCGCCCGCGCGCGTCGTCAAACCGCTTGGCGCGCCCGATGTTCTCCGGCGCGGCGGCCTTGATCCCGTTCGTCATCAGCGCCTCGATCCCGGCCTGGGCCTCGTCGCTCAGCTTGAAACCGTCGGGTCCGAAGAACTTGATCCCGTTATCCGAGGCCGGGTTGTGGCTGGCCGAGATCATCACTCCCACATCGGCGCGTAGCCCGTGGGTCAGGTAACCGATCGCCGGGGTCGGCATCGGCCCCAGCAGGAACACGTTCATCCCGGTCGATGTGAACCCGGCGGTCAGCGCGTTCTCGATCATGTAGCCCGACAGCCGCGTATCCTTGCCGATCACCACCCGGTGCTCCTGCGTGTCGCGGCGAAAATAGCGCCCCGCAGCCGCGCCCAGCTTCAGGGCGATCTCGGCCGTCATCGGCCAGCTGTTGGCGCGTCCGCGCACGCCGTCGGTGCCAAAGAGTTCCTGCGCCATGGCCGTGGTCCTTCGTTCCTGTCATGCCTCTGGCATGGGTTGCCGCTTCTCCTTACCCGTGTGCCGAGGGTCTGTCCAATGGCGGATGCAGGGCGCAGCGCTACGCGCCATTGCCGCAAGCGGGTTTCCGCATCACGCCTTTCGCGCCCTTTTCGCATGCCTGATTGACGCAGGTGCGGGCGATCTGCATTAAAGGGCGCGCATTGGGCAGGTTCTTGAAAGGTAAGCGGTCATGAAAATCGCAATGATCGGAACGGGCTATGTCGGGCTTGTCTCGGGGGTATGTTTCTCGGATTTCGGGCATGACGTCGTCTGCGTCGACAAGGACCCCGACAAGATCGGAAAGCTGGAACGCGGCGAGGTGCCGATCTACGAACCCGGCCTCGGGACGCTTCTTGAGAAGAATGTCGAGGCGGGCCGCCTTTCTTTCACCGGCGATCTGGCGCAGGCGGTCGAAGGGGCCGAGGCGGTGTTCATCGCCGTCGGCACACCCACGCGGCGCGGCGATGGCCATGCCGATCTGTGCTATGTCATGGCCGCCGCTCAGGAGATCGCCCGCGCCGCCAGCGATTACGTGGTCATCGTGACCAAATCCACCGTCCCCGTCGGCACCAACCGGCAAGTGAAGCAGGCAGTGAAAAAGGCCAATCCCGATCTCGATTTCGATGTCGCCTCGAACCCCGAATTCCTGCGCGAAGGCGCGGCGATCGAGGATTTCATGAAACCCGACCGCGTGGTCGTCGGCGTGCAGACCGACCGCGCCGCCGAGGTGATGGCCGAGATCTACCGCCCGCTCTACCTGCGCGAATTCCCGATCATGACCACCGATCTGGAAAGCGCCGAGATGATCAAATACGCGGCCAACGCCTTTCTGGCGACCAAGATCACCTTCATCAACGAAATCGCCGCCCTGTGCGAACGCACCGGCGCCGATGTGAAACAGGTTGCGCGCGGCATGGGGCTTGACGGGCGTATCGGCAACAAGTTCCTGCATGCCGGCCCCGGCTATGGCGGCAGCTGCTTTCCCAAGGATACCCGCGCCCTGGCGCGCACCGGGCAGGAACATGGCGTGCCGCTGCATATCACCGAATCCGTGATCGCCGTGAACGAACAGGTCAAGCGGCGCATGACCGACAAGCTGCTCGACCTTTGCGACGGCTCGTTCAACGGCAAGACAGTGGGGGTTCTGGGCGTCACCTTCAAACCCAATACCGACGACATGCGCGAGGCGCCCTCGCTCTCGATCGTGCCCGCGCTGGTGGGCGGCGGCGCCAAGGTGCGCGTCTGCGATCCGCAAGGGCGGCGCGAGGGTGAAAACCTTCTGCCCGGCGTGAACTGGATGGACGATCCCTACAAATGCGCCCACAAGGCGGATCTTCTGGTGATCCTGACCGAATGGAACGAGTTCCGCGCCCTCGATCTCAAGCGTATCGCGCGCAAGATGGCCACGGCGCGGCTGGCCGACCTGCGCAACATCTACACCGCGCGGGATGCGAAACGCGCAGGGTTCCTTGCCTATGAAAGCATCGGGCGTGCGGGCTATCTTGAAGCCGGCGCCGACGAAGCCGAAACCGGCTAGGCCCCCGGCGCGATCAGGATCGCGCGGAAATCATTGACATTTGTCAGGGTCGGCCCGGTCACCACCTGGCCGTTGATCGCACCGAAAAAGGAATGCGCGTCGTTTTGCGCCAGCGCCATCGCCGCGTCCACGCCCACCGCGCGCGCGCGCTGCAACGTATCCGGCCCGATATGCGCCCCCGCCACCTCGGCGGCGCCATCGACCCCGTCAGTATCGCAGGCGAGCGCATGAATGCCCGCCGCGCCCTCCAGCGCCATCGCCATCGCCAGCGCATATTCGGCATTCGGCCCGCCCACACCCTCGCCGCGCCGCGTCACCGTCAACTCGCCCCCCGACAACAAGAGCACCGGCGCCTCGCCCGGCGCCAGCGCGTCGCGGATCTCCAGCGCCAGCGCGGCGTGATCGCGCCCCAGCTCGCGCGCCTCTCCCTCCAGCGCGTCACCCATCACGCGCACCGTCATTCCCTCCTGCCGCGCGATCTCAGCCGCCGCCTCCAGCGATTGCGCGGGTGCGGCGAAAATCACGTTCCCGACCCTGTCCAGCCGCGGATCGTCCGGCCTGACCACGCCGCTTGGCCCGTTGAGCACATCCGCCACCGCGCGGGGCAGGTCGATGCCGTGCCGCTCCAGCACCGCCAAGGCCTCTTGCGGCGTGCTTTCATCGCCCACCGTCGGCCCCGAGCCGATCATCGCCGGATCGTCCCCCGGCACATCCGAGATCATCAGCGCCAGCATCCGCGCCGGACAGGCGGCGGCGGCCAGCTGCCCGCCCTTCACCCGGCTCAGATGCTTGCGCACGAGGTTCATCTGCCCGATCGCCGCCCCCGAGGCCAGCAGCGCGGCATTCACCGCCTGCTTCTCCTCCAGCGTGATCGCGCCCGCCGGCTGCACCAGCAGCGCCGAGGCACCGCCCGAGATGAGCGCCAGCACCATGTCGCCCTCGCCCAGATCACCCAGCATGTCCAGCATCCGCGCGCTCGCCTCCATGCCCGCCTGGTCCGGCACCGGATGCGCGGCCTCGACGATCTCGATGCCCTTGCAGGGTCGCCCATAGCCGTATCGGGTGATGACCAGGCCCTCGCAGGGGCCATAGACCGCCTCCACAGCCTCGGCCATGCGCGCACTCGCCTTGCCCGCCCCCACCACCAACAGCCGCCCCCCGGGGCGCTCGGGCAGGGCGCGGTGCAGGCCCTGCATCGGATCGGCCACCGCCACGGCGCGATCGAAAAGCCGCCTCAGGAACCGGATCGGATCGCGCATCAACGCTGCCTCCTCATGCACATTCGCGCCCATCCTAACGCGCGCCCCGCCCGCCCGACAGCCCCCTGCGGCCGGCCCTTCATCTGGCCTCAAATACCTCGGGGGAGTCGCGCCCTTGCGCGACGGGGGCAGCGCCCCCATGCCCCCCCCGGCCAAAGCGCGCGCAGCTTGACAATCAGCGGCGCGCGCGCGACAGACGCGGCCATGATGATGACCTTCCTTCAGGTGGCCCTCGGCGGCGCGATCGGCGCGGTGCTGCGCTTTGGTACCGGGCTTGCGATGCTGCGGCTGGCCGGTCCGGGCTTTCCGCTTGGGGTGCTCTCGGTCAATATCCTCGGCTCCTTCCTGATCGGCCTGTTCAGCGTCTTCGCCTTTCAGCGCGGGGCGCAGCATCTCAACCCCTTCGTGATGACCGGCATCCTCGGTGGCTTCACCACTTTCTCGGCCTTTTCGCTCGAGGCGTTCACCCTCTATGAGCGCGGCCAGATCGGCTCGGCGGGGCTTTACGTGGTGCTTTCGGTGGTCCTTTCGCTGGGGGCTCTGGTGCTCGGGGTCTGGCTGGCGCGCGGGGTCTGGGCATGAGCGGCGTTCAGACCCTGACCGTGGGCGCCGATGACGGCGACCAGCGGCTCGACCGCTGGCTGCGCCGCCAGTTCCCGCAGCTTCAGCAGGGGCGCATCGAAAAGATGTGCCGCAAGGGCGAGTTGCGTGTCGATGGCGGCCGCGTCAAGGCCAATACACGGCTCGAAGCGGGCCAGCAGGTGCGCGTGCCCCCCTTGCCCAGCCCGGACAAACCCGCCCCCGCCGCGGCGAAATCCGCGATCAGCGAGGCCGACGCGCGGATGATCCGCAACGCGGTGATCTACCGCGACGACCATATCATCGCGCTCAACAAACCCCCCGGCCTGCCGGTCCAGGGCGGCAGCAAGCAGACCCGCCATGTCGATGGCCTGGCCGAGGCGCTGCGCTTTGACGCCGAGGAAAAACCGCGCCTCGTTCACCGGCTCGACAAGGATACCTCGGGCGTGCTGGTGCTGGCGCGCAGCCGCAGTGTCGCCAAGGCGCTGACCGCCGGGTTCCGCCACCGCGACACCCGCAAGATCTACTGGGCTGCCGTGGCCGGTGCGCCGGTGCCGCGCATGGGCACGATCCGCTTCGGCCTCGTCAAGGCGCCGGGGCATGGCGCATCGGGCGAGGGCGAAAAGATGCTCTGCCTGCATCCGCGCGACGTGGACAGCACCGAAGGCGCCAAGCACGCCACCAGCGATTACGCCGTGATCGAGGCGGCCGGCACCCGCTGCGCCTGGGTCGCGCTGGTGCCCGTGACCGGGCGCACCCACCAGCTTCGCGCCCATATGGCCGAGATCGGCCACCCCATCATCGGCGATGGCAAATACGGCGGCTCCGGCCAGGAGAACATGGGCGACGGCTGGGGCGCGCAGCTTGGCGGCGAGGTCAGCCGCAAACTGCATCTTCATGCGCGCTCGCTGACGCTGGAACACCCGGTCACCCGCGCCATGCTGCACCTGAGGGCACCGCTGCCCGAACATATGCTGCGCACCTGGGAGATGTTCCAGTGGATCCCCTCCGAGGCCCCCGAAGACCCGTTCGAGGCGCTTGAATGACCCAGTCTTCGCTGCGTCTCGTGATCTTCGACGTGGATGGCACACTGGTTGACAGCCAGGCCGACATCCTTGCTGCGATGGGCCATGCTTTCGGCTCTGCCGGTCACCCGATGCCGCCGCGCGCCGAGGTGCTGTCGATCGTCGGCCTGTCACTCGATGTGGCGGTGGCGCGTCTCGCGCCAGAGCTCGACACCTCTCTTCACGCCCGCATGGTCGATTGGTACAAGGAGGCCTATATCGCCCTGCGCGCGCAGGCGGGCGCGGCGCATTCCTCGCCGCTCTATCCCGGCGCGCTGGCGGCGATCGAGGCGCTCCATGCCCAGCCCGAAACGCTGCTCGGGGTGGCGACGGGCAAATCGCGCCGCGGGCTCGACAAGCTGTTCGAAGCGCATGACCTGGGGCGCTACTTCGTGACCCGGCAGGTCAGCGACCATCACCCCTCCAAGCCCCATCCCTCTATGATCGCGGCGGCGCTCGCGGAAACCGGGGTCGCGCCGGGCGATGCGGTGATGATCGGCGATACCAGCTATGACATGGATATGGCGCAGGCCGCGGGGATCGCCGCAATCGGCGTTGGCTGGGGGTATCACCCGCCCGCCACGCTGGCACGTACCGCCGCGCTTGGCGTGATCGACGATTTTTCGCAGCTCGCCCCCCGTCTCGATCTTCTGTGGGAGAAAGCCTCATGAGCGAATGGAAGGCCCGCCGTTTCTGGAAAGCTGCTGAACCGGTCGCTGAAGCGGGCGGTTTCACCGTCCGCCTCGATGGCCGCCCGGTCAAGACCCCGGCCAAGGCGGCGCTGATCGTGCCAAGCGAGGCCATGGCCGAGGCCATCGCCGCCGAATGGGATGCGCAGGGCGAACAGATCGACCCCGGCGCGATGCCTGTCACCCGCGCAGCCAATGCCGCCATCGACAAGGTTGCCCACCAGCACGCGGAAGTGGCGCAGATGCTCGCCGATTACGGCGATTCAGATCTCTTGTGCTATCGCGCCGAAAGTCCGGTGGAACTGGTCGAGCGCCAGCGCCGGGAATGGGACCCGCTGCTTGACTGGGCCGCCGATGCGCTGGGCGCGCGGCTGCGCCCGGTGACCGGGGTGATGCATGCGCCCCAGGACGGCGCGGCGCTGGCCACGCTGTCGCGGCAGGTTCACGCGATGGACGCGTTCACCCTGACGGCGTTTCACGACCTGGTCAGCCTGTCGGGCTCGCTGGTGATCGGGTTCGCCGCGCTCAGCGAGGCGCGCGACATCGCGGCGCTCTGGCAGGTGTCGCGGCTCGATGAGACCTGGCAGGAAGAGCTGTGGGGCCCGGATGAGGAAGCGCGCGAACATGCCGCACGGAAAGAATCGGACTTTCACGCCGCCAAACGCTTTCACGATCTTGCGCGCGCAGGGCATTCGGGCTGAAAGCAACAGCTTACGTAAGGATAGGTCGGCCCGTGAACGATTGTTTTTCATGATCCGGGGCTTGACGTTTCATGATGAATCCACTCACACTCGATGCCACTGAAGGGGAACCGCCCCTTTTACAGTATGGCGCGGCCCCTGCTGGCCGCACGAACCGCTTTTCAAAAGGCGGATAATCAGGAAGAGGTAAACATGAAAAAATCCGTAATTCTTGGCGCGCTGACCGTTGCCGGGCTGTCGGCCGGGGCTGCCGCGGCCGCTACCCTTGACGACGTGAAAGACCGTGGCAAGCTGAACTGCGGTGTGACTACCGGCCTGGTCGGTTTCGCCGCCCCCGACGCCAATGGCGAATGGCAGGGCTTTGACGTCGGCGTCTGCCGCGCTGTCGCCGCCGCCGTTCTGGGCGATCCCTCGGCCGTCGAATTCGTGCCGACCACCGGCAAGACGCGTTTCACCGCTCTGGCCTCGGGCGAGATCGACATGCTGGCGCGCAACACCACCTGGACCCTCAGCCGCGATGTCGACCTCAAGAACGAGTTCGTCGGCATCAACTACTATGACGGTCAGGGCTTCATGGTTCCCAAGGCACTGGGCGTCAGCTCGGCCAAGGAACTGAGCGGCGCCACCGTCTGCATCCAGACCGGCACCACCACCGAGCTGAACCTGGCTGACTTCTTCCGTGCCAATGACATGGAATACGAGCCGGTTCCGATCGAAACCAACGCCGAAGGCCAGCAGCAATATCTGGCCGGTGCCTGCGACACCTACACGACGGACGCATCCGGCCTGGCCGCGACGCGCGCCACCTTCGAGAATCCGGGCGACCATGTCATCCTCCCCGAGATCATCTCGAAAGAGCCGCTCGGCCCGCTGGTGCGCCATGGTGACCAGCCCTGGGGCGATATCGTCCGCTGGACCCTGAACGCGCTGATCGCCGCCGAAGAATTCGGCATCACCTCGGCCAATGTCGAGGACATGGCGTCCAACGGTACCGACAAGCCCGAGGTCAACCGTATCCTCGGCGTCGAGGGCACGCTGGGCGAGATGCTGGGCCTCGAGGCCGACTGGGCCGTGAAGGCGATCGCGGCCGGTGGCAACTACGGCGAGCTGTTCGAGAAGCACATCGGCGAGAAAACCCCTGTGGGTCTGGCCCGCGGGCTGAACGCCCAGTGGAAAGACGGCGGTCTGATGTACTCGCCGCCGTTCCGCTAAACGGGATAACGTCAAGGGCGCGGGCCAGACCCCGCGCCCTTTTCGCTTTCGTACCAACGATCGGCCCACGGCGCGCCCACGCGTGCCGCCATAGAAAAAAACCCGGGCCGACAGACGGGGAAGATCCTGGATGACAACATATACCGACCCCCCCAAGGAGTCGTTCCGGCTATCTATGCTCTTGTATGATACCCGGTATCGTTCGATGACGATCCAGATCGTCGCTCTGATGGGTTTCATGTTGCTGGCGGCCTGGCTGATCAGCAACACGATCCAGAACCTTGCCGCGCTGGGGAAGCCGATCGAATTCGGATTTTTCACCGAAGCCGCCGGCTATGACATCAACCAGCACATCATCGAATACGGCAACCAGGACACGCATCTGCGCGCGTCCTTCGTCGGGCTTCTGAACACGCTGATCGTCGCTGTTCTTGGCTGTGTCACGGCCACGATTGTCGGGGTCATCATCGGTGTGCTGCGTCTTTCCAAGAACTGGCTGGTCGCGCGGATCATGACCGTCTACGTGGAAATGTTCCGCAACGTGCCATTGCTGCTGTGGATCCTTCTGGCCATGGCGATCCTGATCGAAAGCCTGCCCCAGCCCAGTGCCTTTCGCGGCGAAGATCCCGCCGCCACGATGAAGCTTTTCGAAAGCGTGGCCATCACCAATCGCGGCCTCTACATCCCCGAACCGCTTTTCTCGCGCTCACTGGGGGATGTCCACCTGCTCGGACAATCCAGCTTCCGGATGGATGTCTCGCTCGATTTCCTGGCGCTTGTCCTCGTGCTTGTCCTGTCGATCTTCGCCACCCGCAAGGTCACGGCGCGGGCCGAGAGGATCCAGAACGCCACCGGGCTGCGACCGACCACATGGTATATCAATCTGGGCCTGATCGTGATCCCTTCGACGATCCTGCTGATCGCTCTCGGGTTCCATCTCGGTTATCCCGAGCTCAAGGGGTTCAACTTTCAGGGCGGCACCCATCTGCGCAATTCGCTGACCGCGCTCTGGCTGGCGCTTTCACTTTATACCGCAGCCTTCGTGGCCGAGATCGTGCGCGGCGGCATCCTTGCCATCAGCCACGGTCAGACCGAGGCCGCATCGGCGCTCGGGATTCGCCCGCAGCGGATCATGCGCCTCGTGGTGCTGCCCCAGGCGCTGCGGGTCATCATTCCCCCGCTGATCTCGCAATACCTGAACCTGACAAAGAACAGCTCGCTCGCGATCGCGGTCGGTTACATGGACATCACCGGCACGCTTGGCGGGATCACCATGAACCAGACCGGCCGCGAGCTGGAATGCGTGCTGCTTCTCATGCTGGTCTACCTGGTCATCTCGCTGATCATTTCGGCGGTCATGAACTGGTACAACAACCGTGTCAAACTGGTGGAGCGGTAAGATGTCAGAGCATAAATTCGTCCGTACCGAAATGCTGCCCGAGCAGACACCGCCGGTTTCCGAGGTGGGCGTCATCGGGTGGATGCGCGCCAACCTGTTCTCGGGCTGGTTCAACTCTATCCTGACGATCCTGTCGCTGCTGTTCATCTATTACATCCTGTCAGGGGTCGTCCCCTGGACGTTCCAATCCGTCTGGAATGCCGGATCGCTTGATGAATGCCGCCAGATCATGAAGGCCACCTGGGGCGAGACCCACGGCCATGCCTGCTGGGCGGTGATCAAGGACCGCTGGCTGCAACTGCTTTACGGTTTCTACCCCCCCTATCCCTATGCACCCGGCGCCACCGTCGGCCTGCCGCCCTCCGACGCCTGGCTGCCGTCATATTTCCGGCCCAACCTGGCGCTTGTGCTGCTGTTCGTCGCGCTTTCGCCGGTGCTGTTCAGTAACGTGTCGCGCAAGCTGCTGATCGTCTCGGCGGCCTATCCGTTCCTCATGCCCTGGCTGATGTGGGGCGGGTCTCTCTGGGTGCCCGTCAGTGCCGCCCTCGGTTTCGTCATCCTGTTCGCCATCCTGAAATACGGGCCTTCGGTGATGGGGTCGCTCGTGTCGGTCATTGTCGCGGTGCTGGCGGCGCTCGCGTGGTGGATGGTGCTGTCGGGCTATGTCACGCCGGTCCTGGCCGATCTCATGCCCATCGGCCTGCCCGAGGTGCAAAGCCGTCAATTCGGCGGCTTCATGCTGGCGGTGCTGCTCGGGGTCGTGGCGATCGGCCTGTCGCTGCCCATCGGGGTGGTGCTGGCGCTCGGGCGGCAATCCGACCTGCTGATCGTCAAATCCCTCTGCGTCGGCTTCATCGAGACGATCCGCGGTGTGCCGCTGATCACGCTGCTGTTCGTGGCCTCGGTGCTGCTCAACTACTTCCTGCCGCCGGGCACGGATTTCGACATCATCGTGCGCGTGATGATCATGGTCACGATCTTCGCCTCGGCCTATAACGCCGAGGTGGTCCGTGGCGGTCTCGCCGCCCTGCCCAAGGGCCAGTATGAAGGCGCCGACAGCCTCGGCCTCAACTACTGGCAGGCGCAGCGGCTGATCATCATGCCGCAGGCGCTCAAGATCGCGATCCCCGGCATCGTCTCGACCTTCATCGGCGTGTTCAAGGACACGACGCTGGTGTCGATCATCGGCCTTCTGGATCCGATCGGCCTGTCACAGGGCATTCGCTCCAATGCGGAATGGAACGGTATCTACTGGGAGCTTTTCGCCTTCATCGCCGTGCTGTTCTTCATCTTCTGCTTCGGCATGTCCCGTTACTCCATGTGGCTGGAGCGCAAGCTTCAGACCGGACATCGTTAAGAAAGGATCACGTCAATGTCTGATCTGGCTACCGATCTCAATATCGACCGCTCCAAAATGCAAGTCTCGGACGAGGTTGCCGTCGAAATCACCGGCATGAACAAATGGTTCGGCGCCTTCCATGTGCTGCGCGACATCGACCTGACCGTCTACGAGGGCGAACGCATCGTCATCGCCGGTCCCTCGGGGTCGGGCAAGTCCACGCTGATCCGCTGTATCAACGCGCTTGAGGAACACCAGAAGGGCAAGATCGTGGTGGATGGGACGGTGCTGTCCAACGACCTCAAGAACATCGACCGGATCCGTTCCGAGGTCGGCATGGTGTTCCAGCACTTCAACCTGTTCCCGCATCTGACCATTCTCGAAAACTGCACCCTCGCGCCGATCTGGGTGCGCAAGGTGCCCCGCCGCGAGGCGGTCGAGACCGCGATGCACTTCCTCGAAAAGGTCAAGATCCCCGAGCAGGCGAACAAGTATCCCGGCCAGCTCTCGGGCGGTCAGCAGCAGCGCGTCGCGATCGCCCGCTCGCTCTGCATGAAGCCGAAGATCATGCTGTTCGACGAACCCACCTCCGCGCTTGACCCCGAGATGATCAAAGAGGTGCTCGACACCATGATCCAACTCGCCGAGGAGGGCATGACCATGCTTTGCGTCACACACGAGATGGGTTTCGCCCGTCAGGTGGCGAACCGGGTGATCTTCATGGATCAGGGGCAGATCGTCGAACAGAACGAGCCCGAGGAGTTCTTCAACAACCCGCAATCCGAACGGACCAAGCTGTTCCTCAGCCAGATCCTCGGACACTGAATCGGGCAGGTTGACCGGCATTGGCGCGGCCCCTTGGGGGGCCGCGTTTTTCGTCATTTGCGGGGTGGTTTTCGGGTTTTGTACAAACCTGTCGCGCAAGGCGTCGGATTTGGTACAAAACCGCCGTACAAAACGGACGATTTGTACGGTCAATCCACCAGTTCGCGCGGCACGATGAAACCCTCGACATGGCCCCTCATGCCGGGGTGCAGCGCGCTCCAGTCGTTGATATCGAAGGTCACGACCAGTGTGGCACCGGTCGGATAATCGGCAAATCTTGCGTGATCTGGTGGGGTGTCCACTATATCCTGTGCAAAATCGCCGATCCCTGGATTATGGCCCAACAGCAGTACGCACGCCCCTTCGCCCTGTTGCAGCGCGCCCAGCAGGTCGTCGGGATCGGCATGATAAAGCGAATCGAGAAACCGCGTTTTCACCTCGAATCCCAGTTGCTCGCAGGTCTCCCGCGTGCGCTGCGATGTCGAGCTAAGTATCTGATCTGGCGTGAAATTTCGATCCCGCAACCATGCGCCAAGCGCCTTCGCCGAGCGTCGCCCACGCCCGTTCAATGGCCGCGCATGATCGTCCAGCCCGGACTGCCCCCAACTCGATTTCGCATGCCGCATCAATATAACTCGTCTCATTTGAACGCCCTCATATGAAATGCCGACTGCTCCTCCCGCCGACCGTGGGATTGACTGACAGGACAGGCCCGCCGCACCAGGCAACCCTTTGACATACATATGTTTTCTGGGTCTTCCAGATGCGCTCGGCATGCGGCCGCATCATAGGGGGCCGGCCCCAGGGCGCCCACCGGGCAGGCGCTCAGGCAGGGTTGATTTTCGCAAGTATCACAAGGGTTTGGCGGTGGATCCGGCAGTTCGATCGCCTCCGCAAAGCCAAGCGCCCCGCGATAGGACACCATCAACCCCGCCACGTCATGCACCAATGGCCCGACCGGCGAAACATGCGCCCGCCCGCTTGCCCGCGCCCATTGCAGAAACGGTTGAAACGGCGGCCCGCCGAACGGGAAAAACGCTTTTGCATTCAATGTGTTGGCTAGTTCCCCGATGATGCGCTCGGACCAGCGATCCAGCGGATCGGCCCGGCCGTCACCATATTCGGGCGACCCCGTGAAATGCCCCCAGAACCCCGGTTCCAGCGGCCCCAGAAGAACCAATGTCTTGAAACCGTCAGGCAGGTCGTGGCTGACGCCGCCGAAGATAGCCAGATGCTGCTTTTCCGCATGCTTTTCAATGTCTTGCAGCATCATGACGAGATCCTATCTTGGCCGGATCAGCGACCCTGCGCCATGCTCGGTGTAAAGTTCCAGCAACACCGCATTCGGCGCCCGCCCGTCCAGAATGACCACCGCGCGCACCCCCCCGTCGATCGCCGCCAAGGCGGTCTCGGTCTTGGGTATCATCCCCCCCGAGATCGTCCCCTCCCGCGTCATCTGGCGGATCTGGTCGGCGGTGAGCTCGGTCACGACCTCGCCGCTATCATCCCGCACTCCGTCGATATCGGTCAACAAAAGAAGGCGATCCGCCTTCAGAGCTGCCGCGATCGCACCGGCCGCGGTGTCGCCGTTGATGTTGAACGTCTCGCCATTCCGGCCCGCGCCAAGCGGCGCGATCACCGGGATCGCGTCGTCGTTGAACAAGGTGTGCAGGATCGAGGTGTCGATCTCGGAAGGATTGCCGACAAGCCCGAGCGCCGGATCGGCCGGATCGCAGGTGATCAGGCTCGCATCCTTCCCGGAAAGGCCGACGGCCTTGCCGCCCTGCGCGTTGATCGCCTGCACGATCCGCTTGTTTACAAGGCCCGAGAGGACCATTTCGACGACTTCGATGGTGGCCTCGTCGGTCACCCTTTTCCCGCCCACGAAATCCGATTTGATGTCGAGCTTGTCGAGCATCTGGTTGATCATCGGCCCGCCGCCATGAACGATCACCGGATTGACCCCGACCTGCTGCATCAGCACCACGTCGCGCGCGAAGGTATCCATCGCCTCGTCGCTGCCCATGGCGTTGCCGCCAAGCTTGATCACGACGACAGCGCCATCATAGCGTTGCAGATAAGGCAGCGCTTCGGAAAGGGTGCGGGCAGTGGCGATCCAGTCGCGGTTCATCTGACGTTTCTTCATCTTGCCGATCCTCAGGTCCAGCGGGTTATCCCCGTAAGCGCGCCCACCTTCAAGAGATTTTCCTGCCCGCGTTGGCGGATCGCCTATTCCAGCGTGGCGATCACCGCGCGCAGCGTGGCGATACCCTCGCCTTTCTCGCTGGAGGTCAGGATCAGTTCAGGGAAGGCGGCGGGGTGCGCGGCAAGCTTGCCGCGCACCTGATCGAGCACCTTGTCGCGCTCGGCGGTCTTGATCTTGTCGGCCTTGGTTAGCACGCATTGAAAGGTGACGGCGGCGCTGTCGAGGAGGCTCATGATCTCCTCGTCCACCGCCTTGATCCCGTGGCGCGCGTCGATCAGCACGAAGGCGCGGCGCAGGTTCTGGCGCCCCGAGAGATACCGCTTAAGCAGGGCCTGCCACGTCGCGACCTTGTCCAGCGGTGCGTTGGCATAGCCATAACCGGGCAGGTCGACGAGGTAGTGATCTTCGCCCAGGGTGAAATAGTTGATCTCTTGTGTGCGTCCCGGTGTGTTCGAGGCCCGCGCGATCGCCTTTCGCCCCGTCAGTGCATTGATAAGAGAGCTTTTTCCGACATTCGAGCGACCCGCGAAGCAGACCTCGATTCGGTCGCTTTCCGGAAGACCGGACATGGCGACGACCCCTTTCAGGAACTCGACCGGGCCGGCAAAGAGCTTGCGGCCACGCTCGGAGATGATCTCGTCTGGCGCGTCGGCAACAGGAAACGGAAGCGCCATCACAGCACCTCGACCGGATCGCCAAGCGCGATCTCGCCGGTTTTGACGACCTCGCCATAGACACCGAAATCCTGATGGCCAAAGCGGTTATTGAGCGTGCCGAGCGTGTCGGCATCGCGTTCGCCGGTGGCCGGATTGGCCGTGGTGGCGAGGCACCGGCGGATCGGTTCGCGTATGGCAAGCTCAACACCGCCGACGCGGATCGACCTCCTGACCCATTCGAATTCCTCCCAGGCGGCGAAGCCCGAGACATGAATATTGCAACGCCAGCGCAGGGCCGAGATATCCTGCTCCATGGTGTCATTCATGACATCGTTTGAGGCGGTGTTGATCAGGCTGATCGAGGGGTAATCCGTGTCGGTCATGCCCCGTCCCTCAACCCGCAGGATCCGCGTCGATTGCGCGCGGTTCTTTGGCATCAGCGGGCGCACCCAATCCAGGAACGCATACTGCTCGCGATCGGGATCGAAGGCGAGGTCGGGTAGCTCCGGATGGCTGAGCGTGACCATGCCTGTGGTCTCGTCGACGCGGGCGTCAATCGCCATCAGCGCACCGACCTTGGCCCCGCTCGAGAAATTGGCGCAAGGGGACCAAGCGCTGTTGTCCGCCTTGGACAGCTCGTGCGCGACGGCCCACCGGCGATCCCATGGCATGGTCCGGCCTTCGGTCATGGTGACCCGTTCAAGGGTCTCGCGCCCATGGCCCTTGATCGGGTGGCGCCAAAGGCCGGTGACCCGCCCCGTCATTTCTGATCCGGCTTCGGCTTGCGCTTCAGGCTGGACAGGATGTTTCCGAGGACATCGGGTTTGTAACCCTGGCTACGCATGATCAGGTATTGCTGCATGAAGGTGATCGTGTTGTTGGCGATCCAGTAGATCACCAGCCCGCTGGCAAAGCTGCCCAGCATGAACATGAACACCCAGGGCATCCAGGCAAAGATCATCTGCTGCGTCGGGTCGGTGGGTGCCGGATTCAGCTTCTGCTGAAGCCACATCGAGACCCCCAGAAGCAGTGGCAGGATACCGATGAAAATAAGCGCCATGATCGAACCGGGTTCAGGCGTGCCCCAGGGCAGGATACCCCAGAAGTTATATATCGAAGATGGGTCCGGCGCCGAAAGATCGCGAATCCAGCCGATCCATGGCGCGTGGCGCAGTTCGAGCGTGACGAAGATCACCTTGTAGAGCGAGAAGAAGATCGGGATTTGCAGAAGGATCGGCAAGCAGCCCGAGGCCGGGTTCACCTTTTCCTTCTTGTAAAGTTCCATCATCTCTTTCTGAAGCCTCTGGCGATCGTCGCCAGCGGATTCCTTGATCTTCTCCATCTGCGGCTGGAGCTCCTTCATCTTGGCCATCGAGACGTAGGATTTATACGCCAGCGGCATCAGCAGCGCCTTGATCAGCAGCGTCAGCGCGATGATCGCCCAGCCCATCGAGCCGACCAGCCCCATTCCGGCGAATGTGGCGTTCAGCCAATGCAGCACGGCGAAGATCGGCTTGGTCAGGAAGAAGAACCAGCCCCAGTCGATGGAGTCGAGAAAACGGTCGATCCCCTGCTCGTTCTGGTAATCGCGAATTGTGTCCCATTCCTTGGCCCCGGCGAAGAGGCGGGTGGAGACGGTGACGATCTCGCCCGGCGCAAGCGTTTTCGTGCTTTGCTTGGCCGTGGTCTGATAGATGTTGCGGCGGGTGTCTTCGAAGGTGGTGAATTGGGCGTTACCTTCGGCAGGTATCAGCGTCGTCATCCAGTAGTGATCGGTGAAGCCGGTCCAGCCGGTCTGGGCAACGGAAACGGGTGTATGCGTGGTGGCAGGCTCGAAATCGTCATAGTCGATCTCGGACAGTTCGCCATCGACCATGCTGATGCCGCCTTCGTGAAGGATGAAGAAGTTCTTCAAATCCACGGGTTCGCCATGACGGGCCAGAATACCGTAGGGCGCAAGCGTGGTATCGGCATTGCCGGTGTTCTCGACCGATTGGGTGATGTTGAACATGAACTTTTCGTCGACGCTGATTTCGCGTCTGAAAATAAGGCCTTCGCCATTGTCCCAGACCAGTGTGAGGGGCGAGTCGGGTGTCAGTTCATCGCCGGACTCAACCTCCCACATGGTGTTCGCGCCGGGGACGGTCTCGGGTGTGAGGCCCTGGCCGGGCGCCCAGCCGAACAGCGCATAATAAGGGTGGCTGCTGCCGACGGGGGAAAGCAGCGTGACGATGTCTGCGTCGGGTTCGAGCGTTTCACGGTAGTTGCGCAGGGCCAGGTCGTCGATGCGCCCGCCTTCAAGCGAGATCGCGCCTTTCAGGCTGGGGGTCGTGATCGGAATGCGCGGCGCGTCTGAGGCTTCGGACTCGGCAGCGGTGGCGGATGCCGCGGGTGCCTCGCCGGTTGCGGCGGGGGGCGCGGCGGTGGCCGGGGCGCTTGCCGTATCGGTCAACGGGCCTTCGCCCTGAACGGTTTCAGGGGCGGTCAAGTTGTCTTCCGAGGGCTCGGGCGGGGGGAACAGGACGAACCACACAAGGATGACGATGAAGCTCAGCGCGGTCGCGAGGATTAGGTTCTTGTTCTGATCATTCATCGAAGGGAGCCACCCGTATGTTTGCAGTCACCGCGGTTCAACAGAGTGAGCGGCCAAAGGTCAAGGGGATTCAGGGAAAACAGGGGCGCGAGTCGTCCCGGGATGAGCGATGAAGGCCATTCAGCGCAAGCGCGGCAAGGCGTCCGGATTGGCATCCTCGGGGGGGGCGCCGCGGGCCAGGCCCATGAAATCAAAGAGTTTCGGGTCGAGGAGATGGGAGGGGCGGGCGTTCATCAGGGCGCGGAACATGACCTGTCGGCGACCGGGAGAGTTGGCTTCCCAGCCGTCGAGAATCTGTTTGACCTGCTGGCGCTGCAAACCGTCCTGAGACCCGCAGAGGTCGCAGGGAATGATGGGGTAATTCATTGATTTCGCAAACTTTTCGCAATCGGCCTCGGCCACGAAGGCAAGAGGGCGACAAACGTGAAGATCGCCCTCTTCATTCAGCAACTTGGGCGGCATGGTTGCCAGCCGCCCGCCGTGAAAGAGGTTCATGAAAAACGTCTCGAGAATGTCGTCGCGATGATGGCCCAGAACCACCGCCGAACAGCCCTCTTCGCGGGCGATCCGATAGAGATTGCCGCGCCGAAGACGGGAACAAAGCGCGCAGTATGTCCGGCCCTGCGGCACCTTGTCGACCACGATGGAATAGGTGTCCTGATATTCGATCCGGTGCGGAACCCCCATTTTTTCAAGGAATTCAGGCAGCACGGTGGCCGGGAAGCCGGGTTGTCCCTGATCGAGATTGCAGGCCAGAATATCGACCGGCAGCAAGCCGCGCCATTGCAATTCATGCAGCACGGCGAGGAGCGTGTAGCTGTCCTTGCCGCCCGACATACAGACCAGCCAGCGGGCGCCTTTTTCGACCATCCCGAATTGCTCTATCGCCTCGCGGGCCTGGCGCACGATGCGTTTACGAAGCTTCTTGAACTCGGTGCCCGAAGGGGCACCGGAAAAAAGCGGATGGATATCTTTTACGTCGTCGAGCATGGGCAGGCTTTAGGGAATTCATGCCCCTGCGGCAAGGATTGCATGCGTACAAAACGTCCGTTTTGTACGCGGGTTTTGTACCGGAACCGGGCGACCGCGCCGAGAACTTGTACAAAACCCGTATCTTGGCCGTTTCCGGGGCTGTAAATGGCCGCGCGATGCCCACCCCCGCAGCGACCGCGACCGACGGGGCGCGGCGGGGCGGGGCAAGGGGCCGTCGAATCAGGACCCGCCCGAGATCAGCGCGGCGAGGATCGCCTTGGCACTATCCGAGTTCCAATGCGCGTCACCCTGAAGGCGGGCGATCTCCTGCCCCTCGGGGTCGAGGATCACGGTGATGGGCAGACCGAAGACGCCCATCTCGCGTGCGATGGCGCTCTTGGGGTCGCGGTGGAGGGGCAGGTTGTCGACGCCGATCTCTTCAAAGAACTTCTTCATTGCCGGGGGCGCGTTGCGTCCGGTGGCGAGGGTCACGACCTCGAAGGTGTCGCCGCCCAGTTCGGTCTGCAACTCGGAGAGCATGGGCATTTCCTTGCGGCAGGGTGCGCACCAGGTGGCCCAGAAGTTCAGCACGACATGCTTGCCCTGAAAGTCGGCCAGTGTGCCGGTGCCGCCATCGGCATGTTCGAAGGGGGTTTGGGATACCGCCTGTGGGCTGCTGTGAAAGGTCAGTTTCTTCATGTCGCCTTCGCGCAGGGCCTCGAGCGCGGAATTATCGGCGATGGCGGCGTTTGCACCGAGTGCGAGCGCCATATAAAGGATGACGAAACGAATGAAGTTCATTTTCCCTCCGAAGGGCTGAGACATGACTGACACGACCTCGAACCAGATGTGGGGCGGCCGCTTTGCCGCCGGGCCGGATGCGATCATGGAGGCGATCAACGCCTCGATCGGATTCGACAGGCGGCTGGCGGCACAGGATATCGCCGGCTCGCGTGCCCATGCCGCCATGCTGGCGGCAACGGGTATCATCAGTGATAGTGATGCCGAGGCGATGAGGGAAGGGCTGCTCACGGTCTTGTCAGAGATCGAGGAGGGGCGGTTCGAATTTTCCACCGCGCTGGAAGACATCCACATGAATGTGGAGGCGCGGCTGAAGGCGGTCATCGGCGAACCGGCGGGGCGCCTGCATACGGGGCGGTCGCGCAATGACCAGGTGGCGACGGATTTCCGCCTCTGGGTGCGCGACCAGCTGGACGCCACCGAAGCCGGGCTGAAGGCGCTGATCGGCGCGCTCCTGGGGCAGGCCGAGGCGGGGGCGGATTGGGTGATGCCGGGATTCACCCATTTGCAGACCGCGCAGCCCGTCACCTGGGGCCATCACATGATGGCCTATGTCGAGATGTTCGCCCGCGATCTGGGGCGGGTGCGCGATGCGCGGGTGCGGATGAACGAATGCCCACTGGGAGCGGCGGCGCTGGCTGGCACCAGTTTTCCCATCGACCGCGAGATGACGGCGAAGGAACTTGGGTTTGACCGGCCTTCGGCGAATTCGCTGGATGCGGTGAGCGACCGGGATTTCGCGCTGGAGTTTTTGGGGGCGGCCAGCATCTGTGCGATGCATCTGAGCCGCTTTGCCGAGGAGCTGGTGATCTGGTCGTCGGCACAGTTCCGGTTCGTGGCGCTGTCGGACCGGTTTTCCACCGGGTCGAGCATCATGCCGCAGAAGAAGAACCCCGACGCCGCCGAATTGATCCGCGCCAAGATCGGGCGGATTTTCGGCGCGAATGTCGCGCTTATGACGGTGATGAAGGGTCTGCCGCTGGCCTATTCCAAGGACATGCAGGAGGACAAGGAACAGGTGTTCGATGCCGCCGACAACCTGATGCTGGCGCTGGCGGCGATGGAGGGCATGGTGCGCGACATGGCCCCGCAGCGCGCCGCGCTGGAGGCGGCAGCGGGCAACGGCTTCAGCACGGCGACTGATCTGGCCGACTGGCTGGTGCGGGTTCTGGGCATGCCGTTCCGCGAGGCGCATCACGTCACCGGCAGCCTTGTGGCGATGGCCGAGGCGAAGGGCTGCGACCTGCCGGATCTGAGCCTTGAGGAGATGCAGTCGGTGCATGGCGAAATCGATGCGTCGGTCTATGATGTGCTGGGTGTGCATAATTCGGTGGCGTCGCGGATGAGCTATGGCGGCACGGCACCAGAACAGGTGCGCGCGCAGATCGCACGCTGGAAGGAGATGCTGAAATGAAATGGATGCTGAGTGTGCTGGCGCTGTCGATGCTGGCGGGATGCGGCGCCGACGGGCCGCCGATCCGCCCGATCAAGAACGAGAACGTCAGCAAGGACGACAGCCGCGCGGACTGGATCAGTGGCCGTGTCAGCGTGCATGCGGGTGCGGCCCTTTAGGGCGTTCCCGTACCCACGTTCGGGCGTGGGTGACACGAGTATTTTCGGAACGATGAAGCCGGGACGATCTGCGCGAAATGGCAGATGTCGGCTTTGTGGGGCGGCATGAAGGCGGGAGCGCAAGCATGGATCATTTTCTCTACCGTGACGGGGCGCTGCATGCCGAGGATGTGCCGGTGGCCGAGATCGCGGCCGCGGTGGGCACGCCGTTCTATTGCTATTCCACCGCGACGCTGAGCCGCCATTTCCGCCTGTTCGACGAGGCGCTGGCGGGCACCGATCATCTGGTGTGCTACGCCATGAAGGCGGCCAGCAACCAGGCGATCCTGAAGACGCTGGCGGCGCTGGGCGCCGGGATGGACGTGGTCTCGGGCGGGGAATATGCCCGCGCCCGCGCGGCCGGCGTGCCGGGCGAGCGGATCGTGTTCGCGGGCGTCGGCAAGACACGAGACGAGATGCGCCAGGCGCTGGAAGGCGGGATCCGGCAGTTCAATGTCGAGAGCGAGCCAGAGATGGCGGCGCTCAATGAGGTGGCACTGTCGCTCGGTCTGCGCGCGCCGATCACGGTGCGGGTGAACCCCGATGTCGACGCGAAGACCCACGCCAAGATCGCCACCGGCAAGAGCGAGAACAAGTTCGGCATTCCGATCGCGAGGGCACGCGAGGTTTACGCCGAGGCGGCCGCCATGCCGGGCCTGGAAGTGGTTGGGATCGACGTGCATATCGGCAGCCAGCTGACCGATCTGGAGCCGTTCCGGCAGGCCTATGAGAAGGTCGCGGAACTGACACAGGTGCTGCGCGATGACGGGCATGACATCAGGCGGCTCGATCTGGGCGGGGGGCTGGGCATTCCCTATACCCGCTCGAACGAGGCGCCGCCGCTGCCCACCGAATACGGCCAGCTGATCAAGGACACGTTGGGGCATCTGGGCTGTGAGCTTGAAATCGAGCCGGGGCGGCTGGTGGCCGGCAATGCCGGGATCCTGGTGAGCGAGGTGATTTACCTCAAGTCCGGCGAGGGGCGCGATTTCCTGATTCTGGACGCGGCGATGAATGATCTCATCCGCCCGGCCATGTATGATGCCTATCACGATATCGTGCCGGTCAGGGAACCCCGGCCGGGGACTGAGCAGGCGCCCTATGACGTGGTGGGGCCGGTCTGCGAATCGGGCGATACCTTTGCCAAGGAGCGGATGTTGCCGCCGCTGGCGGCGGGCGATCTGGTGGCGTTTCGCAGCGCGGGCGCCTATGGCGCGGTGATGGCGAGCGAGTATAATACGCGCCCTCTCGTGCCCGAAGTCCTGGTGCATAAGCAACAATTCGCCGTCATCCGGGCAAGGCCGAGCTTTGACGAGATCATAAATCGAGATACCATCCCCGAATGGCTGTGACGCGATGGGCGCGTCACGCCCCGGAGCAAAACGGAGCATGGCGAGGCAATCCTCACCCCTGACCCCGGTGCTGAACCGGCTGCGGCGGCCCCTGACCCTGACCTGGGCGGGTCTGATCGCGGAGCGGATCGTGCGCGCCTTCTGGCCGTTGTGGTCGCTGGTGGCCGCAGTGGCGGCGGTGCTTTTGCTGGGCCTGCATGACCTGATGCCGCTGGAAGCGGTGTGGGGCGCGATGGTGGTCACGCTGCTGGCGTTCTTGGTGTTCGCCGTTCAGGGCTTTCGGGCGTTTCGCTGGCCCACGCGCGAGGCCGCGCTGGCGCGGATCGATGACAGCCTGCCGGGGCATCCGCTGTCGGCGCTGGCCGATGCGCAGGCAGTGGGCATGGGCGATACCGGGTCCGAAGCGCTGTGGCGCGCGCATCAGCAGCGCATGGCCGAGCGCGCGGCGCGCGCGCGCGCCGTCGAGCCCGACTTGCGGCTGTCGTCGCGCGATCCTTTCGGGCTGCGCTACGTCGCGCTGCTGGGGCTGGTAGTGGCGCTGTTGTTCGGGTCGATCTGGCGGGTCGGCACGGTGGCCGGGATGGCGCCGGGTGGCGGTGCGGCATTGGCAACCGGACCGGCCTGGGAGGGCTGGATCGAACCGCCCGCCTATACCGGGCTGCCGAGTCTCTATCTCAACGATCAGAAAGGCGAGATCGCAGCACCGCTGGGCAGCCGTGTCACCTTGCGTCTTTATGGCGAGGTCGGCGCGTTGAGCGTGGCCGAGACCGTATCGGGGCGCAGTGGTGAACTGGACCCTGCTACGAGCTCCGAGCAGGGCTTTGATATCGCGCATGACGGGACATTGTCGATCGACGGTCCGGGCGGGCAAAGCTGGGAGATCACCGCCCTGCCGGACAACGCGCCAAGCGTGCAGGTTCTGCAAGACGGCGCCGAGACCACCTTTGACGGGCAGATGAGCCAGCCATTCAGGGCAAAGGATGATCACGGCGTGACCGGGGGCAGGGCCGTCTTTCGGCTGGACATGGATGAGCTGGAGCGCCGCCACGGGCTGACCACCGAGCCCGACCCGCGTGAAGCGATCGAACTGGATTTGCCGATGCCGATCACCGGCGACCGGGCGGAGTTCACCGAGACATTGATCGAGAACCTGTCGCAGCACCCCTGGGCGCATCTGCCGGTCACGCTGGAACTGGAGGTGCGCGATGCGCGCGACCAGGCGGGACAGAGCGCGCCAGAAAAGATGAAGCTGCCCGCGCGGCGGTTCTTTGATCCGCTGGCGGCGGCGGTGATCGAACAGCGCCGCGACCTGCTATGGGCGAAGGCGAATGGCAAACGGGTTGCGCAGGTGCTGAGGGCGGTCTCGTATCAGCCCGATCCGGGGCTGTTCCGGTCCGAAACCGCTTATCTGCGGCTGCGGGTGATCCTGCGGCGGCTGGAGACGCTGGTGCGTCATGACAGCCTCGACAGCGAGGCGCAGGACGGGATCGCCGAGGCGCTGTGGGATCTGGCGCTGGTTCTGGAAGAGGGCGATATCGGCGATGCGCTGGAGCGGATGCGCGCGGCGCAGGAGCGGCTGAGCGAAGCGATGAAGAACGGCGCCAGCGAGGAAGAGATCGCGCGCCTGATGCAGGAGCTGCGCGACGCCACCGATGATTTCATGCGCCAGAAGATGCAGCAGGCGCAGCGCGAGAACCAGCAGAACGGCGGCGAACCGCAAGAGATGCCCGACAATGCCATGCAGATGACCCAGCAGGATCTGCAGGACATGATGGACCGCATCCAGGAGCTGATGGAACAGGGCCGCATGGCCGAGGCGCAGGAAGCGCTGGAGCAGTTCCAGCAGATGATGGAGAACATGCGCGTCACCGAAGGTCAGAGTGGGCAGCAGGGCCAGAACCCCGGCGAGCAGGCCATGGAGGGGCTGGCCGAGACATTGCGCAATCAGCAGGGTCTGTCGGATGAAGCGTTCCGCGGCCTTCAGGAACAGTTCAATCCCGATGCGCAGGCGGGCGAAAGCCAGGGTAACGAGGGGCGCGATGGCGGTCAGGGCCAGGGCCAGGGCCACCAGCCGCAGGGCCAGCAGGGCGAGGGCCAGGGCAGCCAGCCGGGCCAGCAGGGCCAAGGCGATGGCCAGCGCCAGGCCGAGGATGGCGGGTCGGGGTCGCTGGCCGACCGCCAGCAGGCGCTGCGCGAGGAACTGGAGCGCCAGAGGGGCAACCTGCCCGGCGGCGGCGAGGCCGGAGACGCGGCGCGCGAGTCGCTGGAAAGGGCGGATCGCGCGATGGACGGCGCCGAACAGGCGCTGCGTGGCGATGATCTGCCCGAGGCGCTGGACCGACAGTCTGAAGCGATGGAAGCACTGCGTGACGGGATGCGCAGTCTTGGCGAGTCATTGGCCGAGAACCAGCAGCAGCAACAGGGCGGCCAGGGCCAGGCCCGTGGTGAGGCCGGTCAGCAGGAATCGGACCCGCTGGGGCGGCGCGCCGGTCAGGGCGGGCAGGTCGGCACGCAGGATTCGCTTTTGCAGGGCGAGGATGTCTATCGCCGCGCGCGCGAATTGCTGGATGAGATCCGCCGCCGTTCCGGCGAGGGCGAGCGCCCCGATGTGGAACTGGATTACCTCAAGCGCCTGCTTGATCGGTTCTGAGGCCGTACGACCGGTCGGACGACCGGACGCGACGCCGCGATCAACCCGCCAGGATTGTCATTGCAGGAAGGACAGGACCGTCTGTTGCAGAAGGATGCGCAGATCGTTCACCGTGTTCACATAGATCGCCATCGGCCCTTCGAGCGCGGGCGAGAGCCCGGCGATTTGCGGCGCGAAGATGTAAAGCAGGGTCAGGATCACAAACAGAAGCACCGCCCAGAGAAACCCGCGACGAAAGCCTCCGCCGCCCGCCTGCCGGGCCAGTTCAGCATCTGTGGTGGACATGTCTTGGTCGCGTTCGGGCGTGTGTTCGAGGGAAGAATTGATCTCGTCGATATCGGGCAGCAGGTTGCGGCGCGAATCCGGGTCGATGTCTTCCTTGGGTCCGGGATCGGTCGGGCTTGGCTCGGGTTCGCCACGCAGGCGGGCCATGCGCGCCCTGGCTTCCTGACCGCGAAGATCTTTGGAGGGTGATTGGGAGTCGAGCCCGAGATCGGGTTGGGTTTCGAGGTCACCGGCGCTTTCGGCGGCGCGGGCCTGGGCCTCGCGTTCGGCCTCTTCGCGCAGAAGGTCGCGCACCGCCGGGTCGATCTCGCGGCGGGGCGGGGTCGGGCCGTCCGCCTCGCCCGTGTCGGGTTGTTCGGGTTCAGGCAGATCGGGCTCGGGCTGCGCGACGGGTTCCGGTTCCGGCGCCGGTTCGGGCTCGGCCTCGTATTCGGCTTCGCTCTCCCATGTGGCGGTCTCGTCGCCGGGTTCGTCGGAAACAGTGGATTCAGGGATATGATCGGGATGGTGCTGGAACCACGTGTCGCCGCAGTTCGAACACTGCACATCGCGCCCCGCTGCGGGGATCACTTCTTCGGGCACCTCGTATTGTGCGCCGCAATTCGGGCAAGTCAGCCGCATATTCCACACCTGTCGCCGCGCCGGCGGTTTTCAGCCTGTCTGTTTTGCATTTACCATAGGGGCTAAAGCCCTGTAGCGAAAGGTCAAACGATTTGGCGCGTGCAAACATTGCACATGTGTGTCCTCTGAGGCATGTAGGGCGGGGTGTGCGGAGGGGACGGGTTTGATCGAGCTTGAGAACGTGGCCTACAGCTATGGCGGCGGTGATCTGTTGAGTGATATCTCGCTGGAACTTCAGCCGGGGTCGTTCCATTTTCTGACCGGTCCGTCCGGCGCGGGCAAGACGACATTTCTGAAGCTTTGCTACGGGGCGCTGACGCCGACTTCGGGCACGGCGCGGCTGTTCGGGACTGACCGGCGCGAGATGCAGCGCGACGATATCGCCATGGCGCGGCGCCGGATCGGGGTGGTGCATCAGGACTGCAAGTTTCTGGATCACATGAGCGTGGCCGACAATATCGCCCTTCCGCTGATGGTGTCGGGGCGCGACCTGTTGAGCGAGGCGGCCAATCTCAAGGAGCTTGTCACCTGGGTCGGGTTGAGCGAACGGGCCAGGGCGTACCCGCCCGAATTGTCGGGCGGCGAACGCCAGCGCGCGGCGCTGGCACGGGCTGTGATCATGTCGCCCGACGTGGTGCTGGCGGATGAGCCCACGGGCAATGTCGACTGGGAGATGTCGCAGCGTCTGCTCAGGCTGCTGATCGAGCTGAACCGCATGGGCAAGACGATCATGATCGCCACGCATGATCTGGCGCTGATCCGCTCGGCGAAGGTGCATGTGCAGGCGCGGGTGCTGCGGATCGCCAACCGGCGGTTGCAACTTGCGGGGGCGGATCTTTGAAGCTTGAGCTTGGCAGGGTAAGCGAGATGTTGGTCGGCGACACGCAGGCCGACCGGGTGGTGCCGCCCACGGGGTTCACGGCGACGCTGACCTTGTTCAGCGCGGCGGCGATGGCGTTTCTGGCGGTGTTCGCGCTGGCGCTGTCGCTGGCGACGGGGCGGCTGGCGGACCGTTGGGGCGATGAGCTGGCGCGCAGTGCGACGGTGCGGATTTCGGCGCCCGAGGGGCAGTTGGCGGCGCAGACACAGGCGGCGCTGAAGGTATTGCAGACCACGACCGGCGTGGCGCGCGCCCGTGCGCTCGACAGTGACGAGCAGCGCGCGCTGCTGGAGCCGTGGTTCGGCCCGGACCTGCCGGTGGACATGCTGCCCATCCCGCAGCTGATCGAGGTGATCGAGGAAGGCCCGGGTTTCGATGCGCAGGGGTTGCGCTTGCGGCTGGCGGCCGAGGTGCCGGGCGCGGTGCTGGACGATCATACCCGCTGGCGGCGGCCGCTGGTCAATGCCGCAAGCCGGTTGCGGCTGCTGGGTTGGGTGTCGCTGGTGCTGATCGGAGCGACGACGGCGGCGATCATCACGCTGGCCGCGAATGCGGCGCTGGCGGCGAATGCGCAGGTGATCGGCGTCTTGCGGCAGGTCGGTGCGCGTGATGCCTATATCGTGCGCGCCTTCGTGCGGCGCTTCACGTTGCGGGCCTTGGCGGGTGCGGGCGCGGGCATGGTGCTGGGTTGCCTGGCCATCCTGCTGTTGCCCGCCGCGCAGGATGAAGGCGGGTTCCTGACCGGGCTGGGTTTCCGGGGGTTGAGCTGGATCTGGCCGCTGGTGGTGCCGCCGCTGGCGGCATGCGTGGCCTTCTGGGCGACGGGCGCGGCGGCGCGCCGGATGCTGAAGGATCTGCCATGAGCCACGCGCTGCAATGGACGCGATCGCTGATTTTCGTGATCAACATCTATGTCATGATGGGTGTCATGGGGATCCTGTTCTTTCCCTGGGCCCTGGTCAGCCGCCGCGGTGCGCTGACTGCTTGCCAGAGCTGGTGCCGCTGGGTGCGCTGGAGCGCGCGCTGGATGGTGGGCCTGCGCACCGAAGTGCGCGGCACGCCGCCGCGCGATGAGGTGCTGATCGCCGCCAAGCACCAGTCGTTCCTGGATATCATCCTGATTTTCGGTGCGCTTCCGGCGGGCAAGTTCATCATGAAGCGCGAACTGATGTGGGCGCCGGTGATCGGGCAATATGCGCTGCGGATCGGCTGTGTGCCGGTCGACCGGGGCAAGCGCAGCCAGGCAATCCGGAAGATGGTGACCGATGTGGCCAAGGGCCGTCAGGAGCCGGGGCAGCTGATCATCTATCCCCAGGGCACGCGCATCGCGCCCGGCGTCAAGGCGCCTTACAAGGTCGGCACCGGCGTTCTTTACCAGGAGCTGGGGCAGGACTGCGTGCCGGTGGCGGCGAATGTCGGTCTGTTCTGGCCGCGCAAGGGTATCATGCGCAAGCCGGGGACGGCGGTGGTCGAATTCCTGCCGCGTCTTGAAAGCGGGCTGGAGCGCGAGGTCTTCATGGCGCGCTTGCAGGACGAGGTCGAGACGGGGTCCAACAGATTGATGCGGGAGGCCGGGTTTGATCCCGAAAATTGAATATATCGGCGATATCGCCACGCTGGAATCGCATTATGGCAAACCGGGCGCCGCCAGCCTGCGCAAGGTGGCGACGCAGCTGACGCCGCTTTACCGCAAGTGGATCGCGGCATCGCGCTATTGCATCATGTCCACCGTCGGCCCGGAGGGCACCGATGGCAGCCCGCGCGGCGAGGATGGGCCGGTGGTGAGTGAACTGGACAGCCGGACCTTGGCGATGCCCGATTGGCGCGGCAACAACAGATTGGATTCATTGCGTAATATCGTGAGCGACGGGCGTGTGTCGCTGTTGTTCATGGTGCCCGGATCGGACACGGTGGTGCGCATCAACGGGCAGGCGCGGGTCACGGCGGATGCGCAGCTGAGGGCCATGTTCAACCGTCAGGGCAAGCAGCCCGCAACGGTGATCGTGATCAAGATCGGCGAGATCTATTCCCAATGCGCGCGCGCCTCGATCCGTGCGGCGATCTGGGGGCGTGACGACAGCAGGGGCCTGCCGACGGTGGGTGAACTGCTGGCCGAGGCGAGCGGCGGCGAGGAGGGCGGCGCGCAATACGATGCCGAATGGCCCGAGCGCGCGATGAAGTCGCTTTGGTGACAGGCGCCGAACGCGGCGTGACTATCTTCACGCCGCATCGGATGCGACAGGAGAATGACCGCGATGACCGCACCGGTGATATTCAGGCCCGCCCGCCGCGCCGACCTTGAGGCGATTGTCGGACTGATCGCGGATGATGGGATCGGGCGTGGTCGCGAAAGCGTCGATCACGGGGTCGAACCGGCATATCTTTCAGCCTTCGACGCCATCGAGCGCGATCCCAACCAGTTGATGGCGGTCGCGGAGGCCGACGAGCAGGTCATCGGCTATATGCAGATCACCTTCATCCCCGGCCTGTCGCGCAAGGGCGCATGGCGCGGGCAGTTGGAAAGTGTGCGTATTGCGGCGCATCTGCGCGGGCGCGGCATCGGCGCGCGGTTTTTCGGCTGGGCGATCGAGCAATGCCGCGCGCGCGGTTGCGGGCTGGTGCAGTTGACGACCGACAGGCAAAGGGGCGACGCGCTGCGCTTTTACGAGCGGCTTGGGTTCAGCGCGAGCCATCATGGCATGAAGCTGCAACTGATCTAGCCCGAGGCGCCCGAACCTTGCTTCGGACGCCCCGTATTCGATCCGTGCCGGTCCTAGCTGTGGATCGGGCCGTCGCCGCAGGCGAGCGCGGCTTCGCGCACCGCTTCGGAATAGGTGGGATGCGCATGGCAGGTCATCGCCAGATCCTCGGCGGCGGCGCCGAATTCCATCGCGACGCAGATTTCGTGGATCAGGTCGCCCGCCATCGGGCCGATGATATGCGCGCCGAGGATGCGGTCGGTTTCCTTGTCGGCGAGGATCTTGACGAAGCCGTCGCCCGCGAAATTCGCCTTGGCGCGGCCATTGCCCATGAATGAGAACTTGCCGACCTTGTAAGCGCGGCCCTCTGCCTTGAGCTGTTCCTCGGTCTTGCCCACGGCGGCAACCTCGGGATGGGTGTAGATCACGCCGGGGATGACATCGAAATTCACATGGCCATGCTTGCCGGCGATGATTTCGGCGGCGGCCATGCCTTCGTCTTCGGCCTTATGGGCGAGCATCGGCCCGGCGACCGCGTCGCCGATGGCGTAGATACCCTCGATATTGGTATGCCAGCGGTCATCGATCACGATCTGGCCGCGATCCGAGAGCTTGAGCTTGAGCGCGTCGAGCCCCAGCCCGTCGGTGAAGGCCTGGCGCCCTGTGGCCACCAGCACGACATCGGCGTCGAGCGTGTGTTCGCTGTCGTCCTTGCGCAGCTTGTATTGCACCTTGGCCTTGGTCTTGAGCGTTTCGACCGATTGCACGGCGGCATTGAGGATGAAATCGAGCCCCTGTTTCTTGAGCAGGCGCTGGAACTGTTTTTGAACCTCGCCATCCATGCCGGGGGTGATGTGGTCGAGATATTCGACCACGGTCACTTCGGCGCCGAGGCGCGCATAGACCGAGCCCAGTTCCAGCCCGATCACGCCCGCACCGATCACGACCATTTTCTTTGGCACCTTGGGCAGTTCCAGCGCGCCGGTGGAGGTGACGACGATCTTCTCGTCGACCTCGACGCCGGGCAGCGAGGAGGATTGCGAGCCGGTGGCGATGATGATGTTCTTGGCCTCGTGCACGTCGTCGCCGACCTTGACCTTGCCCGCCCCGGGGATCGAGCCCCAGCCCTTGAGCCAGTCGATCTTGTTCTTCTTGAACAGGAATTCGATTCCCTTGGTGTTCTGGGCGATCACGTCGTCCTTGTAGGCGAGCATCTGTTTCCAGTCGACCGAGGGCGCCTTGCCCTTGAGGCCCATCTTGGGAAAATTCTCCTGTGCCTCATGGAGTTGATGGGAGGCGTGCAGGAGCGCCTTGGAGGGGATGCAGCCCACGTTGAGGCAGGTGCCGCCAAGGGTTTCGCGCCCCTCGACGCAGGCGGTCTTGAGGCCAAGCTGCGCGCAGCGGATGGCGGCGACATAGCCGCCGGGGCCGGAGCCGATGACGATGACATCGTAATTTGCCATGGGTCAGTGTCCTTTCGTGAATGGGGGAAGGGGGCGCTGCCCCCGTCGCCGTGCCGGCGACTCCCCCGGGATATTTGACAACAGAAGAAGCATCAGACAAGCGCCGCCAGCAGCATGAGCGTCGTTGCAACGAAGCCGATGGCCCAGATGAGAGAGCGCCAGGGCCGAAGGCCGAGGTAATAGGCGGGGATGTAAAGCACGCGCGCGCCCAGATAGGTGAAGGCGAGGGCGGTGGTGAAGCTGCTGGACTGGCCGGTGAGGGAGATCACCGCGCAGGCGATGGTGAAGAGGATCAACCCCTCGAAGTGATTGTTCAGGGCGCGGCCAAGACGGGCGGTGCCGTCGGACATCTGACGGGAGGGCTCGCGATCGCGCGCGGCCATGGTGTAGCCCGGCCCCAGTTCGAGATTCGCCGGCACCGCGTAGAGGCCGTATTGCACCACCTGGAGCAGGGCTGCGAGGGTGAGGGCGGTGAGTTCGGGGGTCATTGGCGGTGCGGTCCATTGCGCGGGGTGTATGTGGGGCGGGGTGAACCCCGCCCTACAGCGGGCCGGGGTTTACCCCGGCCCCGGTTACAGATCCATCAGCAGGCGGCGGGGGTCTTCGAGTGCGTCCTTGACACGCACGAGGAAGGTCACGGCGCCCTTGCCGTCGACGATGCGGTGGTCGTAGCTGAGTGCCAGATACATCATCGGGCGGGCGACGATCTCGCCGTTCACGACCATCGGGCGCTGCTGGATCTTGTGCATCCCGAGGATCCCCGATTGCGGGGGGTTGAGGATCGGCGAGGACATCAGCGAGCCATAGACCCCGCCATTCGAGATGGTGAAGGTGCCGCCCTGCATTTCGGCCATCGAGAGCTTGCCGTCGCGGGCGCGGGCGCCTTTCTCGGCGATGGCTTTCTCGATCGCGGCAAAGCCCATGGAATCGGCGTCGCGGATCACCGGCACGACAAGCCCGGTGGGGGTACCGGTGGCGATGCCCATATGGACGAAGTTCTTGTAGACGATGTCGGTGCCGTCGATTTCGGCGTTGACCTCGGGGACCTCCTTGAGGGCGTGGCAGCAGGCCTTGTTGAAGAAGGACATGAAGCCGAGCTTGACGCCGTGTTTCTTGAGGAACTCGTCCTTGTATTCGTTGCGCAGGTCCATGACCGCGCCCATGTCCACCTCGTTATAGGTGGTGAGCATGGCGGCGGTGTTCTGGCTGTCCTTGAGGCGGCGCGCGATGGTCTGGCGCAGACGGGTCATCTTGACCCGTTCCTCGCGGGTTGCGTCCTCGGCGCTGACGGGGGCGCGCGGCGATGATGGCGCGGGCTGTTCCGAGCTGGCGGCGGTGGCGGATGCGGCGGCGGCGGTGGCGCGGGTCACGTCCTCTTTCATGACCCGGCCATCGCGGCCCGAGCCCTGCACCTGATCGGGTGAGAGGCCTTTTTCGGCCATTGCCTTCCTGGCGGAGGGCGCGTTTTCGACATCCTTGCCCGAGGCCGCGCCCGAGGATGCAGCGGCGGCGGGGGCGTCATCGGATCTGGCGGCGGGCGCGGCGCCTTCGCCCGAGGTCATGACGGCAAGCTTGCCGCCCGCCTGAACCGTGTCGCCTTCGGCGGCGAGGATCTCGCCGATCGTGCCGGCGGCCGGGGCGGGCACCTCGACCGAGACCTTGTCGGTTTCCAGCTCGCAGAGCATTTCGTCCTGGGCGACGGTGTCGCCCACCTGCTTGAACCAGGTCGAGACCGTGGCCTCGGAGACGGATTCGCCAAGCGTGGGCACCATCACGTCGATGCTTTCGCCCGAGGGCGCGCTTTCGGCGGAGCCGGACCCGGCGGCGGCGCTGTCGCCGTCATCCTTGGCCCTGGCCTTGTCCTTGGGCGCGGGGGCGGTGCCTTCGCCTTCGGAGATGGTGGCGAGCAGGGCATCGACGCCCACGGTCTCGCCCTCGGCGGCGACGATCTCGCCCAGGGTGCCGGCGGCGGGTGCGGGAACCTCGACGGTGACCTTGTCGGTTTCCAGCTCGCAGAGCATTTCATCCTGCGCCACGGAGTCGCCGGGTTTCTTGAACCAGGTGGCGACGGTGGCCTCGGACACGGATTCGCCGAGCGTGGGGACGCGAACTTCTGTGGTCATGCGTTATTTCCCTTCGATGGTCAGCGCGGCATCGACCAGCGCCTCTTGTTGTGCCTTGTGTTGAGAAGCCAGGCCCGTGGCAGGCGAGGCGGCGGCCGCACGGCCGGCATAGGTGGGGCGGGTGTGCCTGGCGTCAATGCGTTGCAGCACCCATTCGATATTGGGTTCGATGAAGGGCCATGCGCCCTGGTTCTTGGGCTCTTCCTGACACCAGATCATATCGGCCTGCTTGAATCGCTCCAGTTCCTTGACCATCGACATGGCGGGGAAGGGGTAATACTGCTCGATCCGCATCAGGTAGATATCGTCGATGCCGCGCTTGTCGCGTTCTTCCAGCAGGTCAAAATAGACCTTGCCCGAACACATCACCACGCGGCGGATCTTGTCATCGGGTTTCAGCCTGGTGTCGGAATTGCCGTATTGCGCATCGTCCCAGAGCACACGGTGGAAGCTGGAACCGCTGGTGAAATCCTCGGCCCTGGAGATCGCCAATTTGTGACGCAGGAGCGATTTCGGGGTCATCATGATCAGCGGCTTGCGGTAGGTACGGTGCAGCTGCCGGCGCAGAATGTGGAAATAGTTGGCCGGGGTGGTGCAGTTGGCCACGATCCAGTTGTCGCCCCCGCACATGGTCAGGAAACGTTCGAGCCGCGCCGAGGAGTGTTCCGGCCCCTGGCCTTCGTAGCCATGCGGCAGCAGGCAGACGAGGCCCGACATGCGCAGCCACTTGGATTCACCCGAGCTGATGAACTGGTCGAACATGATCTGCGCGCCGTTGGCGAAATCGCCGAACTGCGCCTCCCAGAGGGTCAGGGCGTTGGGTTCGGCGAGGCTGTAGCCATATTCGAACCCCAGCACCGCGTATTCCGAAAGCATGGAGTCGATCACTTCGTAGCGGGCCTGACCCTCGCGGATGTGATTGAGTGGGTAATACCGTTCTTCTGTCTCTTGGTTGATCAGGGCTGAGTGACGCTGGCTGAACGTGCCGCGCGCGCTGTCCTGACCCGAGAGGCGCACCGGGTAGCCTTCAAGCTGAAGAGAGCCGAAGGCAAGCGCCTCGGCGGTGGCCCAGTCGAAGCCCTCGCCGGAGTCGAACATCTTCTTCTTGGACTCGAGCAGGCGGCCAACCGTCTTGTGCAGCGGAAAGCCATCGGGCGCGGTGGTGAGCGCCTTGCCGATCTCTTCGAAGGTTTCGGGCGCGATGGCGGTTTCGCCGCGCTGGTAATCCTCGTCCTTGCGGTCGAGATGGGACCATTTGCCATCCAGCCAGTCGGCCTTGTTGGGGCGGTACTCCTTGCCGGCCTCGAACTCGTCGGCGAGATAGGACTGGAAGGCGGCCTTCATGTCCTCGATCTCGCCTTCGGGGATCAGGCCGTCGGCGACAAGGCGTTCGGTGTAAAGGCTGAGCGTGGTCTTGTGTTTCTTGATCTCGTTGTACATCACCGGATTGGTGAACATGGGCTCGTCGCCCTCGTTATGGCCGAAGCGGCGATAACAGATGATGTCGATTACCACGTCCTTCTGGAACTTCTGACGGAATTCCGTGGCGACCTTGGCGGCGTGGACAACGGCCTCGGGGTCGTCGCCATTGACGTGGAAAATGGGCGCCTCGACCATCAGCGCGATGTCGGTCGGATAAGGCGACGAGCGCGAGAAATGCGGCGAGGTGGTAAAGCCGATCTGGTTGTTCACGACAATATGCATGGTGCCGCCGGTCTTGTGTCCCTTGAGGCCCGAGAGACCGAAGCATTCGGCCACGACGCCCTGACCGGCGAAGGCCGCGTCGCCATGCAGCAGAATGGGCAGGACGCTGGTGCGTTCGCTGTCGCTCAACTGATCCTGCTTGGCGCGCACCTTGCCCAGAACAACGGGGTTCACCGCCTCGAGATGCGAGGGGTTGGCTGTCAGCGACAGGTGGACCTTGTTGCCGTCGAATTCGCGGTCGGACGACGCGCCGAGATGGTATTTCACGTCGCCCGAGCCGTCCACGTCCTCGGGTTTGAAGCTGCCGCCCTGGAACTCGTTGAAGATCGCGCGGTAGGGTTTGCCCATCACGTTGGCCAGCACGCTGAGGCGGCCCCGGTGCGGCATGCCGATGACGATTTCCTTGACCCCGAGGCTGCCGCCGCGCTTGATGATCTGTTCCATCGCGGGGATCAGGCTTTCGCCGCCATCGAGGCCGAAGCGCTTGGTCCCCATGTATTTGACATGCAGGTACTTCTCGAACCCTTCGGCTTCGACCAGCTTGTTGAGGATCGCCTTGCGGCCCCGGCGCGTGAAGGAGATTTCCTTGTTGTAGCCTTCGATCCGCTCTTTCAGCCAGGCGGCCTGTTCGGGATCGGAAATATGCATGTATTGCAGGGCGAAGGTGCCGCAATAGGTGCGTTTGACGATCTCGAGGATCTCGCGGATCGAGGCGACCTGAAGGCCCAGGACGTTGTCGATGAAGATCGGGCGATCCATGTCGGATTCGGTGAAACCGTAGGATTTCGGGTCAAGCTCGGGGCGATAGCCATGATCGCGCAGGCCCAGGGGGTCGAGCTGCGCGATCAGGTGGCCGCGGATGCGGTAGGCGCGGATCAGCATCAGTGCGCGCACGGAATCGAGCACCGCGCGCTTGACTGATTCATCCGAGATTTCGACGCCCTTGTCGGCGGCCTTCTGGCGAATCTTCTCGCCTGCCTTGGCGGTTTCGATTTCGGGGGGCCATTCGCCGGTGAGGGCGCTGGTCAGGTCGTCGCTGGGCATGGGCGGCCAGTCGGCGCGTGCCCATGAGGGGCCTGCGGCCTCCTTGCGCACGTCGCTGTCGCCATCGCCAAGCTGCGAAAAGAACGCCTGCCAGGCCTCGTCAACGGCGTTGGGGTCGTTGGCGTAGCGCGCATAGAGCTGTTCGAGATATTCGGCATTGTGCCCCTGCATGAAGGAGGAGGCATGGAACTGGTCGTTGGGGCTTTGTTCTGTCATGTTCATTCTCCGCGCGGGGTGGCGTGCTCCGTCATTTGGACAATTCCGATGTCACCAGCGTCCGGGCCGTGTCCGGGGCGCGGCATGGCGAGCGCGGCGCGGGTAAAGGCCGTTCTTGGTTGATCCGTCATCGCGCGTCCTTTCCGAGCTGGCTGGTGAAGCAGCAGGAGGGAAACCCGGATTGTCGCTCAGGTGTCCGTCATGATGCTTCGCCGGGCGAAAGGGTGGGCGGTGATGCCGCCCACCCCGGTGATAGTCAGCCCTTGATCGCGGCCAGAACGGCCTCGCCCAGGGTCGCGGGGCTGTCGGCGACGGTGATCCCGGCGGATTTCATCGCCTCGATCTTGTCGTCGGCGCCGCCCTTGCCGCCGGCGACGATGGCGCCCGCATGGCCCATGCGGCGGCCCGGAGGTGCGGTGCGTCCGGCGATGAAGCCAGCGGTGGGTTTCCAGCGGCCCTTCTTGCGTTCGGAGGCGAGGAACTCGGCGGCGTCTTCCTCGGCGGAGCCGCCGATTTCGCCGATCATGATGATCGCCTCGGTCTCGTCATCGGCAAGGAACCATTCCAGCACGTCGATATGTTCGGTCCCCTTGATCGGGTCGCCGCCGATGCCGACGCAGGTGGACTGGCCAAGGCCCACATCGGTGGTCTGCTTGACCGCCTCGTAGGTGAGCGTGCCCGAGCGCGACACGACGCCGACCTTGCCACGCTTGTGGATATGGCCGGGCATGATGCCGATCTTGCAGGCGTCGGGCGTGATGACGCCGGGGCAGTTGGGGCCGATCAATGTTGAGTTCGAGGTTTCCAGCGCGCGCTTGACGCGCATCATGTCCAGAACCGGGATGCCTTCGGTGATGCACACGATCACGTCCATCTCGGCGTCGATCGCCTCGAGGATCGAGTCGGCGGCGAAGGGCGGCGGGACATAGATCACCGACGCGTTCGCGTCCGTCTGGTGCCTGGCCTCGTGGACCGAGTTGAAGACCGGCAGGTCAAGATGCGTCTGGCCGCCCTTGCCGGGGGTCACGCCGCCGACCATCCTGGTGCCATAGGCGATCGCCTGTTCGGTGTGGAAAGTGCCCTGCGAGCCGGTGAGGCCCTGACAGATCACCTTGGTGTTTTCGTCGATGAGGACTGCCATCTTGGCGTTCTCCTTTGGAAATTCCGGGAAAGGCGCGCAGCGGTTGCGCGCCCTGGGGGTCAGCCTTTGACCGCCTTCACGATCTTTTCGGCGCCGTCCTTGAGATCGTCGGCGGCGATCACGTCGAGGCCGGAATTCGAGATGATTTCCTTGCCCTTTTCGACATTCGTGCCTTCGAGACGCACCACCAGCGGCACCTTGAGCCCGACTTCCTTGACGGCGGCGATCACGCCCTCGGCGATCACGTCGCAGCGCATGATACCGCCGAAGATGTTGACGAGGATGCCTTTGACCTGCGGGTCCGAGGTGATGATCTTGAACGCCTCGGTCACTTTTTCCTTGGTGGCGCCACCGCCCACGTCAAGGAAATTGGCCGGTTCCGCGCCGTAGAGCTTGATGATGTCCATGGTGGCCATCGCAAGGCCCGCGCCGTTCACCATGCAGCCGATCTCGCCATCGAGGGCGATATAGTTCAGATCGTATTTGGAGGCTTCGAGTTCCTTGGGGTCTTCTTCGGTCGTGTCGCGCAGCTCGGCGATGTCCGAGTGGCGATAGATCGCATTGGAGTCAAAGCTCATCTTGGCGTCGAGGCATTTGAGATCGCCCTTGTCGGTCAGGATCAGCGGGTTGATCTCCAGCATCTCCATGTCCTTTTCCAGGAACAGCGAATAGAGGATGCCCATCAGCTTGACGCATTGCTTGATCTGCGCGCCCTCGAGCCCCAGCATGAAGGCGATCCGGCGGCCATGGAACGGCTGGTAGCCGGTGGCGGGATCGACCGAGAAGCTGAGGATCTTGTCGGGGGTGCTTTCGGCGACTTCCTCGATATCCATGCCGCCTTCGGTCGAGGCGACGAAAGAGATGCGCGATGTCTGGCGATCGACCAGAAGCGCGAGGTAGAATTCCTTTTCGATGCCGGAGCCGTCTTCGATATAGATCCGGTTCACCTGCTTGCCGGCCGGGCCGGTCTGCTTGGTGACGAGGGTGCGGCCCAGCATGCGCTTGGTTTCCTCGGCGGCTTCCTCGACCGACTTGGCGAGGCGGACACCGCCGGCTTCGCCCGCGCCGGGTTCCTTGAAACTGCCCTTGCCGCGGCCGCCCGCGTGGATCTGGGCCTTGACCACCCAGAGGGGGCCGTCGAGTTCGCCCGCGGCGGTCTTGGCCTCTTCCGCGCGCAGCACGACGCGGCCATCCGAGACCGGGGCGCCGTAAGAGCGAAGGAGGGCCTTCGCCTGATACTCATGGATGTTCATGAAAATGTCCCGTTTTGCTACGATCAGGACAGATATACCCACATGCTTGACGCCGGTTTAAACCGTTTTCTTCCGTTGGTGGCTATTTCGGGCAATTTTCAGGGTTTTGTGATCACACAATTTATTGCTGTGATCACAAAGCAAAATATCTTGGATTCCGCATGTTTGAAAAGAATCAATGCAGGTCATGAAAACGGCGCCCCCGCAGGGGCGCCGCGATGATGGCATCATTGCTGCCCGGGATCAGGCGAGCGCGCTGTCGATTTCCTTGCAGGCCTTCACCAGGCCTTTGACCGCGTCGACGGATTTGTCGAACATGGCCTGTTCGTCCTTGGTCATCTTGATGTCGAGGATGCGCTCGACGCCGCCCGCGCCGATCACGGTGGGCACGCCGACATAAAAGCCGTTCAGCCCGAAGGCGCCATCGACATAGGCCGCGCAGGGCAGCACGCGTTTCTGATCCTTGAGATAGGCTTCGGCCATTTCGATGGCCGAGGTGGCAGGTGCGTAGAAGGCCGACCCGGTCTTGAGCAGGCCGACGATCTCGGCACCGCCGTCGCGGGTGCGCTGAACGATGGCATCGAGCTTGTCCTGCGTGGTCCAGCCCATCGTGACAAGGTCGGGCAGCGGCACGCCGGCCACTGTCGAATAGCGGATCAGCGGAACCATCGTGTCGCCATGGCCGCCCAGAACGAAGGCGGTGACATCCTTCATCGAAACGTCGAATTCGAGGCTGAGGAAGTGGCGGAAGCGGGCGCTGTCCAGCACGCCGGCCATGCCGCAGACCTTTTCATGGGGCAGGCCCGAGAATTCGCGCAGCGCCCAGACCATCGCGTCAAGCGGGTTGGTGATGCAGATCACAAATGCGTCCGGGGCGTTGTCGCGGATGCCTTCGCCCACGGATTTCATGACCTTGAGGTTGATGCCCAGAAGGTCGTCGCGGCTCATGCCCGGCTTGCGGGGCACGCCGGCGGTGACGATGCACACGTCGGCGCCTGCGATGTCGGCATAATCCTGGGTGCCCTTCAGGCGGGCGTCGAACCCTTCGGAGGGGCCGGATTCAGCGATGTCGAGCGCCTTGCCTTCGGGGGTGCCTTCGGCGATATCGAACAGGACGACATCGCCCAGTTCCTTCAGCGCGGCAAGGTGGGCTAGGGTGCCACCGATCTGTCCTGCGCCGATGAGGGCGATCTTGGGTCTGGCCATTGGATTCTGTCTCCGGTCGGTTGGAATTTCCGCGCTTGGGGTAGTCCCAATTTGCGGCTTGCGCAAGACCGGCGCGCTTTGCGGGCATTAAGGGCTGTTTCTGGCCGGGGGCGCTGAAACGCGCTAACAGGGCGGGGAAACAGGGGTTTATGGGCAAATACCATGCTGTCAATCGAGTTGGGCGTTTTTGCGGTTGCGGTGCCTGCGGTGCTGATGGCCGGGATTTCCAAGGGCGGATTCGGCTCGGGCGCGGCATTTGCGGGCGCGTCGATTCTGGCTCTGGTGGTGCCGCCGGGGCAGGCGCTGGGCATCATGCTGCCGCTGTTGATGCTGATCGATGTCTCGACGCTCAGGCCCTATTGGCGGCGCTGGAACTGGCGCGATGCACGCCGGCTGGTGCTGGGCGGGGTGCCGGGGGTGGCTCTGGGCGCGGCGCTTTACAGGGTGGCGGATGCCGATCTGTTGCGACTGCTGATCGGGGCGGTCTGTTTCCTGTTCGTGGGCTGGCAGATCGCGCTGCGCGCGGGGCTGATGCGCGTGGCGGCAAGGCCGTTGCCGGGATGGGCGGGGGTGCTGGCCGGTGTGGTGGCCGGGTTCACGAGCTTCGTCAGCCATGCGGGCGGCCCGCCCGCCGCCGCATATCTGTTGTCGCAGCGATTGGACAAGACGACCTTTCAGGCGACGACGGTGCTGACCTTCTGGGTCTACAATATCGTGAAATTCGTGCCCTACGCGTTTCTGGGCATATTCACCGCAGAAACCTTGCTGATCGACCTCGTGCTGGCGCCGGTTGCGGTGTTTGGCGCGTGGCTGGGGGTGCGCGCGCACCGGATGGTGTCGGAGCGGTTGTTCTTTGCGGTCACCTATGTGTTGTTGACATTGACCGGCGGCAAGCTGATCTGGGACGCGCTGACCTAGGTGATCGGGGGCCGTGAAGGTGGCGTTTTCTGCATTGCGGCGACAAAGCACTTGAATTTTTCGCGCGAAAAGTGGCATTCCGGCGCAAGTTTATTTCGGCAGTGACTCGGGAGACAGGCTTCAGATGGATACCGCGACGCGACCCTACCGCTCGGTTCTTTACATTCCCGGTTCCAAGGAACGGGCGCTTGAAAAGGCGCGCGAGCTGCCGGCCGATGCGATCATCTTCGATCTGGAGGACGCGGTCGCGCCCGAGGCCAAGGCCGAAGCCCGCGAGACGCTGGCGCGTGCGCTTGGCGAGGGTGGCTATGGCAAGCGGTCGCGGATCGTGCGGATCAATGCGCTGACCACCGAATGGGGTCTTGAGGATGTGCGCGTGCTGGGCGAGGCGGGGGCGGATGCGATCCTGTTGCCCAAGGTCAACACGCCGTCGGACGTGGACAACCTGGCCGATATGCTGGGACCGCAGGTGCCGATCTGGGTGATGATGGAAACGCCCGCCAGCGTGTTCAACGCCCGCGAGATCGCCGCCCATGCGCAGGTCACGGGGCTGGTGACGGGGACCAACGACCTGACCAAGGATCTTGGCTGCCGCTACCGCGCCGACCGCCTGCCGCTGATGAGCGCCTTGCAGATGGTCGTGATGGCGGCGCGCGCGGCGCGCGGTGTCGTGGCGATCGACGGGGTCTATAACCGGTTCCGCGATGGTGACGGGCTGAAGGCCGAATGCGAGCAGGGGCGCGACCTTGGCTTTGATGGCAAGACATTGATCCACCCCGCGCAGATCGAGGTGACCAACACCGCCTTTGCGCCGACGCAGTCGGAAATCGAGACCGCCGAGCGCCAGATCGCCGCCTATGAGGAAAGCAAGGCCTCGGGGCAGGGTGTGGCCGTGGTGGACGGGCAAATCGTCGAGAACCTGCATGTGGTCGCCGCCAAGCGCCTGCTGGGCAAGGCCGCGGCGATCAGGGAAATGGCAGCGGAGTAGCGGAGTAGCATGGCATGACATATCTTTTTCTGGGTTTGGCCCTCTGGGTGGCGGGGCATATGTTCAAGCGCTTCGCCCCCGGCGCGCGCGAAGGCATGGGGAACGCCGGTAAGGGGCTGGCGGCGCTGGTTATCCTGGCGGGCCTGGTGCTGATGGTGATCGGCTATCGCGCGGCGGATGGCGCGTTTCTCTGGGGGCGGCATCCGGCGACGGTGGGCATCAACAATCTGTTGATGCTGCTGTCGGTCTATCTGTTCGCCGTCTCGGGGATGCAGACCGGGCTGGCCCGCAAGATGCGCCACCCGATGCTGGCGGGCGTCAAGGTCTGGGCGCTGGCGCATCTGCTGGTCAATGGCGACGTGCCCTCGTTCGTGCTGTTCGGCGGTTTGCTGGCCTGGGCGGTGGTCGAGATGATCGTCATCAACAAATCCCAGCCTGAATGGACCCGGCCCGCGCCTGCGCCCAAGAGCAAGGAAATCGCGGCGCTTGGCGGGACGGTGGTGCTTTTCGCGGTGATCTCGGCGATCCACTACTGGCTGGGCTATCCGGTTTTCGGGTGACGCGATGAAACTCTATCGCTTCCTGTCGGGCGACGACACGTCGGCATTCTGCCACAAGGTCAGCGCGGCGCTGGACAAGGGCTGGGCGCTCCATGGCTCTCCGACCTATGCATATGATCATGCCAATGGGGTGATGCGCTGCGGTCAGGCCGTGGTGAAAGAGGTCGAGGGCGCGTACAGCCCTGATCTGAAACTGGGAGAACAATAAGCATGGCCAAGACCAATCCGGGCCGGTTTTTCGAAGATTACCGCGTCGGCGATGTGATCGGGCACGCGGTGCCGCGCACCGTGTCCGGCGGCGAGCGCGCCCTTTACCACGCGCTTTATCCGGCGCGTCATGCGCTCTATTCGTCGGACGAGTTTGCGCGCGGATGCGGCCTGCCCGCGAGCCCGATGGATGACCTGGCGGCGTTCCATATGGTGTTCGGCAAGACGGTGCCGGACGTGTCCCTGAACGCGCTGGCCAACCTGGGTTATGCCGAGGGGCGCTGGCTCAAGCCGGTCTGGCCGGGGGATACGCTGCGCGCCACTTCCGAGGTGATCGGGCTCAAGCAGAATTCCAACGGGAAATCGGGCGTGGTCTGGGTGCGCACGCGCGGCGAGAACCAGCGCGGCGAAGTGGTGATGGATTACGTCCGCTGGGTGATGGTGCGCAAGCATGACATGGACGCCCCCGCGCCCGAAACGGTGATTCCCGATCTCAAGCCCGCGCTGGAGGCGGGCGACCTTGTGGTGCCCGAGGGGCTGGATTTCTCGGATTACGATTTCACTCTGGCGGGCGAGCCGCATCGCTGGGGCGATTACGAGCCGGGCGAACTGATCGACCATGTCGATGGCGTGACCGTCGAGGAGGCCGAGCACATGATGGCGACGCGCCTCTGGCAGAACACGGCCAAGGTGCATTACGATGTCACCGCGCGCGAAGATGGCCGCCGCCTGATCTATGGCGGGCATGTGATCTCGATGGCGCGCGCACTCAGCTTCAACGGGCTGGCGAATGCGCAGATGATCGTCGGGCTGAATGGCGGGGCGCATGCGAACCCCTGTTATGGTGGCGATACGATCCGGGCCTGGTCCGAAGTGCTGGACAAGGCCGAAACCCCGGCGCCCGGCGTTGGCGCGATCCGGTTGCGGCTGGTGGCGACCAAGGGCGGAGAGCCGTTCACACGCAAGGGCGAAGATGGTAAATACCTGTCTCATGTGATGCTGGATCTGGATTACTGGGCGTTGATCCCCGTATGAGTCCGGGCGGCGCGGATCGCATCCGGGGCGGTTTCGGCCATTCACATATTGTTTTTAGAATGTGAATGACTATGTTCGCGCAATTGTCCCAGCTGTCGGAGCACGCCCATGCCCATGAAATGGCCCACCTTGAGGGTAATCGCATCGATCCTCCTCATGGCCTCGCCGGTCTTGGCAGCCGACCTTGTCGTGGAACCCGTGACCGTCACCGACTGGAAGGCGGTTTATGGGCGGGTCGAGACCCGTGACAGGGTTCCGGCGCGTGCCCGGCTGGGCGGCACGCTGGAAGAATTGCTGGTAGCCGAGGGCGACCGCGTCGAGAGCGGCGACCAGCTGGGCCGCGTGGTGGACGCCAAGCAGAATTTCCAGCTGCGCGCCATCGACGCGCAGATCCAGGCGGCGCAATCGCGGCTTGAGAACGCCGAGACCGAGCTGGCGCGCGGCGAGGAGTTGCTGGCGCGCGGCGTGACCACGGTGCAGCGGCTCGATTCATTGCGCACGCAGGTCGAGGTCATCGCCAACGAGATCGCGGCGGCGAAGGCCGACAGGCATGTCATCGAACAGCAGGTGGCCGAAGGCAAGGTCCATGCGCCGCTTGGAGGCGTGGTTCTGGATGTGCCGGTGACGACGGGCGCGGTGGTGACGCCGGGCCAGACCATCGCCACCCTTGGCGGCGGCGGCGTGTTCTTGCGCCTCGCGGTGCCCGAGCGGCATGCAACCGCGCTGGTCGAGGGCGACGCGATCCAGATCGAGGGGCCGGAGGGCGCGCGCGAGGGGCGGCTGGCCAAGGTCTATCCGCTGATCGAGAACGGGCGCGTGATCGCCGATGTCGAGGTCGAAGGGCTGAGCGCGCGTTTCGTGGATGCGCGGGTGCTGGTGCGCCTGCCGGTGGGCCAGCATGAGGCGCTGTTGGTGCCGCAGGGTGCGCTGATCACGCGCGCGGGGCTTGATTTTCTGAATGTGGCGCATGAGGGCGGCACGGTGCTGCGCAGCGTCGTGCCGGGGCCGGTGCACGAGGTGGATGGCGCCGGGATGATCGAGATCCTGACCGGCCTGAGGCCCGGCGACGTGGTGGTGACCGGGGATGAGTGAGCAGGGCGAAGGCGGCCGGGGCCTCGGGCTGGCCGGGGGGCTGACGAAGGCGTTCATCACTTCGCCGCTGACCCCGCTTCTGATCTTGGCGGCGCTGGCCGTGGGGCTGATCGCGCTGGTCAGTCTGCCGCGCGAGGAAGAGCCGCAGATTTCCGTGCCGCTGGTGGATATCCATATCAGCGCCTCGGGGCTGACCGCCGAGGATGCGGTGCAGTTGGTGAGTGAGCCGATGGAAAACATCGTGCAGGCCATCGACGACGTGGAGCATGTCTATTCCCAGACGCGCGATGACGGGGCGATGGTGACAGCGCGGTTCGAGGCGGGCACGTCGGCGGATACCGCCATCCTGCGGGTGCATGAAAAAGTGCGCGCCAACCTGGACCGGATCCCGGTGGGGATCCCCGAGCCGTTGATCGTCGGGCGCGGAATCAACGATGTGGCCATCGTGACGCTGACCCTTTCGGGCAAGGCGGGGCACGAGGTTTCCTCCTATGACCTCACGCGGATCGCGCGGGCGCTGCGCGGAGAACTGACCAAGATCGAGGATATCGGCCTGACCTACCTGACCGGCGAGGCACAGGAGGCGATCCGCATCGCGCCCGATCCCGAAAGGCTGGCGATGCATGGCGTGACCCTGCAACAGCTCGCCGGCAAGGTCCAAAGCGCCAACCGGGCCTTCAGCACGGGGCTGGTACGCGATGACGGGTCCCAGATCGACCTGATCGCGGGCGAGACCCTGACCGGCCCGGCCGAGATCGCCGGTCTGCTGCTGACCACGCGCGACGAGCGGCCCGTCTATGTGGGGGACGTGGCCGATATCGCCTTCGTGCCGGACATGTCCGAGCATTATGTCGCCAATGTCACCCGAGACGAGGCGGGCGAACTGCACCGCGCACCGGCCGTCACGCTGGCGCTGGCCAAGCGGGCGGGCGCGAATGCGGTGGTGGTGGCCGAAGAGATCCTGCACCGGGTTCACATGCTGGAGGGCGAGCTGATCCCCGAGAGCGTGGCGCTGTCGGTGACGCGCGACTACGGCGAAACCGCCAATGAGAAGGCCAACGAGCTGCTGTTCCACCTGGCGCTGGCGACGGTGTCGATCATCGCGCTGGTGTGGCTGTCGATCGGCTGGCGCGAAAGCATCGTGGTGGCGGTGGTCATCCCGATGACCATCCTGCTGACGCTGTTCGCCGCCTGGATCATGGGATACACGCTCAACCGCGTGTCGCTGTTCGCGCTGATCTTTTCCATCGGCATCCTGGTCGATGACGCCATTGTCGTGATCGAGAATATCGCGCGGCACTGGCAACTGGACCGCAACAAAAGCCGCATCCAGGCCGCGATCGACGCGGTGGCCGAGGTGGGCAATCCAACCATCGTCGCCACACTGACCGTGGTTGCGGCGCTGCTGCCGATGCTGTTCGTGTCCGGCCTCATGGGTCCATACATGAGCCCGATCCCGGCCAATGCCTCGGCGGCGATGATCTTCTCGTTCTTCGTGGCCGTGATGGTGACGCCGTGGTTGATGGTGAAGGTGGCGGGCCGGGGCGGCAGTGGCCACCATGAAGAGGGCGAGGGCCGTCTGGGGCGGATTTATCGCCGGGTGGCGGTGCCGATCCTTGCGACCAAGGCGCGCAGCGGTCTGTTCCTGGCGGTGACTGTGGTGGTGTCCTTCGGCTCGCTTGGGCTGCTTTATACCAAGGACGTGACGGTCAAGCTCCTGCCGTTTGACAACAAGTCGGAACTGTCGGTGGTCGTTGACCTGCCCGAGGGCGCATCGGTCGAGGCGACGGATGCGGTGGTGCAGCAGGTGGCGCAGAAGGCGATGGACCTGCCCGAGGTGATCGAGGCGCAGACCCATGCCGGTGCCGCGGCCCCCTTCAATTTCAATGGCCTTGTGCGGCATTACTATCTGCGCACCATGCCCGAACAGGGCGACGTGCAGATCATGCTGGCGCCCAAGGGCGCGCGCGAGCGCACCAGCCACGACATCGCGCTGGACCTGCGCGAGAGGCTGACGGGGCTGGATCTGCCCGAAGGCACGGTCTTGAAAACCGTCGAACCGCCACCCGGCCCGCCGGTTCTGGCGACGCTGCTGGCCGAAATCTACGGCCCTGACGCCGAAACCCGGCGCGACGTGGCCCGCAAGCTGCGCGGCGCCTTCGGGGAGGTGCCTTTCATCGTCGATGTGGATGACAGTTTCGGCGAACAGCCGCGCCGCCAGCGGGTGACGATTTCCAGCGACGATCTGGAATTCTTCGGCGTGCAGGAAAGCGATGTGTTCGACACGCTGGAGATCCTAAATGGTCAGACCGTCGTGGGCTATTCGCATCGCGGCGAGGGGCGCGACCCGATCCCCCTGACGGTGGCGCGGGCCAAGGGCGACCGGGTGGTCGACCAGCGCTTTCTGTCCACGCCGATCCCGGCGAACGTGCTGCCCGGCGCGCGTGGCGTGGTCGAACTGGGCGACGTGGTCGAGCTTCAGGACGAGGCGGCCTCGTTCCCGATTTTCCGGCGCAACGGGCGCAACCTCGAGATGGTGACGGCGGAACTGGCCGGGGATTTCGAGGCGCCGCTTTACGGGATGCTGGAGGTCGCCGACAAGATCGACGCGATGGACTGGCCCGAGGGCCAGAAGCCCCGCATCGCCATGAATGGCCAACCTGACGACGAAAGCGGCGTGACGCTGTTGTGGGACGGTGAATGGGAGGTCACTTTCGTTACCTTCCGCGACATGGGCGCGGCCTTCGCGGTGGCGATCCTGGGCATCTATATTCTTGTGGTCGCGCAGTTCGGTTCGTTCCGCGTGCCGCTGGTGATCCTGACGCCGGTGCCGCTGACCTTCATCGGCATCATGGTGGGTCATTGGCTGTGGGGCGCGCCCTTTTCGGCGCCGTCGATGATCGGGTTCATCGCGCTGGCGGGGATCATCGTGCGCAACTCGATCCTGCTGGTGGATTTCATCCGACACACCGACCCCGAGGGCAAGACCATGCAGGAGATCCTGATCGAGGCCGGGGCGATCCGGTTCAGGCCGATCCTGCTGACGGCGCTGGCGGCGATGATCGGGGCTGCGGTAATCCTGGCCGATCCGATCTTTCAGGGGCTGGCATTGTCGTTGTTCTTCGGGCTGATCTCGTCCACGTTGCTGACGGTGCTGGTGATTCCCGCGATCTACCGGGTGTTCAAGACCTGAGAGGTTTTTTTGTGATCACGAATAAAGACCATTGAGAGGCATGGCGCGACGGCGCGGCCGAGTCTCTTTCGTGGCGGTGATCGCTGCAAAATGCGCCGAAGACGCAAGGTTTTGTGATCACGCGGTAATTTATGTGATCACAAACAGACCTTTCTACATGGAAATGCCGAAAGTTTCCGGTGATTGGGGCTGTGCAAAAACATCTGGGGCGCTAAAAGATTCCCGTGAACCCACGCGGCCCGCAGGGGCGGGCCATGCGCAGGCAGACGAAAACGAAGGGACCGACCATGGCCGACGTGAACCGGGGCGACCGCCCGCTTTCACCGCATCTGCAAGTCTATCGCCCGCAACTCACCTCGATCACGTCGATCCTGACGCGGCTGACCGGCAACGCGCTGATCGTCGCCGTCTTTCTGATCATCTGGTGGCTGCTGGCCGCGGCGACGGGGCCGGAATATTTCGCGCTGGCGGATTCGGTTCTGACCTCGTGGTTCGGTGACCTGGTGCTGACGCTGTCGCTCTGGGCGATCTGGTATCACTACCTGGCAGGGTTGCGTCATCTTTACTACGACGCGGGCAAGGGGCTGGACATTCCCACCTCCGAGATCCTCGGCTGGGTTTGCATCGGCGGCTCGGTCGTTCTGACCGTCATCACATTGATCATCATCTGAAAGGGAGGCCAGCCATGCGTTATCTGACTGCACGCAAGCGCGCCGAGGGCCTTGGCGCCGCCCATAGCGGAACCGAGCATCACTGGTACATGACCGTCAGCGCCGTCGGCCTGGCGCTGATCATTCCGGCGTTCCTGTTCATACTGGGCCGCAGCATCGGCGGCACCCACGAAGAGGTCACGGCGGTGTTCGCGCATCCGGCGATGGCGATCCTGACGCTTTTGGTGCTTTATGTCGGGCTTCAGCATTTCCGCAAGGGCGCGCAGACCATGATCGAGGATTATGCGCGCGGCATGACCCGCAAGATCCTGATCATCGGCGTGACCGTGCTATCCTACGGACTGATGGCCACGGGCATGTTCGCCGTCGTCAAACTGGCTCTTTAAACCCCGGAGTTTTCAAGCAATGGCTGCTTACGAATACGAGACACATGATTACGACGTGGTTGTCGTCGGGGCTGGCGGCGCGGGGCTGCGCGCCACGCTGGGCATGGCCGAACAGGGTTTGCGCACGGCCTGTGTGACCAAGGTGTTCCCGACCCGCTCGCATACGGTCGCGGCTCAGGGCGGGATCGCCGCGTCGCTCAGCAACATGGGGCCGGACCACTGGCAGTGGCACATGTATGACACCGTGAAAGGCAGCGACTGGCTGGGCGACACGGACGCGATGGAATACCTGGCCCGCGAGGCGCCCAAGGCGGTTTACGAGCTGGAACATTACGGGGTGCCGTTCTCGCGCACTGAAGAGGGCAAGATATATCAGCGCCCCTTTGGCGGCCATACCACCGAATTCGGCGAAGGTCCGCCGGTGCAGCGCACCTGCGCCGCCGCCGACCGCACCGGCCACGCGATCCTGCACACGCTTTACGGACAGAGCCTCAAGCAGAAGGCCGAGTTCTACATCGAATATTTCGCCATCGACCTGATCATGAGCGATGACGGCGCCTGCACCGGCGTGGTCTGCTGGAAACTGGATGACGGCACGATCCACGTGTTCAATGCCAAGATGGTCGTGCTGGCGACGGGCGGCTACGGGCGCGCCTATTTCAGCGCCACCAGCGCCCATACCTGCACCGGTGACGGTGGCGGCATGGTGGCGCGCGCGGGGCTGCCGCTTCAGGACATGGAATTCGTGCAGTTCCACCCGACCGGCATCTACGGCTCGGGCTGCCTGATCACCGAGGGCGCACGCGGCGAGGGCGGTTATCTGACCAACTCGGAAGGCGAGCGGTTCATGGAGCGCTATGCGCCCAACTACAAGGACCTGGCGCCGCGCGACTATGTCAGCCGCTCGATGACGATGGAAATCCGCGAGGGCCGGGGCGTGGGCACCCATGGCGACCATATCCACCTTAACCTTAGCCACCTGCCCAAGGAGGCGTTGCAACTGCGACTGCCCGGCATTTCGGAAAGCGCGCGCATCTTCGCGGGCGTCGACGTGACCAAGGAGCCGATCCCGGTGCTGCCGACGGTGCATTACAACATGGGCGGCATCCCGACGAATTATTGGGGCGAGGTGCTGAACCCCACGGCCAAAGACCCCAACAATATCCTACCCGGCCTGATGGCCGTGGGCGAGGCGGGTTGCGCCAGTGTTCATGGGGCGAACCGGCTTGGCTCCAATTCGCTGATCGACCTTGTGGTGTTCGGGCGCGCCGCCGCCATTCGCGCGGGTAATGTCGTGGATGCCGAAAGCGCGGTGCCCGCGACCAACACGGCGCATGTGGACAAGGCGCTTGATCGCTTCGATGGGTTGCGCCATGCCGACGGCGCGGTGTCGACCGCCGATCTGCGGCTCGAGATGCAGAAGACCATGCAGGAAGACGCCGCCGTGTTCCGCACATCCAAGACTCTGGCCGACGGCCTCAAGAAGATGGGCGAGATCGCCGGCAAGCTGGATGACCTGCAGGTCACCGACCGTTCATTGGTGTGGAACTCGGACCTGATGGAGACGCTGGAGCTGACCAACCTCATGCCGAACGCGCTGGCTACCATCGCCGGGGCCGAGGCGCGCCAGGAAAGCCGCGGCGCCCATGCGCACGAGGATTTCCCGGATCGCGACGACAAGACCTGGCGGGTGCATACGATCGCACGGGTCGATGGCAACAAGACCAGCCTGGAATACCGCCCGGTGATCGAGGCGCCGCTTTCGACCGAGAAAGAGGGCGGGATCAGCCTCAAGAAGATCGCACCGAAGGAACGGACATTCTGATGTCTTGCCGCATGCGCATCAAGGCGCAGGGAACGAAAGAGGCCAGTGGGCAGTGGCCCCAAGGCAGGGCGCGCGCCGCCTGAACAGGAGAAAAGAATGGTTCAACTCAGACTCCCCAAGAATTCGCGCATGATCCGGGGCAAGACCTGGCCCAAGCCGGAGGGTGCGAGCAACCTGCGCAAGTTCCAGATCTATCGCTGGAACCCGGATGAGGGCGACAACCCCAGCGTCGACACCTATTTCGTCGATATGGACGATTGCGGGCCGATGGTTCTGGATGCGCTGATCTACATCAAGAACAAGATCGACCCGACGCTGACCTTCAGGCGGTCCTGCCGCGAGGGGATCTGCGGGTCTTGCGCGATGAATATCGACGGGATCAACACGCTGGCCTGTATCTACGGCATGGACGAGATCAAGGGCGACGTGAAGATCTATCCGCTGCCGCATATGCCGGTGGTCAAGGACCTGATCCCCGACCTGACGCATTTCTACGCGCAGCATGCCAGTATCATGCCGTGGCTGGAGACCAAGACGAACCGCCCCGCCAAGGAATGGCGGCAGTCGATCGAGGACCGCGAGAAGCTGGACGGGCTTTACGAATGCGTGATGTGCGCCAGTTGCTCGACCGCCTGCCCCAGCTATTGGTGGAACGGCGACAAGTATCTTGGACCGGCGGCCCTGTTGCATGCCTATCGCTGGATCATCGACAGCCGCGACGAGGCCACGGGCGAGCGGCTCGACGATCTGGAGGATCCGTTCAAGCTCTATCGCTGCCACACGATCATGAACTGCACCAAGACCTGCCCCAAGGGCCTCAATCCGGCCAAGGCCATCGCCGAGATCAAGAAGCTGATGGTCGAACGCGCGGTCTGACGCGGACTTGGGACATCGCGGATCGGTATCTCGGCGCCTCGCGTGGTGCCGCCCGATCCGGGTTGAAGCGGCGTTGCTGCATTGCAGCAAAAGCATTGCTCGCATGCAACATTGTGGGATGTCACGGGCGGGGATCGTCCCTATTATTCATGTCAGGGAGGCACTTTGGAATCTGGAGTGACCTATGACACAGCAATCCCAAACCGCGAAGACCACTGCCGAGGAGGCCTTGACGCTGCTTGAGCAGGCATGGGCCTATTACGATGACGAAGTGTTGCCGGTGACGGCAGGCCCTGCCGACGACGAAGGGCTGTTCCAGTATCATCGGGCGGCCTGAGACCAGGTTTCAAGCCGCGCCGCTTTGCTTTACGACGGGGTCCGGAAGTGGCCGGGGCCTTTGAATGTTCGTCTTTCTGCTGATTCTGCTGGTCGGTGTCGTCATCTATTTTCTGTGGCGTCACCAGACCACGACCCTGACCCGGAACTGCCGCTGGCGGCAGGACCGCAGCCGGGGTGTCTGGCGCTGTGCCTATTGCGGCGCCGAGACGGGCGGTGACACGGCGCCGCGTGATTGCCTGCGCTTCAAATGAGGCGCCGCGGGCACTTGAAAACATTCGTCCGATCGGAGCATGTAGCCGCATATGCACGAAGAGGACATGCCATGACCGCAGCCCCCGAAGATGCCCAAGCGCGGCGCGCCGTAGCGCCGGTGATCTGCTATCCAAACGAGACTCTGCCCAGGCCGGACATGGCGCTATACGCCGCCGCGCGTCAAGGGGCGCGCAAGATCGACGAGGTGACGGTCGCGCCGCGCGATGCGGCGGCTTTCCGCGTCAGCGCGGGGCAGTTCTTCAGGATCACGTCGGTCGGGGGGCCGCAGGTGGGCGACCTCAACCTGTGGAACGCGGATGACCTGTCCGAGCGGTTCTATTCGGGCAAGACGCGCGCGCTGCATGGCACGCATCTCACCACCGGCGAACGGATGTGGTCCGGCTTTCCCTATCTGCGTCCGATGGCGACGATCACCACCGATACGCTGGACTGGTACGGAATCGACGGATTCGGCGGATCGGTGCATGACGTGATCGGCACGCGCTGCGATCCCTACACCGGCAACCTGCTGAGCGGCGTTCAGTATCACCATTGCTGCCATTCCAACCTGACACGCGCGCTGGCCGATGCGACCGGGCTGAGCCTGCAGGAGGCGGAACCGCATGTGCATGACGTTCTCAATGTTTTCATGTGCACCGGGTTCACTCGCGATACCGGGCAGTATTTCATGAAGGCGAGCCCCGTGCGCCCCGGCGATCACCTTGAATTCATGGCGGAAATCGACCTTCTGGGCGCGCTCAGCGCCTGTCCGGGTGGCGATTGTTCCGCAGAGCACACAAGCGACGCGGCGGCCTGTCATCCGCTGCTGATCGAGATCTTCGCGCCCGAAGATGATGCGCTGAAGGGGTGGTCGTCGCCGCCGGTGAACGGTTATGATCGCAGCCACGGGCGCTGATGCGCAATCTTGCGTAAGATCAAAGACGGGGCCAGGGGCTTGACCCAATCTGGCGCGGGTCATGCGAACAGGAGACGGACCATGCTGGATATAAGCACATACAAGATCGCGCAGGTGGTGCTGATGGCGCGCGAGCTGGATCGCGCCGAGCCTGAGCTGCGCGGTTTCATCGACCGGCTGAGCGAGGAGGAACAGGCCAGCCTTGTGGCGTTGATGTGGATCGGGCGCGAGAGTTTCACCGCTGACGATCTGGAAGAAGCCAAGCAGACGGCGATGACATCGGCCTCGACGCCGACGGCGGATTACCTGCTGGGAACGCCGCATCTGTCGGACCACCTGGAGAACGGGTTGGACGAGCTGGGGATTTCCATCGTCGATGATGAAGATGACCTGATGCGCCGGGGCTGACCGGGCGAGTGGCGTCAACCTACTGATTTTATGATTGAAACCGGCGTCTGCAGGGTGTCGGTGCCATGTCTGTATCGCGTCGGTGCATCTGTCGGCGCACAGGCGCACTCAAGCCAATGTGATGGCGGCGCCGGGACGTGCCCTCGACTCGGGGCGGGGTGGTCTGTCACAATGTCATCTGCACGATTTTGACCGTCAGGCGGGAGGGCAGGGCCATGAGCGAGAGCGACAGGTTTCACCCCAACGTGCCGGGTGTGGCGCAGTCAGACAGGCTGGTGCCGATCAACCTCAGGCAATCCGGCTCGACGCCGGTGCAGATGCTGATCTCGACCCGTGTGCGCAAATCGCCGTTCTGGCACATGTCGATCGAGGCGGGCTGCTGGCGCGCAGAAGTCTATAACCGCATGTATCATCCGCGCGGCTATGTGCGCCCCGAGGATGGCGGCGCGATGGCCGAATATGACGCGCTGGTCAATCGCGTCACGCTGTGGAATGTCGCGGTCGAGCGCCAGATCCGGGTGCGCGGCCCCGATGCCGAGGCCTTCGTGAACCGGGTGATCACACGCGATGCCAGCAAGATCGCGCCGATGCACGGCAAATATACGATCCTTTGCAACGAGCGGGGCGGGATCCTCAACGATCCGGTGCTTTTGAGGCTGGCAGAGGACGAGTTCTGGTTCTCGATCTCGGACAGCGATCTTGGCATGTGGTTGCAGGGCGTGAATGTGGGCCTTGGCCATGATGTCGAGATCGAGGAGATCGATGTCGCGCCGGTGCAGGTGCAGGGGCCGTTATCCGAGGATCTGATGGTCGACATGTTCGGCGAGGCGATCCGCGAGCTGCGCTATTACGAGCTGATGGAAAGCGAGCTGGCGGGCTGTTCGGTGGTGATCAGCCAGACCGGGTTTTCCGGCGAGAAAGGTTACGAGATCTATCTGCGCGATGCCACGCTCAATGCCGAGGCGATGTGGTATGCCGTGCTGGGCCAAGGCGCGCGGTTCGGCTTGCGGGTGATTGCGCCCGCGCATCATCGCCGGATCGCGGCGGGAATCCTGTCATGGGGGCAGGACATGGACGCCGAAACCTCGCCGTTCCAGGTCAATCTGGCCTACCAGGTGCCGCGCGAAAAGGAGGCGGATTATATCGGGCGCGCCGCGCTCGAGGCGCAGCGCGACAGGATCGAGGCGGGCGATTATCCGTTCGACCTCAAGCTGGCGGGGCTGAAGATGGGCGGCGCCCCGATCACCGACTACGCGCCCGATTTCTGGCTGATCGCGCGCCCCGACGGCACGCGGGTGGGCTATGTCACATCGCCCTGGTGGTCGCCGGAACTGGAATGCAACATCGCGCTTGGCTATGTGCCCTGGGACATGACGGAGATCGGCACGAAATGCCTGGTGGAACTGCCGGAGCGCTATACGGCGCAATCCGGGCAGCCGGTGGCAGGCGAGGTCGTGAAGGTGCCGTTCCGCCCTTCGGCCCATCCAAGCGCGCGCGAACAGGCGCGCGCCGCAGGGCGCAACGTGGCCGAATGATCGCGGCGCGCAGTGCGTTTCGCAGCCGCGCGCCGGATTGATCGCTTTGCCCCCGTCAGGCGGTGTGATCGACCACCTGAAGATGCTGCGCCAGCTTGTCGACTTCGCCCAGGAAGCGGTCGATCAGGCGCGGGTCATGCGGCGCGGGATGCACACCGGCGGGAATCTCGCGGTTCATCACCGCCTCGACCGCCAGCGACACCGGGATCGAGACAAGCCGCGCCATCGCGGTGCCGCGCGCATCGCCCCAGGCATCCATCACGTAGGTCTTGTGCCAGACCACCTTGCCGTCGCGCTCGGCCTTGAGCGAGACACAGAGGACAACACGGTCCGCTTCGCCCTCGTCATAGGCGTGGTCCTGCCAGAACTGATCGGACATTTCCTTGAGCCGCGCATCGCCTGCGGGGCCTTCGAGGGTCTCGATCTCGCGGAAGATGTCGGCCCAGGCATCGGACCAGCCATTGAGCCGGAGCGTGCCGCGCACGAATTCCTTGATCCGCCAGGCCGGATCAAAGCGGTAATCGGCGATGAAGGGCACCGAGTCGCGGTTGGGGTAGACCTCGAAGGTTTCGGGCGTCGGCAGGGGCGCGGTATAGCTGGAAAGCGCATCCCAGGGCCGGGTGACGTTGAATTCCGAGTAATCGCGGATCGAGCGCGAGGGCGAGCGCAGCGCCTTGAGCACGCCCAAGGGCGACCAGCTGAACTTGTAGCGAAACGGGTTGGGGTGCTTGGGCACGCCGCCGCAATAGGATGTGAAGCTGAGGTCATTGGCCGGGTGATAGGCGTCCGAATCGCGGTACTCGGCGACAAGGTGATGCGCCATCAGGTGGTCGATCCCCGGATCGAGCCCGACTTCGTTGACGCAGGTCACGCCGGCCTCGCGGGCCTTGTCGTCAAGCGCGCGCATCTCGGGGGCGATATAGGAGGAGGAGACGAAATCCGCACCCTTCTCGATGCACAGTTCGGCCAGCGGCACATGCCAGTCGCCGGGCAGCATCGACACCACCAGATCGCCCTTGGCCAGCGTCGCGCCAAGCGCGTCGATATCGAAGGCGTGGATATTGCCCGTCAGGTCGCCGACCGCCTGCTTCGCCTTGTCGGTCGTCCGGTTCCAGACGGTCACGTCATGGCCTGCCTCGATCAGGCGGCGCAGGCCGGGGATGGCCGAAAGGCCGGTTCCGCACCAGTGAATGGTCATGGTCATACCTCCTTCATGTGGTCGTTGAATGTGGCCCGCGCGCGCGCCCAGACGCCCTGGTCGGGCTGCCCCAATGTGAGCAGCGAGGGCAGAAGCTGTGCTGCGTAATCCTGTGAGGATTCCAGCGGCAGGAGCGAGGGCAGGTTGTCGATCGCCATCACGTCGAGCGGGGGGTCGTCATGGACGCGTGTCACCGGGCGATCCCATGTGGTCGCGGAATCATAGACCGGGACCGGGTTGTAATCGCTGTCGGGGTCGCAGGCCACGTCGCCGATGACGCCAAGGCGGCGTTCGCCGTCAAGCGCCGAGGCGGGCACGAAAACCGGCGTGCCGGGGCGCGCGAAGATGCAATTGAGAAAGATGTCATGCGCCAGGATTTCCGGAAAGGGGCCGCCGCCCGCGGTTTCGGCCATGTCCCATCTGGTGGTCGTCACCTCCATCGCCTCGCACAGATCCGCCGCACCCGTGCCGACCCGGCCAAGCGCGCCGATCACGATGGCGCCGGGGCGGGGTTGGCCGGTGGCGTCAAGGCGCCCTGCCAGATCCTCGAGCAGCGCGTGTTTATTGGGATAAGAAGCCACGGGGGGGCAGGTTTCGCCCGCCTGTTGCGCGGCCCAGGCCATCAGGCTGACAGCCGCCCCCGCATAGCCCGCCCAGTAGCCGAAGGCCGCGACCCGGCGCCCCTGTTCATCGACCAGGTATTCCAGGTCATAAAGCGTGCCGCCACCGGCCCTGAACCGCTCCAGCAGGCGGCGGCCCGAATGCTGGCCCTTGAAGGCATGGCCGAACATGATGTGACGATGGGGCAGCGGCGTGCCGTCATCGGGCAGTTCCTTGAGCCCGAAGATGATGGCATCGCGCGGGGCGTCGGGCCAGGCATTCTCGGGGGCGATTCCGCAGCCCGCCTGGCGGTAGCCGTCGATCGGGATGATGCGGCTATGGCTTTCCTCGACGGTGACGCGGATGCCCTTCGCGATCAGCTTTGCCGCGCCATCCGGGGTCAGGCCGGTGCGGTCCTCGTTGGGGCGTTGTTCGGCGCGAAGCCACAGATGGGTCATCGGGGGTCCTTTCGGAATCTCAGCTCAGGAAGCCCTTGTCGCGGATCGCGGCGCCGGCGGGGCGGTCGTTCATCATGGCGAAAAAGGCGGACAGCTTCGGGAACGCGTTGATATCGACGCTGTCCCCCTCAAGCCAGGTGCAGACAGAATAGAGATAGGGGTCGGCCATGCTCATCCGCTCACCCAGCACGAAGGGCGAGAGCGCCCAGTTATCCTCGATGAAGCGGCAGGTGGCGGCCATGGTCTCGGGCACCTTGGCGGTCATGTCCTCGAAGGAGTCCTGCCGTGTGGCCCAACGGCTGCCGCGACGCTTATGGGCATGGTTCACATGCGCGGTCCCGGCAAGATAGAACATCGCGCTGCGCATCTGTGCGGCCTGCCATGCATCATCGGGCACCAGCGCGCGGTCGGGCACAAGGCTGGCCAGGTACTCAAGGATGGCGCCGGTTTCGGTCAGGATGCCGTGATCGGTGACCAGCGCAGGCACGCGGCCCTTGGGGTTGATCGCAAGATATTCGGCGCTGCTCTGCTCGGTGGCCTTGAAATCGATTGGCGCCGGCGTGTAGCCGAGCCCGATATCCTCAAGCGCATAGGCGACGGCAGTGGAGATGGTGTTGGGCGCGTAATAGAATGTCATCATGGTCCTGTTTCCTTTCAGACGAAGGTGCGGGCGTGTACCCGGTCGGGCGTATCAAGATGGGGCGTGGCGTTGAATGCGCCGACCATCAGCATGTCGTGGACATATTCCAGCCGGTGCACAGAACTGTTCATGATCTGCAGCATCATCCGCGCCATGCCGCCGTTTTCAAGGCCGAGCGCGTGGCGCATGACCATGCCGATCACCCCGCCCGACGTCACCAGCAGGGTGCGCCCCGGCGTCTCGCAGACCTCGTCCACGAGGCCGGTGATCCGCGCCGCGAAATCCGAGAAAGGCTCGGGAATGCCTTCGAGCGTGTCGCGTGTCCAATGGTCGATGACCTGCGGCAGGTGAATGGCGAATTCGGTTGGATCGCGCGGTGCCGGGATGCCATGCTGATCCTCAAGCGCCTGGGCCAGCGCGAAGTAGCTCAGCTCGTTCAGGCGGGCATCCTGGGCGGTGATCTCATAGCCCATAGCGCGCGCGGTGTCGGCCTGCCGGCGCAGCGTGCCGGTCAGCACCCGGTCGAAATGCGGATTGGTCGCGCGCATGTGCACCCCCAGCCAGGCCGCCTGTTCGCGGCCCAGGTCCGAAAGGTTGTCATAACTCGTTTCATCGGTGGCATGGCTGTTGGCTTGCCCGTGCCGCACAAGGATGATTTCGGCCAATTCGGTCCGCCCTGCTGTTCGCTTACCGGCGGCACGTTAGCGCCCCGCGAGGCAGAGTGAAAGATGGGGCGCGCGAAATATTTCCGCCCGCGCCCCGGGGTGCGCGGCCGTGGCCGATACGGCCATGGCGTTGCCGATCGGAAACGATGCGCGATCAGACGCCGCAAAACCGCAGGGAGGTGTCGGGATTGCAGGACTCCAAAATCGCCACACATGATTTACCATGTCTCAGCAAGGAGACGCGCCATGTCCGACAAGATCACTTTCACCCTCAACGGCAAAGAGGTCGAGGCCGAGACGGGCCAGACCATCTGGGAGGCCGCGCATGGCCGGGGCCTGAAGATCCCGCATCTGTGCCACAAGCCCGCGCCGGGATATCGCCCCGACGGCAATTGCCGCGCCTGCATGGTCGAGGTCGAGGGCGAGCGCGTCCTGGTGGCCTCGTGCATCCGCGAAGTCGCCGAAGGCATGGTCGTCAATACCGAGAGCGCGCGCGCCGAAGCCTCGCGCAAGATGGTGATGGAGCTGCTGCTGGCCGATCAGCCCGCGCAGCGCGAGGCGCATGACCGCTCGAGCCACCTGTGGGACATGGCGGCGCTGACCGGTGTTTCGTCCAGCCGCTTTGCGCCGATGGAAAAGGACCGCGTGCCGCTGCTGGATGACAGCCATGTGGCGATGCGGGTCAATCTCGATGCCTGCATCCAGTGCAACCTCTGTGTGCGGGCCTGCCGCGAGGTGCAGGTGAATGACGTGATCGGCATGGCCGGGCGCGCGCATGACAGCTTTCCGGTGTTCGACTTCGACGATCCGATGGGTGAGAGCACCTGCGTCGCCTGCGGCGAATGCGTGCAGGCCTGCCCGACCGGCGCATTGATGCCGGCGACCGTTCTGGACGACGCCCAGCAGGGCGACAGCGCCGATTACGACAGCGAGGTCGACAGCGTCTGCCCGTTCTGCGGCGTGGGCTGCCAGGTCAGCCTCAAGGTCAAGGACGGGCGCGTGAAATATGCCGAAGGCATCAACGGCCCCGCCAACGAGGGGCGGCTTTGCGTCAAGGGGCGCTTTGGCTTTGACTATATCCACCACGATCACCGCCTGACCAGGCCGCTGATCCGGCGCGAGGATGCGCCTCCAAAGGGGCTGAACGTGGATCCCGGCAACTGGCAGCAGTTTTTCCGCGAGGCGGATTGGGACGAGGCGCTCGATATCGCGGCGGGGGGGCTCAAGCGTCTCAAGGATGATCATGGCGGCGCGTCGGTTGCCGGTTTCGGCAGTGCCAAATGCACCAACGAAGAGGCTTATCTGTTCCAGAAACTCATCCGTCAGGGTTTTGGTCACAACAATGTCGATCATTGCACCCGGCTGTGTCACGCCTCGTCGGTGGCGGCGCTGATCGAGAATGTCGGCTCGGGCGCCGTGACCGCCACCTTCAACGAGATCGAGAACGCCGATGTGGCGATCGTGATCGGTGCCAACCCGATCGAGAACCACCCGGTCGCGGCGACCTATTTCAAGCAGTTCACCAAGCGCGGCGGCAAGCTGATCGTGATGGACCCGCGCGGCGTGGGTCTGCGCCGCTTCGCGACGCATATGTTGCAGTTCAAGCCGGGGGCGGATGTCTCGATGCTGAACGCAATCATGCATGTGATCGTCGAGGAAGAGCTTTACGACCAGCAGTATATCGAGGCGTTCACCCAGAACTGGGAGGCCGAGAAGGCGCATCTGGCGCAGTTCCCGCCTGAACGGATGCAGGAGCTGTGCGGCATCCCGGCCGAAACGCTGCGCGCCGTCGCCCGCGATTTCGCGCGCGCCAAGGCGGGGATGATCTTCTGGGGGATGGGGATCAGCCAGCATATCCACGGCACCGACAATTCGCGCTGCCTGATCTCGCTGGCGCTGATGTGCGGCCATGTGGGGCGCCCCGGCACCGGGCTGCACCCGCTGCGCGGGCAGAACAACGTGCAGGGCGCCTCGGATGCGGGGCTTGTGCCGATGTTCCTGCCCGATTACCAGAACGTGACCGATGACGGCGTGCGCGCCGCCTTTACCGAGGTCTGGGGGTCGGGCGATTTCTCCGGTCAGAAGGGCCTGACCGTGACCGAGATCATGGATGCGGTCCACGAGGACAGGATCCGCGGCATGTATATCCTGGGCGAGAATCCGGCGATGTCGGACCCGGATGTGGAACATGCCCGCGACGCGCTCGCCAGGCTGGAGCACCTTGTGGTGCAGGACATCTTTATCACCGAAACGGCGAATTATGCCGATGTGATCCTGCCGGCCTCGGCATTCTACGAAAAGAACGGCACCGTCACCAATACCAACCGGCAGGTCCAGATGGGCCGCCGCGCCGTTTCGCCGCCGGGTGAGGCGCGAGAGGATTGGGCGATCACCGTGGCGCTGGCCAACCGGCTGGGGCTGCAATGGAATTACGACAGCCCCGCCGATGTCTTCGCCGAGATGAAGGTCAACATGCGCTCGCTCGACAATATCACCTGGGCGCGCCTGATGCGCGAGAACGCGGTGACCTATCCGTGTCACGACCCCGAAGGCCCCGGCGAGGCGGTGGTGTTCGGCGACGGTTTCCCGCGCCCCGAAGGGCGCGCGCGCTTCACCCCCGCGAGCGTGATTCCGCCCGATGATCTGCCCGATGCCGACTATCCGATGGTTCTCACCACGGGACGACAGCTCGAGCATTGGCATACCGGCTCGATGACCCGGCGCGCCAGCGTGCTCGATGCGGTCGAGCCCGAGGCGAACTGTTCGCTCCACCCCTCGACGCTGCGCCGCCTCGGGGTCGAACCCGGCGGCATGGTGCGCCTGACCACGAAGCGCGGCGCGATCGAGGTGATGGCCCGCGCCGATCGCGCGATCGCGCCCGACATGGTGTTCCTGCCCTTCGCCTATGTGGAGGCGGCGGCCAATATCCTGACCAACCCGGCGCTCGACCCCTATGGCAAGATCCCCGAATTCAAGTTCTCGGCCGTGCGGGTCGAAGCGGTGGATGCGCAGGTCGCCGCCGAATAACCCCTGCCGCGCCGCCAGCGCCCGGTGGCGCGGGTCGGATGCCTCCGGCGGGGATATTTGAAGAACAGAAGAAGAGGAGGGTCCGTCCGCTCTTCTTCTGTTTCGAAATATCCCGGGGGAGTCGCAGCTTGCTGCGGCGGGGGCAGCGCCCCCGGACCCGCTCAGCCCCAGGTGACATCGCCGAGAAATATGTAACCGGCGCCATAGATCGTCTTGATCAGGCGCGGGTTCCTTGGGTCTTCGCGCAGCTTGGTGCGCAGCCGCGAGATGCGCACATCCATCGCGCGGTCGAAGCTGTCGCCCGCGGCGCCGCCCAGGGCCTCCTGCATGGCCTGGCGAGAGATCAGCCGTTTGGGGCGTTCCAGAAACAGCCGCAGCACCTCGCCCTCGGCATGGGAAAAGGGGGTTTCCGCGCCGCTCTCGTCTTTCAGGATGTAGCGGTCGAAATGCGCCACCCAACCGTTGAAACGCGCGGTTTCACTGCTCTGGGGGGCGGCGCTGTCGCGACGCAGGCGGGCGCGCACGCGGGCCACCACCTCGGCGGGGTCGAAGGGTTTGATGATGTAGTCGTCCGCGCCCAGCTCCAGCCCGGTGACCTTGTCCTGAACCTGGGCGCGCCCCGAAATGATGATCACCGTCGCCCCCTGCTCCAGCGCCAGCCGGTGCACCAGCGTCAGCCCGTCGCGGTCGGGCAGCGACAGGTCGACAAGGCAGATATCGGGGCGGGCGCTGCGCAGGGCGGCTTCGAATTCGGTGGCGCGCGCGAAGGCCATGGTGCGAAAGCCCGCATCTTCCAGCGCGTCCGAGAGCATGGTGCGGATGGCGGGTTCGTCGTCAAGTATGGTGACAAGGGGGGCGCTCATGGGCCGGAATCCTGTTGCAGAAACGCGGCCAGCTGGGCGGCGGTGAAGGGTTTGCGCAGCACCGGCGCGCGTTCGCGGGCGGCGACATGCAGCGGGTCGTCGGGGGGCAGCGATGTCATGAGATAGGCCGGGCAGTGCCCCTTGGGCAAGTCCCCCACGAGGTCGAGTCCGGTTCTGTCGCCTTCAAGCGAGATATCCGAGAGCAGCGCCGATATCTGCGGCAGGTCCGCCAGCAGCGCCAGCGCCTCGTCGACCGAGGCGGCCTCGATCACGGCATGGCCCGCGTCGCGCAGCATGTCGCGTACGGTGCCGCGCAGATCGGGGCTGTCCTCGACCAGCAGGATCATCCCAGGCGCGCCGGTTTCGCGCGCCGGGCGCATGGGCAGGCGCAGGCTCACGCGCCCGCCGGCATCGCCGTTCGCGAGCTGCACGCGCCCGCCCGCCAGCTTGGTCATGTCATAGACCATGGTCAGCCCCAGCCCCGATCCTTCGCCGCCCTTGGTGGTGAAGAACGGATCGAGCGCATGCGAAAGCGCCTGTTCGGAAAAGCCGGGGCCTGTATCGCTGACGGTGAAATCGAGCCATGTGTCCTGCACCCGCGTCGCCGTCAGCTCGATCCGCCCCGCGCCGCCGCAGGCGTCGCGCGCGTTCAACACGAGGTTCAGAAGCGAATCCTGCAACATGCCGGGATCGAGCAGGAAGGGATGCGCGCCGGTCAGGTTGCGCATGGACAGGCTGACGCCTTCGGGCAGGGTCGAGCGCACCAGCGTTTCCAGCTCGTCGAGGAATGCGCCGAGATCGGTGGGAACGGGGCGGTGTTCGCGCCGCCCGGTCATGTCGGCGATCCGGTTCAGAAGGCTGCCGCCGCGCCGCGCCGCCGCGATGGTGGCGGTGATCAGTTCATCCGCGCCCGGTCCGGGGGCGGGTTGCATGCGTTGCAGTTTCGACTGCATGCCGAGGATGATCGTCAGCAGGTTCGAGAAATCATGCGCCAGCCCGCTGGTCAGCTGTGCGGCGATTTCGCGGCGGCGGGTCTGTTGCAGGGCGGCGCGGGTCTGGGCCTCTTCGGTGATGTCCATCGACAGGATATAGACCCCGCCCAGATTGTCATCGGGGGTGAAGGCCGCGCGGATGCGCCGCGAGCTGGGTTCGTGATCGAACTCGAACACGGAAGGCTCGCCGCGAAACGCGAGATCGAGGCGCGGCGCGATCGCTGTGTAGGCCTGCGGGCCGAGCACCTCTTCGATGGGCAGACCGACGATATCAGAGGATGCGCCCGGCAGCACCGTGCTGAGGCGGCGGTTGGAATAGGTATAGCGCCGGTCCGGCCCGACATGGGCGATATGGGCCGGCATCATTTCGGTGGTCAGCCGGGCGCGCGCCTCCGAGGCGGTCAGCTGGCGCTTGGTTTCCTCGAGCGCGGTGATGGTCGCGGACAGCTCGCGGTTGGCGGCCGAGAGGTCCTCGGAATAGGTCAGAAGCTGATCCGACAGTTCCTCGGAGCGCGAGCGCAGCAGAACCTCCTGGCGCTTGGTGCGGGTGATGTCGGTATAGACCGTGACCCAGCCGCCTTCGGGCAGGGGGGTGCCCTCGACGCTGATGGTGCGGCCATTGGCGCGGGTGCGCTCCATGTAGTGCGGCTCGAAGGCGCGGGCCTGCTCGACACGGGTGCGCACGAATCCTTCGACATCGCCGACATTGCCATAATCGCCGCGTTCGGCCAGAAAGCGGATCGTGTCCTCGAAACGGGCGCCGGGCGTGACCAGCCAGCCGGGCAGATCGAACATCTCGCGCAGGCGCTGGTTGCAGACCACGAGCCGCAGATCGCTGTCATAGATCGACAGGGCCTGCTGAATGAGATTGAGGCCCGCCATGGTCATCGCGTCGGTATCGTTGTGTTTCGAACTCATCGCTCCGCCCCTTTGCCAATGGCTAGCACCGGATCGCGCGGGGGCAAAGGCCGTTCGGCAGGCTGTTACAATTCGTAAGAATTGCGAAATGATCACGAAAAAGTTGACCGCGAGCGTCAGTTCCGCACCTTGGAGGGCAGGAGGAATCGCCGTGCCGGGGTGAACTTGTTCGCAGCGCGGACATTGGGGAGGATGTAATTTGGCACAGTCGTCACAGGCGACGGAGGGGCTTGGCTCCATTCCGGCGCTTTTGCAACGCAACGCCGGGCAGTTCGCCGAAAGGCCCGCCTATCGCGAGAAAGAGTTCGGCATCTGGCAATGCTGGACCTGGGCCGAGGCCGAGAAGGAAATCGAGGCGCTGGCGCTGGGGCTGCTGAACCTGGGTGTCAACGAGGGCGATTTCATCGCGGTCATCGGGCGCAACCGGCCGCATTTCTACTGGTCGATGGTGGCCGCGCAATCCGTGGGGGCGATTCCGGTGCCGCTCTATCAGGATGCCGCCGCCGATGAGATGGCCTATGTGCTGGAACATTGCGGCGCGCGCTTCGCCGTGGTCGAGGACCAGGAGCAGGTGGACAAGGTGATCGACGTGCAGGATCAGCTGCACCAGTTCGAGCACATGATCTACGTCGATCCGCGCGGCCTGCGCAAATACGATCACCACAAGCTGCATACCTTCACCGGGGTTCAGGACCAGGGGCGCGCCGCCTATTGGGAGTTCATCGAGGACCTCAAGGCGCGGCGCGAGAAGCTGGATTACGACAGCATCTGCGTCATGCTTTACACCTCGGGCACCACCGGCAAGCCCAAGGGCGTGGTGCTGTCCAACCGCAATATCATCGAGGCGTCGCGCTCGTCGTCGGAGTTCGACAACCTGTCGCGCGACGAAGAGGTGCTGGCCTATCTGCCCATGGCATGGGTGGGCGATTTCATCTTTTCGATCGGCCAGGCCTATTGGTGCGGCTTCTGTGTGAACTGCCCGGAATCGGTGGAGACCATGCAGATCGACCTGCGCGAGATCGGGCCGACCTATTATTTCGCGCCGCCGCGCGTGTTTGAAACCCAGCTGACCAACGTGATGATCCGCATGGAGGATGCAGGGCGGTTCAAGAAATGGCTGTTCGACAGCTTCATGGCGCATGCGCGCAAGGTCGGCCCCGCCATTCTGGACGGCAAGCAGGTGGGCGCATGGGACCGGGTGAAATACGCGCTGGGCAACCTGCTCATCTACGGGCCGCTCAAGGATACGCTGGGCTTTGGCCGCGTGCGCGTGGGCTATACGGCGGGCGAGGCGATCGGGCCGGAGATCTTTGAATTCTACCGCAGCCTCGGCATCAACCTCAAACAGCTTTACGGGCAGACCGAGGCCAGCGTGTTCATCACGCTGCAACCCGATGGCGAGGTGCGCAACGATACCGTGGGCGTCGCCGCGCCGGGGGTCGAGATCCGCATCGACGAGTCGGGCGAGGTGTTCTATCGCGGCGCCGGCACGTTCGAATATTACTACAAGAACCCCGAAAGCACCAAAAGCACCAAGGATTCCGAAGGCTGGGTCGCCACGGGCGATGCGGGCTTCTTCGAGGAAGGCTCGGGGCATCTGCGGATCATCGACCGCGCCAAGGATGTCGGCAAGATGGCCGATGGCAAGCTGTTCGCGCCCAAATATGTCGAGAACAAGCTGAAGTTCTATCCCAACATCCTCGAGGCGGTGGTGTTCGGCAATCAGCGCGACGCCTGCACGGCGTTCATCAATATCGACCTCAATGCCGTGGGCAACTGGGCCGAGCGCAACAATATCGGCTATGCCTCCTATCAGGAACTGGCCGGGCATCCCAAGGTGCTCGAGATGATCCAGTCCCATGTCGAGGAGGTGAACCGCAGCCTTGCGGACGATCCGATGCTGTCGCATTGCCAGGTGTATCGCTTCCTTGTGCTGCACAAGGAGCTGGACGCCGATGATGGCGAGATGACCCGCACGCGCAAGGTGCGCCGCGGTGTGATCGCCGAGAAATTCGAGGACCTTGTCGGCGCTCTCTATGATGGCTCGACAGAGATCTACACCACCACCGAAGTGACCTACGAGGACGGGCGCAAGGGCGCGATCAGCGCGACGCTTGAAATCCGCAATGCCAAGGTGGTGCCGGTCGAGGGCGAAAAGAAGGTGGCGGCGGAATGAAGGACATGGACGCAGACAGCTACACCACCGAGGACGGCCGCAGGATCGGCGGGGTGGTGATGGAGATGCGCAACATCACGCTGCGCTTTGGCGGCGTGGTGGCGATCAAGGATATCTCGTTCGACATCCGCGAAGGCGAGATCCGCGCGATCATCGGCCCCAACGGCGCGGGCAAGTCCAGCATGCTCAATGTCATCTCGGGTTTCTACAATCCGCAGGAGGGCGAGGTCTATTACAAGGGCGAGAGACGCCCGCCGATGAAGCCCTACCAGGTGGCGCAGCAGGGCATCGCCCGGACCTTTCAGAACATCGCCCTGTTCGAGGGAATGACCGTTCTGGACAACGTCATGACAGGACGTATCCGGCAGATGAGCTCGGGCCTTCTGGCGCAGGCGATCTGGAAGGGCAAGGCCGAGCGCGAAGAGGTCGCGAACCGCGAGCAGGTGGAAAAGATCATCGACTTCCTCGAGATCCAGCATATCCGCAAGACCCCGGTCGGGCGCCTGCCCTATGGTCTCAAGAAGCGTGTGGAACTGGCGCGCGCGCTGGCGGCCGAACCCTCGATCCTGCTGCTCGACGAGCCGATGGCGGGCATGAATGTCGAGGAAAAGGAAGACATGAGCCGCTTCATCCTGGATGTGAACGACGAGTTCGGATCGACCATCGCGCTGATCGAACATGACATGGGCGTGGTGATGGACCTGAGCGACCGTGTCGTGGTGATGGATTACGGCAAGAAGATCGGTGACGGCACACCCGACGAGGTGCGCAACAATCAGGCCGTGATCGACGCCTATCTGGGGGTGGCCCATGACTGATTTCAGCCAGATACGCGAATTGAGCGGCATTCAAGGAGGATCACGCCATGCCTGAGCAGTTTATCTGGGGAATGGAAGTGTTCCTGAACGGGCTCATGGCCGGGGTGCTCTATGCGCTCGTGGCGCTCGGCTTCGTGCTGATCTTCAAGGCGTCCGGCATCTTCAATTTCGCGCAAGGGGTGCTGGCGCTTTTCGCGGCCTTGACGCTGGTGGGGATCATGGAGGGCCGTGTTCCCTTTGCGCATCTGATCAACGCCACATTCGGCACCGAAATCCACCATTTCGGATGGCATGTTCCGGCGCTTCTGGCGATCCTGCTGACCATGGTGGTGATGGTGGTGCTGGCCTGGGCGGTCAATCAGTTCATCTTTCGCCATCTTGTCGGGCAGGAACCGATCATCCTGTTCATGGCCACCATCGGCCTTGCCTATTTCCTCGAAGGGTTCGGGGACATGATGTGGGGCAGCGACATCAAGAAGCTGGATGTGGGCCTGCCGCAGGGGGTCAACAGCGTCATAGACGAGGTGACTTACAACATCTTCGGCTATGGTTTCTTCATCGACAATCTCGATCTGTGGGCCACGCTGGTCGCGGCGCTGCTGGTGGTCGCGCTGGTGATCTTTGCGCAGTTCTCCAAGCATGGCCGGGCGATGCGCGCGGTGGCGGACGACCACCAGGCGGCGCTGTCGGTGGGCATCTCGCTCAAGTTCATCTGGGTGATGGTGTGGTCGCTGGCCGGGTTCGTGGCGCTGGTGGCGGGCATCATGTGGGGTACCAAATCGGGTGTGCAGTTCTCGCTCTCGCTGATTGCGCTCAAGGCGTTGCCGGTGCTGATGCTGGGCGGATTCACCTCGATCCCCGGCGCCATCGTCGGCGGGCTGATCATCGGTGTCGGCGAAAAGCTGTTCGAGTTCACCATCGGCGCACCCTATCTGGGCGGGGCCACGGAAATCTGGTTCGCCTATGTGCTGGCGCTCGTCTTCCTCGTGTTCCGGCCGCAGGGCCTGTTCGGCGAGAAGATCATCGAGAGGGTGTGAGTGTCATGCAAAAGCTGATTGCCATCGTCAACGTGATCGCCTGGGCCGGGTTCTGGTCGTTCGGCTATCTCGCGTTGTCGGCGCAGGTCGAGAATACCGGCCAGATGGTCATTGCCGCCGTCCTTGCGGCCATGGGCGGCGGGGTGGGCATGCTCGCCTATCTCTGGCTGGTGCGCCACACCGAGGCGACCGGCTATGCCAAGCCCGCCAATCGCGCGGACAAGCGCGACGACGACGAAATTCATGGGGAGGTGCTCTGAAATGTTTTACCGTGAAGCAGGGGATTTCAAGACCTCCTATACAGAGGACAGCCAGACTTTCCCGATCAAGTTCGATCGCTACCGCTATTACGCGGTGCTGCTGGTCGCCTTCGCCGTGGTGCCCTTCGTCATCAATGACTATTGGGTGAACGCGGTTTTCCTGCCGTTCCTGATCTATTCGATTGCCGCCATCGGTCTCAATATCCTTGTGGGCTATTGCGGGCAGGTGTCTCTTGGCACCGGCGGTTTCATGGCCGTTGGGGCCTATGCCTGTTACAAGCTGATGGTCGCTTTTCCCGAGGTCAGCATCTTTATCCACATCATCCTTTCGGGTGGAATCACGGCGGCGGTCTGTCTGCTCTTCGGCCTGCCATCGCTGCGGATCAAGGGGTTCTACCTGGCCGTGGCCACCTTGGCGGCGCAGTTCTTCCTCGTCTGGACCTTCAACCGGGTGGGCTGGTTCTACAACTACTCTGCCTCGGGCCAGATCAACGCGCCCGAGCGCACCGTCTTCGGCGTGCCGATCACCGGGGCGGAGACCGCGCCGTGGGCGGCATATCTGTTCTGCCTCGTCTTCGTCGTGGCCTCGGCGATCATCGCGCGCAATCTGACGCGTGGCATGGCGGGGCGCAAATGGATGGCCATCCGCGATATGGACATCGCCGCCGAGATCATCGGTGTGAACCCGCTCAAGGCCAAGCTGTCGGCCTTTGCTGTATCGGGCTTTTTCGTCGGCATCTCGGGGGCGCTGTTCTTTGCGGTCTATCTGGGCGCGGTCGAGGTCGGCGAGGCCTTTGGCATCAACAAGTCGTTCCTCGTGCTGTTCATGGTGATCATCGGCGGGCTGGGTTCGATCTTCGGCAGCTTTGCGGGGGCGGCGTTCCTCGTGTTGTTGCCGGTGCTGCTCAAGAACGTGCTGGTGGGCGGGCTTGGCTGGCCCACGGATCTGGCGGCGCATCTGGAATTCATGATCGTCGGGGGATTGATCATCATGTTCCTGGTGCTTGAACCCCACGGGCTGGCGCAGCTTTGGCGCGTGGCCAAGGAAAAACTGAGACTTTGGCCCTTCCCATACTAGGGGCGGGCCTGAGGAGGAGACACCGGGGGCTTTGGCCCCTGGCGAAAAGGGACATCGGAACAAGACCAAAGGGAGGATTAACCGATGAAAACGAAACTGATGACAGCGCTTGTCGCTGCGGTGATGGCGGCAGGGCCGGCCATGGCCGACCTCAAGATCGTCGATACCAGCTATCGCACCGGGCCTTACGGGGCCAATGGCATTCCGTTCTCGGACGGCTATCAGGACTATTTCACGCTGCTCAACGAGCGTGACGGCGGTATCGGCGGCGAGATGATCAACCTCGTGGAATGCGAGACCGGCTACAACACCGAAAAAGGCGTCGAATGCTACGAGGCCACCAAGGGCGACGGTTCGCTGGTCTATCAGCCGCTGTCCACCGGCATTACCTATCAGCTCATTCCCAAAGTGTCTTCGGACAAGATCCCGCTGCACACCATGGGCTATGGGCGCACCTCGGCCAAGAACGGCAAGGTCTTTGAATGGGTGTTCAACTATCCCGCCAACTACTGGGACGGCGCCAGCCATGCGATCACCCATATTCTCGAACAGAACGGCGGCGACATCAGCGACAAGTCGATCGCGCTGGTCTATCACAACTCGGCCTATGGCAAGGAACCGATCCGCACGCTCGAAGGGCTGGCCGAAAAGCACGGCTATGACCTGACGCTGCTGCCGGTCGATCACCCCGGCCAGGAGCAGAAATCGCAGTGGCTTCAGATCCGCCGCGAAAGCCCCGACTACGTGATCATGTGGGGCTGGGGCGTCATGAACCAGGTCGCGATTCAGGAAGCCGTGAACATCCGTTTCCCGATGGAGAATTTCATCGGCATCTGGTGGTCGGGTTCGGAGAACGACGTGAAGGCCGCGGGCGACCGTGCCAATGGCTACAAGGCGCTGACCTTCCACAATATCGGCTTGAACTACCCGGTCTATGACGACATCCAGACGCATGTCGTCGAAACCGGCAAGGCCGCCGGCGCGGGCGATCAGATCGGTTCGGTTCTCTATAACCGCGGGATGTATGCCGCGATGCTGGCCGCCGAGGCGATCAAGACCGCCCAGGAGATCCACGGCACCGCCGCGATCACCCCCGAGATGATGCGCGACGGCATGGAGAACCTTGAAATGACCGAAGAGAAGATGGCCGGACTGGGCCTGCCCGGCTTTGGCCCCGAGTTCAAGGTCACCTGCGAGAACCACGGCGGCAACGGCTTTGGTGCGGTGTCGCAATGGGATGCAGAGGCTGGTGAGTTCAAGCTGATCACCGAGTATTTCCAGTCCGATGAGGAGATCCTCGGGCCGCTCATCGAAGCCGATTCCGAGGCCTATGCCGCGGAAAACGGCATCGAGATGCGCTGCCAGTAAGCGCCGCCACATGAAGCGGGCGCGGCGGTCGATCCGCCGCGCCCGGACCCGGCCCCGCGACGGGGCGAACGAGCGAGCGATTTGGAGAGACACATGCCCGACGCAGCAGCACGCACCGACGAGATGATTCTCGAGGTCAACAATATCGAGGTGATCTACAACCACGTGATCCTTGTGCTGAAAGGCGTCAGCCTCAGTGTGCCCAAGGGCGGGATCACCGCGCTTCTGGGCGGCAACGGGGCGGGCAAGACAACCACCCTCAAGGCAATTTCGAACCTGCTCAAATCCGAGCGCGGCGAGGTCACCAAGGGCTCGATCCATTATCGCGGCAAGCGGGTGCAGGACCTGATGCCCTCGGACCTGGTGAAGAAAGGCGTGATCCAGGTGATGGAGGGGCGCCATTGCTTCGAGCACCTGACCGTCGAGGAGAACCTTCTGACCGGCGCCTATACGCGCGGCTCCAGCCGGGGCGAGATAGATGCCGACCTGAACATGGTCTACGACTATTTCCCCCGACTCAAGGAACGCCGCCGCAGCCAGGCGGGCTATACCTCGGGGGGCGAGCAGCAGATGGTCGCCATCGGGCGCGCCCTGATGAGCCGCCCGGAAACGATCCTGCTCGATGAACCCAGCATGGGGCTTGCACCGCAGTTGGTCGAACAGATTTTCAACATCGTGAAATCGCTCAACGAGAAGGAAGGCTACACCTTCCTTCTGGCCGAGCAGAACACCAATGTCGCGCTGCGCTTCGCGCATTACGGCTACATCCTGGAATCGGGGCGTGTGGTGATGGACGGCCCCGCCGACGCGCTGCGCGAGAACCCGGATGTGAAGGAATTCTACCTAGGCATGTCGGACGAGGGGCGCAAGAGTTTTCGCGATGTGCGCAGCTATCGCCGCCGCAAGCGCTGGCTGAGCTGATTTTCGACCCCGTTTCGGGGACATTTGACAGGGGCCGCGCGAGGCGGCTTTCAGAGGGATACGGGATGTCCGAATATTTCGACGAACTGGAAACGCGCAGCAGCGATGAACGGCAGGCGGCGATCGCCCGCGCCCTGCCCGAACAGATCGCCCGCGCCAAGGCGCTGCCCGGCTATGCGGGCCGCCTCGACGATGTGGACAGCGCGGCAATCCGCGCGGTCGCGGACCTGGCGGCATTGCCGGTGCTGCGCAAGTCCGATCTGGGGCGCGCGCAGGCGGGGGCGGCGCCCTTTGGCGGGCTGACCACGCGCAACGCCGCGCAGTTCGCGCATATCTTCCAGAGCCCCGGCCCGATCTACGAGCCGGGCAGCGACAGCCACGACTGGTGGCGCATGGGCCGGTTTCTCCATGCCTGCGGCGTGGGCAGGGGTGATATCGTGCAGAACTGTTTCGGCTATCATCTGACGCCCGCCGGCATGATCTTCGAGAACGGCGCGCGCGCGGTGGGGGCGGCGGTGCTGCCCGCCGGCACGGGGCAAAGCGAGCTTCAGGCGCGCGCGGCGCATGATATCGGCGTCACCGCCTATGCGGGCACGCCCGACTTCCTCAAGGTGATCCTTGATAAGGCGGATGACATGGGCCTTGCGCTTTCGATCACGCGCGCCGCCGTGGGGGGCGGGGCGCTGTTCCCGTCGCTGCGCCAGGAATACGCCGATCGCGGCATCGCCTGCCTGCAATGCTACGCCACCGCGGACCTGGGCAATATCGCCTATGAATCCCCGGCCCAGGAGGGGATGATCGTGGATGAGGGCGTGATCGTCGAGATCGTGACCCCCGGCACCGGCAACCCGGTCGCCCCCGGCGAAGTGGGCGAGGTCGTTGTGACCACGCTCAACCCCGATTATCCGCTGATCCGCTTCGCCACCGGCGATCTGAGCGCCGTGATGGAGGGCATCAGCCCCTGCGGGCGCTCGAACCTGCGCATCAAGGGCTGGATGGGGCGCGCCGACCAGACCACCAAGATCAAGGGCATGTTCGTGCGCCCCGAACAGGTGGCGGCGCTGGTCGCGGGCCATGACGGGATCGCCCGCGCCCGCGTCATCGCCAGCCGCGAGGGTGAAATGGACGTGATGACGGTGCAGATCGAAGCGAATGGCGGCGACGCGGACGCCTTTGCCGGGTCCGTCGCCGACGTGCTGAAGCTGAAAGGCAGGATCGAGATCGTCGCCCCCGGCAGCCTGCCCAATGACGGCAAGGTGATCGAGGACCAGCGCAGCTACGACTGATCGCGGCGTGAACCGGGCGGCCACCCCGGCGCGCGATTGGCGGGCCGGGGTGCTGGTGGCTGGCCGGGGATGCCTCCGGCGGGGATATTTCAGAACAGAAGAAGCCCCGGTCAGTCCGGAAAGGCGGCGGCGAGGGCGATTTCGACCATGTCGGCAAAGCCGGTTTCGCGCGCGTTGCTGTCGAGTGCCTCGCCGGTTTGCAGATGGTCGCTGACCGTCAGGACGGAGAGGGCGCGCGCGCCGTGGCGGGCGGCGAGGGTGTAGAGCTAGGCGGTTTCCATCTCGACCGCCAGCGTGCCGTGGCGGGTCATCTCTTCGTTGAGGTCGGGGCGTTCGTCATAGAAGGTATCGCTGGAATAGATGCCGCCCACATGCGGGGCGATACCGCGCGCATCGGCGGCGCGGGCGGCGGCGGAAAGCAGGCCCCAATCGGCGCAGGGCGCGAAATTCAGATCGCGCATGATCGTTGAGGAGGGCGTCGAGACCGCGCTGGCCGTCATGGCGAGGACCACGTCGCGCAGTTTCACATGCGGCTGCATCCCGCCGCAGGAGCCGATACGGATCAGGGTGGTGACGCCGAAATCGCGGATCAGCTCATTGGCGTAGATCGACAGGCTGGCCATGCCCATGCCGCTGCCGTGGATGGTCACGCGCTGGCCGCGCCATGTGCCGGTATAGCCAAGCATCCCGCGGGTTTCGTTGATGCAGCGCGGCGCGTCGAGGAACTGCCCGGCGGCCCACCTGGCGCGCAGGGGATCGCCCGGCATCAGCACGGTGTCGGCGATATCGCCCGGCTGGGCCGAGATATGGATGGTCATGGGGCGCGGCCCTCAGCGTTGATACTTGATGAAGGGGGTGAGGGTGGCGATCCGGTCATAGAGCCGGCGCGCCTCGGCGTTGAAATCCTGTGTCAGCCAATAGACCGAGGGCGTGCCATTGGCGTCGGCGGCGGCATAGACCGCCTCGATCAGCGCGCGGCCCACGCCCTTGCCGCGCATGTCCGGCGCGGCATAGAGATCCTGAAGATAGCAGACATCCTCGATCCGCCAGTTATGCGGGTGATAGATGTAATGCACGAGCCCGACCGCGCGCGTGCCATCGACTGCGAGCAGGCCGTTCTGATTGCTGCGCGCGGGGTCCACAAGGCGCTGGAACGTGGTGTCATAGACCTGATCCGGGACGGCGGTTTCGTAGAAGTCCAGATAGGCGGTCCAAAGCGCGCGCCAGTCTTCCTTGTCGTCCGGTTCGATGGGGCGGATGGTGATGCTCATGGGGCCTCCTTGACGCTTGCGGCCAGTCTGGACCGAAATGGCGGCCAAGCGCCAGAGGGTTGTCGCGCCCTTGGCGCGGCGCGTTCCGGCATTTTTCCGCCGACCCGATTGCACGCGGGTGCGCCTTGCCCCATGTGCTCTTGGTGGCCCGGGCGCAGGATCCGGGTGAAATGCACTGAAACGGAGATTCCGATTGACCTTTAAAACCATGATTGCCCCCGTCATGACCGCGGCACTGGCGCTGGCCGCACCTCTGGCCACACCTCTGGCCGCGCAAGAGAGCGATGCACCGGCGCAGACCGAGGCGCCGCAGGTTTCTGCCGACTCGCTGAGCGAAGAGCAGATCGACGCCTTCGTCGAAGCCCTGGTCGCGATCGAGGCGGTGCGGGCGGACTACCTGCCGCGCATCCAGGAGCAGGAAAGCGAAGCGGAACAGAAAGCCGTGATCGAAGAGGCCAATACCGCCGCCATCGCGGCTGTTTCGGATGTCGATAACATGACGCCCGAGGAATATATGGCGATCGGCAAGGTCGCGCAGCAGGACGAAGAGCTGAACGCGCGGATCCTCGCCAAGCTGGAAGACGCCCAGGGCGAACAGTGATCCGAAACCGATGAAACCGCTGCTCGGGGCCCGTCTGTTGCAGGCGGGCCCTTTTGCTATTCGGCGGCAACGGCCTTGGGATCGGCGAGCGCGACGATATCCGTCATGATCGTGTTGAGCTCGAAATCCTTGGGCGTGTAGACGCGCGCGACACCCATGTCGCGCAGGCGCCTGGCGTCGTCTTCGGGGATGATGCCGCCGACGATGACCGGCACCGCGCCAAGCCCGGCGGCGCGCATCCGCTCCATCAGGTCCTCGACCAGCGGGATATGGCTGCCCGACAGGATCGAAAGGCCCACCACATGCGCCTCATCCTCGAGCGCGGCGGCGACGATTTCCGCGGGCGTCAGGCGGATACCCTCATAGCTGATATCCATCCCGCAGTCGCGCGCCCTGAAGGCGATCTGCTCGGCGCCATTGGAATGGCCATCCAGCCCCGGCTTGCCCACCAGGAACTTTAGGCGCCGGCCCAGCTTGTCGCTGACCGCGTTCACCGCGTCGCGGATATCGTCCAGCCCTTCGGTCTTGTTCGACGGGCTGCCCGAAACGCCGGTGGGGCCGCGGTATTCACCATGCACGGCACGCATCTCGGCGGCCCATTCGCCGGTGGTGACCCCGGCGCGCGCGGCGGTGATCGAGGCGGGCATGATGTTGCGCCCCTCGCTCGCGGCAGCGCGCAGATCCGCCAGCGCCGCCTTGACGGCGGCGTCATCGCGCTGCGCGCGCCAATCGTTCAGGCGGCCGATCTGTTCGGCCTCGACGGCGTGATCCACCACCATGATGCCGCCATCCTCGCCCATCAGGGGGCTGGGCTCGCCTTCGGTCCATTTGTTCACGCCCACGACGATCGTCTCGTTGCGCTCGATCCGGTTGAGGCGCTCGGCATTGCTGTCGACCAGGCGGGACTTCATGTATTCGATCGCCTCGACCGCGCCGCCCATGCTGTCGATATTGGCCAGCTCGTGGCGCGCGCCGTCCTTCAGCGCCTCGACCCGCGCATCGACCGCCGGGTTGTGATCGAAAAGGTCGTCATATTCCAGAAGGTCGGTTTCATAGGCCAGGATCTGCTGCATGCGCATCGACCATTGCTGGTCCCAGGGGCGGGGCAGGCCAAGCGCCTCGTTCCAGGCGGGCAGCTGGACCGCCCGCGCACGGGCCTTTTTCGACAGGGTCACCGCCAGCATCTCGATCAGGATGCGGTAGACGTTGTTTTCGGGCTGCTGTTCGGTAAGCCCCAGCGAATTCACCTGCACGCCATAGCGAAAGCGGCGATACTTGGGATCCTCGACGCCGTAACGCTCGCGGCAGATCTCGTCCCAAAGATCGACGAAGGCGCGCATCTTGCACATCTCGGTGACAAAGCGGATGCCCGCATTCACGAAAAAGCTGATGCGCCCGACAAGGCGGGGGAAATCCTCGGGCGGGACGCGCGGCTTCAGCTCGTCCAGGACGGCGGTGGCGGTGGCAAGGGCAAAGGCCAGCTCCTGTTCGGGCGTCGCGCCGGCCTCTTGCAGGTGATAGGAACAGACGTTCATCGGGTTCCATTTGGGGATGTTGGTATAGCAATATTCGGCCACGTCGCCGATCAGCTTGAGGCTGGGGGCGGGCGGGCAGATATAGGTGCCCCGGCTCAGGTATTCCTTGATCAGGTCGTTTTGCACCGTGCCCTGAAGCTGGCTGATATCGGCGCCCTGTTCCTCGGCGACGGCGATGTAAAGCGCCAGCAGCCAGGGGGCCGTGGCGTTGATCGTCATCGAGGTGTTCATCTGCTCCAGCGGGATCTGGTCGAACAGGTGGCGCATGTCGCCCAGATGGCAGACCGGCACGCCGACCTTGCCCACCTCGCCCTTGGCCAGCACGTGATCGCTGTCATAGCCGGTCTGGGTCGGCAGGTCGAACGCCACGCTCAGCCCGGTCTGACCGCGCGCCAGGTTCGAGCGGTAAAGCGCGTTCGAGGCCTGGGCGGTGGAATGGCCCGCATAGGTGCGGATCAGCCAGGGGCGATCGGCGCTGCGGGCGGGCGTGGTCGGGTCATTCTGCGTCTGCGACATGGGCGGACCTCGTGAATCAGGATGCGCAATTTTGTTACGTCCCGGCATTTTTATCTGGAATAATGTGGCGCTGTCAATTCGCTGCGTCGCGGCATGAGGGCATTTACCGTACCGTCAAACCCTGTATTGCTTGGACGATGGGTAAGATGATCGAAATGCCGCTTTGGGTACTGCTGCTGTTGATCGCCTTTGCGGCGGTGACCTTTGCGTCGCATTTCCTGTTTCCCTCGGTGCGCTGGTTCTTTCGCCGCCGGATGGAGCGCGTCGTCGCCAAGCTCAACCAGCGGCTCGAGCGCCCGATCCAGCCGTTCAAGCTGGCGCGGCGTTACGACATGATCCAGCGGCTGATCTATGATCCCGAGGTCAGCCGCGCCATAGCCGACCATGCCAGCGCCGAAGGCATCCCCGAAAATGTCGCCTTCGAGAAAGCCAGGCGCTATGCGCGCGAGATCGTACCGGGTTTCTCGGCGACCGCCTATTTCGGCTTCGCGATCCGTGCGGCGAAATGGTTGTCGCGCGCGCTTTACCAGGTGCGGCTGGGGCATTTCGACGAGGCCGCACTGGCCAATGTGGACCGCGACGCGACCATCGTCTTCGTGATGAACCACCGCTCGAACATGGATTACGTGTTGGTGACATGGCTTGCCGCCGAACGCTCGGCGCTCAGCTATGCGGTGGGGGAATGGGCGCGGGTCTGGCCGTTGTCGCGGCTGATCAAGGCGATGGGCGCCTATTTCATCCGCCGCAAATCGCGCAACGATCTCTATCGCCGGGTGCTGGCGCGCTACGTGCGCATGGCGACGGATGCGGGCGTGACGCAGGCCGTGTTCCCCGAAGGCGGGCTGAGCCTTGACGGGGGGCTGACGCTGCCCAAGCTGGGAATCCTGAAATACATCGTCGAAGGTCGGGCGCGCGATGCGCGCGATGTGGTCTTCGTGCCGGTGGCGATCAATTACGACCGTGTTTTCGAGGACCGCATCCTTGTCGCCGCCGATCAGCGCGGCGAGCGCCGTTTTCGCGCCCGTATCAGCGTGGTGGGGCGCTTCATCCTGCATCAGTGTTGGCTCTGGCTGACGCGGCGCTATCATCGCCACGGCTACGCCGCCGTCAGTTTCGGCGCGCCCCTGTCGCTGACCGGTTTTCAGCAGGACCACCCCGGTGCCCCGGTCGAGGCTCTGGGCCAGCAACTGATAAAGCGCATCGGCGAAGAGGTGCCGGTGGTGCCGGTGCCGCTGGTGGCGCGGGCGCTCCTGTCGGGTGGTGCGATGTCGCGCGACGACCTCGAAAAGGCGGTGGCTCAGATGGTCGCGCAGCTGCCGCGCGCCGATATCTGCCTGCCGCGCGCCGACATGGCCGATGCGGTCGACTCCGGCTTGCGCAGCCTGTTGGGCCGCGGGCTGGTCAGCGACAGCGGCGGAATGATCGCGCCGGTGGCTGAACATGAGGCGATTCTGGCCTTTTATGCCCGCTCGATTGCGCATCTTTTCTGCGCGCGCAGCGTGTAGACGCGGAATTTCTGCACCTGCGGGGTCATAAAATTACAAAAAACATCACCTTGGGATTGCATTGTTGCGTGATGGATTATATCCCCATGGTCGGCACCGTGATTCTGCATCGCGGCAATATGGATCGACAAGGAGGCTGGGAATGGCTCTGGATACCGAAACGGGCATCGCGCCCTACGACGCGCCGGAAAAGGATCTCTACGAGATCGGTGAAATGCCCCCGTTGGGCTATGTCCCCCGGCAGATGTATGCTTGGGCCATCCGCCGCGAGCGTCACGGCACCCCCGACAAGTCCTTTCAGGTCGAAGTGGTCGATACCCCGACCCCGGACAGCCACGAGGTGCTTGTCCTGGTGATGGCCGCGGGCGTCAACTATAACGGCATCTGGGCGGGTCTTGGCCAGCCGATCAGCCCCTTTGACAGCCACGGTGCCGATTATCATATCGCCGGCTCGGATGCTGCGGGCATCGTCTGGGCCGTGGGCGACAAGGTCAAAAGCTGGAAGGTCGGCGACGAGGTCGTCGTGCATTGCAACCAGGACGATGGCGACGACGAGGAATGCAATGGCGGCGACCCGATGTATTCGCCCAGCCAGCGCATCTGGGGCTATGAAACGCCCGACGGGTCCTTCGCTCAGTTCACCAACGTTCAGGCTCAGCAGCTTCTGCCGCGCCCGCGTCACCTGACATGGGAGGAAAGCGCCTGTTACACGCTGACGCTGGCCACCGCCTACCGGATGCTGTTCGGCCATCACCCGCATGAACTCAAGCCCGGCCAGAACGTGCTGGTCTGGGGTGCCTCGGGCGGGCTCGGGTCCTTCGCGATCCAGCTGATCAATGCGGCGGGCGGCAACGCGATCGGCGTGATCTCGGAAGAGGACAAACGCCAGTTCGTCATGGATCTCGGCGCCAAGGGCGTCATCAACCGCAAGGATTTCAGCTGCTGGGGCCAGCTGCCCACGGTGAACACCCCCGAATATGCCGAATGGTTCAAGGAAGTGCGCAAGTTCGGCAAGGCAATCTGGGACATCACCGGCAAGGGCAACAATGTCGATATCGTCTTCGAACATCCCGGCGAGGCGACCTTCCCGGTCTCGACCTTCGTGTGCAAGAAGGGCGGCATGGTCGTGATCTGCGCGGGCACCACCGGCTTCAACTGCACCTTCGACGTGCGCTACATGTGGATGCACCAGAAGCGCCTGCAAGGCAGCCATTTCGCCCATCTCAAACAGGCTGCCTCCGCCAACCGCCTGATGGTCGAGCGCCGTATCGACCCCTGCATGTCCGAGGTCTTCCCTTGGGAACAGATCCCCGACGCGCATACGAAAATGCTCAACAACCAGCACAAGCCGGGCAACATGGCCGTGCTGGTCCAGTCCCCGAAAACCGGCCTTCGCACCGTCGAGGACGTGCTGGAAGCCGGCAAGTAAGCCACAGAACCCTCGGGGAGGAGGGGGAGCGCCCGCGAACCGGTATGGCCGGTCGCGGGCGATCTGCTTTTTTCGCCGCGCCTTCTGCCGATGCACTACCCCGGCTGGCGGCCCCTGTCTTGCAGGGCCGGAAAAGGAGGATTCACTGACAACCAATTCGTGCTAAGATTGTATTTTAAAGCCCCTTAACCCGTTAAGCGGAGTTCCGGCATGAAGAATGAATGGATCCTCGACGTGCTCGCCGATCTGGAGGCATTCGCCCGCCAGAACGGGTTGGCCGCTCTTGCCACGCAACTGCACGATACACGGCTTCTGGCGGTGCTTGAACTGGCGCGCGACAGTGAACAGGGCGACACGGATGAGGGCAGCGCGCGCCTCAATGCCGGCACTGGCCTCCCTGCGATCGGCAAGCGCGTCTGAAGGCGCAAGCCCCGGCATCCGGGCGATGCGCCCTGCTGGCGCCCTGTTGCTGTCTCTGCCTCTGGTGCTGCCCGCGCTGCTTGGATAATGTCGCGCCATGTCCGGCAGCGCACTCACATTTTCCCACGATCAGGCCGAAGCCCATGACCGCATCGCCGAGATGCTGCGCGGCGCGGGGGTCGATCTCGACAGCGGGCAGCTCACGCCGCCGCGCGAAGGCGGTTCCAAGGTCATGGCGGTGATCGGCAAGGCGGGTTCGGGCAAGACCCTGCTGCTTGCGGCGCTGTTTCGCGCGCTCGAGGAGGCGGGGGTCGATGTGGTCTCCGGCGACTGGGAGGGGCGGCGGCGGCGCGACCGGCGCACGCTGGCGATCCTCGCGCCCACCAACAAGGCGGCCAGCGTGCTCAGGATGCGCGGCGTGCCTGCCACTACCATTCACCGCATTCTCTATACGCCCGTCTATCACCCCGAATACGCAAAGATCGCCGAATGGCTGGCCGGCAACGGCGAGCGCCCCGATATCGAGGGCCTCAGCGAAGAGGCGCTGAACCGCGCGCTGGCCTTCTTCCAGTCGAACCGCTCGATCCCCGGCGCGCTGGCGGCGGCGGGCCTGCGCGGCAGCGATTTCATCACCGGCTGGACCCGGCGCGAGGAACCGCTCGATATCGGTTTCGTCGACGAGGCCTCGATGCTCGATGACCGGCAGTTCGAGGACCTCAAGGAGATATTCCCCAACCTGCTTCTGTTCGGCGACCCCGCGCAGCTTGCGCCGGTCAAGCAATCGGGCTCGATGGTGTTCGATGCCTTGCCTGCGCCTGCCAAGCTTGAACTGCACCGCATCCACCGTCAGGATGCCGATAATCCGATCCTCGATCTCGCCCATGCGCTGGGCGATCCCGAGGTGGATTTCCACCGCTTCGAGACCCTGGTGCAGGAGGCCGCCCGGCGTGACGACCGCGTGCAATGGGCGCAGCGCGTCGAGGTGGACCTGATGGCGCGCTCGCCGGTCCTCGTCTGGCGCAACGCCACCCGCATCCGCCTGATCCACGCCTTTCGCGCGGTCCACGGCGCGCCCGACGATGCGCTTCTGGAAGGCGAGCCGCTGATCTGCGACGGGATCGAACTGCCCATCAAGCACCGCAAGAAGCGCCTCGACCTCGAGGCGCGCGGGCTGATCAAGGGCGCGCAGGTGATCTATCTCGGGCCGGGCAACAAGCCGGGCTTCTCGCGCCTGCATGTGATCGGCGCCGAAGACCCCCGCGTCAGCGCCGCCAGCATCGTCAAGATCGAGAAACCCGACGAGAAGGAACCCTTCATCCCCTTCGCCGCGCGCATGGGGGCGACCTTCCTGCATGGCGCGGCGGTGACGATCCACAAGGCACAGGGCAGCCAGTGGCGCGACGTTCAGGTCTTCGCGCCTGATCTCGCGATTGCCGCCCGGATGGGGCGCAGCGAGGCGGGACAGCCCCTCTGGAAGCGCCTCGCCTATGTGGCCATCACCCGCGCCGAGGAACGCCTGCACTGGGTCGTGCGCAACCGCCTCGCAAAGCCGACAGGCCCCTTGCGGGTGGATGACCTGCGCAGCGCGCCCGTGCCACTGGAACTGGAGGCCGAAACATGAAGACCATCCTGGTCACCGGCGCCAGCGCCGGAATTGGCGCCGCCACGGCGCGTGCATGTCTCGATGCGGGCTGGCGCGTCGGCTGCCTTGCGCGGCGCGCGCCGGCACTTCACCACATGGCGGATGGCCACCCCAACGCGGTGATCCTGCCCTGCGACGTGACGGACGGACCCGCCGTCGAAACCGCTTTCGATGCTTTCATGGCAAAGGCCGGGCGGCTCGATGTGCTCTTCAACAATGCCGGCACTTTCGGGCGCGCCGCCCTGATCGACGAACTCGATCACGACGAATGGCGACAGGTGATCGATGTGAACCTGCATGGCATGTTCAACGCTGCGCGCGCCGCTTTCGCCCGGATGCGCGCCCAAGAGCCCCAGGGCGGGCGGATCATCAATAACGGCTCGCTCAGCGCCCATGCCCCGCGCCCGCTGTCGGTGGCCTATACCACCAGCAAACACGCGATCACCGGGCTTACCAAAAGCCTGTCGCTTGATGGCCGCCCGCATGATATCGCCTGCGGGCAGATCGACATCGGCAATGCGCGCACCGAACTTCTCGACGGGGTCATCGCCGCCAATCCCGATACGCCGCCCCCCACCATGGACGTGGCCGATGTGGCCCGCGCGGTGCTCTCCATGGCCAGCCTGCCGCCCGAGGCTAACATGCAGTTCATGACCCTGATGGCAACGAAAATGCCCTATATCGGCCGCGGCTGACCGGGGGGCGAAACAGCTCCCCCTTCATCTGGCCTCAAATACCTCGGGGGGTCCGGGGGGCTGGCCCCCCGGCCTTGTCTTCAAAAACCCTCACCCGGCCTTCTGTATTTCCACCGAATGCGGATAGGGGATCGAGACACCGCCCTTGTCGAAGGCCTCCTTCACCGCCTTGGTCATGTCGAACTTGAGGTTCCAGTAATCCGCCGCATCGCACCACAGCCGCGCGGTCAGATCGACGCTGCTGTCGCCCAGATTGGTGACCCTCACCCAGGGCGCGGGATCGTCATGCACCCGCTCATCGGCGCGCGCGAGGTCCAGGATCAGCCCCATCGCCTTGTCGGCATCGTCACCGTAATCGATCCCGAAGGTCAGATCGCAGCGCCGCGTCTGGTAATGCGAGAGATTGGTGATGATCTTGCCCCAGGCCTGCCCGTTGGGCACGATGATCTGCACATTGTCCGGCGTCACCAGTTCGGTGAAGAACAGGTTCAGGTCCTTCACCGTGCCCGCCGTGCCGCCGATATCGACATATTGGCCCAGCTTGTAGGGCCGGAACAGGATCAACATGAACCCCGCCGCCAGATCGCTCAGCGTGCCCTGAAGCGCCAGCCCGATCGCCAGCGTCGCCGCACCCAGCATCGCCACCAGCGATGTCGCCTCGATCCCGAACAGTCCCAGCACCGCGATCAGGACTATCAGCAGGATGACCCATTTGACCATCGAGGCGACGAAACCGCCCAGCGTGTCGTCGATCCTGGGGTTGCTGGTGACCCGGCTGCGGATCACGCTGCTGATGATCCCCGCCGCGATCCAGCCAACAATCAGCACCACGGCGGCCTTCGCCGCGCTGATCACCAGCGGCGCATAGCCGCCCAGCTGCTCCATCAAACCTTCCATCCCGCTTCGCTCCCGTTAACTGTTGCGCATCTCCAAAATGTCTCATGAAAAAAGGGGCCCGCGCAACCGCCAAGCCTCTTACCAGAAGTGTTGAGGAACCACGTAGGATCCCGAGTGCCAAAGGACCCTAACTGGCGAATGCTCTCGCAGAAACCTGCGAGCGCAGTTTCGTCGTCTCGGATATCGGCTTTGCAGACGAAGTGAGCTTTCGCTGCAGCTGCGCTGATGGTTGCGTTCAGGAATCTTCCAAACAGCCATCGTTTTGAATAGTCTGGCCAAGATTGAGACAAAACCGCACGACTTTGCCTCTAACGACAACCTCGAAGCGGCAGTCACTAAAGCGGATCAGCATCAAGCTGCCAGAACAACATTCCACCCGATATCATCAAGCGACCAATCGAGACCGTGATCCGGAAGTCCATAAGCATGCGTTAAAAAAGGCTCTGGATAAGGAGGGCAATAGGCACTCGGTCTTTGCTTGAAGAATTCATACCAAGCACACAATAGTTCGAGCCTTCCGGGTAAGGGAACACCGTAGCCGTCCGCTGCAAACTGCACGGTCGCCATCGCGATACAGTCTGCAATGGTAATTTGAGAGCCCGTCAGGAAGGGCCCTTGGTTTTCAGCCAGTATCAGATCTAGGCGTTCCAGCTGCTTTAGGTAGGCCTTCGCACCGAAACGCGCTGTGGTCGGATTCTGCTCTTCCATACCAGCGAAGACGGGGCTGGCCTTATGAGCCCATATCCCGAACTGAAGCGCGGTCTCATCTGCGATGCTCATGGCTTCTCGTGTTCGGGCCTGCTCGGCAGACGACCGCCCGATCATGTTCGGCTGCGGATACCGATCCTCTAGGTATTCTAGGATTGCGATTGAGGAACGAATCTTGAGGCCATCTTCGGTTTGCAACATTGGGACGGTTCCCAAGGAACTCACTGCCTTCAACTTGCCGATGCTTTCCGCATCCATCGCATCGAGAGCCACCCGGTCTATGTCGGTGATCTCCTTTTCGGAGAGGTAGATTCCGATGCGACGTGGGTAGAGCGCCCAGTTCAGTTCGTAGAGCTTCATGATGTTTCCTTTCAAGAGTCTCAGCTCAGCGCGTTGGCCAAACAAGTGATCTATGCACCTGGGCACCTGCCCAAGCGCCATCGGCCACAGCAAGTGACACCGAGTGCGGAACGCGCGCGACATCACCGCATGCAAATGCGCCGCCAATGGATGTCTCCTTTTCCTCAGAGGTGCGCAGTTGAGAGCCCATGGGCGTTTCCATCACGTCGCAGCCCATGGTTTCTGCCACCGGACTGGTCGGCGAACAGCGAGACGCCGTAAACAACCCGGCGAAGTGAAGGCGGCGACCGTCGGTCAGGACCACGTCGGCCTCGCCTTCGATCCGATCGATTGGCGTTTGCTCCACATCGACACCCCGGCGATTCAGATCGGCAAGAGCGTCGTCGTCCAGAGAAAATGTGGCATTGGTCATAAATGTGATTTTGCCCCAATCCGTCAGCAACTGCGCCTGATGCAAAGACATGGGCCCGGTTGCAATCACGCCGATATTGCCCTGATCCAACTCGTAGCCATGACAGTATGGACAATGAAACACCGATTGCCCCCACCGCTCTGCCAGACCAGGCACCTGAGGCAGCTCATCCGCCACGCCTGTGGCGAACAGCAGGCGGCGCGCGGCGAAGCTTTCGCCAGCGGCCAGTGTGATCTTGAACGCATCGTTTGCCCCGGTTGCGGTGGCGACCTCGCCCACTTTCCATGTCAGCGTCGGATATGCCTCCAGTTGGGTTCTGGCGGTGCGGGCCAGTTCTGCAGGATCGACGCCATCCTGTCCCAGAAAACCATAGGAATGGCTGGCTGTCCTGTTGCGCCGCAACCCGGCGTCGATGACCATCACCGATCTGCGCGCGCGCACCAGCTGCAGGGTGGCTGCCATTCCGGCATAGCCACCCCCGATTACGATAACATCCTGCATTTTCAGTCTTTCTGTTTAAGCGTTTCCGCGTGGCGGCGTTTGAAGTCGGCCACCAGATCGGCAAGGGCGACATGGGCGAAACGGTCCAGCAACAACGCTTCGGCGTCGGCAAACGCATCTTCCATCGCGGCGTTGACCGACTGCTCCACCAGGCAGGAGGGGTTCTCGGTCCGATTGCCGATCGCGAAAATGGCGGGTTCGCCAAGCGCTTCGTGCAACTGCTGCAAGGTCACAACCGTGAGATCGGCGGTGATGCGCCATCCCCCAGCATGGCCACGACCGGACGAAACGATCCCTGCCTCGCGCAAAAATCCCATGGTGCGCCGGACGACAACGGGATTGGTGCCCAAGCACTGCGCAATGGCTTCGGAGGTCATGGGCCCCTCATGCTCTGCCATGTGCAAAAGCGCGTGAAGGACGGAGGAAAGGCGGCTGTCCCTTTTCATGTAACAATAGATGTTATGATTCGACGTGACTGTCAAGCTATAGCGCAGCCATTCTAAGAACGCGCATTTTCACTTCGGAAGCAGCGATCTCTTCGGATGCTCCGCCGAAAATAACCTTTCGTGCCCATCAGCTATTGGACCTTTTTGGTGGACTGTTGAGAGCAGCCATAAGCTGCACAGCAAAATATCGACAAAAAGGGCTCGAAGCCGACAAACGCCCGCGTGATAGTAGCGACGGACCTGATCGCGATTATCAACATAGCTGGTAAGGGGCCCGCGCAACCGCAGGCCCCCGATCCTTGTGCCGCTGACGCGGATTACTTCTTGAGCGCGTCGCGGATTTCCATCAGCAGATCGATCTCGCTCGGCCCGGCGGGCGCGGCCTCGGCTTCTGCCTCTTCCTTCTTGGCGGCATTCTCCTTGGCGCGGTTCACCGCCTTGACCAGCAGGAAGACCACGAAGGCGATGATCACGAAGTTCAGGATCGCCATCACGAAGCGCCCCCATGCGAAAACCGCCGCCCCGGCCTCTTCCGCCTCGCCGATCGAGCCGAATTCGCCTTCGCCCAGCAGGACATACTGACCCGCGAAATCGACGCCACCCATGAACAGGCTGATGATCGGGTTGATCAGATCGCCCACCAATGAGGTGACAATAGCCGTGAAGGCCGCGCCGATGATGATGCCGACGGCCATGTCCATGACATTGCCCTTGGCGATGAAGTCCTTGAATTCCTGAATCATGTCTGTGTTCCCCGATCCCTGTGTCACTCACACGCGCGGCCCTGATGGCGCGCGCTCCAAGCGTGACCCGTTATCCCGGAGAAAAGCCAGCGTTTTGATGGGAAATCGCGGCGCGCCTTCCCATGCCGTTCAGGGCGTTCAGCCCTCCAGCGTGCCCTCCAGCACATAGCGCAGGATCGCGACCACCTGCTCGGGCGCGCGCGCCATCGCCAGCGCGGCGGCGTTCACCTCCTTGAGGGCGTGGTCATGCTCGGGCGGTTGCAGCACGATCAGCGATTTACCAAGCGCCGATGCATAGCCCGCGTCAAACGCCGCGTTCCACTGCTTGTACTTGTCGCCGAAACGCACCACGACCACATCGGCATCCTCGATCCCCTTGCGGGTGCGGATCGCGTTGATCATCGCGCCCTTGTGGTCGTGCCAGTACTTGTCCGCCTCGGCCCCCAGGATCGCCACACCGCAATCGTCGCTGGCGCCATGATCGGTCACGGGGCTGTTGAACCGCACATCCAGCCCCCTGGCGCCCTCGAGGATACGCTCGCGCCAATCGGTGTGAATTTCTCCGGACAGATAAACGTTCAGTGTCATGGCAGTCCCTGTTCCTTCATGTCTCCAACGCGGCGCTCACCCGCGCAGCGTGCCGCCCGTGGCCTTCTCGACCTTCTCGACGATCTTGCGGCTCACCGCCTCGATATCGGCCTCGTTGAGGGTCTTGTCGGTCGGCTGAAGCCGCACGGTCACGGCCAGCGATTTCTTGCCCTCGCCAAGGCTGCCGCCGATGAACTCGTCAAAGACGCGCACATCGTCGATCAGCGCCTTGTCGGCGCCCGCGGCGGCATTGACCAGCGTCAGCGCCTCGGTCCCGGCATCGACCACGAAGGCGAAATCGCGCTCCACCGCCTGCAGGTCGCGCAGCTCCAGCGCGGCGCGGCCCGTGGCCTTCCTGCGCGGCAGCGGGATCTCACCGGGGAACAGGGTGAAGGCCACGGCCGGCCCCTTCACGTCCATCTGCTCCAGCACGCGGGGATGCAATTCGCCGAAAATGCCCAGCACCTTCCTGGGACCAAGGCAGATGCGCCCGTGGCGACCGGGATGGAACCATGCCGGGCCGTCGCGCAGGATCTGCACCTTGTCGGGCGCGCCCATCGCCGCCAGCACCGCTTCGGCATCGGCCTTGGCATCGAACAGGTCGACCGCGCGCGCCGCGCCGTGCACATCCTTGGGGCCTGTCCGGCCAACCAGCAGCCCGGCGACCTGCACATGCTGCTCCTCGGGCTCGCCGCCCTGAAAGGCGTGGCCCACCTCGAACAGCGCCAGGTCCATATGCCCGCGCGCCTGGTTGCGCGCCGCCGCCTGCAACAGCCCCGCCAGCAGCTCGGGGCGCATATGGCTCATTTCCGAACTGATCGGATTGGCCAGCATCGTGGCGTCATCGCCGCCCCCGAACAGGATCGCGCTGGCATGGTCGATGAAACTGTAGGTCACGCATTCATTGTAACCCAGCGCGGCACTGGTGCGCCGCGCGATCTGCTCGCGCTTCTGCATCACCGACAGGATCGGCTTGGGAACACCGGGCTGCGCGCGCGGCAACGGCTTGCCCTCAAGCTTCGTGAGCGACGCGATGCGCGCCACCTCCTCGACAAGATCCGCCTCGCCCATCACGTCGGGCCGCCAGCTCGGCACATGCGCCATGTCGCCTTCCAGCTTGAAGCCCAGCGCCGTCAGCGTGCGGCGCTGCTCGGCCTCGGGAATATCCATGCCCACCAGGGACTGCACCCGCTCCGGGTCCAGCCGATAAGCGCGGCTCACTTTCGGAACCTCACCGGCGACCACGGCACTGGATGCCTCACCGCCGCACAGATCAAGGATCATCTGCGTCGCCAGTTCCAGCCCTTCCATGTTGAAACCCGGGTCGATGCCGCGCTCATTACGATAGCGCGCGTCCGAATTGATCTTGAGCCCGCGCCCCGTCGCCGCGATCTGGATATGGTCCCAGACCGCCGCCTCGAGGAACACGTTCACCGTCTCGTTGGTCGCGCCGGTGGCCAGTCCGCCCATGATGCCGCCGATGCTCTCGACGCCTGCATCGTCCGAGATCACCACCATGCCGGGGGCGAACTCATAGGTCTTCTCATCAAGCCCCACCAATGTCTCGCCGCCCTCGGCGCGATGCACCCGCAGATCGCCGCTCACCTTGTCGGCGTCGAACACATGCAGCGGGCGATTGCGGTCATAGGTGAAGAAATTGGTGATATCCACCAGCGCCGAAATCGGGCGCAGGCCGATGGCGCGCAGCCGGTCCTGCAACCATTGCGGCGAGGCGCCGTTGGCGACGCCCCGGATCACCCGCCCGGCAAAGACCTCGCAGCCGCCCTCGCGCGTGTCCTCGTCGATGGTGACATTGATGGGGCAGGGGAACTGGCCTTCCACATGGGCCTGCGTCGCGGGCTTCATGCGCCCCAGCCCGCGCGCCGCCAGATCCAGCGCAATGCCCCGCACGCCCAGCGCATCGGGACGGTTGGGGGTGATGGCGATCTCGATCACCGGATCGACCTTGGCGGGGTCATGCTCGGCCAGCCAGTCGGTAAACGCCTGCCCGACCTCGCCCGAAGGCAGTTCGATGATCCCGTCATGCTCTTCCGAAAGCTCCATCTCGCGCTCGGAACACATCATGCCATGGCTCTCGATGCCACGGATCTTGCCGACTCCGATCGTGGTGTCGATGCCCGGCACATAGACACCGGGGCTGGCGACGACCACGGTGATCCCCTCGCGCGCATTGGGCGCCCCGCAGATGATCTGCGTCTCGCCATCCGCCGTGGCCACCTGGCACACTTTCAGCTTGTCGGCATCGGGGTGCTTCTCGGCCTTCACCACCTTGCCGATCGTAAAGGCGCTCAGCCGCTCGGCGGGGTCCGAGATCTCCTCGACCTCCAGCCCCAGATCGGTCAGCGCCTCGGCGATCTCGGCCGGGCCGGCTTCGGTCTCAAGATGGTCTTTCAGCCAGGACAGGGTGAATTTCATCGGCTCTCATCCACGAAAGGAACATTGCTCAAAGCGCGTTTAGCCTATCCGGCGCAGGGGGAAAACCCCGCAGCTCGCAAAGCCCCCGCCTTCTTCTGTTTCAAAATATCCCGGGGAGCGCGAGGGGCTGGCCCCTCGCTCCCACCGCGCGCAACCGCGCGCCGCCTACCTGCTCAACCCGCCCCGCAATGTCGGCACGTCCAGCGCGCTGAATCCGTAATGGCGCAGCCAGCGCAGGTCGGAATCGAAGAACGCGCGCAGGTCGGGGATGCCGTATTTCAGCATCGCGATCCGGTCGATCCCCATGCCGAAGGCAAAGCCCTGCCAGGCCGCCGGGTCGATATTCCCCGCCATCAAGACCTTGGGATGCACCATGCCGCTGCCCAGGATCTCCAGCCAGTCATCGCCCTCGCCTACCTTGAGCGTGCCGCCTTCCCAGCTGCAACGGATATCCACTTCGGCCGAAGGTTCGGTGAAGGGGAAATGCGAGGCGCGGAAGCGCAGATCGACGCCATCGACCTCGAAATAGGCTTTCACGAACTCTTCCAGCACCCATTTCAGGTTGGCCATGGAAATGTCCTTGTCCACCGCCAGCCCCTCGACCTGGTGGAACATCGGCGTATGGGTCTGGTCGTAATCGGCGCGATAGACGCGGCCCGGGCAGATCACCCTGAGCGGCGCGCCCTGCAATTCCATCGAGCGGATCTGCACCGGGCTCGTATGGGTGCGCAGCACATGCGGCGGGCGCGTGTCGCCCGTGTCGCGATGCATGTAGAACGTGTCCATCTCGGCGCGCGCCGGATGGTGGCCCGGAATGTTGAGCGCGTCGAAATTGTGCCAGTCGCTTTCCACCTGCGGCCCCTCGGCCACGGCAAAGCCCATATCGGCGAAAATCGCGGTCACTTCCTCGCTGACCTGGCTGACCGGGTGGATCGTGCCGCTCCGGCGCGACCGGGCGGGCAGGGTGACATCCAGCCACTCACCGCGCAGGCGCTCGTCAAGGGCGGCATCCGCCAGCCCCTGTTTCTTGGCCGAGAGCGCCGAATTGATCTCGTCCTTCAGCGCGTTGAGCTTCGGCCCCATGACCTGCCGCTCCTCGGGCGTCATCTTGCCCAGCTCGCGCATCTTGAGGCTGATCTCGCCCTTCTTGCCGACGGCCTGCACGCGCAGGGTTTCCAGCGCGGCCTCGTCACCGGCATCGGCGATCGCGGTCAGGTACTTGTCTCTGAGGTCGTCCATCTGTCTCACCCGTTTGGAGTCACGGGCGGGTTACCGCGCCTGACGCGCCAGCGCAAGTGACTGGCGCGGGTCGTGGCGGCTGCTCAGACGGACGGCTCAGGGCTGACGGGCGCTGCGCACTTCCTGGTCATGCGCCGCCAGCAGGCGGCGGGCCTTCTCGCTCAAAAGCTTCAGAACGGGCTGTTGCGGGGTGCTTTGCATCTGCATCTCCATCCAACGAGCGGCCGGGCGGGCCGCGATCCAAGGGCAGGATGCCTGAAAAACGCGCCGGGATCAGGGCAGGGCCGTGGCCATTTCGGGCACGCCCGCAGGCGGCCCATCACGAAAAACGCCGCCGGCGCGGGGCCAGCGGCGTGTCTTGTCGTGTCTTGACGTTCTGTCCCTCGAACGCGGCTGGCTTATGTTGCCAATGCGCCTTTCGCCTGATCGACGATGGCGCCGAATGCCTCGGGCTCGCGCACGGCCAGATCGGCCAGAACCTTGCGGTCCACTTCGATACCGGCCAGCGACAGGCCGTTGATGAAGCGCGAATAGGTCAGGCCTTCGTCATGGGCGCGCACGGCGGCGTTGATCCGCTGGATCCACAGGGCGCGGAAATTGCGCTTGCGGTTCTTGCGGTCGCGCGTGGCGTATTGGTTGGCCTTGTCGACGGCCTGACGGGCCACCTTGAAGGTATTCTTGCGACGGCCGTAATAGCCTTTGGCGGCCTTGACGACTTTCTTGTGACGGGCGTGGGTAACGGTCCCACCTTTGACGCGTGACATGGTTCAGGTCTCCTTGGCCTTAGCGGGAATAGGGCATCATCGGGCGGACGATCCTGGCGTCTGCCTCGGACATGACCGTGGTACCACGGGCGTCACGGATGAATTTGGTGCTGCGCTTGATCATGCCGTGGCGTTTACCCGCCTGTCCGCATTTGATCTTGCCGCTGGCCGTCACCTTGAACCGCTTCTTGCAGCTCGACTTGGTCTTCATCTTGGGCATTTCCGGCTCCTCTTCAGGTTCGGTGGAACGCGCGACTCGGCATGCCACTTCGGCCGGCCACGCGGTATCAGAGCGCGCCGTATACGCCGACTCACTCTGTTTCGCAAGGGGGTGTCACCGTGAAAGACGGGTTCGTGGCCGCCGCGCCAGGAGCGGCCATCACACCGCCGCGCGCCCGCCGCTTGACCCCTCAGGGCAGATACCGTGCCACGACGCTCACGAAGGTGTCTGGCACCTCGCGGATCGTGTAGCCGCCCGGCTTGGCCGAGATCGCCCAGACCAACAGCGCTCCGCCCGCGATGATCGTGAAGGCGGCGACGCGCGGCGCGTGACCGTCGCTGAACGCCGCGATGATCGAGGGAATGGACAGGATGATCAGCACAAGGCCGACGATCAGCGCAAGATCAGGGTCCATTCGGCTCTCCGATGCGGGAAAAGGGCGGTTGGTGCGCCAGTTTAACCCGGATCGGTCGCGTATATCAAACTTTCCTGACAGGGCGCGACACGCAGGATGTTGGTGGTGCCCGGCACGTTGAAGGGCACACCGGCGGTCACCACGATCTGATCGAGCGGTTCGGCATAGCCTTCCTCGCGCGCCGCGCGCGCCGCGTTCAGCACCGCCTGCTTGAAGCGCTCAAGCTGGCCGGTCATCACGCAATGAACGCCCCATGTCAGCGCCAGCCGCCTTGCGGTGCCCAGGAGGTTGGTCATCGCGATGATCGGCACGCGCGGGCGCTCGCGCGCCGTCAGCAGCGCGGTTGTCCCCGACTGGGTGAAACAGCAGATCGCCTTGATATCCGTGGTCTCGGCGATCTCGCGCGCGGCGGCGACGATACCATCGGCCACCGATGTCCGGCTGACCCGGCGCGAGGCCTCGATCACCTCCTGATAGGTGGGGTCGTCCTCGACCTCGCGGGCGACATTGTCCATCGTCGTGACCGCCTCGACGGGGTAATCCCCGGCCGCCGACTCGGCCGACAGCATGATCGCATCCGCGCCCTCGTAAATCGCGGTGGCCACGTCGCTCACCTCGGCGCGCGTGGGCATCGGGCTCTCGATCATCGATTCCAGCATCTGCGTGGCGACGATCACCGGCTTGGCGGCGGCGCGGCACTTGCGCACCAGCCGCTTCTGGATGGGGGGCACGTTCTGCACCGGCAGCTCCACCCCCAGATCGCCGCGCGCCACCATGATCCCGTCCGAGGCCGCGAGGATCGCGTCGAACTGCGTCACCGCCGAGGGTTTCTCGATCTTGCTCAGGATCGCGGCCCGGCCCGCCGCCAGTTCGCGCGCCTCGGTCACGTCCTCGGCCCGCTGCACGAAACTCAGCGCCAGCCAGTCGATGCCCAGCTCACAGACGAATTCCAGGTCCGCGCGGTCCTTTTCCGACAGCGCCGCCAGCGGCAGCACCACGTCGGGCACATTGACGCCCTTGCGGTTTGAAATGGTGCCGCCGATGACCACCTCGGTCTGCGCGAAGTCCTTGCCGCATTCGACCACCTTGAGGCGGATCTTGCCGTCATTGACCAACAGGCTCGCGCCGGGCTCGAGCGCGGCAAAGATCTCGGGATGGGGCAGGCAGACGCGGCTGGCGTCGCCCTCGGTCTCGTCCAGGTCCAGCCGGAACGCCGCGCCCTCGACCAGCTCTTCCTCGCCATTGGCGAAACTGCCCACCCTCAGCTTCGGCCCCTGAAGGTCCGCCAGAATGGCGATCGGGCTGTTCAGCTCTTCTTCGATCCGGCGGATGATACGATGCTTTTCGGCGATCTCTTCATGGACGCCGTGGCTCATGTTCAGGCGGAACACATCCGCCCCCGCCTCATGCAGGGCGCGAATCGTGTCATAATCCGACGAGGCGGGGCCAAGCGTGGCCACGATCTTGACGTTGCGGTGGCGTTTCATCCGGGAGTTCCTGTCTTTATTCGCCGCCCGGTGTCTCTGTCCGGGCGCGTCCTGTCAATGGGCTGCCGGGTCCGGCGCGGTCCCTGGCTGTTCTGCTGCCCGCATGTTACCGCTAACAGCGCTCTGGCGTCCATTCCCAATTCACATCTTCTTTCATCTGTCCTAGAGGATGCGCAAAGGACATGACACAGCGATGACCTATCACCCCTTTTTCATCGAGGGCGCGGATCGCCCCGCCCGCTGGCTGGTCACCTGCGACCACGCCGCCAATACCGTGCCGCCCTTCGTCAATGGCGGCACGCTGGGCCTGCCCGAGGCCGACATGAACCGCCATATCGCCTATGATGTGGGTGCCGCAGGTGTGGCGCGCGAACTGGCGCGCCTGCTGGATGCCCCGGCGATCCTGTCGAATTTCTCGCGCCTCGTGATCGACCCCAACCGGGGCGAGGACGACCCGACCCTGCTGATGAAGCTTTATGACGGCACGATCATCCCCGGCAACCGCCATGCCGGGCACGAGGAGCTGCAACTGCGCCTCAACCGCTGCTACCGGCCCTATCACACGGGTTTGTCGGAACTGGCCGCGCGCCAGCCCGATACGGTGATCGTGTCGGTTCACAGCTTCACCCGCCAGCTTCGCGCGCGCCCGCCCCGGCCCTGGCATGTGGGCGTGCTCTATGCCGCCGACCGCCGCCTGTCGCGCCCGCTGGTCGATCTGCTGCATGGCGAAAGCGATCTGTGCATCGGTGAGAACGAACCCTACGGCGGCCATCTTCCCGGTGATGCCATCGCCCGCCACGCGATCGCCTATGAGCGGCCCAACACGCTTCTCGAACTGCGCAACGACCTGATCGAGACCCGCGATGCTCAGGCCGCATGGGCGCGCCGCCTTGCCCCGATCCTGCAAGAGGCCGCGCGCCGCGCCGGTATCTGACGCCCGCATCCGCGCCACCCTGACGCCTTGAACGCGCGTGCTCTCAAGCGCATGTTGAACCTGACACCAAGGAGGACGACCATGGACGACCAGACCCGCATCGAACTCGAGGCCGCCGCCTTTCGCACCCTGCGCGAACACCTGATGGAAAAACGCCCCGACGTGCAGAATATCGACATGATGAACCTGACCGGGTTCTGCCGCAACTGCCTCAGCCGCTGGTATCAGGAGGCAGCCAACGCCCGTGGCATCGACATGTCCAAGGATGAGGCCCGCGAGGTTTTCTACGGCATGCCCTATGACGACTGGAAAGCCGGCCATCAGACCGAGGCCAGCCCCGAGAAACAGGCCGAATTCAAACAGGCTTTCGCGCAGAACGTGGGCAACGCCGACAAGCCCGGCTGAACCGGCGCCTGCGCGTTCCTGAAACCCGGCCACTCGCCGCCGCTTGACTGTCCGTTCGCCGCGGCAACGGATCGTTTACCGCGCGCCGTGTTCGGGTGCGCTTTTCGCCTTCGGGGCGGGGTGCCCGGCGTTTTGTACGGAATATTCATGCGCCGGGGCGAAACATGTACGAAACCGCCGTACAAAACGGATGTTTCGTACAATCGCGATGCGGCTCAGATCGCCTTTTTCAGGCTCTCTTCAAGATAGATTTCACGCAGTCTTTTCGCCACCGGACCCGGCGTGCCATCGCCCAGACCCTCGCCGTCAATCTCCACCACCGGCATCACGAAGGCGCTGGCCGAGGTCACGAACGCCTCGTCCGCACCCTTCGCTTCCTCAATGGAAAAAGGCCTTTCCTCGACTTCCATCTGCGCCTCGCGCGCAAAGCGCAGCACCGCCGCGCGGGTGATCCCGTGCAGGATGTCATTGCTCAGTTCACGGGTGATGATCCGGTTGCCCCTGACGATATAGGCGTTGTTGCTGGTGCCCTCGGTGACATGCCCGTCCTCGATCATCCAGGCATCGTCGCAACCCGCCTTCTTGGCCATCATCTTGCCCATGGACGGATAGAGAAGCTGCACCGTCTTGATGTCGCGACGGCCCCAGCGAACGTCGTCTATGCTGATGATCTTCAATCCTTTTTCGGCCTGCGGGCTGTTCGCAAGGCCGGGCTTCGATTGGGTGAAAAGGACCAGTGTCGGGGCCGTGGTCGCAGGGTCGGGAAAGACGAAATCGCGGTCGCCATCGCTGCCGCGCGTGACCTGAAGATAGACCAGCCCGTCGCCGATCTCGTTGACGCGCACCAGTTCGCGGTGGATCTCGAGAAGGTCGTCAAAGGCTGCGGGCTTTTGCATGTCAAGCTCGTTGAGCGACCGCTCGAGGCGTTTCAGATGCCCCTCGAAATCGATCAGCTTGCCGCCCAGCACACTAGTCACCTCATAGACCCCGTCAGCCATCAGGAAGGCCCGGTCGAAGATCGAGACCCTGGCTTCGGTCTCGGGCAGGTATTCGCCATTCAGGTATACGGTGCGCATGTTCTTCATCCCCACAATGCGGCCTTGGGCGGATGCACCCCGGCCTCGTCAAACGTCAAAGCCTCATCCCGGTCTTCCGCCAACAACAGCGGCCCGTCAAGATCCGTTACCAGCGCGTCCTGTGCCACCAGAACCGCCGGTGCCATCGCCAGAGAACTTCCGACCATGCAGCCCACCATCACGTCGTAACCTTCGGCTTTCGCGGCGTCGCGCAAGGCCAGCGCCTCGGTCAGGCCGCCGGTCTTGTCGAGCTTTATATTGACCACGTCATATTTTCCCTTCAGCCCCGGCAGGCTGTCGCGGTCATGACAGGACTCATCGGCGCAGACCGGCAGAGGGCGGTCGATTCCGCGCAGCGCCTCGTCGTCGCCCGCGGGCAGGGGCTGTTCCACAAGGCTCACGCCAAGCCGCACCAGATGCGGCGCCAGTTCGGCGTAGGCCTCGGCGCTCCAGCCCTCGTTGGCATCCACGATGATGCGCGATTTCGACGCGCCTGCGCGCACCGCCTCGACGCGTTCCATGTCGTCCGGCGTGCCCAGCTTGATCTTCAGCAGCGGGCGATGCGCATGTTTCGCGGCCTGCGCGCGCATCGCGTCCGGCGTGTCCAGCGACAGGGTATAGGCGGTGATCTCGGGCTTGGGTTCGGGCAACCCGGCCAGCTCCCACACGCGCTTGCCCGCGCGCTTGGCCTCAAGGTCCCACAGCGCGCAATCCACCGCGTTGCGCGCCGCCCCGGCGGGCAGCAATTCCTGCAATGTGGCGCGGTCGAACGTGGCGGGCAGGCCCCCGATCTGCGCGGCTACGGAATCCAGCGTTTCGCCATAGCGGGCATAGGGCACGCATTCACCCCACCCGCTCACGCCGCCATCGCTCAGATGCACCGTCAGCACCTGCGCTTCACTGCGCGAACCACGGCTGATCGTGAAGACCTGCGCCAGCCGGAACACATCACGGGTCAGCGATATCTCCACGCTCTTCTCCTTCATCGTTCTTCAAATACTAATCTGCCCGGCCGCTGCATCGTGCCGCCGGGCTGGGCGATCAGATCACAGGGCGGCCAGCGCGTCCACCAGCTTGCCCGGCCCGAACCGATAGGGGTCGGTCGCGGGCAGATCCATGGAGCGTTCGATCTCGGCCAGATAGGCCTTTGCATCCTCTTCGCTCATATGCTGGGTGTTCACCGACACGCCGGCCACCACGCAGCCGGAATTGGCGATGCGCGCCAGCGGCAGCGCGGTGTCGCGCAACGCCTCGAGCGAAGGCGGTGTGTAATCCGGCAGGCCACGCATATGATCGCGCGTCGGCTCGTGGCACAGGATCAGCGCATCGGGCTGGCCGCCATGAATGAGCGCCATGGTCACCCCCGAATAGGAGACATGGAACAGGCTGCCCTGACCCTCGATCAGGTCCCAGTGATCCTCGTCATTGTCCGGCGTCAGCCATTCGATCGACCCGGCCATGAAATCCGCGATCACCGCGTCCAGCGGGACACCGTCGCCGGTGATCAGGATGCCGGTCTGCCCCGTGGCGCGGAAGGTCGCCTTCATCTTGCGCGCGTGCATTTCGCGCTCCATGGCGATCGCCGTATACATCTTGCCGACCGAACAATCGGTGCCCACCGGCAGGCAGCGCTTGCCGCGGCGTTTCTTGCCATCGGCGATCGGGTAGTCGACCTCGGGGACGCGCACATCATGCAGGCTGCGCCCGGTCGCCTCGGCCACGGCCACAAGGTCGGGTTCGTTGCGCAAGAGGTTGTGCAGCCCCGCGGCCAGGTCGAAACCCTCTTCCAGCGCGGCGACCAGCACCTTTTTCCATTCCTTCGAAATCACGCCGCCCCGGTTGGCGACACCGATCACCAGCGTCTTGGCACCGGCGGCGCGGGCCTCCTCCAGGGTCATGTCGCTCAGCCCCAGATCGGCACCGCAGCCCGGCAGGCGCAGCTGGCCGACGGCGTTGTCGGGGCGCCAGTCACGGATGCCGATGGCCACCTTCGCGGCCAGCATGTCGGGCGCATCGCCCAGGAACAACAGATAAGGGGTCTCGATCATGACGGCTCCTTTCGGGAATCACCTTTCGGGGGATTTTCCTACAGTTAGGGCGCGAAATCCTGTGGGAAATCAAAGTAAATCACCGCTAGCGCGCAAGAATATCCCGCCATTGCCGTGTTCTACAGAATATTCCTCAAAACGCAAAGGGCCTGCTCCCCCGCCGGTCCCCGCGATGCTGCTGTGCAGAAACCGGTTGCGGGCGAGGGCGCAATTTTATACCGGTTGACCGATCAAAAGTGAAACATTCGACAAAAGGCCGCGCATCATGAGCTTCCGCCTGCAACCGCCCGCCCCCGCCCGTCCCAACCGCTGCCAGCTCTTCGGCCCCGGCTCCAATACCAAGCTCTTCGAGAAGATGGCCGCCAGTGCGGCGGATGTCATAAATATCGACCTCGAGGATTCTGTCTCGCCGGGTGACAAGGACACGGCGCGCGCCAACACGATCCAGGCGATCAACGATGTGGACTGGGGGCAGAAAACCCTGTCGGTGCGCATCAACGGGCTGGATACGCCCTTCTGGTATCGCGATGTCGTGGACCTCTTGGAACAGGCGGGCGACCGGCTGGATCAGATCATGATCCCCAAGGCGGGCTGTGGCGCCGATATCTACGCCGTCGATGCGCTGGTCACCGGGGTCGAGGCCGCCAAGGGCCGCAAGAAGCGCATCAGCTTCGAGGCAATCATCGAATCCGCCGCCGGCATCGCCCATGTCGAAGAGATCGCCGCCGCCAGCCCCAGGATGCAGGCGCTCAGCCTCGGCGCGGCGGATTTCGCTGCCTCGATGGGCATGGCGACCACTGGAATCGGCGGCACGCAGGAAAGCTATTACATGCTGCGCGAGGGGCAGAAATACTGGGCCGATCCCTGGCACTGGGCGCAAACCGCCATCGTTGCGGCCTGCCGCACACATGGGCTTTTGCCGGTCGATGGCCCGTTCGGCGATTTTTCCGATGACGAGGGTTTTCGCGCACAGGCGCGCCGCTCGGCGACGTTGGGCATGGTCGGCAAATGGGCGATCCATCCCAAGCAGATCGCGCTGGCCAACGAGATCTTCACCCCCTCGGCCGAGGCCGTGCAGGAAGCCCGCGAAATTCTCAAGGCAATGGACGAGGCCAAGGCGCGTGGCGAAGGCGCGACCACCTACAAGGGCCGCCTTGTGGACATCGCCTCGATCAAGCAGGCCGAGGTGATCGTGCGCCAGGCCGAGATGATCGACGCCATGTAGCGCATCCCCCGGCACCGCCCGGATATGAAAAACCCCGGCAGGGTCTGAACCTTGCCGGGGTTTTGCCGTTCTTGGGTCGCCCGTGGCGCCGCGCGGTTAGGTCGCGTTCGGCAGGATCACGATCTCCACCCGGCGGTTCTGGGCGCGCCCGGAATCGGTCAGGTTGTCCGCAATCGGCTGGTTCTCGCCCCGGCCAAAGGTCTGGATGCGCCCGAAGGGCACGCCGCCCTGCATCAGCACATCGGCTACCGCATTGGCGCGCCGCTCAGAAAGCTGCTGGTTATAGGAGGCCGCGCCGGTGTTGTCGGTATGGCCCACCACCTGCACCGACGAATCGGGGTAATCGCGCAGGCTGTCCGCCACGGTCATCAGGTCGCTGCGCAGCCCCGACCGCACCGCGGCGCTGTCCACGTCGAACAGGATGTCCTGCGGCATCGTCACGATCAGCCGGTCGCCGGTATTGGTGATGCGGATGCGGTCATTGTCCAGCTCCTGGCGCAGCTGCGCTTCCTGCTTGTCCAGCATGTTGCCATAGGCCGCGCCGCCCGCCGCGCCAAGCGCGCCGCCGATGACGGCACCCTTGCCCTTGTCGCTACTCACTGCAGCGCCGACCCCGGCGCCCAGCAAGCCGCCCAGAAGCGCGCCCTGTTTGGTTTTCTGGCGCGGGTCATTGCCATTGACCGTGGCCGGGTCGGTGCAGGCCGTGGCCATCAGCAAGGATGTGCCCGCCAGAATGATAAGGGAATGTCTTGCTCGGATCATGGAATAGCCTTGTGTTGATCGCCCGATTGTCCGGGTCTGGCGCCAGAATAGGCAATGCAGGTCCGCGACCCAAGGAAAACCGGGGGGAAATCGGCGACAATCCGCGCATATCTGATATCCGGGCCTGCGGTCAGGCCTCGTTGCGTGCGCTTTCCCAGGCCAGCATCGCGCGCTTGACCGGCAAGCCCCAGTGATAACCGCCAAGCCCGCCCGATTTGCGCATCGCCCGATGGCACGGGATCAGGAAACTGACCGGATTGCGCCCTACGGCCGTGCCCACCGCGCGCACCGCGCGCGGGCTGCCGATGGCCTTCGCGATGTCGGAATATGTGGTGACATGACCGCTGGGGACGCGCAGCAATGCCTCCCAGACCTTGATCTGAAACGGTGCGCCAATCATGTGCAGCGCCGTTTCGCCGCGCCCGGCAAAGGCCGCCTCGACCCAGTGCGCGATGCTGCCCGGGTCATGTTCGAACTGCGCGGCGGGCCAGCGCCCCGCCATGTCCTGCCATGCGGCAACGCGGCCGCATTCATCGGCGAATGCCAGCCCGCACAGCCCCTTCTCGGTGCCCATTGCCAGCACCTCGCCAAAGGGGCTGGGAAACCAGCCGTGGCGAATCGTCAATCCCGCGCCACGCCGCGCGAATTCACCGGGGCTCATGGCGTCCCATCTGAGGAACAGATCGTGCAGCCGCCCGCTGCCCGACAGCCCGGCGGCGGCGGCGGTCTCCAGCACCGTGTGGCGCTCGGCCAGCAGCACCTTGGCATGTTCCAGCGTCAGGTATTGCTGATAGCGCTTGGGCGAGACCCCGACCCAGGCCGAGAACAGGCGCTGGAAATGGGCCGGGCTCATGTTCAACTCGGCCGCCAGCGATTCAAGCGACATCCGTTCGCCCGCCGCGTCGATCCTGTCCAGCGCGCGGCGCATCACGTTGTAATGATAGCCCTGCGCCTCTTTGGTCTCGGGCAGATTGTCGGGCAGGGCCTTTGCCGGGGTGTCTTGCATGGTTTCGCTCATGGCCTCGTCCTTGTATATGGCATCAGACTAAAGTGCCGCGCCCGCTGCGGCGACCCGAATGTTGCGCATTGGGTTCTTTCGGGGCAAAAGGCGTCGCATGGCAAGCCAGCTCGACTATCATACCATCCGCGAGATATTCACCCGCTTTCAGGCGGCCGAGCCCGAACCCAGGGGTGAGCTCGACCATGTCAACGCCTATACGCTGGTCGTTGCCGTGGCGCTTTCGGCGCAGGCCACCGATGCGGGGGTCAACCGCGCCACGCGCGACCTGTTTCAGATCGCCGACACCCCGCAAAAGATGCTGGACCTTGGCGAGGAGGGGCTGATCGACCACATCAAGACCATCGGCCTTTACCGCAACAAGGCCAAGAACGTGATCAAGCTGTCGCGCATCTTGGTCGATCAGTATGACGGCGAAGTCCCCAATTCGCGCGCCGCGCTTCAGGCGCTGCCGGGGGTTGGACGCAAGACCGCCAATGTGGTTCTCAACATGTGGTGGCACTACCCCGCGCAGGCGGTCGATACCCATATCTTCCGCGTCGGCAACCGCACCGGCATCTGCCCCGGCAAGGACGTGGTCGCCGTCGAACGCGCCATCGAAGACAACGTGCCGGTCGATTTCCAGCAATGCGCGCATCACTGGCTGATCCTGCATGGCCGCTACCATTGCAAGGCCCGCAAGCCGATGTGCCCCACCTGCATCATACGTGATCTCTGTCAGTACGAGGAAAAGACCATATGACCAGATACCAGGCCGTCGGCATCGGCAATGCCGTCGTCGATGTCATCACCCAATGCGATGACGATGTTCTGACGCGCCTTGGCATCGACAAGGGCGTGATGCAGCTTGTCGAGCAGCCGCGCGGCGAATTCCTGTTCGATCAGATGCGGAACCGCACGCAGATGCCCGGCGGCTCGGTCGCCAACAGCATCGCGGGGATGGGGGCGCTCGGGCTCAAGACCGGGTTCATCGGACGCGTGCATGACGACGTGCTGGGCCGGTTCTATGCCAATGCGATGACCGCCGAGGGGATCGACTTCGTAAATCCTCCGGTCCCCGAGGGCGAATTGCCGACCTCGCGCTCGATGATCTTCGTCTCACCCGATGGCGAGCGCTCGATGAACACCTATCTGGGCATCTCCGCCGAGCTTGGCCCCGACGACGTGGATGACGATGTCGCCGGTGGCGCGGCGCTCCTGTTCCTCGAGGGCTATCTCTTCGACAAGCCCAAGGGCAAGGATGCCTTTCTTGCCGCATCGCGTGCCTGCCGGGCCTCGGGCGGGGTGTCGGGCATCACGCTCTCCGATCCGTTCTGCGTCGATCGCCACCGCGGGGACTTCCGCAAGCTGGTGCAGGAGCTCGACTACGTGCTGGGCAATGAACATGAATGGTGCGCGCTCTACGAAACCGAGGATCTCGGCGCGGCGCTGGAACAGGCCGCCGCCGAAAGCGGGCTTGTGGTCTGCACCCGCTCGGGTCATGACGTGGTGATCGCGACAAAGGGCGATACGCTCACTGTGCCGGTGCGCGCGGTCCCGGCGCTCGACAGCACCGGCGCGGGCGATCAGTTCGCCGCCGGGTTCCTTTACGGCATGGCGACAGGCGCGCCGCTCGACGTGGCGGGGCGCATGGGCTGCATCGCCGCCGCCGAGGTGATCTCGCATTACGGCGCGCGCCCCGAAGCGGATGTCAAGGACATGTTCCGCGCCGAAGGCCTGATCTGACGCGGGATCGGTCGTGCCGCGCGGTTACGCCTCGCGCGACCGCGTCAGTTCCAGGAACACGTCCTGCAGATCGGCCTGCTCGGTCTTCACGTCGCGGATGCGGATGCCTGCGCCGCGCACCGCCTCCAGCACCGCCTCGGCGGGGGTCTCGTGCGACTGATAGCTGAACACCAGCGCCCCGTCGGCGCGTTTCTCCACAGCCAGTCCGGGGGCCTGCGGCAGCTCGGTCACATCGCTGTCGGGATGAATGATCATGGTCTTGGAATCCAGCCTTTCCAGCAGGTTGGCGGTGCTGTCACGCGCGACGACCTCGCCGAAATTGATGATCGCGATCTCGTCGCACATCTCTTCGGCCTCCTCAAGGTAATGGGTCGTCAGGATCACCGTCATGCCCTGCTCGTTCAGGCGGCGGACATTCTGCCACAGCATCTGGCGCAGCTCGATATCGACCCCCGCCGTCGGCTCGTCCAGCACCAGGACATGCGGGCGATGCACCAGCGCCTTGGCCAGCAACAGCCGCCGCCGCATCCCGCCCGAAAGGGTCCGGGCATAGGCCTCGGCCTTGTCCTCCAGCCCCACCAGCGCCAGGATCTCGTCGCTGCGGCGCTGCGATTTGGGAACACCGTAAAGCCCCGCCTGCACCTCCAGCGCGGCGCGCGGGGTAAAGAACGGATCGAGGTTCAGCTCCTGGGGCATGACCCCGATCGAGGCGCGGCTCTGGCGCGGGTTCACATCCTGGTCGAATCCCCAGATCGTGACGCGCCCGGCGGTCTTCACCACCAGCCCCGCCAGAATATTGATCAGCGTCGATTTGCCCGCGCCATTCGGCCCCAACAGGCCAAAGACCGATCCGGCGGGAATATCCAGGTCCACGCCCTTCAGTGCCGCTTTCGCCGGACTGCCCTTGCTCGCGCCGTAGGTCTTTTCCAATCCGCGGATTTCAATGGCGTTCTCGCCCATGGCTCCCCTTGCCCCTGCCTGCCTGATCGCTCATAATCGGACCTAGTGGAAATGTCGTCAAAAGGAAACGCCAGATGGTGACGAAACCTCCGGAAACCCGGATCGTCGACAGCTACCGCATCGCCTGCGATGGCGGCGAAGGCGCATTGGGCCACCCGCGCGTCTGGCTATCGATCCCGCCCGCAACGGGCTTCGTCGAATGCCCCTATTGCGACTGCAAATACATTCACCACGACTTCAAGGACAAGGTTTCCGCTGCCTGATCGACGCGACCTCCTGATGGCGGGCGCGGCCTCGGTCGTGCTGACGGCGCTGGGCGTTGCCGCGTGGCCGCGCCTTGCCGCCATGCTCGACCCCAAGGTGGCCTTTGACCCGATTCCCGGCCTGCCGGGCTTTCGCCGGGAACGGGGCGCGCCCACCGCGCCCGCCAATGCGCTGGCCGGCCTGGGCGGGCAGGGGGCGCTTGACGCGGCGCCCGGCCTTTCGGTCTGCGACCTCCTTTTCACTGAAACGCGCGGCGCGGGTGACGTGCCGCTGGCCTATTTCTCGGATTACCGCTGCACCTTCTGCCGCCGCCTCAGCCCCCGGCTCGCCGCGCTGACGCAGACATCTGGCATCTCGCTCACCTGGCATGAACTGCCGCTCCTCGGCCCGGATTCCACGCTTGGCGCGCGCGCCGCCCTGGCCGCGCGGCGCCAGGGGGCTTACGAGGCGTTCCATTCCCGGATGATGGACAGCTCCTTCGTGCCGAACCCCGCCTATCTGCGCCGCCTTGCGCAGGAGACGGGCATCGACCCCGACCTTCTCATCGTCGACATGGATCACCCCGGCGTGACCCGCCAGCTTGCCATCACCGCCGATCTTGCCCGCCGTTTCGGCTTCATCGGCACGCCGGCCCTCGTGATCGGGCGTACCGCCACCCTTGGCGCGCTCTCCGAGTCCCGCCTCGAGCGGCTGATCGCAATCGAACGCCAGGAATCCACGCCCCCCTGCGCCTGAGAGGGGCTTCATCTTGCCGAAAATACTCCGGGGGAGTCGCCGCTTGCGGCGACGGGGGCAGCGCCCCCATGCCGTCCCGGCAGGTTCGCGCTGGAAGCGCGCGGCACTTCATGGCAATACCGTCCCCGCAGGACATGTCAACGGGGGCGATCATGGGCAATTCATTCGGCAAGGGCTGCCATCTTCACCTGATCGACGGCTCGGCCTTCATCTTTCGCGCCTATCACGCGCTGCCGCCGCTGACCCGCAAATCCGACGGCATGCCGATCGGCGCGGTGTCGGGCTTTTGCAACATGCTGCAACGCTATATCGACGGCAACAGCGCCAGCGCCGACGCCCCGACCCATATCGCGGTGATCTTCGACAAGGGCAGTCACACCTTCCGCAACGACCTCTATGACCAGTACAAGGCCAACCGCGAAGCCATGCCCGAGGATCTGCGCCCGCAGATCCCGCTGACGCGACGCGCCACGGAAGCCTTCAACATCGCCTGCAAGGAGATCGAGGGTTTCGAGGCCGACGACATCATCGCCACGCTCACCTGCCAGGCGCGCGACGCGGGCGGCCGCGTGACGATCATCTCCTCGGACAAGGATCTCATGCAGCTTGTGGGCGGCGGGGTGGAAATGCTCGACGCCATGAAGAACCGCCTGATCGACGCCGAAGGCGTCGAAGAGAAATTCGGCGTCGGCCCCGATCGCGTGGTTGATGTGCAGGCGCTGGCGGGCGACAGCGTCGACAACGTGCCCGGCGCGCCGGGCATCGGGGTCAAGACGGCGGCCCTGCTGATCAATGAATTCGGCAGCCTCGATGCGCTGCTTGATCGCGCCGGGGAAATCCCCCAGCCCAAGCGCCGCCAGACCCTGATCGAGAACCGCGCCCAGATCGAACTCTCGCGCCAGCTTGTGCAACTCGATTGCCACATGCCGCTCGATTTCACGCTGGACGATCTCGAACTGCGCGACCCCGATCCCGACACGCTTCTGGGTTTCCTCGCTGAAATGGAATTCCGCACCCTGTCAAAGCGCATCGCCGACAGGCTGGGCGCCGAACCGCCGGTCATTCCCGATACCGACCCGGCGGGCGCCGATCCGTCCGCAACGGTGCCCGAATGGCCTGCCATCGCGCCCGACGCCTATGAATGCGTCTCGACCATGGCGGCGCTGGACACCTGGATCGCGCGCATCCGCGCTCATGGTCATGTGGCCGTCGATACCGAAACCACCTCACTCAACGAGATGCAGGCGGAACTGGTGGGCATCTCACTGGCCGTCGTGCCGGGCCAGGCCTGTTACATCCCGCTCCTGCATCGCGACGGGCAGGCCGAGGATCTCTTCAGCACCGATGCGCTGGCCGAAGGACAGCTGCCCTTCGATGCCGTGCTCGCGGCGCTCAAACCCGTGCTCGAGGACGATTCGATCCTCAAGATCGGGCAGAACATGAAATACGACGCCAAGATATTCGCGCGCCACGACATCACAGTGACCCCGTTCGACGACACGATGCTGATGTCCTATGCGCTCAACGCGGGCATTCATGGCCACGGCATGGATACGCTCAGCGAACGCTATCTCGGCCACACGCCGATCCCGATCAAGACGCTTCTGGGCAGCGGAAAATCCGCCATTACCTTCGACAGGGTGCCGGTCGGCGAGGCGGTGAAATACGCCGCCGAGGATGCCGACATCACCCTGCGCCTGTGGCTCTCGTTCAAGCCGCAGCTGCACCGCGAAAAGGTCACCACCGTCTACGAGACGCTGGAACGCCCGCTGTCGCCGGTGCTTGCGCGGATGGAGCGCCACGGCGTCAAGGTGGACCGCGACACGCTCAGCCGCATGTCGGGCAAGTTCGCCCAGAAAATGGCCCAGCTCGAAGAAGAGATCCACGAACTGGCCGGGCGCAAGTTCAATGTCGGCTCACCCAAGCAGCTGGGCGAGATCCTGTTCGATGAAATGGGCCTCGATGGCGGCAAGAAGGGCAAGACCGGCGCCTACGCCACCGGCGCTGACGTGCTCGAAGATCTGGCCACCGAACATGACCTTCCGGCGCGGGTGCTGGACTGGCGCGCGCTCAGCAAATTGAAATCGACCTATACCGACGCGCTTCAGGATCACATCGATCCGGCCACCGGACGTGTTCACACCTCTTATGTGCAGACCGGTGCCAATACCGGGCGTCTGGCATCGACCGACCCCAACCTTCAGAATATCCCCGTGCGCAGCGAGGAGGGCCGCCGCATCCGCGAAGCCTTCGTCGCCGAGCCGGGCAATGTGTTGGTCAGCCTCGATTATTCCCAGATCGAGCTGCGCATCCTCGCCCATGTCGCCGATATCGACGCGCTGAAACAAGCGTTCCGCGACGGTCTGGACATCCACGCCATGACGGCATCCGAAATGTTCGACGTGCCGCTCGACCAGATGACGCCCGAAATCCGCCGTCAGGCCAAGGCGATCAATTTCGGGGTGATCTACGGGATTTCCGGCTTCGGGCTGGCGCGCAACCTGCGCATTCCGCGCTCGGATGCGCAGGGCTTCATCGACCGCTATTTCGAACGCTTTCCCGGCATCAAGGCCTATATGGACGACACCGTCGCCTTCGCCAAGGAACACGGCTTTGTCCAGACCCTGTTCGGGCGCAAGATCCACACGCCCGAGATCGCCGCCAAGGGGCCGCGCGCGGGTTTCGCGCGCCGCGCCGCAATCAACGCGCCGATCCAGGGCGCAGCGGCCGACATCATCCGGCGTGCCATGATCCGCATGCCCGCCGCCATCGAAGACCTGCCCGCGAAGATGTTGCTTCAGGTCCATGACGAACTGATCTTCGAGGTTCACGAGGACTCCGCCGACACCCTCATCGCCACCGCCCGCGAGGTCATGCAGGGCGCCGCCGATCCGGCGGTCAGGATCGACGTGCCGCTGGTCGTGGATGCGGGGCAGGGGGCGAACTGGGCCGAGGCGCATTAGGCGCCTTGGGTTGACATCGCGCCCGCCTTATCCCTCGAAGCGGAATTCCGGCAGGCTGTCCAGCGCGTCCTTCAGCGCATCGCCCCAGCCTTTCGAGATCACCTGGAAATACGGGTCGTCCTGCGCGATGCGCCCGCGCGGTCCCGCCTGCAGGCTGTCGGTCGGGTAGAAATGATAATCGAAGGGCGCGCCCACGGTCAGATTGGTCTTCACGGTGGAATCGAAACTCACCAGCAGCAGTTTCATCGCCGCCTCGAACCCCAGCCCCCGGTCATAGGCCCGCACCAGGATGGGCCGGCCGTATTTGGTCTCGCCGATCTGGAAAAACGGCGTGTCCTCGCCGGCCTCGATGAAATTGCCCTCGGGATAGATCATGAACAGGCGAGGCGGGCTGCCGGCGATCTGTCCGCCGATAATCAGCGTCGCGCCAAACGGGCTGTCCGATTGCAGCCCGCCCTTGCCATGTTGTTCGATCACCTCGCGCAGGGTTTCGGCCACCACGCGCGCCGCCTGAAACAATGACGGCACCTGCAACAGCGACGGTTTTCTCTCCTCGGGGGATTTGCTGCGCTCATCCAGCAGGCTGACCACCGCCTGTGTCGTGGCCAGGTTGCCCGCCGCCATCAGGGTGATGACCCGCTCTCCGGGCTGTTCCCAAAGCGTCATCTTGCGGAAGGTCGAGATATTGTCGAGCCCGGCATTTGTCCGCGTGTCGGACATGAAAACCAGCCCCTCGTCCAGAATCATTCCCACGCAATATGTCATGCCGGGGCCTTTGCTCTTACTGCTGCGCCACGTCGATCTGCACCTCGAGCGTCTCGCCCGTGCCGCCGACCCTCGATCCCGATACCGGAGAAGCATCGCCATAGTCCAGCCCGGTCGCGACCCGCACATAGCGGGTATCGGGCGAGATGCCGTTCGACACGTCGAACCCGACCCAGCCCAGCCCCTCGATATGCACTTCGGACCAGGCATGCATCGCCTCCTGCACGGTCTTGTCGTCCAGCATGAGATACCCCGAGACATAGCGCGCAGGCGCCCCCAGTTCGCGGGCGCAGGCCAGAAAGATATGGGCGTGATCCTGACACACGCCGCGCCCCGCATCGAGCGCGTCCTCGGCGCTCCAGTCGGGATAGGACGCGCCGATCTCATAGGGCACCGCCGCGCGGATGCCCGCCGCCAGCGCGTGCAGCCCCTCCAAAGTCGGCGCCGCCGCCTCGATGCCGCGCAAAAGCGCGCGCGCACCTTTTCCGGCGCGGGTGCGTTCGGTCTCGCGTTGGTAAAGCCACAATGGCGCAGGCCCGCGATGCGCGCCAAGCACGCCATGGGTGTCGCTCAGCGCGACCTCGCCCTCGCTGATCACGCTCAGTTCCGTGGTGCCCGGCGCAAAGCTGATCAATTCGGTGGTATTGTGATGATAATCCTCGAATTCCAGCTCCTTGCGGCCATTCTTGACCCGTGTGCGCCAGCTGATGATCTGTTGCTGAGGCGAGGATTTCGGCGTCTTGCGCAATTGCTGAAGGCCGTATTTCACCGGCGTATCAAAGCGGTAATGCGTGCTGTGCAAAATCTTGAGTCGCATGGCCCCTCACTCGTAGAAGCGGAAATCTATTTCGATCTGCCGTGCAATCCCGGCCAGTTGCGTCAGCATCTGCTGAATGAACTCATGCAGGCCGAATTCGAAGACCGCGCCGATCTCATGCACCAGATACATCCGTTCCAGCTGATCGACCTGGCGCAGCGACGGCAGCGGCTTGCGCTTGCCCTTGTGCAGATAGCGCAGGTTGCAATGCAGCTTGTCCACACAAAACGCCAGGCTGCGCGGCATCCGCTTGTCGAGGATCAGGAACTCGGTGATTTCGGCGGGGCCTGCACCTGCGCCATAGGCCATGCGGAACCCGCCCCGCGCCGAAACCGACCGCAGGATGGTTTCCCACTGCACATTGTCCAGCGACGTGCCCACGGCGCTCGCGGTGGGCAGCAGCACGTAATATTTCACGTCCAGAATCCGCGCGGTATTGTCCGCGCGCTCCAGAAAGGTGCCGATCCGGGCGAAATCGTAGATCTCGTTGCGCAGCATCGTGCCATGGGTCATGCCGCGCACCAGCGCGGTATGCTGGCGGATCGCTCCCAGCACCTTGGGCAGGTCACGTTCCGACACCTTGCGCGCCAGCGTGCTGCGGGTGCGCATATAGGTGGCGTTGATCGCCTCCCAGACCTCGCCGGTCAGGGCGGTGCGCACCATGCGCGCATTCTGCCTTGCCGCCTCGACGCAGGACAGTACCGAACTGGTATTGGCGCGCGAGCGCAACAGCCAGTCGATTGCCGCCTCCTTCGTGACGGCTTCGTTCTCGGCCCGGAACGCATCCAGCACCCCGGCCGATTGCAGCACCGAGATCCATTCCTCGTCGCGCGCCTCCAGCCGGGTCAGCGCGATGCGCTGGCCCGCCTCGATCAGCCGCGCGGTGTTTTCCGCCCGTTCAAGGTAGCGATACATCCAGAACAGGCCGTTGGCCGTTTTTCCCAGCATTCCGATCAATCCCCCAGAACCCAGGTGTCCTTGGTGCCGCCCCCTTGCGAGGAATTGACCACCAACGATCCCTTCTTCAGCGCCACCCGCGTCAATCCCCCCGGCGTCACCCGGATGCCCTCGGGGCTGACCAGAACGAAGGGGCGCAAATCCACATGGCGCGGCGCCAGCCCCTGGCGCGAGAATATCGGCACGGTGGACAGGCTCAGCGTCGGCTGCGCGATGTAGTTTGCCGGTCGCGCCTTCAGCTTTTTGCGGAAACCCGCGATCTCGGCCTTTGTCGCGGTCGGTCCGATCAGCATTCCGTAACCGCCCGATCCATGCACTTCCTTGACCACCAGATCGCTCAGGTTCTCCAGCACATGCGCCAGGTCGTCACGGTCCGAGCAGCGCCATGTCGGCACGTTCTGCAACAAGGGCCGCTCGCCGGTGTAGAACTCGACGATCTCGGGCATGTAGGAATAGATCGCCTTGTCGTCGGCAATGCCCGTGCCCGGTGCATTGGCGATGGTGATGCCCCCGGCGCGGTAGACATCCATAATCCCCGGCACGCCAAGCTGGCTGTCGGGGTTGAAATTCATCGGATCGAGGAAATCGTCATCCACCCGCCGATAGAGCACATCCACCGGCTTGTAGCCCTGCGTCGTGCGCATCGCGACGCGCCCGTCCACGACCCTCAGATCATGCCCCTCGACCAGTTCGACGCCCATCTGGTCGGCCAGAAAGGCGTGCTCGAAATAGGCCGAGTTGTAGATCCCCGGCGTCAGCACCGCGACCACCGGCTGCGATCCCGCCCCGGTCGGCGCCGAGGCCGCCAGCGAGCGGCACAAGTCGGTGGGATAGTTCTGCACCGGCTGCACCCGGTTCTGGCTGAACAGCTCGGGGAACATCTGAAGCATCGTCTCGCGGTTCTCCAGCATGTAGCTGACACCCGACGGCGTGCGCGCGTTGTCCTCGAGCACATAGAAATCGCCCGGCCCCGTGCGCACAAGGTCGATGCCGACGATATGGGTGTAGATACCGCCCGGCGGCTCGACCCCGATCATATGCGGCAGGAAGGCTTCGTTGCGGCTGATCATCTCCTTGGGGATGCGCCCGGCGCGGATGATCTCCTGACGGTGATAGATGTCGTGCAGAAAGGCGTTGATCGCACGCACCCGCTGTTCGATGCCGCGCGACAGCTTGGTCCATTCGGCGCCCGAAATGATGCGCGGGATGATGTCGAAGGGGATCAGGCGCTCTTCGGCCTCGGTGCGGCCATAGACATTGAAGGTGATGCCGGTCAGGCGGAACAGCTCTTCGGCCTCGCGCTGCTTGGCGCGCAGGTCGGCAGGGTTCTCGCGATGAAGCCAGTCATGAAACTGCTGATACGGCTGGCGCAGGGTCTCGTCATGCCCCCACATCTCGTCGAAATATGGTGTTTCGCTCATGGGTCAGCCTTTCACGATCGATGCTTGATCGAAATTATCGCTCCGGGCTGCGCCATGACCCGCTTTTGTGCCGGTTCCCTGAGCGGAGCATGGATTATGCACATTTCGTGACAGGTTAGCACAATAATTGCGCATTCATGAAAGAATCGCGCGGCGCACTGTGCTATTGTGATGGGGGTGTCATGCGCTGTTTGCATGATGCCGCTTACAGGCGATGCCCTGCCGTTTCTGCGACGCAGCATAGACGCGAATCAGGTAGGGGCATGCATCCGCGCAACCTGTTTCTGTTGAAAGATGCTCCCATGGCCCGCGAAACCAAGCTGATCCTCTGCCCCGTCAACCTTCGCCACATCAAGCTGGAATACAACGCCTACGAAGAGGCCGTGGAAATGGCCCAGCGGCGTGGCGCCAAGCTGATCGTGGCCACCGTCGCCCCCGAGATCGAGCGCAATCTGAATATCTATGATTCCGACAAGTACTGGGGGGATGAGCTCAAGAAGTTCATCGCCGCCCACCCCGCCACCGGCGTCGAGGTGGAAACCGTCGTGCGCAAGGGCGCGGTGCATCGCCAGATCGTCAAGCTGGCGGACGAACGCGACGTCGATGTGATCGTGATGGAATCCGCCAACCCCAAGGTCAAGGATTACCTCCTGGGCACGACCTCCAGCCATGTCGTCACCCATGCCGAATGTTCGGTCTACGTGGTGCGCGGCTGAACGCCTTGCCGTGACGGGCGCGCGTCAATGCGCCCCGCCGCATTGGTCGTGATCGCCAAAGGCATGCAGGATGCGGCAGGGCGCGCCCTCGCGCGCGTCGCAGGCATCGGCGATCCGCAGCAACTCCGCTTCCAGACGCCTCAGCCGGGCGATCCTGTCGCTTATGTCCTTCAGGTGGTCCTGGGCGATGGCATGGATCTCGTCATGCGCCGCCGGGTCGTGATCCTCCAGCGCGGCCAGTTCGCGGATCGCATCCAGTGGCAGGCCCAGATCGCGGGCATGGCGGATGAAAGCCAGCCGTTTCAACCCGGCCAGATCATAGCGCCGCTGGTTGCCTTCGGTGCGCGTTTCCGGGGCGATCAGGCCCATATCCTCGTAATAGCGGATCGTCGTCACCTTGACCCCGGTGCGGCGTGACATTTCGCCGATGGAAAACATCGCATTTCCCCCTTGAACCTCTAGTCACTAGAGAGATTAGATTACATCGGTCACAGTTCAAAGGGCCATCGCCATGCCGCACGATCATCACCACCATCACCACAATCACGCCGCCGATCTTGGCGGCGACCGCCGTGTCGCCTGGGCGGTCGGGGTCAATATCGCGCTGACGCTGGTGCAGATGGTGGCGGGCGTGATCTCGGGCAGCCTCGCGCTGATCGCGGACGCGGTGCATAACCTCAGCGACGCGCTGTCGCTGGTCATCGCCTTCGCCGCGCGGCGCATCGGGCGCAGGCCCGCCGACGCGCGGATGACCTTCGGCTATCGCCGCGCCGAGGTGGTCGCCGCGCTGATCAACTACACCACGCTGATCGTCATCGCGCTTTATCTCGTGGCCGAAGGGGTCCAGCGGATGCTGAACCCGGTGGGGGTGGATGGCTGGATCGTGGTGATCGTCGCGGGGGTGGCGCTGGTGATCGACAGTCTGACCGCCTGGCTGATCCATGGCATGTCAAAGGACAGCATGAACATCCGCGCGGCCTTCCTGCATAACGTGGCCGATGCGATGGGGTCGGTCGCGGTGATCGTCGCGGGGACGCTGATCCTGCTTTATGACTGGCGGCTGGTGGACCCGCTGGTGACCTTCCTGATCGCGGGCTACATCCTTTGGCATGCCGCCCAGGGCATCCGCCCCACGATCCATGTGCTGATGCTGGGGAGCCCCGATGACCCCGCTCTGGGCGATCTGGTGGCGGCGCTTGACGACATTCCCGGCGTGCGCGACGTGCATGCGGTGCATCTGTGGCGGGTGCAGGAACACGAAACCGCCTTCCAGTGCCATGTGGCGATGGAGCCGGATACCGATGCCATCGCCCTGCGCGCCCGGATCAAGGAGATGCTGGTCGCGCGCTTCGGCATCCAGCACAGCGCGCTTGAAATGGAACCCGCCGGAACCGCCTGCGACACGCCCCGCCTGATCGGTTCGTAAGCGTCACGCCAGCCAGCCAAGCCCCTCATCGGTGCGTCCCGCCGGGGTGTATTCGCCGCTGACGAACCCGGCATAGCCATCAGATTCGAGCCGCGCGAAAAACGCCGGATAGTCAATCTCGCCGCCGGCGGGTTCATGGCGCCCCGGACAGCCCGCCACCTGCACATGCGCGGCGCGATGACCATGCGCGCCCCATGCGCCCGCGATGTCGCCGGTGATGCGCTGGGCGTGAAAGGCATCGAATTGCAGCGCCAGGTTGGGTGCGCCCACGGTATCCAGCACCTCTCCGGCCAGTTCGAAATCATTGAGGAAATAGCCCGGCATGTCATGCGGGTTGATCGGCTCGATGGTCAGCGACTGGTCGGGCGCGGTGGCGGCGGCCCAGGCCAGGTTGCGAATGAACCTGTCGCGCGCTTCCGGCCCCTCGGCCAGCCCCGCCATGATGTGGATATGCCCCGCACCCAGCACCTTGGCGACGCGCAGCGCGCGCCGGAACGCCTCTGCGAAGTCATCCTCTGCACCCGGCACCGCCGCAAGGCCCCGCCGCCCGGCCTTGTCCCGGCTCAGCGGCGTGTTGATCAGCACCAGGGGCAAGCCCGCCTGCGCCAGCCCCTCGCGGATACGATAGACCGGCTCATCATAGGGAAACAAAAGCTCGACCGCCTCGAAGCCGGCCTTGCGCGCCGCCATCGGGCGCGCGCTGAGGGGCAGTTCCTGAAACAGCATGGTGATATTGGCGGCAAATCTGGGCATGGCCCATTCTGACACAATGGCGCGGGCCGGTCAGCCCTCGGGAAGATCCGCCTGCGGAATCATGCGAAAGAACGCGCCGCCCGACCACAGCCCGAACCAGTCATCCTTTTGCGTGCCGATCCCGGCCAGCCGGTAAAAGCTCTTGCGGTCGATCAGCGCCTCCAGCCCGTCGCGCACCATCACATAGGGGCGCGGCTCTCCGGTCGCGTCGTCGCGCGCGACGCGGATCGGGTTGTCGGGGCCTGCGACCACCCGCTCGCCCATATTCGTCTCAAAGATCAGCTCCTGCGCCTCGCCTTTGCCCTCGGCCTCGACATCCACCGCCACGAAAGGCGCGTCATCGACGGTGATTCCCACCTTCTCGACCGGCGTCACAAGGAAATATCTGTCGCCTTCGCGCCGCAGGATGGTGGAAAACAGCCGCGCCATCTCGAAGCGGTTGATCGGCGTGCCCTGATAGAACCATGTCCCGTCCGCCGCGATCCGCATGTCCAGATCGCCGCTGAAGGCGGGGTTCCACTTGTGGACGGGGGGCAATCCCTTGCCTTGCGCGGCGCGCACGGCGTCTGCCAGGCCCTCCGCTGACGGGCTCGTGATCATGTCTTTGCTCATTGCTTTTGCCATTTCGGTCTTGCGCGATACACTCATGAGGAAGGATATAATCTCGACAGGAGTTTTGCCATGACCGATGACGCCGATCTGCTTGCCGGGATCGAGGCCCTCGAAGACAAGCTGGCCAAGGCCCGCAATTCGATCACCCGGCGCTTCATCGGCCAGGAACGTGTGGTGGACCTGTCGCTCTCGGCGCTCTTGTGCGGCGGGCACGGGCTGCTGATCGGCCTTCCCGGCCTTGGCAAGACCCGCCTGGTCGAAACCCTCAGCACCGTGATGGGCCTTGATGCCAACCGCGTTCAGTTCACGCCCGACCTGATGCCCGCCGACATTCTGGGGTCCGAAGTGCTGGAAACCGGCGCCGATGGCGGGCGCGCCTTCAAGTTCATTCCCGGCCCGGTCTTCTGTCAGCTCCTGATGGCCGACGAGATCAACCGCGCCAGCCCGCGCACCCAGTCGGCACTGTTGCAGGCGATGCAGGAACGCCAGGTCACCGTCGCGGGCGAAAACCGCCCGCTCACGCCGCCCTTCCACGTGCTCGCCACCCAGAACCCGATCGAACAGGAGGGCACATACCCCCTTCCCGAGGCCCAGCTTGACCGCTTCCTCGTGCAGATCGACGTGCCCTATCCCGACCGCGACACCGAGCGCGGCATCCTGCTGGCCACCACCGGGGCCGAGGAAACCGAATCCTTCCAGGTCTTCACCGCCGAGGAACTGATCGACGCGCAAACGCTGCTGCGCCGGATGCCGGTGGGGGATTCGGTGGTGGAAACCATCCTTGATCTGGTGCGCGCCTTCCGGCCCGAAGATTCGTCCGCATCCGAGGCGGTGCAAAAGGACGTCGCCTGGGGGCCAGGCCCGCGCGCCGCACAGGCGCTGATGCTGACGGTTAGGGCGCGCGCGATGTTGCAGGGCCGTCTTGCGCCCGATATCGGCGATGTGGCGGCCATGGCGCAGCCCGTGCTGGCGCATCGCATGGCGCTCAATTTCGCGGCGCGGGCGCGCGGCGAAAGCCTTGAGGGGCTGATCGCCGAGACCGTTTCGCAGATCACCCGCGCTGAGGCCGCCGCGTGACCCAGGCCGCCCGTCTTCGCGCCCGGTCCGAGGCCGAAGCCGCCCCGCTGCCGCCTCTTCTGGCACGGGCCGAGCAACTGGCGGGGACCGTCCTTCTGGGCGAACATGGCCGCAGGCGTTCGGGGATGGGCGATGATTTCTGGCAATACCGCCCGGTGATGCATGGCGACGCGCGGCGCGATATCGACTGGCGGCGCTCGGGCAAGTCGGATGCCGAATTCGTGCGCCAGCGCGAATGGCAGATCGCCCAGAGCGTGATGATCTGGGTCGATGACGCGGCCTCGATGCGCTTTGCCTCCGATGACAACCTGCCGCGCAAATCCGACCGCGCGCGGCTCCTGTCGCTGGCGGTGGCGATCCTGCTTGATCGCGCGGGCGAACGTGTCGGCCTCACCGGCCATGCGCTGCCGCCGCGGCGCGGGCAGGCCCAGATCTCCCGCCTCGCCGAGGCCCTGACCCAAGACAGCGAAGCCGATTACGGCACGCCCGATCTGCGCGGGCTTCTGGCGCATGGCCGCGCGCTCTTCGTGTCGGATTTCCTTGGCCCGCTCGATGGCGTTCAAAAGGCGCTGACCCAAGCGGCCGACCGTGGCGTGCGGGGCGCGATGCTGCATGTTCTGGACCCGGCCGAGGAGACCTTTCCCTATCGCGGCCGCACCATCTTCGAAAGTATGGGTGGCTCAATGGCGCATGAAACGCTCAAGGCGTCCGAGCTGCGCGACCGCTATCTCGAACGCCTCGCCACCCGCAAATCCGAACTGCAATCGCTTTGCGCCGTGACCGGCTGGCAATACGGGCTGCACCACACATCCGACAGTGCGCAATCGGCGCTGCTGTGGCTTTATGGCGCGTTTGACGGCGGGGGCTGGCGATGATGCTGGGCGCAATCGGCTTTACCACGCCTTGGCTCTTGCTGGCGCTCGCGGCGCTGCCCGCGCTGTGGATTCTGCTGCGCGCGGTGCCACCCGCGCCGATCCGGCGCCGGTTTCCGGGTGTGGCATTGCTTCTGGGGCTGCGCGACGACGACAGCGTGACCGACCGAACGCCATGGTGGCTGCTGCTGTTGCGGATGCTGGCGGTGGCGGCGGTGATCGTCGGGCTGGCTGGTCCGGTGCTCAACCCGCGCGCCGACGGGGCCGCGACGCCGCGCGGACCGCTGCTGATCGTGCAGGATGCCAGCTGGGCCAGTGCCCGCGACTGGCCCGCGCAGCTCGGCCTGCTCGACTCCCTGCTGGCCGAGGCGGGGCGCGCCTCGCGCCCGGTGGCGTTCCTGCGCCTCTCGCAGCCCGAACCGCCCGTTCTTCGCGCCGCCGAGGACTGGCGCAGCCGTCTCACCGGGCTTGAACCCGCGCCATGGTCGCCCACCCCCGCCATGAATGACGCCGCCCTTGCCGCGCTTGAAACCGCGCTTGACGGCGGATTGGGCGAGGCGCTTGACGCAGGCGCGCTTGAAACCCGCTGGTTCTCGGACGGCCTCTCGCGGCCCGGTCGCGATGATTTGCTCGGCGCGCTTGAACGCCTTGGCCCCGTCACCGCGCATGAAAGCCCCGCGCCCGTCATCGCGCTTGCCCCCGCCATGATCGAGGACGGCACCGTGCAACTGACTGCCCATCGCGCCCGCACCGGCGCTGCGCGCGACATCACCATCGAGGCCCATGGCCGCGACCCGCAGGGCAATGCCCGCCTTCTGGCGACCCTGCCGATGCGCTTTGACAGCGACGCCACCACCGCCGACGGCGCGCTGTCCCTGCCCGCCGAACTGCGTGCCCGCGTCACCCGGTTTCAGGTCGCCGGACAGGGCACCGCCGGGGCGGTCACGCTGACCGATGACAGCCTCAAGCGGCGCGAAGTGGCGCTGATCGCGGGGCGCGAGGACCGCGAGGGCCTCGAACTCCTTTCGCCGCTGCATTACCTCGAACAGGCGCTTCAGCCCGCGGCCGAACTCCTTGACGGCGCGTTGCTCGATATCCTGCCCGCCAATCCCGATGTGATCGTGCTTGCCGATGTCGCGAACCTCGCCTCCGGCGAGGAAGAGGCCCTGCTCGACTGGATGGATCAGGGCGGACTTCTGCTGCGTTTCGCCGGGCCGCGCCTTGCCGCGTCGGATGTGTCGCGCAGCAGCGAAAACCCCCTGATGCCGGTGCGCCTTCGCGCCGGTGGCCGCAGCGTCGGCGGCGCGATGAGCTGGGGCGAGCCCAAGACCCTCGCCCCCTTCCCCGAAGACAGCCCCTTCGCGGGGCTGGCGGTGCCCCCGGATGTGACCGTATCGGCGCAGGTCATGGCCCAGCCCGACCCGGTTCTGGCCGAGCGGGTGATCGCGGAGCTCTCCGACGGCACGCCGCTCGTCACCCGCAAACGGGTCGGTGCGGGGCAGGTGGTGCTGTTCCACGTCAGCGCCAATGCCGAATGGTCCAGCCTGCCGCTTTCGGGGCTCTTCGTGCAGATGCTCGAACGGCTTGCGGTCTCATCCGCGGTGGCCTTGCCCGACCTTGCGGAAATGGAGGGCACCACATGGCAGCCGGTTCAGGTGCTTGACGGCTTCGGTCAGCTTGATGATGCGGGCACCCTGCCGGGGATCGCGGGCGAACGCCTGATTTCCGACGCGCTTGGCCCCGAGCTGCCGCCGGGCCTTTACGAGGGGCCGGACAGGCGGCTGGCGCGCAACGTGATGCAGGCGGACGATACGCTTGCGCCCACCGCGTGGCCTGCCCGCATTCCCGTCGAAGGGCTGGCGCGTGCGCCCGAAGCGCCGCTGGGGGGGTGGCTCCTGGGGCTTGCGGCGCTGCTGTTGCTCGCTGACATCGTCGCGTCTCTGGCCCTGTCGGGTCGCCTGATGCCCGCCCGCGCCTCCAACGCTGCCGCCGCACTTGCGGCTGCCCTTCTCACGGGGGCGCTGATCCTGCCCCAGGGCGTGCAGGCCCAGACCACGCCCCCCGCCAGCGACAAGGAACTGCGCGCGGCCTCCGAAGTGGTGCTGGCGCATGTGCTGACCGGCGATGCCACGCTTGACGACACCGCCCGCGCCGGGCTCGAAGGGCTGTCCGAAACGCTCTTCTTCCGCACATCGGTCGAACCCGCATCGCCGATCGGCGTCGATCTGGAAGCCGACGATCTGGCGCTCTACCCGCTGCTTTACTGGCCCGTCACACCCGATCAGCCGCTCCCCTCGCAAGAGGCCTATGCCCGGCTCAACACCTATCTGCGCAGCGGCGGCATGATCCTCTTTGATACGCGCGACGCCAATGTCGCGGGCTTCGGCGCGTCCTCGCCCAACGGGCAGATGCTCCAACGCCTCGCCCAGCCCCTCGACATCCCGCCCCTCGAACCGGTGCCCGACGATCACGTGCTGACCCGCGCTTTCTACCTCCTCCAGGACTTTCCCGGCCGCCACTCGGGCCGCTCCGTCTGGGTCGAAGCCGCCCCGCCCGATGCCGAACAGATCGAAGGCATGCCGTTTCGCAACCTCAACGACAACGTCACCCCGGTGGTGATCGGCGGCAATGACTGGGCCGCCGCCTGGGCGATGGATTCGCGTGGCAACCCGATGCTGCCGGTGGGCCGCGGCTATGCGGGTGAACGCCAGCGCGAACTGGCCTATCGCTTCGGGGTCAACCTCGTGATGCATGTGCTGACCGGCAATTACAAATCCGACCAGGTGCATGTGCCCGCACTCCTCGACAGGCTGGGGCAATGACATGAGCTCGACCATCGTCTTCGACCCGCTCCTGCCCTGGTGGCTGATCGCGCTTCTGGCGCTGCTGACGGCCAGCGGCATCGCGCTTGCGCTCTTTCGGGGCCTCTCGGGCTGGCCGCTCCGGGCGCTTGCCGGCCTGGTGATCCTGGCCGCGCTCACCGGCCCCGCCTACCAGCAGGAAGACCGCAAGCCGCTCAGCGATATCGTGCTCCTGCTCGAAGACGAAAGCGCCAGCCAGCGCCTCGCCGAACGCCGCGAAACCACCGCCAGCGCCGCCGACACCCTGGCCGCCCGGATCGAGGCGCGCGACAATACCGAACTGCGCCGCATCACCGTGCCCGATGGTACCGACAATGCCGGAACCGAGGCCATGACCGCCCTCTCCGAAGCCCTGGCCGAGGAACCCCGTGGCCGCATCGCCGGGGCGATCCTCCTTTCGGATGGCCGCATCCACGACATGGAGCGCGCGCCAGACATGCCCGCGCCGCTGCACCTTCTGCATACCGGGCGCGCCGATGACTGGGACCGCCGCCTGCGCATCGACAACGCCCCCGCCTTCGCGATCCTCGGCGAAGAGGTCAGCATGACCCTCACCATCACCGATGAAGGCGCCGCCCCCGAAGGTATCGAGAATGTGCCGCTTGACATCTCGATCGACGGCGAGGAACCCCAGCGTTTCAACGTGCCGCTGGGGCGCGAAATCGAACTGCCCCTCAGCCTGCCGCATGGCGGGCGCAATGTGCTGCAATTCACGACGCCCTATGCGGATGGCGAACTGACCGACCGCAACAATACCGCGCTCGTGCAGATCAACGGCGTGCGCGACCGGCTCTCGGTCCTTCTGGTCTCGGGCGAACCGCATGCGGGCGGGCGCACATGGCGCAACCTTCTGAAATCCGACAGCTCGGTGGACCTTGTGCATTTCACCATCCTGCGCCCCCCCGAAAAACAGGACGGCGTGCCGGTGCGGGAATTGTCGCTGATCGCCTTTCCCACGCGCGAGCTGTTCCTCGAAAAGATCGACGATTTCGACCTGATCATTTTTGACCGCTACAAGCGGCGCGGCATCCTGCCCTCGATCTATCTCGAAAACGTGCGCAACTATGTCGAAAAGGGCGGCGCGGTGCTGATCGCGGCGGGGCCGGATTTCGCCAGCGCCGACAGCCTTTACCGCACGCCCATCGAACCCATCGTGCCCGCGCGCCCCACCGCCCGCGTGCTCGAGGAACGCTACCGCCCCGAAGTCAGCGAACTCGGGCAGCGCCACCCGGTCACCGCCGGGCTGGAACAGGAATTTGACGGCGAATGGGGCCGCTGGATGCGCCAGATCGACGTCGAACAGACCGCCGGCGACATGGTGATGACCGGCAAGGATGACCGCCCCCTCCTGGTGCTGGATCGCGTCGGCGAAGGGCGAATCGCGCTTCTCGCCTCGGATCATGCCTGGCTCTGGAACCGCGGCTACGAAGGCGGCGGCCCGCAGCTTGAATTGCTGCGGCGGCTGGCCCATTGGATGATGAAGGAACCCGAACTCGAGGAAGAGGCCCTCTGGGCCGAAGCCACCGGCCAGCGGATGCGCATCATCCGCCGCTCGCTTTCGGGCGATATCGGCGACGTGATCATCACCACCCCCTCGGGCGAGATATTCGAACGCGCCCTCGAAGAGGTCAGCCCGGGGCGCTTCGAAACCCAGTTCGACGGCCCCGAGATCGGACTTTACCGGCTCGAAAACGATGACCAGAGCGCGGTGATCGGCCTCGGCCCCGCCGCGCCGGTGGAATTCGAACAGACCATCGCCAGCGCCGATCCCGTCGCCCCGATGCTCGAACGCACCGGCGGCGGCGCGCTCGCCCTCGAAGACGGTCTGCCCCGTATCCGCGATGTGCGCCCCGGTCGTCCCGCCGCCGGGCGCGGCTGGATCGGCCTCACCCCGCGCGGCGCTTTTGAAACGGCCTCGGTCACCCAGACCGCGCTCCTGCCCGCCTGGGCGGTGCTGCTGCTCATCTCGGCCCTGATTATTGGCGGCTGGCTGCGCGAAGGCCGCCGCTAGACCCCGCACGCCCCTTCATCTGGCCCCCCGGCCTCGGCCAGGGACGCGTAAAGGGCGGCATGACCTGCCGGTCTGTCGCGCGCGGCGCACTTGGCGCGAACCGCCTTTTGCGGTTATCCGGTGCGCCCTGCGCAGGCGGGGTGAATTCGGGTCATGAACCCCGATGGACGTCGATCAGGGAAACATCCCGTCGCCGCAGATAGTGGCGCGCGGGTGAACCGTATTCGGCCATCGCCGCCTTTCCCCCGAACGCAACCTTTGCCAGCGCCGGGAACACCGCCAGAAGTTCGGCAAGTGCCGGTTTGTCAACCGAACCGAGCGCAACAGGCCCCGGATAGAACGCTTCCGTCAAGGCGCCTTCCGCATAGACCAGCTCGTGCTGTTCGAACATGAGATGAATATAGGTCACGCGTTCGCAGCGCTTGTCGATCCTGGCGACCTTGCCGCCGAATGTCTCCGCGGCATGTTTCGCCCTGACAAGGCATTCCGTCCCGCCGACGACCATCACCATTGCGCGCTGAGGCGATACCAACATTCTGCGCCGGTTCCCGAACGCATTCTTGCGGATCACGACAGGTCTCAGGTGTTCGTTTTCGGCCAGATCGGTCTGGGTCAATGTCCGCGCGCCGACCCACCGGATGGGCTGCAGGCCATTGTCGGCCGTCCAGACCAGATCGCCGGGACGGATATCCTCGACCGGTCTTTCGCCATGCTCCGTGGCGATCAGGGTGCCCGGAGTGAAACACGGAACCCCGATGGCATTCAACTCTTCTGGCGTATCCACCTGATCGACCGTGACGCCAACAAGGGTCACGCTCTCGCCGTTCGGGAAGGTCAGGATCGCGTCGCCGGTGCCATCGCCGTTCGTGTCGGTCACGACCACATCCCAGGCATCGACCGGATTGCCATCGGCATCCGTCATCCCGGAGACATCCAGCTGATCGACAGTGGTGCCGTCGCCACTGTCGGTCAGGTCGAAATCCGTGATGACGTCACTGCCCGACCCATCGGCCAGCACGAAGGTGTCGGCGCCCGCGCCGCCCTCCATGATGTCATCGCCCGCGCCACCGATCAGGGTGTCGTCATCACTGCCCGCAGGATCGACGGGGGTGACGGCGATATTGTCGATGGTCAGGTCGGTGTCGACCGTCTCGGTCGACGTCGGGTTCGAGAACCGCGGGGTGACATTATCGGTGGTGGAGGTGAAGGGCAGCGTTATGGTCTGGCTGCTTTCATCGGCAATGACCTGGGTCTGGTTCGCGATGACGACGCCGTTGCTGTCGATCACCTCGACCACAAGCGTGTGATCACCGCTGGCGCCAAAAAAATCATTTTCGGCTGCGTCGAAGGTCAGTTCGTAATCCCGGCCCGCCTGCGTTGTGACCGTCTGTTCGGGAGTGTCCTGAACTCTGTGTATCTGTCCCGGTCCATGCGGTTTCAGATACTCAAGCGTCGAAGCGCTCGCCGAACATTATGGCAAACTGGTTGCGGG
>NZ_JAPTNL010000030.1 GCF_026891095.1 Roseovarius salincola
CGACTACAAGATCACCCGCGTAGATGATCTCCTGCCTTGGCACTGGTCGAATAAGGCGGCCTGACCGGACGCTTACGGTCTTTCAGCGCAAGGCTGCGAAGTGGAGCATCAAGATGGAGGTCGGCGGTATGAATAAAGCGGAACATGCTAAGTCTGCTTGAAGATATCGACCTTTGTTTCCAAGCAAGGCCTCAGAGAAAAGTCATTCGCGCCAATCGTGAACCATCCTTCGGGTCTCTGGTAGAAGTCCAGACCTCGTCCGATCTTGATGACCCAGCCGTCGTCAGTTCTAATCTCCCGGTCATGGATTTTGCTATCGATCTCCACAGAAAGCACGATGTCTCGCTCAATTAGGCTCTGTTTGAGTTCTTCGATCTTGCTCTCCACTCCAGCAAGGTCGGTTTTCTCATCATACCCGGTCAGAAGGTGGATTTCCCGCACGGTCGGGCTCTTAACAACTGTTTCGCAGAAGCGGACAAAATTCGCGATCTGATGGGGTGCACGAATGTAAGGGTCTTCAATCGTTATCTTTTTAGCCTTCGCCAAGTATGGCCCGATGATCGTGTCGTAGGTGTGTCCGACGTCGCCGTAGGCGATGGTGTAATGCCGCTCTTCAAGGACCTCATCCGCAACAGGTTGCATCGTTTCAGATGGGACATCGCTCTCTTGGAGTGCTTCTTGTGGTTCACTACAATCAACTGCTTTCGGTCTCGAAGCCTTTCCAGAAAGCGTGCGGCGCGCAGGTTCGAGCGTAGCAGCAACACCCTTGGTTTCGGGGCAATGGACAACGACCTCACGACCATCTGGTGCGACATAGGAGAGATTTATCAACGCAAACTCGTCATCGGGCTTGCGTTTGTTCATCTGCTCTTTCACTCGACGGCGGCATTCAATCGCGTACTCCACATACTCGAAGAACTCCTCGTCGCTGGGAGCTCCGTCGGGGTGGAGGATTTTCAAGAACGCACAGAGTGTCTTCTTAATACCCTTCTCGTCGCGCCCTTCGACATTACTCCCGAGCTTCACTCGGCTCGAGACCTCTTCGTATCTGTTGTTGTGCTTGAGTTGATAGTGAAACGCTTCTGCCAAGTAGTCGGTAATGAGCCCAAAGCGGTCGGTCAAATAGGCACTACTGGTCTTCGGAATCTCCCAGCCAGGCAAGTAGCAGGCAAAGCGGTCCATCACGGCAAGATCAAATTCAGCCGGAAGTGGTAGGAAAAGGTCATGCTCTGATGAGCGGACGATTTGTTCCACCGACTGATCGATGTTCCCTACGAACGCCATGCTCGCATTGGCAATGATCTCGACTCCCCTCGAGAACCTACCATTGGCCATGAAGTCTTTCATGATTTGAATGGTATCGGGGTCTTTGATCTTGATCCCGCCCACCTCGTCGAAGGCGACGGTGTCCCAGAAACCAACTAGTCCAATCTTGTTCCGAGCGTTGTTGTAGAAGAGGGTTGCTTTCGTCGCCTGGCCGCCGCTGATCAGCGTGGAGTACGGGGAAAACTCACTAAAGAAGTATGACTTGCCAGTGCCGCGCGGACCAAGCTCGACGAAGTTAAAGTTCGCCTCGACGAGTGGTGCGAGCCTAGCGATGAAATGCAGTTTTTCCCTTTGCGATAGTGTAGATGGTTCGAGACCCACCGACCTAAGGACCACGTTCAGCCATTCGTCTCTTGTCAGCTTTGTGCGGCCTTCCTTGTAGGCATCAAAGTCGAAGCGGCTTAGCTGGATAGGACGTAAATCTTCTACGTAGAAAGCGTAGTTGTTTTCGTCGATGTCATTGTGTGCGATCGTCACCTCTGCCCAAATACCGCCTTCAAGCAGTCGATCGATGTCGCGGTAGAACTTCTCTGCGATCGCAACTTTCTGGGATGCAAAGTTCTCAAGAGATGCCCAATGCCGCTTGTCCTTCTCGACGTAGCGGACATGCACTTTGTCGATAAACTTGTGCTTTCCTTTCACAGCGACGCGAGACTGGGCAGCGTTCGCTTCATCGGGTCGAACGTAGTTCTCATCGAGTGTCGCAAGCACAGCTTCCATACCGGCTTGGATTTCGGCGGGTTCGTTACTGGCGCAGTATCTGGCTAGGAGAAACTCAAGAACAAACGTCGGAACATTGGTGCCCTTCTTAATCCTGTGCAGTAGATCTTTGCGGACAACTTTCCCATCGAATGTCTTGTTGAGCTTTCTGTCTAGTTCGTCCATCTCCATTTCAAACTGCATAATAGGTCTCCAAAGAAATACTGGCGTAAGCCGTCATCGTGACTGGGTTGAATGCTTTGAGCGTAAACTTGCCTTCAAACTCCAAGTCCATTCTGATGGTGACCTGCTTATGCTGACCGGACCGAAGCGTTAGGGTCCCCGTCGCGGGATCAACCGGATCGCCCTTGCGCGCTTCACCGACGACGTTTCCATTCTTATCATGTGCCTCTAAGAGGATTTCAAAGTCGTCCTCTTGCGCGAACATATCGGTGCTCGCGATTGCAACGTCGACCACGGGAAGTCGAGTCGTAATCCTCTTCGCGCCGTTCTTGTAGGACAGCTCTACGCTGGCCATGGTTGGTCCTGGAGCTTCGTGCGCTTGGAGCGTGACGGTGATTGCTGGGACGATAGCTTCTTGCAGGGATGGACCGCCGTGAAAGAAGCGAAGACCTCGTCTGTACGGGGCAAGACTGCGTGGCGCGCCGAAACACTCAATGTCGCCGCGAATACCCGCCTTCTCAGCTGGGATCACGAAATTGTGGGTGTCCGCGCCGCCGGCACCTAGCAGTGAACGGTCATGCACGGTGATCCAATCACCTGCCGACGGCTTGGCACAGATGTCACCAGCATCGGAATGCCCGTTTAGGAAGAAGCCGTGATCGGTTGCTATTACGACGTCAGTAAAACCAGCCTGCCCTAAACGGTGTATCGCAACTCGTATTCCTTTGAGGGTTTGGTGGACTAAGCTCAGCGTTGTGTCTGGGTTGCTTTCCAGGTGGCTATCGATTTCGGTGCTTCGAATAACCAATAGGCTCACGGCATCAGAGACTTCTGCATCTTTACTTCTGTTGAATTCAGACAGAGTCATTTGCTCAAAGCGATCACCGTAAAGTTGCTCAAACACTTTCATCCTACTTGCGACGGTGCTCAAACGCTGCCCGTCAAACTCAGCCAGGACATCTTTCCCATCGCGTAGTATCGCGAGTTTCTTGCCTGCCTCAGGAAGCAGGCTGGCCATCCCAATTGGTGTAACGGTCGGCAATTGTGCATTCGCCGCCTGAATAGTCGCTGTGCCCGCGTCAATGAGCTGCCTCTGAAGTTCAACGCCAAGTTCATAACGAAGCGCATCGACCATGAAATATGCGACGCGCTTGTCTCTCTCCGAGAGTCGCGGCTCAACCAACTTATCGAAAAGATCAACATTGGCGAGCCTCCCCTGGGGCGGCCAACCATCTTTCTCTAGGTGCTTGATGAAGATCGTTTGCACCTTTTCCGCGATGCGCGCGTAGCGCTTGCGTGCGTATCTGGCAACGTCATCTACGATTGGCTCCATCGAGATGTACTCGCCAAAGGCCTGCTCGAATTCACGCTGGAGTCTGTCTATCTCGCGAAGGCTACTCGTATAGTGATCGATGAGTGCATCAAGGCTGCCTGTATTTCCAGAAAGGTTTCGATCAGCGTCTTCGCAAGCAGACACCAGTTGAAGAGCGGCACTGACTAGTCCCCACTGCGATTGGCTCTCCCCTTGGCCCAGCCAAACCGAATGTTTGTGCCTATCGACAACAGTTCGAACCTCATCCAGGCGATCATCTTTTAGCGCATCGACTGCAACTTGTAAGAAAGTCCGCTCTTCAAAGGGAAAAGTATCGAGCTTTCCAAGGTCTTTGATCTCGGCACATGCGGCGGGGAGATCGAGTGCGCGTTCAATCTGTTCTGCCCGATCGATATACGTCAGTCGTGTCCGGTTATCATTTCGTAGCGTTTCGCACAGGTCGGCGACCAATGCATCTGCGCCTGTATCCGCGTGCGGAACGTCCACTAGAGATGCCGGCAACTCATCAGGAAGATCGAGAACGAACTCGCTGAAAAGGACAAAACGCCAAAGCTCATCGGCAACGGCAGACCAGCTCTTGCCCTTGGTTACGAGCTTCAAGCCCAGCGAAGATCGGAAAAGCGCCTTGGCTTCACTCACCCAGGCTTCATTTTCTTTGAGACGGCACTTCTGCTGCTCTGAAGGGGCTAGGAATGCAAGAAGAACGTTGCGGGCGGAGTCGACGCGAAGGAGCGTCCTAAGTGTGGGGTAACCCACCCCACCACCAATATTATCGACGAGTTCGAATGAGGGTCTTGGATCGTCCTGAAACAATCGCCGGATTTCGCTGGCGTGATCAGGCTTCGCCTTCATGCAGAGGCTTATGTATTCATCGCCATCTCCGTCGGGAAACATCGCACCACTTGCTGCGTAGACCGCATAAGGATCGATGACGCGGTCATGGTCAGTCTTCGGCGGATTGGTTGGAACATAGATGACTAGTTCTGTCGGCCCTTTATCGCCAGGACGTGCAAGAGAGACAAAATTCTCAAGGGCCTGTTCGCGGCTTTCAATCCCACGTTCACTGGTATCCACGACAGCCGTACGCTCGTTTGAAAGATCAGCGACAACGTCTTGGTAGAGTCGCGCCGGGTCATATACGACAAGACATCCTGACTTTTTCAGGCGGGGGCGTAGAACGGTTTCCCGAATGAAGGAAGCCAAGCTCATGTGGCACCTCGGGCTTCTCGCTCTTCGTATAGGCCCTCCAAGTCATGAGCGATCGCCAATGACTTATCGGTCTTGCACTTCTCGCGAACGCGGTCGGGCCAATAAGCCATGGACAGGTGCGCCCAGTCGTAGTCGCCCTTTTCTAGTTTCTCCCAAGTCGCATTAAGGACCTTCTGCCAAGGCTTATGGCGGAACAGCCGCCAAAGTGGTGCAGCTGTGATCTGAACGCCGTCGTCGTGGTTTGGGCGATAGGTGGGTGCAATCTCAAGTAAGGTTTCACGCAATTCAGTCAGTTCCGATTCAACTGACTGCAGCTTTTCGAGGCTTTTTTCTTCCGCCGCGGAGCGACCGCTGCCCTTGTTCCGCAAGGTGGAGACATCCTGGCCGACCTCTTTCAGCTTTGGCTCGATGAAGTCATTGACGGCGGTGAAGAGGGTCTGGTCGGTCAGGCTAGGGTAGTAGAGCCAGAGCGTGTAGCTGCCCGAACTGGTCGAGAGCGGCCAGTAGATCGGGGCCTTGCGGCGGCTCTTGCTGTACTGCTTCAGGTGCAGGGGAAAGAAATCGCGTTGCAGCCAGCGGCGCACATCTGCGGGCACTGGGGCGTCGACGCGGGCGAGCACTTCCTCGATCAGGCGGGCGAGGTCATGCGGATGCCCTTGGTCGTCCACCAAGATGCCGGAATGGGCATGGAACGGCTCTGCATCATCGGGCAGCATGCCGGGGCTTTGCGCGGGCAGCGGGTCAAAGGGGTCCGGCTCGGGCGGGGCTTCGCGTTCACCCGTGGCCAAGCGCCAGTCGAAACGGCCGAACGCGACGCCAGTGGCCCAGCTGAGCAGACTGTCGGTTTGGTCGATCGCGTCGGCGCCATCGTCGTCTTCGCTATCGTCAGCGTCCTCAGAAACGTCGTTGTCATCCCCATCGCTTGCACTTGACCATCCAAGTGCCTCATCGTGATCACGCTGCAATGCTTGAAACTCAAGGGGCGTTAGACTGCACAGTTCGGCGATGCGTTCATCAAGATCGACCCCAAGGATCGACTTTCTATCAAATCGTTCAACAGTTGTTGGAGTGTCACAAATCTCGGGCGACAAGAACTGAATCTCGGTCTCATCTCGTTGAAACCGTTCAACCATTCGCGCGCGAACTATCGAAATAACCGAAGCTGCGTCTTTGAGGTCGCTGTCATCGGGCTCAATGAACGGAATTGCGGAAACCATCGAGTTTTGGAACTTAGGTTGCCAAAAGGCCTCTCCCCGAAAACGAGCCACAGCAGTGGCCAAGTTCGACGATAGCAGGGCAGCCAACCAGATTTCGTTACCGGGGTTCGGATAAACTTGGCTCCTGCCGGCTGTTGGAATGATGCCTTTGGGAACAAGATATGGGACCAGTCGGCTCGACCGCAACATATAGCTAAAAGATGGAAGGAAGTAGAAACCTTCAGAGCGAACATATCTTGAAGGAGAATCTCCTCTTCCAGTGTGAAACGCCTTAATCTCACGTCCTTCATGATGCCAATTCACGCAGGCGTGAATTGATGAAAGTATTGGGGAAGCAGACTCTGTTTTGGAGTACCAAGCCCATCGTGATTGCTTGCTTGAAGACAAGCACTGCAACTGCAATTCTGACGCAGCAGCATCTCTGTCTGGAACAACCAACTCGCCCGGCTGGACCTCCCACCAAAGTCTGAGAAATCGAAAGTCATTGCCAGTTTGAAGTCCAACTTTAATCGAGCAAGCGAGTGGATCAATTGCAGCCTTTTCAGAAATCTTGCGGGCCACAGTGCTGTTGATCCAGTAAATATACGGCGCGTCCTCGAATACTAAGAAATCGGACGGTTTGCGAATGAAGTAGTTCTTCCCAGGAACCCCGTGTCGAACTTGTTCTATAGATCTAACGATACCGCTATTTTTGTCTTCGCTATTTAATTCTCTGAAGAAAATGGCTTCTTTATCAGAATTCCCGCGTTCCCACGTTATTGCAGCGGTCTCTACCATCGCATCAAGAACGCCTTGACCTAAGTCAACGAAGCTTTCGACAGTTAGGTCTTCATTGAGCACCGACTTTCTGAACTTCGAAAAACTTTGTAGGTAGAAACATGTGCGGCTAACAATGGCCCCGACCCGTCCCCCGGTGCGGCACAGTTCGGCCGCGCGGTCGACGAAGTGAGTAAGTATGTTCCCTTTCGATCGCGGAAGCGCTTCTTCGAGATAGGCTTTTGTCATTCGCGAAGGTTCGCCAAATGGCGGGTTCATGACCACCACGTCGAAGACTTCGCGGCAGTGGTCGATCATCCGCAGGCCCTGAAGCGCATCCTCTGCAAAAAGCCGCCCCTGATAGGTGGACCGCGCTGCGCGCGCAAATTCGCTAAGCGCTTCCTGCAAACGCGCCTCAGCCTTTTGCCATTGGGCCATATCCTCTTTGCGGAAGAGGTCGCCATGCTCGCCAAACACGGCGCGCACGAGGGCAGGCAGTTCCTTTTCGACCTGCAACAGCACCCCAAGCTCTGGCAGGCCCTTGAGCAGGAACAGCGTCTTCTCGAACAGCTCTGCGTCCAGGGGATCGAGCTCTTCCATGAACCGCTTGCGCAGGTCCACCTCTGCCGGGGGTGCTATGGCCGCCACCACATGCCCACGCCCGACCTGGGGCCGGTCCTTGGCCTTCACGCCCGCCTCGTGCCAGGCCCGCTGCGCCCGCAGCCAAAGCGCCAGCGATGCGATCTGCGCCGCGCGCGGGTCGATATCGACGCCATAGATGTTGTGTTCGATGATCAGCCGCGGCACGTCGTGCAGGAACGCGTCCTGGTCAGCATAAGTCTGACTGAGCGGTTTCAGGTCAGCACCGCCGCCGATCTCAGAATCCAGGCAGCCGGGGCCATGGGTCTGCTCCCACGCCCATGCCTCGCGATAGATCTCCAGGAACAGATCAAAAGCGTAGAGCCCGAAATGCATCGACCCGCAGGCCGGATCGAGCAGCTTGATCGTGCGCGGGTCGCGCAGGCGTGTGGCGGGTTCGGGCTGCTCATCCGGTTTCACCAGCAGGTATTGGCAGCGGTCGCGCAGGCCGGTCTGCCCGCCCGTCCAGTTGAACCAGAGCCGTCCCAGCGTGTTGTCGACCAGGAACTCCACCACATAGCGCGGAGTGAAGAACTGGTTGCGCACCGCCAGCTCACGGCTGTTGCGCGGCGCCTGGGACGCATCGCGCATCGCTTTGCGCTCTTCCTTCGAGTTGAAGTACTGGTAGATCCAGCCGATCGTCTCATCCTCGGCCCAGAGAGGTTCGACATCACTGCCATTAATGAGGTCGAGTGCCTTCATCAGTGTTACTTCTCTTGGAAACAGGCGGCTCTGGGGGCTGTAGCGGTCAAAAAGGGACGGCAAATCTGCTGCGAAGAGATCGAATAGACTGTGCAGGAAGTGATTGTAGGTTTCGCCCGTATCTCCTAGCGAACCATTCGCCACCTGTTGGTAGAGTCGAAAAGCCTGCGACTGCGTCCCGTGAGAGATCGATTCCAGCAGTATACCGCGCGCCTCCATCATGCGGAGTGCTGCTAGGCGATTTAGAATTGTGAATGCCTGCTCACGGGCAATGCGTCGAAGCACAGATGCTCTTGTCTGCTTTTCGTTTTTGGTGGCCTCGGAGGCCAAGTAGTGATCCATAATATCGCGCAAGATTTGCGCAGTCTCCAAGCGCTCGTCGTCGAGATGCTTGAGACTTTCGATGGATGCGACTTCCCCGCTGGTTGGGTCCATGCCATAGGTCTGTTGAAGTTGTCGTGTGAAATCTTCTGTCAGAAGCGCACGGATTTCCGTGACAAATCTCTGAAGCTTTCCTCTTGTATCGTTATCGAACGCCATATGTCATTCCTCGCCGATCTCGACGTCGAACTCATAGTATGGAGCGTCACTGCGCAGGTCTTGGAGGCGCTGGATGAGTTGGTCCAGTTCTTCAGTCGTTGCTATCTTTGCAGGAACCTTTAGCGCTTGACGAGGACGTGGCTCTGCTTTCTTGCCTGGTTTTGGTTCTGGTGGATTACGACGATCCCGGCCTTCTTCAACTATGCGGCGCTTAAGCTCTTGGATGGTAGTACTGATATCGAACTGTGAAGAGAGCAAAGACTTGAGCCCAGCGATGTCTTCTTCGACTTTGACAGAAAGCTCTTGCAACTCCGCAAGAACCTGCTGCTGCTCCTCAGGTGTGAATTCAATCCATTCCGGGATGCGGGACAGATCGGTTGCGGCGTCCGTTATGAGGCCCGCTTGGGCGCTTGCCATTGTTCGGACAGTATTCGCGACGCAGGTCTCGATGTGTGAGCATTTCGTCGAGATATCAGCCGCATGGTCGAAGAAACTCCGCTGCGAAAGCCTGTCATTGATGGCTTCCATGTCGTCGTCAACAGCTTTGACCAATTCTCCCGGCGCGCCTGTCTTGGGTAGCGAGCCCAGCTCATGTTGCAGATAGCGCACACGTTGAACGGTACGGTCGAGCTTCTGGTCAAAAGCCAATCTAACATTCTGCGCCCATTTCAATTCATCATACAGAGTGGAGCTCTCTGCTCCAAAAACTTGTGGCGCGTCCGAGCAATCTGTGAGCAGCAAATCGGCAATCTGTCGGTTCAAAGACGCCATCGTGTCGGAGCCAGGCAGCTTGAGGTTTGCAAGCTTCTCCCCCAGCGACGCGTATCGATGCTGAAATTCCGGCAGTAATGTTTGTGACGACTTGCTGATGTTTTCTTCGAGCGGGACGACGGCGTCACCTGATAGATCGGTCAGGCGCTCTGCCGCCTTTGCAAGTACATCCATTGAAGGGCGATCGTCTCTCAACGAAACCCCAACCGACCTAAAGCTATTGTTCGTCTTCAGCGCTTCGATCGCTTGCTGGCCATTGACGGTAACTTCGCGTCCAGCAACTTTCAGCTTAATCTCCCCGCCTACAAGCAGCGCGCTGATTAGATACCGTGTTGTGTCTTGAGACCAGCCAAATGGCGCATCGGCAAATGTTTCGAGAAGTCGCTTCCCTTCTATGAGACCGTTGCGCTCAATTTGGTCGCGTATACTAACCAACGCCTTGTAATCCGTTTGTATCGATGGGGTCCCGCCTGTGAGTTGCACCAGCCCCATAGGGTCAATCTGCGATGTAATCGATTTGAGGTTGGCATTAGCAGCGCGCAGGAACTTTTCAGGCAGCGCAGTTTCCACCCGCTCCGGGGCTTCAGTGTGACGAGCATAAACTTGCTCGGCGACGTCGCTTAGGTATTTGCGGCATGCAGATGCTAGATTTTGATCCATACTCTCAACTGCGGTAACTGCGCCGCGAAAAACAAAGGAGCCCCGGGCCAAACTACGGGCAATGATTTGCGCAAGGTCGTTGCAGAGGCGAGCGGCGCGATCCGTTTGGCTTGCGCAGTATTCCTTGACCTCTTGATCGGGGTCATTGCGGTAGATCTCAACGATGCGGTTGCAGCGGTAGACTTCACCCGCTGTCTCCATCGCGTCTTCGGGAGACCGACCTAACATAAAGATTGTGTTCTCCGCGCTTCGCTGCCGCGACTCATCAAGAAGTTTCGTGCGCTCAGTCTCGTATTCTGCGGCATCGGCAAGGACGATGGCGGTCTGTATCGTTTCGCGGTCACCGGCCAGAGAAACACTCCGCCCACCGGAGATACTCTTCACACCTGAAGTCACCGCACGGTTTCCATGCAATCGAGTCGCGGGTGCAGGCGTCAACGTATCGCGGAGAGCATTGCTGAAGATGCGTTGAACGTCTGAACTTCTGAGCGCAAGTTGTGCTCGCTCTTGCTCTACGTCATTGAGCTTTTCACTGAAGAACCGGAGGCTTCCATCCTTCTCACCAAGTGGAACGAAGGCGTTGCCAAGCATCTTCTCGATGGACGAATTCACCTCGTCTTTAATGGAAGACGAAGAAACCGAAGGATGCATGAGAGCCGCTATGTTCTCAGTTGTAACAGGCATGTTTGAGAGGATTTGAAGCACCGCGATTGTCTTTGCGACATTTTGCGTCAGAGTGTCATCTGGGAATTGGACAACGACTTTGTCGACTGCGCCATGCAATGAGGGGAAAGCGCGCCGGATATCTGTGTTCAAAGAATCGTAGAGTGTAACGGTCGTTGCGAGCCACCCGAGGACCTGATCGGCGACTGGAGGCTGATCGCCAGCACCTTCCACCAGGATGTCCTGAAGGACCTTGATAGCAGAACGCAGCCCCACACCACCCGTCGACTTGGCTAGAGCGCCCAGCAATCGAAGCAGAATCTCGAAATGTGCGGGCAAAAACGGATATAGGTTCGTGAAGCTCGTCTTATCAAATCCATCATCATAGTATTTTGCGCCTGTAAGCTTCGTGTTTGAGCGCAATGCCTGGCCATTTTCCTCAAAAAGCTTGCTAAGTACGTTTTCGCCTTCAGCCGATTTGCCAAGCAGCCTGCGGAAACAGATTTCTTTAATATCACTGGATTCCAACTCAACAGAGATCGGAAAACGGTCTTTCAGCTTAAAAAGCTCTGGAGAATTTATTGCAGTGTGGGGATCGTCCTCGGTCAGCGTTTGCTGTGCAGTGCCGAGTATCCAAACCTTGCCCTGCCCGATGTTTTTGATGTTCTCGGCTAAGCCTTGAAGATCAAGAATTTTGGATTGCTGGCTTCCAACGTATTGGCCGATTTCATCAATTACGAAGACAATGTTCTCTTTACCCGTTTCGTCACGAACAACGTCAATCATCTCTCTGACGCGATCGTCCATGAGATAGATCGTTTCGCTATTTGCGGCTGAGAATGCCTGATCGTTTTTGAACAGGTTCGGATACATCTGGTGAGCAATGTTGGGAAGCAGGCTATCGACCACCAACTCATCATTCTGGTAATCTGCCCAGGGTTCGCCTGTTTCATCCTGGAAGAGCTTGATGAACTCCTCGTAGCGTGCGTCCTTTTTGAGCTTACGCTCAAGTGCAGCCACTTTCATGTTTCTTGAATAACCAAGTTGCTGCAGAACTTTGTAATAAAGAACTGTCGAAACTTCGGCGAGAGTTGCGCCTGCAATCTGCTGACTTGCGAGATCGAGCATGATTACAGCGGCTGACAATCGCCTATTTACCGCGTCTAGGAGGGCTTTGGTCTGCGGGCGCCGTAGTCGGTCACTCAAATGCCGGACAAACGGTTGCCCATCCACTTTGACAGTGTCATCTAGCGCAAGGCCTAGATACTTTGTGAAAGAGCTCTTTCCTGAGCCGTAAAAGCCGGAAACCCAAACTCCGACCTCATGACCGCCGCCACTCTCGAGCGCCGCTTGGATGTTGTCCAAGAGCTTCTCGAGCTGTTCATCGATACTATCGGTGACGATATATTCTGATATCTCTGACTTGAGCCGGTCCTCTTGCGATGCCTGGTATGAAATCACTTTTTCAATGGAGCGCTGAAGGCCCTTCTGCGGATCAAATAGAGTTCTTATCGTCGTCATCTTCGTTATTTCTTCCTGCTCTTGCAGTTATATCATCCACCCACGTGGACTGACCTATAGTTGCCGTCCTCTGGATAGAAACCAAGGAAGCGCAAACGCGTTTTTCCGGTTCTTATGCCTGGGTAGAAGAAGACCGTTGGAATATGGAACTTGCCCTGCAGTTGAGCCTCTATTGCCCCAATTCGAAGATAAGGATGGAGGGCTTCAAGATCAGTAACCAAAACAATTGCGTTCGGATCATCTTTTTGTGCCGATATCGCCTCTTCGAGCCGGTTTTGTAATTGGTCACGCCCGGTAAGCGCGTTCGCAAGGCTCTTGTTCGTTTTTCCCCAGTCAAGCGGTGCCTTCGCATCTGCCGCCAACCAAATCTTCCGCATCGGAGCGGACTGGAAAATGTCTCTAATGTGCTCCGCAACTGAAAATGTTGTCACATGCCAACCCGCGTTTTTTAGGCGGGCTGTCCAAGCAGGCATCTGCCGCTTCACCTCAAGAATTTCTCTTGGATGAAACACAAGATAATAAATTGGTTCGAAACTGGCGTGCGAGAACTCACGACCAGCCTGGATGCGGCGCACGAGTTCATCGAAGTCAGCTGTCAGCGACGGCATCGGCCAACTCCTCCATATTCTTGTGTTTCCAGGAAATCTGTACGAGCCCTGCAGCCGATTGAACGATGATTTCGCCGCGCATTGCGATCTGTTTTAGCTCCGCAAGCACATCATCGGGGTCAAGGCCGAAGAGCCCCCAGTCTTCGTGGTTGAGCATCGCATTATCACCCAAACCACGGAAATGAAGTTCATATGCAAGAAAGCCTGTAACGAAGGTAGTTGGACCAAATGTCTCAATTTTTCGGCCTCCTGCTGCCATCGCACCAAGCAACCTAAAATCTGCGCAAGCCCCCAAGATATAACTTGAAACCCGTGTCCGCGTGGAGTCTGACCACGCTGTTGTTGTCTTACCTTCTGCAACGGCGTCATTCACAAAATTGAGCGCATCGCTCTTCGTGAGCGATGTGCTGCCTGCTGCGTATTGAGGCCAGTAAACCTCACGTATGAAGTCGGCGAGAACCCGGTTGGAGCGACAAGTAAAGAGAAGGAAAAGCTGCTTGCGGTCCTTATCTGACATCGCTTCACGCATCGACTTCAGAGCGGAGGCTGGAGCACCATCCTGGACCAGATATCTTGGTGCAAATCCCTCCGACACAACGTTCCTCAAACGGCGTGCTGTCATTGTTGGGAAATCACCAGAATCAAGAGCACGATCCAGAAGTGCTGAATTGTCCATTCCAGGTTCCCACATATCGAGTAGTTTCTCTGTCTCAGGAATCAGACCAAGACCGGCTTGAAGCTTTGTTGTGTAAACCTGCTCCGTCACGCGTTCACCGTGAAGTATGGGAAGACCTGCTGAGAACTTCTGAAGGCCGTGATGTAGTGCCCAGCGAGAACCTTGACCCAGGAGGAAGATTCTAAGTCCGCCGCACTGCCAACTCTAACTGGTCCCTCGTTAGCCTCGACCGGTTCAGCAAGTTCAGAGAGCAGCTCTTCTGCATCGGATTCACTTGGGATATTGCCAGTTTTGCTCCACGCCTCATCTCGCACGACGGCGTCGTGCAAACGCCGCTCCAACGCCTCAGGCAATCGGAATAGGTGGAAGGCTTGGCCGACACCGATCCGGTTGTCGTGTACGACGCGCGCAGCTTCAATCACCCCTTGATAACGCGCTGCATCAGTTCGCGCACCGTAAACTGGCGTCAAAAAAGCCACTGCGTTGGATGTAAACCAGAGCGAAGGCCACCAGTCGCCATGGTCCTTCTCGCCAAGCCGCCCAACGGCCATTCTCAGTCTGATAATATCGCGGAGCTCAGCATCGCTGTCGTGGATCACCTGATCTACTACCCTCAATCTTCTATCTCTCATCCTCACATGGTTCGATCCGAGAGCTTTGCGTTTTTATCCAGCTCTCAATATCCCTCTGACGGAACCGCCACGATCCGCCAACCTTAAAACCTGGAATCTTTCCTTCTGCTGCAAGTCGATAAGCAGTTTTCTCTTTGATCTTGAGATAGGCAGCCACTTCTCTCAAGGTGAGAATATCACTATCCATAGGAGCCTCGACAACTTGGCAGTACTGAGAAAATGCGGGAAAATTGTGGAATAAGCAAGGCCTTGCTGATTGGTTCATATTTCCAATTGAGACTCGGGACCAAATGAGAGCGGAGATGTCTTCGAATGGTCCGTCCATGAACGCGGTTCTAGGGATTGGAGGACTACCACTTTCAATAGCCAAGGACGGTTGGTAGCCATGTCGAGCAATTTCAACGGTGCTTGCCACGCGCCGAAAAACTGGACTCAGAGTACCTAGCCACAATCGACACGCTCCATGTCGATGGCCCGCTGATCATAGGCGGGAAGTCGATGGGCTGCCGCGTTGCTAGTATGATTGCGGATGAGCTGTTCGAAGCGGATCGCATCGCTGAGTTGCTCTGCGTGGGCTATGCGTGTTCGGTTTGATGGCGTAAGCGCCGGATGAGCATGGTTTTCCGTTTGATCTCCTCTCGCTGTTTCAGGATCTGCTCTGCGCGCCCGAAGTAGACGTCGGCGGGCGTCAGGTTTCCAAGGCTCTCGTGGTAGCGCTGGTTGTTGTAATATTCGACGAAGGCACCGATCTGGCGCTCGAGATCTCCGGGCAGGAAGTAATGCCCGAGGGGTCTTCAAATGCACAGGCTGAAACCAGCCCATTCGAAGAAGCTCGGCGATGCCACGGGCATCCCGCCGATCCGTCTTGACCGGAATGGCGGATAAAGCGGCATGAACCCTGCGCGTCTCCATCAGAACGCTGTGCAAGCCTCTCTGCTTGAGACCCTCAACAAGGAAGCCCGACATGGGCCCAGCTTCGAGACCGATCCCAGCAATCTCATCAGAAAACGGATCCAGCGCATTTGCGAGATCCTCAGGATGACTCCGCGCAGAAAACTCTTTCTTGACGCAACCATCTGCGTCGATCACGCACACGGCCGTACTCTCAACTGAAACATCAAGCCCTATGTAATACGTCATGGTCATCTCCTCTTTCCCGAAAACCACCACAATAATGGTGGCGAATCGGCCCGATGACCGCATCTCCGTTACGAAAACCTCAAATCTGTCCCATAGGCGCTGACGTCAGATACCGAGTAATTGATCTTTTGGAGCATACATCGGTTCAACCCGGGCCAAGTTGGAGTGAAAGTTCGCCTTGTTAATGGGCTTCACTGCTTTAAGGCTCTCCTCAAATCAGCGAAGGCCTTGACGACCTTTTCCGGGTCGGTCGCATTCAGTCGTAGATCGTCAGGTAGGCGACCAGCGAGTGCGAAGAGATAGTCCTCTGGCAGGTTCACAATGCTGGAGAATTGGCGGATCAAATGCCCCGAGCTGGGACTGCGTCGATCGTGCTCGATGTCATTAAGATACTGCGGCGATATAGATCCTCCGCCCTCTTCCTTCATCACGAGCCCTGCCAGCATCTTCTGGCTGAGCCCGAGTGACTTGCGAGCCGTTGATATTGCTTGGCCAAACGTCATACTGCTGGGAGACATGACTGATCCATCGCTAGAACCCCCCTGTCAATCCGCTTGTTAGCGGATATGCGAACTGTTACGTTTTATCAGACAAAGGTTCAATTATGAAGCTGCAAGAGCTCGACCAGCGCCCAGACGACCAGCGCCAAGGAGTGTCGCGAATTGAGAGGTCAATATGCCGACTGTTGGTTGGATCCGAGAAGGTGATCTTGATGCCTTCTACGAGGGCACTGAACGCACTCCCGATCCATCGCTCCCGAAAGGGCCGACCTTTTCCTGCCCGTTCTGCGCATCAGTCTTCACGATACAGTCCGAATTCCATGACCATGTCTATTCTCAACATCGCGTCGAACGGCCTTTGATTACATTGCGCGGCGTGGAGCCGACAGCGCATGGCTTTGTCCGCACAGCTCTCGACATTTCTGACATTGCGATAGTCAACACCAGTTTTGCACAGGTACGCATAGACGGCACGAGACTGCGTGAGCTTTCGCCTGGGGAACTTAAGGACCTTATGACCAACTCAGCCCAAGCCGAGATCAATTTGGAGCTGGTTAATGCTGCTGAGAAAAACACGGCTCCGGTTATAACTCGCTACAAGTTCTCCTTCCGCATTGCTGACCGAAACGCCCTTAAAGATGTCGAAAAAGCGTTTACGGAAGCTCTGGTGACAAGCGCAATCTCACGCGAAGCGATTAGCAGGTTTCTCTCAGACCAGAGGACACAGGGTCTTGGTAGAGACTACGCGTCTGGTCTTGCCGACTATTGCCTGGGGATTCTTCTTAAAGAGCGGCCTGAAGACGAAAGGCTCACTACGCCACTTTCTCGATATCGCGAGCTGTACGGTGGGGCTTTAGAGGTACTTAAGGACATTCAGCGTCCACTCGCCCGCCTTATTGCGAGTATCATAAGTTTTTCGATGAATGATTTCAGATTGGGCGAGCGACGAACCGGATACTGGGAGCTCGATTTGGCGACGGCGATACTACTTGATCCCAGTTCAGCCGCTTTCCCGATTGAGTTCACAGACGCAGATCGGCGCGCGGTCTGCCCGGTCGATCATGGCACCGGAAGAATGCTCGAATTGGCAATACACCTCGCAGCACAACCGCGTTGGAGCCCGATTCTCGAGGATGAGTGCCGGGGGCTCGCAAAATCAGAGTTTCTTGATGTAAGCGATCACCAAAAGGCATTCGCCATCTGGGCTGCATCGGCATGGAGGTTGGACTCAAAAAAGAGTGCATTGGAGCCGCTGATGCAGATCGCGGAAGTCTACCCCTTTAGCCGATGGGCCAGCAAATATCTGGAGCAAGTATCAACGTGACCGATGATATAGAAACGCCCAAAGCTAACGCGCTGAAAAGAGAAACGACATCAAGTGTGGTAGACGGGGGAGCATCTGAGGGCGAGCCCGTTCCGGAGTTTGAGGTTCAGCCGACGTTGACCGGATACTTCGAAGAGACACGAGCCAGCCCCTCTGCATTTTTCAAGGTTCTTCGAAAGAATAAAGTAAAGCGTTTCCTGTCTTCCGATCGGGAGGCAACCGGAAATATGATGTCCAAGCATGACCCGGACTGTGAGCGCTTCTGGGCATTGATGTCGCAATCGGTTCTGCCAGATGCCGTCGATACATGGATTTGGGGCGCTGCCCAATTCCGACTAAAGGAGCATCTCGGAGAAGCCTTTGACCCACAGGACCACGATGCATCACGCATCTTCAAGTCAGTCTTAAGAGAACTCTCGCCAGCTCTCCGCTCAGATCAGAAGGAGGATAAGAAACGGGCGGAAACATTGCTCAGGATAACCATTTGCTGGCTGGTGGAAAACCGCTCGCTCAAGGCTTGGCAGATTGCTGAGCAACTCCAGTCCATTTTCTTCTCGGATTTGAAGTCAGCCTCGCGGCTGGCACAACGGGCCGTTCAAAAGGGCAAGGGCGCAGAATTGCGACTCGCCGTGGCAATGGTAGGTCTTGGCGACCAGATAGTTAAGGCTGCCGAAGAAGAACGAAATCACGAGAGGAACATTGGCACCGACCTGCGCCACCGGCTTGATAGTTCTCGAGACCAAGTTGAGCAGCTCCACGCCGACTTGAAAAACGCGAGAAATACGATTGCAGAGCAAGAGGCGACCATCGCAAAGCTTGACCAAACGCTCGCCGCTGAACGCCAACATTGGGGTCATGATCTGACGGAGACCAAGGCTGAGCAGAGGGTGCTACTTGGAGAACGACTGGGCCCACTACTTGAAGACGCTATTGATGCGCTCGAGATCGAACCACCTGCACCAGGAGTCGCACTTCGACGAGTGAAAGCAGCGCTATCGGCGATAGAAGGGGCGAAGGAATGAGTGAGACGATCTTTGGAGTCGACTTTGGAACGACAAACAGTCTCGCTACGGTCGCCGTGGGTGGAAGAGTTCTTGCCCTGGTGGATCAGGTTACCCTTCGTCCGCATCCATCCGTGATTTGGTACCGTGGCTCAGACATAGTTGTTGGCCGTGAGGCACGACAAAACATGGACATCACCGAAAGCGGCGCTCCTCCAGGATTTGTCCGCTCCCCCAAGATGACCTTACGGCGAGAGGGCCCAATTTTTGTAGATGGTCGCCCTGTCGAGCCTACCGATGCAGTCGCTGAGGTTCTCAGACATTTGAAAACCGACGCCGCTGCTGCTCGTGGCGGCGCTCCTGGGCAAGATCTTGCACGTGCAGTCTTCACGATACCGGTTGATTTCGGAGGACCGGAACGCCGAGCGCTCCGCGAGGCGGCACGAAAAGCCGGTGTCGGTGTTGTCCAGTTTGTCCATGAGCCCGTAGCGGCCCTATATGCCTATCTCCGCGCCCAGCCTGACCTTGGACGCGAACTGGCGCGCTTGGAGGGGAGGTCGATCCTCGTTTTCGATTGGGGTGGCGGCACTCTCGACCTGACGCTTTGTCGCATAACTGGCGGCGCAATAATGCAGGTCAGGAATCTCGGCGACAATGAAGTTGGGGGTGACAAATTTGACGAACGGCTGAGAAACCACTTGAGGGAAATTCACGCTACGGCGCATGGTATCGAAGACATCACTGCCCTTGAGCAACCTGGCATGGCGGCCAAGCTCTTGCACCAGTGCGAAATCCTAAAGATCCATTTGTCCGACCCAAAGACGGACACTGAAGATGTAATCGTAAGAAACTACCTCAAAACTGACGGCACCGGTAAGAACCTTCTCGCCTCTGTCACGCGCTCGGACCTAGAAGACCTCAGTGCGGGTATTGTCGATCGAGGTCTCGCCCGTATCGACGAAATCCTGGAGCAAGCGCAACTGACCTACAAGGACATCGAGCTTTGCCTTGCTACTGGCGGCATGGTGAACATGCCCACAATTCGTGACGGACTGACAGAAAGGTTCGTCGGCAGGGTTCCCAGGCTTGAAAACGGTGATCGGATTATTGCCGAGGGCGCGGCCTGGATCGCAAATGATGGTCTGCGGCTAACGCTGTCAAAACCGATTGAGATTCTTGTCGCGGACACTTCTGGTCGGGGAACTTACCACTCCCTTGTAGATGCCGGTTGGACACTGCCGATTGAGAACGAGACGCAGAATGTCGCAAACACCCGGCTGTTTTGCGTAGACCCGAGAGAAGGCTTCGCAGTTGTCGAGGTGGCCAAGCCAGTGAAGCTCGGCAAGACATCACCGAACGATCCACGGCGGTCGTTGTGTGTTGCAAAAGTCGAGGTCGATCCGAAAGCGCAGCCCTTGCTAGAACGAATCGAATGCAACCTACAAATTGATCATGACTACGTTGCCAGAGTGACCCTAAAATCGACTGGGCGTGGCGCACAAGCCTCCAAGGAATTTCACGATCTAGAGTTCGGCCTCTCGTTGGCCCACATTGCCTCATCGGACCGAGAAGGCGACGATCTTCCTATCAAGGGCTTGCCTGGCGGGAATGACCACCTTCAGGCTTTGCCCCACAGCAATCTCTTTCAAAGAGCGAATGTCGCAAACCCAGACGAGCGCAATCAAGCGCACGGTGACCTTTGGAAATTTGTGCCTGGCGATCTAATCGAGCAATGGCGGCCAAGTTACTTCGACACCAGGAGCAATGCCGCTACTGCACGGCAGCTGGAAGAAAGAAATTTCTACGTGCCTTGTGCTCGCTGTAAGAGACGGATTTCGCGGATCAAGGCTGAGGGTCCAATTCAGGGCTGCACAGGATCGTGTCTTCCCGAATTGGTTCGGCGCAACCCCAGCCTTCTAAAGGCCGCGCTGAGGAACTTGCAAACTAATGGCATAAAATAGATTGCCAGAGACGGGGGACGGAGAGCGGGCCACCAGCCCATGGCAAGAGAACCCGTGCCCGGGGTGGGGTGCCGTTACCTTACGTCGCGCACGCGGTGTTCAAAAACCTTGCTTCTGCCACTAATGCTGTGCGCAAACCTCAACTTCCTAGAGCCTGCCTTCTCTATCAATTGATTTTGCTGTAGAAATTTGATCAGAGTAGAAACCCGAGCCGTTTGGAAGCAGACATTTTGCCTGCGAGAATTGGTACGGCTCTGGTCGTAACGACGGCACCGGAACATTGATCAAGCGGGCACGATCAGATCATTTTTCATATAGAATTTTGGGAGTGAAGCGTGGCAGAAATAGACCAGCAGATAATCATCGAGCGGATTAGAAATACGCCAAACTACGACAAGCTCCGGAATCTTGAGACGAACATTGCCAGTAACGACGCGATAACACCGGAGATAGAAGCGGCGATAAAGGCGCACTATGGGTCACTTGCGCGACAGGTAGTAGCCAACAAGACCGGCATCGACCTGACCAACCTGACACCAGCCGAAGAGAAGATCGTCCTGGCTGTTGCCGAATACGTCGGCCTCATGAAGCGAGACCACAAGACTGCGTCTCGAACGTTTCAGCAGTTGAAAAACCGTGGCCTGATCGGAGCCGCAGAAGCCGCAGTCTCAAGGACAAAGCCAACCCAAGGTTTCACGGTCTTGAGCGATGCGGATCGCGCTGACCTATCCTATGAGCAGATTATCATCGATCATCCCGAGGAGTTCTCAGAGCGGGCCCTTTGGTATGCCCGTAGGGCGCTAGGGTTGCCGAATGCCACAGCCAAGCCCCCTACGAATGAAGATGCATCAACCCAGACCCGAACCGAGTTGCTATTGGATTGGCTCAAGGCGCGCCGGACGTCCTCGCCTGGGATGATCACACCCTACAGCAATGCCGAGGCAGCAGTGGCCATGGGCATCGGGGACATGGCGAAGTTCGGCCGCACACATGGCAACATACAATCGCGGCTTGATTTCGCGTGCTATCGGCTGGGCCTGCCGCCTTTGGGCATGACGGCGAAGCAGTGGTTTTCGCGCGCGTGGAACTGGGGTGAGCCAGGGTGGGACTTCCCGCGCGAGTATATGCAGAAAGCCGCGCAGAGCAGGGTTTGGTCAGACGACGATTTCGAACGTGTTCTGCATATGACGCGCACTTTGCCCGGTGGATCGTCGAAGCTCTGGAAGGACGAGGCGGCACAACATCCGGAGGCCATCCAGTCATGGGCAAGCGGCCTTGCGCCCGCCGAGGAAGAATCTTTCTGGGTGCTCGTATGCAATCCGCAAAAATGGGCGATTGATGAATTCCTAGCGCGCGGTATTGAGGTGGACTCATGGGGAGTTCGCCGCTCTGATCGTGACAAGTTCAAGCCTGGTCAGCTGGCCATCATCCGAGTTGGACAGGATAGGCGCAGCAAGTCAGAACGGGATGGACGGCCTCAGCTTGAGCCCGGAATCTACGCCATCTGTCAGGTTCTGACTGACCCGTACGAAGCTACTGGCGCGAGTGATGAGTTCTGGTCTCCGGGGAATGAGCGAGAAGCAGGATGGCCGACCGTCGGTATTCGCTACATAAAGACATTTCTGGATAGCCCGCTGCGTATCGAGACCCTGCAGGAAAAGGCACCGGGCGTGTCAAAGCTGTTGCTGGAAGGGTTTCAGGGCTCCACCTTTCCGATTTCTGGCGATGACTTTCGGGCGGTTGTAGCCCTTCTAGGCATGGGGATCGATGATCTTCCAAAACCCCAAGATGCGCCCGATCTGGCGAAGGCGCTGCAGAATATCGAGGATAAGTACAAGGATGCCGCGCCTGAGGTAAAGCAGCGGCAAAGCCAGTACATCGAACGCGGGCCTGTGGGCGCAAAGGTGAAGAAACTCAACGGTTTCAAATGCCAAATCTGCGAGGCTCTGGGCTGGGCTCCAATCGCGTTCAGAAAGCCCAGCGGCGAGCCTTACGTTGAAGCCCATCACGTCATGCCAGTGTTAAAGCTCGAAAAGGGTTCCTTGCATGCAGCGAATATCATGACGGTTTGTGCCAACCACCACCGACAACTTCATTACGGCGGAATCGATGTCAGTATCGGAGATGAGAAATTTGGCCTAGAGATCGAAGGCCACCAGATCAGCATTCCGAGACCAACGGTTTGAACCATCAAATTGAAGGCCGACATAAGGATTCCCCCTTGGGCTCAAACCGGGTCCAGTGGAGCGGGCCGATTGGGGTTGCGGTAAGAAGACCCGTGCATGGGGTGGGGTGGGGTGGGTTACGGCCTGCAGCTAACATAAGGGCACTTATGCGAACCGCATCACTAAGTGTGGTTAAGGATTTGTATCGTGATATCAATGAATTAGAAAACTGGGAAGCTGCGACGAACCCGTCTGGAAGCCCAACATATAGGTTGCAGTCGAGGAAAAGCACCATTATGGTTGCAATGGGCACCTTTAGCTTGCCAAGAGCACACTTAAGGGCTATATATGTGCCTATCGAAGCTGACCTATATGGAGCAAGCCATGCCAGCGATTAGTCACGAAGTAGACGCGGAGAACAACGGCGCTGCTTTAGTCGAGCGCGCACTTCAGTACCTGCGGCCGGACGATCAAGGCGTTGCGGCCAATGAAAAGTATGGAAAACGAATGAGGACCTTCTTGGTCAACAGGAGATCCAAGGACGTTCACCAGTGGACAAGAACTGATCTCAAGCGAAAAGTTGGAGAGGTCTTCAAAGAGCTCGAAGCTTCGGGACCACAGCTCATAGCTAACGCAAAAGAGCACGATAAGCAGCGAGCAGTTTTGTTGCTCGAGAGTGAAATGAATGCTCTTCTTAAAGTGCTTACCGAGCTATCTAGGCCTCACTTTGCAACTGGCGCCGATCTCTTTCGTGACCTGGCGCATCAGGGAGAAGCGAGCGAAATCTCTGTGGCTCCACGAAGGAAGACCTACCAGAACCGACGTTCAGTCGCTCATGCACTCTTGAGTGGCGCAGAATAGTGAAGTTTCTCGGATGCTAGTACTTGGCGTAACGGAGACGATACAGCTCATCGACGGAGCAAGTGCTCTGCCGACCATGCAAGCGTTGAAAGGCATCGATCAAGTAGTCGCTCTCGGCGCTCCAGCATTGGCTGGAGCGCTAGACGCGATATTAGGCATGGAGGCGGGGCCAGATCAGAAGAAGCTGCGAAATAGAGTTGAAGGAATACTCAAAGGCGCCGAGGAAGACGATGCTTCGGGTCTTGGTGTCACACCCCCAGTCTATCGCCTTTTGCCGTTTACTGGTGAGAGTATTGAAGCCTTTGGGCACATTAGGGAAGCAGCACCCATAGAGCATTTGGATATCTATGACGCAGAAAACATGGCGATTATCCGCGCACATGACGCAACAGCTATGCTCCTCAAGACCGAAGAAAACCAGGCAATGGTAAGTCTTCTGGAGGGAGCTGGGATCGACATCAGAATTCTTTGGATTCCTTAGATGCCTGAGCTTGCGTCCGTAGGCTCACTTTATGCGCCACCCGGGTCGGCTAGCGTCCTAAGTTTTCACGGTGGTGGGTTCCGCGGCTACTTTTCAGCCCTGATCGCAAACGGCCTCGAAGCGAGAAAGACGCAACTTGGAGATTCGCGACCACTTGGTGAAAGCTTTGACGTTATCTGCGGTACTTCCGTAGGGTCCATCATAGCCGTTGCCCTAGCCGCGGGTGTACCAATCTCTAAGCTACTGGAGCTCTTCGAGGAACATGGCGAGAGAATATTTCCACCAAGATACGTGCTGAAGACAAAACCCGGATTTTTCAGGGCGCGCTTTAAGAGCGATGAGCTCTACAAAGTCTTGTCATGTACACTGAAGGAGAAAAAGCTGGGCGATCTTGATCGGGCCTTAATCGTACCGGCAATAAACGAGACATCTGGCAAGCCAGTAATATTTCGCAGTTACGACAAGTCTCAAGAAGAAATTAAGTTGATAGATATCGCTATGGCGTCGGCGGCAGCTCCGATGTACCTCCCGCTTCATCGATTCAACAAACAAAGATACACGGACGGTGGAATCGTTGCCAACGGCCCAGAGCTCATCGCTGCTTCTGACCTTGTTTCGCGATTTGACATTCCAGTGGCGCAACAGAGAATTCTGTCAGTTGGAACGACTATGACCCCAAATAGTAGTAAAATACCACTATCTCGAAATGACAGATGGGGGGTATTACGCTGGGTATTCAAGTATAATAGACTGCAACCACTGCTTATGGACGGGCAAGTAGAAATACAACGCGAGCTGCTAAGAAGTCTTGGGCCAAGGCAACAAATCCATCTAGACATTGAATTGACTGACGAGCAGCAAAAGCACGTACACCTCGTACTTGCAGACAAAAGGGCCCGTGAAGCACTAAAGAACGCATCGGAAGCGTGTCTTGCAGGAGTTTCTGGCTCAAGACGAACTCAGCTAGACACAATGCTATCTCGGACCGCCCGACGCGTCGCATACTTCTCTTACGCTGGCTCTTCCGTTCTACGGCCAGGATTTTCTGAGTGACTGGCGGCATGAAGTGGTCCCATCTTTTCGGACAGGTTTGCAGCGTTTCTAAGGTGTATCGGGTTTAGGTTTCATGCTGCTTTTTGCTCTTCGCGACCGTCCCAGTATGCC
>NZ_JAPTNL010000031.1 GCF_026891095.1 Roseovarius salincola
GTCGGTGCTGGCCAGCGCCAACGCCCTGATGATCCGCCCCGCCGACGACCCGCCCCGCCGCGCCGGGGACATGATCGACTACCTTCCGCTTTGAAAAGAGGGGGGGGGGGGGGCCCCCCCCCACCCCCCGGGATATTTCGAAACAGAAGAAGCGGGGATGGGGCATCACGCTTTCAGTCGTTCATTGGCGGGGTCCCAGAGCGGGCCGTCGGGTTGAACGGTGGCGCTGTGGGGCGTGCCGTAGATGTCGATCTCGAGCACGGTGCCTTGCGCGGCGAGATCTGCACGGATCATGGCGAGGGCGAGCGAGGCGTTCACCCTGTAGCCCCAGGCCCCGCTGGTGGTTTCGCCCACGATTTGCCCGTCATGGCGAATGGTGGACATGTAGGGCGCATCGGCGGCGCCGGGTTCGACCTTGAGCGTGACGAAACGTTTGGCCGGGCCGCGCGCCTGTTCGGCGAGGAGGGCGGTTTTGCCGGGGAAATCCTGTGGCTTGTCGAATTTCACGAACCGTTCGAGCCCGGCTTCGAGCATGGTGTAATCGGTGCTCAGATCGCCCTTCCATGCGCGGTAGGCCTTTTCCATGCGCAGGCTGTCGAGCGCATACATGCCGAAGGGCTTGAGGCCATGGGCCTGCCCCGCCTGCCAGACGGCGTCGAAGACGGCGGCGGTGTCCTCGGTTTTCGTGTGGATTTCCCAGCCCAGTTCGCCGGTGAAGGAGACCCGCACGAGCCGTGCCCAACGCCCGGCGATCTCGGTCGCCTGGTGGGTCAGCCAGGGTTGTGTCAGATCGGCGTCGCAGAGATCGGATAGCAGCGCGCGCGAGGCCGGACCGGCGAGGATCTGGGTCATGTAATCCCGCGTGCGGTTGGTAAGGGTGACGCCGTCGACCCCGCCAAGCGCCGAGGCGAGCAGGTCGTAATCGTGCCATTCGGCGGCGGCGGCGGTGATCAGGGTCATAAGGTCATCGCGATGGCGCACCACCGACATCTCGGTCAGGATCCGCCCGCGCTCATCGGCGAAATAGACCAGCCCGATGCGCCCGACGCGCGGCACGAGGCCGGTGATCCGCGACGCGAGCCATTCGGCGGCATTCGGCCCTTCGAGATTGAAGCGCGAGAATCCCGGCAGGTCAAGGATACCGCAGGCATCGCGCACCGCTTCGCATTCTTCGCGGATGCGGGGCTCCCAGGGGCCGGCGCGGTTCCAGGTCCTTGTGGCGGCCTGGGATGTGTCGTCGCCGGGCCGGGCGAACCAGTTGGCGCGCTCCCAGCCGTTATAGGCGCCCATGACGCCGCCAAGCGCCTTGATCCTGTCATGCAGGGGCGAGAGCTTGCGGTCGCGCCCGGCAGGCCATTCATGGCGCGGGAAATGCATGGCGTATTCGTGGCCATAGACCTCCATCCCCTTGGCAATGCAGTAATCGGGGTCGGTATAGTCGGTAAAGCGGCGCGGATCGCAGGCCCACATGTCCCATTCGGTTGCGCCTTGGGTGATCCATTCGGCCAGCACCTTGCCCGCGCCGCCGCCCTGGGCGATGCCGAAGGTGAAGACGCAGGCCTCGAAGGCATTCGGAACGCCGGGCATCGGGCCAAGCAGCGGCAGCCCGTCCGGCGCGTAGGGGATGGGGCCGTTGATCACCTTGTTCACGCCCGCCGTACCCAGGATCGGCACCCGCGCGATGGCGTCGTCGATATGCCATTCCAGGCGCTCGAGATCGTCGGGATAGAGCTGAAAGCTGAAATCCTCGGGCATGGGATCGCCGGGGTCGATCCAATGGGCGCGGCAATTGCCCTCGTAGGGGCCGAGATTGAGCCCGTGCTTCTCCTGCCTGAGGTAATAGGAGCTGTCCACGTCGCGCAGGAGAGGCAGCTTGTGTCCGGCCTCGCGCGACCAGGCTTCGAGTTCGGGGATTTCATCGGTCAACAGATATTGATGGCTCATCACCATCATCGGCACGGTCCGCCCGCCGAAGGGTTTGAACCACTCGCCGACGCGCTGCGCATAATAGCCCGCGGCATTGACCACATGTTCGCAGCGGATATCACCCTTGTCGGTCTTGACGATCCATTCGCCCCCCTTGCGGTCAATGCCGGTGGCGGGGCAGAACCGCAGCACCCTCGCGCCCAGATCGCGTGCGCCCTTGGCCAAAGCCTGCGTCAGCTGCGCGGGGTCGATATCGCCATCATCGGGATCATAAAGCGCGCCTTGCAGGTCATGGGTTTCGATAAAGGGATAGCGGGCCTTGATCTCGTCGGCGGCGAGGATTTCGAGATCCATCCCCTGGTAGCGCCCCATGCCGCGGGCGCGCTCGAATTCCTGCATCCGCTCGATGCTGTGCCCGAGGCGGATCGAGCCGGTCTGATGGTAGTTCATGGGGTAGTCGACCTCGGCCCCGAGCCGGGCATAAAGCTCGGTCGAGTAGCGCTGCATGTTCATCACCGACCAAGAGGTCGAGAAGGTGGGGACGTTGCCCGCCGCATGCCATGTGCTGCCGGCGGTCAGTTCGTTCTTTTCGAGAAGGACACAATCGTGCCAGCCCGCCTTTGCGAGGTGATAGAGGCAGGACGCCCCCACGGCGCCGCCGCCGATGATGACCACGCGTGCTGTTGTCGGAAAATCGGACATGTGTGGTGCTCCGTTCAGAGTTCTTGCGGCACGCCGTCCGCGATGTCGTAATAATCGCCCTTGTCGGCGGTGAAGATGTGCTTTTCCAGGGTCAGCCCGGTGGGTTCATCCAGCGCCCCAAGCGCAAAGCTGATCGTGTCCTCGTCATGGGCGGTCCAGAACAGCGACGCACCGCAGCGCGGGCAAAAGCCGCGCTTGGCGGCGGGGGTGGCTTCGAACCACTGCACCGGGCCGTCGATCCCGACCTTGTTCTTCGGTGCATAGGCCGAGGCCCACAGATGCCCCGATTGCTTGCGGCACTGGCCGCAATGGCAGACCGAGGCACCCTGGGGCATTGCGTGAACCGTGAAGGTGATATCGCCGCAAAGGCATCTTCCGGTGATCATGCGCTGTCTCCTTCAAAGCGGGGAAGGGTGTCGGGGATGGCGTAGTAATCGCCCTTGTGATCGCACCAGTAATGACCCGAGAGGCGCAGCCCGGTGGGCGCGTCGAGCGCGGCCATGGCCACCATGATCGTGGGGCCGTCATCGGGGCGCCAGAACAGGGTCGAGCCGCAGGTTTGGCAAAAGCCACGGCTGGCGATGTCGCTGGCGCGAAACCACGTGAGGTTGGCGCTGCCAGTGATATGAAGAGCGGATTTGGGGGCGGGCACGGCGCTGAAATAATGGCCCGATTGGCGGCGGCACTGCCTGCAATGGCAGGCGATCGGGCCTTTCAGCGGGGCGTCGATGGTCAGGCCGATGGCCCCGCAGAGGCATGATCCGTGATACATCAGGAACCTCCCGCCGGTGCCGTGGCGCTGCCAAGCGCGATGCCGTAAAGGATGAAACAGGACGCCATCGCGCGCCGCAGCCAGGTGTTGAACACCGCACCAAGCGCGGCGCGCCCCAGCCCCGCACCAAGCGCGATGAAGCCGGTATAGCTGATCGCGGTGATGCAGAGAGCGGTCGGGAAGATTACCCACATCTGGGTCCAGATCGGCACATCGGGCTGCACGAACTGGCTGAAGGCGGCAAGGTAGCCTGCGACGCTTTTGGGGTTGATGGTGGCAATCATGAAGGCGCGCCAGAAGATCGAGCCGGGCGCGGGTTCTTCGGCCCGGATGGGCCGCCTCGCCATGATCCAGCCGCGCAGGCCAAGCCAGATCAGCACCCCCGCGCCCAGCAGTTTCGCGGCGGTGAACGCCGCCGGAGAGGTGGCGATCAGGGCGGTGATGCCCGCCGCCGAAAGGGTCAGGAACAGCGTCGCCTGCAACAGGATGGCGGCCACGCACCAAAGTCCGCGGTGAAAGCCGTGGCCCATGCCGGTGCGGATGCAATTGAGGTGGTTCGGCCCCGGCGTGGTCACGAAGATCACCCAGAACAGCGCGAAAACGGTCCAGGCATCCCAGCTCATGGCAGCCTCAATAGACCGGCGGGGCGATCGCCCAGATCGCCACGGCCGGTTCGTCATAGGGGTTGATCCAGGCGAAGGGTTCCTCGCGGATGCGGAAGCTGTCGCCAGGATGGATGGTAAAGGTGTCGTTCCCGATCTCGAGGTCCAGCTTGCCCGACAGCAGATAACCCACCTCCTGCGTGGGGCGGGTGACGGTTTCGCCGATGCGGCTGTGGGGTTCGAAGGTGCAGTGGACCATCTCGAAATCGTCGGTCAGGTCGGGCGAGAGCAGTTCCTCGATCAGCCCCGCCGCGCCCGAGCCGATCCGCCGGCGGGCGCCCTGGCGCACCACATGACCGGCCTCATGGGCCGGGGCTGTCGGCTGGCCGAACAGCATCGAGACCGGCACGCCAAGCGCGGCGGCGATGTGGCGCAGGTCGGTGATGGAGGGGTCCGAAAGGTCGCGCTCGACCTGGCTGAGCCAGCCGACGGAGCGATCAAGCCGCTCGGCCATGTCCGACAGGGTCAGGCCGCGCGCCTTGCGCAGGGTGCGCAGGTCCGCGCCAAGGGTCGGCGGGCGGTCGGGATTGGATTGATGTATCGTCACTCGCGCGCGCCCTCATGAAAATATCGGCTGCAATTTCACGCTGGGGCGATTCCGTGAAAAAATCAAATTAAATTTCATGAAAATGTTGGCATGTTCGCCACAGGGCGAGATTACATGTTTGATATCAATATCTTATGCCCGCGCGAAGACATCCTGCAAGATACGGCCAAGCCCGGCTGCGTCGGATTGATCGAAGGCGGCGGGCCGGTCGCTGTCGATATCGAGCACAGCGATCAGCTGCCCTTCGGCATCAAGGACCGGCAGCACGATCTCGGAGCGGGTCGAGCTGGCACAGGCGATATGGCCCGCAAAGGCATCGACGTCATCGACCAGCTGCACCTCGCCCGTCCTGGCCGCCGCGCCGCAGACCCCGCGATCGAAAGGGATCACCAGACAGCCATGACCGCCCTGATAGGGACCGATCCTGAGCATGCCCGGCTCGGTCACGCGGTAAAAACCCGTCCAGTCGAATCGGTCGTCGGCGTGATGCAATTCGCAAACCACGGTGGCCATCAGGGCGATCTCGTCGCTTTCGCCGCTGGTCAGCGAGGCGATGGTTTTCAGGGTGCTGTCGTAATCTATGCGCATGACCCATGTCTTGCCACAGCACGCATCGCGGTGCCAGAGGGTGTGGCACCGGCCGCGGGCCTGGTGTAGAGGGCGGCGCATGGAAAGCGAATACAACCCGCCACAGGACCCGCTGGAGGTGCTGCACGAGGATCACGAGATCCTAGTCGTGAACAAGCCCGCGGGCCTCCTGAGCGTGCCGGGCAAGGGCGCGCATCTGGCCGATTGCCTGCTGGCGCGCGCGCAGGAGGTTTTCCCGACCGCATTGCTGGTGCATCGGCTGGACAGGGACACGTCGGGCGTGATGGTCTTTGGCCTCAGCCCGCATGCGCAACGCCACCTGGGGCTGCAATTCGAAAAGCGTCAGGTGAAAAAGACCTATGTCGCACGGGTCTGGGGGCAGCTTTCGCCCAAGTCCGGCACCGTCGATTTGCCGCTGATCGTCGATTGGCCCAACCGCCCGCGCCAGAAAGTATGCCACGAAACGGGCCGCGAAGCGGTCACCGACTGGCGGGTCCTGCGCCAGAACGCGGGCGAAAGCCGGGTGCGGCTGATGCCGCGCACCGGGCGCAGCCATCAGTTGCGGGTGCATATGCTGGCGATGGGGCACCCCATCCTGGGCGATCCGCTTTACGCCACCGGCGCGGCGGCGCAATATCCCCGCCTGATGCTCCATTCCGAGGAACTGCGCCTGCGCCACCCCGATGGCGGCGCCGGGATGCGGTTTCGTGCCAGGCCGCCATTCTGAAGGGCCATTCGGCGACCATGAACGACCGGCCCGGCCACGGCCGCCTCAGCGACGATCTGGCGCCTGCCGCAAACACCGCCCCCTTCCGGCGCGGCCCGTCCGGCATGCGGTGAATGCCCTGTTGCCTGGTCAGTCATCCATCTCGGCGATGAATTTCTCGGCATCCAGCGCCGCCATGCAGCCCATGCCCGCGCTGGTCACCGCCTGACGGTAGATGTGGTCGGTCAGATCGCCCGCCGCGAAGATACCGGGGATCGAGGTGCGGGTGCTGCCCGGCTCGACCTTGACGTAATCGCCGTGATGCATGTCGACCTTGCCCTTGATCAGCTCGCTGGCGGGGGCGTGGCCGATAGCGATGAACACGCCCTTGCAGGGGATCTCGGTGGTCTTGCCGGTCCGGTTGCTTTTCACGCGCACGCCGGTGACGCCCTTGGGGTTCTCGTCGCCCAGCACCTCTTCAAGCTCATGAAACCACAGGGTTTCGATCTTGGGATGCTTGAGCAGGCGGTTCTGCAGGATCTGTTCTGCCCGCAGTTCGTCGCGGCGATGGATCAGGGTGACTTTCGATGCGAAATTCGTCAGGAACAGCGCCTCTTCCACGGCCGTGTTGCCGCCGCCGATCACCACGATCTCCTCGCCGCGATAGAAGAACCCGTCACAGGTCGCGCAGGCGCTGACACCAAAGCCCTTGAACGCCTCTTCGCTGTCAAGCCCCAGCCACCTGGCGCGCGCCCCGGTCGCCATGATCACCGCATCGGCCGTATAGACCGCACCGCTGTCACCCTTCGCCACGAACGGGCGGCTTTGCACATCCAGATCTGTGATGATGTCGCCGATGATCTCGCAGCCCATCGCCTTGGCATGGGCCTCCATACGCAGCATCAGGTCCGGCCCCTGCACCTCGCTGTCGCCGGGCCAGTTCTCGACCTCGGTCGTGGTGGTCAGCTGCCCGCCCGGCTCGATCCCCTGCACAAGGATCGGCTCCAGCATCGCGCGGCTGGCATAGACGCCTGCGGTATAGCCTGCAGGCCCCGATCCGATGATCAGGCATTTGGTGTGACGGGTTTCGGCCATGGGGAATCTCCGGTGTTGCGGGTCAGGCTGCATATAGCCGTCCCGCTGGCCGGTAGAAACCCCATCATCGCCGGACGGCGCGATTGTCGCGTCGGCAGACATGAAAAAGGCCCGCGCGGTGATCCCGGCGGGCCTTTCCCTTGATGCTTTTCCGAGGGCCGTATCAGGCCTTCTTGCGCCGGCGCAGTGCTGCCAGCCCACCAATACCGCTCAGCAGAAGCCACGCACCTGCGGGCAGCGGGATCGGGTTGGTGCCGGTGATTTCGGCCCTCAGCTTGCGCTTGATCGCCGAGTCGAAGTCATCGAAATCGGACGCGAACAGGCTGAAGGAATTGGTGCCGCCCACGACATTGTTGTCGAAATAGTCTTGCAGCGAGGCCGACTCGATCGCGATGGCGTTGATCGCGTCCACATCGGCGGCAAGCGCGGCGTCACGCGCCGTCGACGGGGCGATCCCTGCGTTGTTGGTCCCATCGCCGGAGACGTCGATAACCGCGCGGCTCGCGCTGTTATCCTTTAGCCAGTCGGTGATTGTCGAAGACGCCAGTTGGATTCCTTCGCCAATACCCGTACGAGTACTGTTGTGACGCGTGACGCCGGCAATTGCATCGGCGAAGTCGGTTGCCTTCTGAGCCGAGTCGATCACGAAGAAGCCGAGCCGCTCCGACGCAGATGTACCGAACTGGATCAGGTTGACCGCGATCGAGCCGTTGCGGTTACCACCGTCAGTGTCGGTGATCGCATTCTGAATGCTGCTGTCACGGAACGCGTCCTCGTAACCCTTCATCTGAAGATCGTATTCGCCGCCGTCAATGCTGCCGGATACGTCGATCACCAGTGACAGGACCGTATCCACAGTGGCAGCGCTGGCAGCGGTCAGCGAGCCAAAGGCAAGGCCGACGGAAAGCGCCACTGATTTGAGAATTGTGTTGGGCATGGTTATCCCTCCGATTAAACAGTTGAAAAAAAATAGACCTACCGAAAATTGGCAAAGCACACTCTGGTAACATAATAATCCGAAAGTCGACATTTTTAAATCTTAATTCCGCCTTATTTCCACGGTTGGCGGATACAATCCGGGCGCTTGTGTGGATTGTTTCGTATCTTTAAACAAATATGACCTAACAAAATTGCCAGACCTTGAAACATTATTGCGCGCGCCCGCAGGTCGTTTATAACTTTCCCAAATTCACTGCTTGGAGCGAATCATGGCTGCCACCCGCCTCGACGAGATCGACCGCAAGATTCTGGCCGAACTTCAGGCCGATGGGCGCATGACCAATGTCGAACTGGCCCGACGGGTCGGAATCTCGGCGCCGCCCTGCCTGCGCCGGGTGCGCACCCTCGAGGAACAGGGCTATATCCGTGGCTATCATGCCGATGTCGACGCGCGCGAACTCGGCTTCGAGGTGCAGGTCTTTGCCATGGTCGGCCTGCAAAGCCAGGCCGAGGCCGATCTGAGCGCCTTCGAGGCCCGCTGCCGCAGCTGGCCGCTGGTGCGCGAGTGTCACATGCTCAATGGCGAGGTGGATTTCATCCTCAAATGCGTCGCCCCTGATCTCAGCACCTTTCAGCGCTTCCTGACCGAGGAACTGACCGCCGCCGACAATGTCGCCAGCGTCAAGACATCTCTGGTCATTCGCGGCGCCAAGGACGAACCCGGCGTGCCCTTCGACATTCTCGAAGAGCGTCTCAACCGGTCGGCCTGACGGGCGGCGCCGGAATCTCGCTCAGGCCGCGTCCATCGACGTGGCACCCGAGAACGGCAGGCGCAGATGCGACAGGTTGCCGAAATCACCCGCCTCCCGGATATGGGGAAAGAACGACAGGAACAGCGCCAGCAGGTTCGGGCTCATGTGGCGCTCGAACCCGGTGCCGGGATGGAAGGTCTCGAAATCCAGACCGCCCGCGGTGATCGTCGCATGTTGGCGCAGGCACAGGTGGTAAACCTCGACGGACGTGGGCGGCGTGACCTCGACGACATTCATGCCATCGGCCAGATCGCGCGCCGGAGTCAGCAGGCGCTCGCCGCCGAAACTGTCACGCAGGGCGGGCGGACGCGTCAGCAGCCGCGAACCGGGGCCGGCCATCATGTTGGTCATCGGGCGCTCCATGCCAAAGGAATCCGGCATGATCCGCGTGATGCGGCAATCCTGCGGGGCCAGCCCCTGGGCATCGGGCACCAGCGTCATCGACCCGATCCACAGCAATTCCGACGGTCCGTGCTCGGCGGTGGCCAGCATCATCCCCGGTTCCAGGTCCTCGACCGCGACAGGGCCTGTCGTGGTCTTGATCAGCGTGCCGCGGGCAAAGGCGGAAAAGGCTTTCTCGAAGGCGGGGATGGCGGGGCCGATATTCTCGGTCTCATGCACCGATCCGTCCTCGCGCAGCGACCGGATGCGGTAACGTCGCATCATCCGCGCCTTGCGCGCGGCGACTGGTTGCGCCTTGGCGCCGGAATCGGGCGTGGTTTGCGGTTCCTGTGAAAAGGAGGCAGCCGTATTGGGGATGGACATGTTGTGTCACCTTCGAGGTAGTCACAACCGCGCCGGCCCCCACCGACAACGACAGAAGGACAATTCAAACAAATTTTTTTCTACGCTCGTTAGGTCGCCGAAAAGCCTGATTTCTGTCAAATTTTCAGGGTTATTGTTTCATGTTTTCAAAAAATGACGCGGGCGGGATGGCTTTGTCCCGCCAGCGTGAACCGGTTCGCCACAATTCGCCGCGCCAAGGCGTCGAATCGCCAAGCCGATCAGGCGCTGCGCAGCTTGCGCAGAACGGGCGCGGCGCGGCGGGCCTTGCGCCCGTAGGGCATCGGCGGCAGCGTCTGCCGGCTGGTTTCGATCACCGATTTCATCCAACGCTTCTTCATCTGTCTTTCCTCATGTCTGCTCGGCGGTTGTTTCCGCATTTCCCAGCAATATGGCGCCGCTTTGGGGCCGGGATTTGACGTCGATGCGAATTTTGTGGGCATTTTTCAGCCTGCCCGGACGTGAAATGTGAACATCCCCCAAGCCGGGCGCAAAACGGACGAAAACCCATGAAAAAAGGCGAAACCCGCCGCATTCCATTCCCGCTCGCCTGCCTGCACGGGATCAAATCGGGCGGGATTGTGGGCCGGTTTGCCCCGGTCCTGCCCGATTTCAGAGCCGGATCGCCGATATCAGCCGCCCGTAATCGGCCTCGCCCGCATGACAGGCGCGCCGGTAGGAAAAGAACCGCTCCGGGTCTCCATAGGTGCAATGGCGCGTCCACTCGGCCTGGCCCACGCCCGCTGCGCGCAGCCGCTCCAGCCCATAGGCGGTCAGGTCAAACAGATACCGCCCGTCCTTGCCATTGGCGAAGAACCGCGTGTTGGCGGGATCGTCCGCGATGAACTCCTCAAGGAACTCGGGGCCGACCTCATAAGCGCCCTGGCTGATGGTGGGGCCGATCACCGCGCTGATATCGCCGCGCCGCGCGCCCAGATCCTCCATCGCGTCCAGCGTCGCCTCCAGCACGCCGTCTAGCGCCCCGCGCCAGCCCGCATGGGCCGCGCCCACCACGCCCGCCTTCGCATCCGCCAGCAGCACCGGCTGGCAATCGGCGGTCAGCACGGCCACCGCCACACCCGGACTGGCCGTGACCAGCGCATCCGCGCGCGGTCGCTGCTCCAGCGGGCGATCCACCGCGACCACATCCGCCGAATGCACCTGGTCAAGCGTCAGCAGATGGTCGGGCGCCACCCCCATCGCCTCGGCAACGCGGGCACGGTTGATGCGCACGATCTCGGACTGGTCGGACGATCCCGGCCCGCAATTGAGCCCCGAGAACACCCCCGAGGACGCGCCCCCGCGCCGTGTGAAGAACCCGTGCCGGAACGGGGACAGGCTGTCGGCGGTGATGATTTCCAGCGTCATGCGTCACATCCGGGCGGCGGCGCCGCATTGGGAGGGTAAAGTCCTAGCACCTGAAAGAGCGTCCCCATTTCCTGCGGATGGGTCAAGCGCCGATGTGCAGCGACATGGTTTTCCAGCGCCTCGCCGTCCAGCCCCTTCGCCAGAACCTGCGCGCGCGCCGTCACGCCCAGCCGCTCAAGGAACACACCCTGCGGCGTCAGGCGCGTGTGCCGGGCCGGGGCCGCCGCCCTTGCCAGCGCCTCGAAATCCACATGCGCCGTCAGATCGGCCATGCCGGGCGCCTCCAGCGGATCGGCGCGCTGGTGGCGGCGCACCGCCTGAAACGTGTCGCCCAGCGTGCGCCAGCCGCCGTAATCCACGATCAGCGCCGCGCCGCCATGCGCCGCGATGCGCGCGCCGATCGCCCCGGCCACCGCTTCGCCCGGCGCGCAATGCTCGACGATATCGCCCTCGCGCGTATCCTCCAGCCGCTGCGCCAATGCCGCCACCGGCCTTGGCGCGCCCGCCTCCAGCACCAGCTTGCCGTCACGCACGCCCACGCAGCGCTCGCACCAGCCCGCGCCAGCGCCCGCGCGCATGAATTGCCGGATCGGCAGCGCGTCGAAAAACTCGTTCGCGATCAGAAACAGCGGCGCGTCGGGCAACGCGTCGGCGCTCTCGTGCCATGTGATGTCATCGCGCCCGATCGTGGCGCGCTGCACCGCCCGCAACGCGGGCGAGGCCTCGACCAAGTGCAGCCGCAACGCCGCGTGAAACCCCGGCACCCCCCGCGTCGCGCGCAGCAGGTCCGCCATCAGCGTGCCCCGTCCGGGGCCGCACTCCGCCAGCGTGAACGGCGCGGGCGCCCCCTGATCCAGCCAGGCCTGCGCCAGCGCAAGGCCCATCAACTCTCCGAAAAGCTGGCTGATTTCCGGTGCGGTCGTGAAATCCCCCGCCGCGCCCAGCGGGTCGCGCGTGGCGTAATAGCCGTGATCGGGGTTCATCAGGCATTCGGCCATGTAATCCGCCAGCGGCATCGGCCCGCCATCCCGGATGCGCGCGATCAGGATATCGCGCAAGGCCGTCATGCCCGATGCCTGCGCGCCCACAGGATAAAGACCAGCCCCAGCACCACCATCGGCAACGACAGAAGCTGCCCCATGCTCAGCCCCATGCCGCCCGCATGCAGCACGTAACCCATCGGGTTGTCAGGCGTGATGAATTGCGGGTCCGCCTGGCGCACGAACTCGACCACGAAACGTGATAGCCCGTAGCCGGTAAAGAACACGCCGGTCGCCAGCCCCGGCAATTTCAGCGCCCCGCGCGCAAAGACCAGCCAAAGCAGCACAGCGCCCAGAATCAGCCCCTCGAGCCCGGCTTCATAAAGCTGCGAGGGGTGGCGCGCGCAAGGCCCCTCGACATCGGGGCAATCCTGTGCGGCGGCACGCGGAAAGACCACGCCCCAGGGCAGGTCCGTGGGCCGCCCCCACAATTCGGCATTGATGAAATTGGCGATCCGCCCCAGCAACAGCCCCGCAGGCGTCGCCATGCACAGCACATCCGCCACCGACAGCCACGGAATCCCGCGCCGCCAGGAGAACAGCAGGCATGCCGCGATCACGCCCAGCAACCCGCCATGAAACGCCATGCCGCCTTGCCAGACCTGAAGGATCTCGAGCGGGTGCGACAGGTAATAGGCCGGCTGATAGAAGATCACGAAACCCAGCCGCCCGCCCAGGATCACCCCCAGGATCACCCAGGTCAGCAGGTCCTCGACCGCGCGCGCATCCATCGGCGGGCTGTCATCGGTCCACAGATGCGGGCGCTTCACGGTGGCCACCACCAGCCGCCAGCCGATCACGATGCCCGCGATATAGGCCAGCGCATACCAGCGCAGCGCGAATTCAATGCCGAAAAGGCTGACCGAGAAAATCTCGGGTGAAATGTTCGGGAAGGGGATCATGGCCTGCATGTGCGTCTCTGTGCCTCTGGTTGATCGGGGAAGTCAATCCTTGTCCCGAGGGGGTTACGCGCTCATATAGGTGTGAAACAGATTGCCGGAGAATGACATGCAGACCCGCAACAAGGTTCTGGACGATATATCGCAACTGATGACCAACGCCATGGGCGTGGCGCAGGGTGCGCGCGACGAGGCCGAGACGGCGATGAAATCCATGATCGACCGCTGGCTGGCGGATCGTGATTTCGTCACCCGCGAGGAATTCGACGCCGTGCGCGCCATGGCCCAGAAAGCGCGCGAGGAAAACGAGGCCCTCAAGGCCCGCCTCGACGCGCTGGAATCGGCAAAGAAGTAGCAGCGCCCCTCTGCCGGCACTGCCCGTCTGGATGCGTCAGCGAGAATAGCGGCGTTCAGGTGCTGAACGGCAGCCTTGAGAAGGCGCCTGTCTTCGGGCCGCGACTGCCGCGCCATGCCTGCAGCATGACGATGCATGCCGGCGTTATAACGTGCGCAGGCCGAATATCGGTCGGATCGTGCCGCCTCTCAGAGAAACTCGAGAAGCGTATCGGTAACGAAAGCGGTGCCAACGCCAACCCCGGCCGACTCAAGGAAAGACCTGACATCGGTGCCAGATGGCTTACTGCCTGCAAGCACCGAACGCGCGACAATGGCGCCCCCCAACAATGATGATGTCAGCAGACCATCGCTGACGAATTCACTCAGATCCTCGCCGATCAGGGCCTCCAGCGTTTCCCGTGTTTCATTCGTGATCTTGGTGTTGCTGAAACCAGAATCCGTCACGCGGGAGCCAAATGCGCCGCCAAGCAGCGCAGCAACCTCGGACGTGGCGAAGACATCGGTGTCGGGATAGCGTTCGAGAGCCTCCAGGATATCCGCGCGCGATTGCACTGCCTTCAGCTGCACCTCGCGAATGACATTCCCATCCATCATGAACTCGATATCAGCGCCGGGATGGTTAGTCGCTTCGAACATGACCGCCGATATCTTATCCCCGTCAATATTCTCGGCGCGCGTGACCAGAAGTTCGTGATAGATGCCTTTGATATTCGATACGATCCCGCGCATCTGCTCCGGCGAGAAATCAGCCAGATATGCCGCAAGTGTCTCCTCATCCGCGCCTTCAAGTTCGCTGGCGGAGCGACGCAGCGCCTCCAACACCAACAGCTGATCCTTGCTCCATCCATCGCGACGACCAGCAAGTAGCTGGCCCAATGTGACAGCAAGCGTGACGCCCGCGCTCAGTCGCTTCATGTCGCCAACCTTTCCTGCAGCGACCCAAGATTGACAAGATGACCTCGCAACCTGACCCGGTTATAGACCTTGAGTTGAGAAAACGTGTTTTCACCAAGCGCCTGTTCCAATTCCTCACGAACCGGCGTCACGCCGATCCGGGAAAAGAGCGCGACCTCCTTCTGCGTGACCCCCCTGTCAGAGCCAAGCGCCTCATCAATCGCCTTTATCAAGGCGGTGACGGCGAGGACAATCATTTGCTCCCGCTCCTCAAGAGTATCCCGACGCGGTCGCCCAAACAGGAAACGTTTCACTTTGTTCGCCCCATAGATCCCGGCCCCGACCGCACCGACCCCGGTTATGAGCGTGCCAGCGGCAACACCGCCCCCCACGATGCTTCCGATCCAATACAAGGTTGCGGTCGATTTGGCTGCACCTGCCAGACCCGCGAGAGCTGTGCCCGTGCTCGCTGTTCCAAATAATCCAACAAGTCCCGTGATCGAACTGGCCGCAGCGGTTCCGGCCACCGTGCTGGCGGCAGCGCCCATCGCGGCGTTGGCTTAGCGATTGGATATTTGCAGGATGCGCCCGTTTATGGCGGTCAGAAATCCCCTGATTTTCAAAAGCGTTTCTCGGTCGTTCATGCTTGAAACCTTCACTCGTGCCACAGCCGCAGATTGCATGCCGCGTTTGGGAACGCCAGCGGCAAGTTGGACCAAGCCGTATTCAGTGCTTTTGGTCGGTCTGCTTCAGGTGCTGGAGCACACTCCGCGGAAACGCGGCCTTTCGGCTTTTGGCGCCTGCGCCACCCTGAAAGCGGAAGAACACGGGTCAGCTCGCACGCCCCCAAAAAGGCCGTCCGGCATCCCCCCAAAAACCTCTGCAACCGTTTTGTACCAATTTCTGCCGCAACCCGCCGGAATCTGTACAAAACCGCCGTACAAACCGGACGTTTCGTACAAAATCCGGCCCCTCGGGCCGGACTGAGCAGGGTCTTGCCCGATCTTGCGGCGCTTCTGATTTCATCCACAACTTATTGTGTTTATCCCCAACAAATAGCTTTACAGGTTGTTTTAAACCGCGCACCATATCTGGTAGGACACGGCGGAATTCTCCCCTGTCCTTAGAGCAGGCACCTAGCGCTTGGGGCGCTGCAACGCCCTGACGCTACAACTCAAAGAGGTGGCGCCATGGCACTGTCCGAGCAGTTCATGCAGGAAGACCTTCATCCCATTGATATCGTTGAACATCTGGCCGAACATCACGACTGGGATTTCGACCGCATCGGCGACGATCAGATCGCGATGGCCGTCGAAGGCCTCTGGCGCACCTACTCCATAACCCTCGCCTGGTCCCCTTTCGACGAGACACTGCGCATGGTTTGCACCTTCGAAATGGAGCCGCCGGAAGAGAAACTTTCCGTGTTATATCAAATGCTTAACGATGTGAACGACCAATGCTGGGCGGGCGCTTTCAACTTCTGGGACGAGCAGAAGCTGATGGTTTATCGCTACGGTCTGGTGATGACCGGCGCGCAGGCCGTAAGCCCTGACCAGGTGGATACCCTCATCCGCGCCGCCGTCACCAATTGCGAGCGATTTTACCCGGCATTTCAATTGGTTGTCTGGGGAGACCGCACCCCGCGCGAGGCTCTTCAAGCCGCCATCGCCGAAGCCTACGGTCGCGCCTGACGCGCGCCCAGCCTCTCATTGGGACCGGACACGCGCGGCACCATTGCACAGCCCCCGCGCCGCGCGTATCCCTGACCTGTGCAAACCGGAAACAGGCGAAGGGATGACCCCATGAATATGGACGATGTGGCGCGCAATGGCCTTGTTTTGTTGGGCTGCGGCAAGATGGGTTCGGCCATGCTCCAGGGCTGGCTGACGGATGGATTGCCGCCCGGATCGGTCTGGGTCATCGACCCGAAACCCTCGGATTGGCTGAAATCGACCGGGGTCCAGATCAATGCCGATCCCCCGAAAACCCCCGCCATCGTCCTCATCGCCGTCAAACCCCAGATGATGGGCGACGCGCTTCCCACCATCGCCGCCATGGGCAACGGCAAGACGCTGTTCATCTCCGTCGCTGCCGGAACGCCGATTTCCTCGTTGGAACAATCGCTTGGCGCCCAGAGCCCGATCATTCGCGCGATGCCCAATACCCCTGCAGCCGTGGGCCGCGGCATCTCGGCAATCATCGGCAATGTCGAGGCGGGTGCAGGCCATCTCGATCTTGCCGAGGAGCTCTTGTCGGCGGTCGGCCAAGTTGTGCGCCTTGAGAGCGAAGACCAGATGGACGCCGTCACCGGCGTCTCCGGCTCGGGCCCGGCCTATGTGTTTCACATGATCGAATGCCTGGCGAAGGCCGGCGAGGCTGAGGGCTTGGCACCCGCGCTGGCCATGCAATTGGCCAAGGCGACAGTGGCGGGCGCAGGCGCGCTCGCCGAGGCGGCGGATGAGACGCCGGCGCAGCTCCGGGTCAACGTGACAAGCCCCAACGGCACCACGCAGGCCGGGCTCGAGGTTCTGATGGACGAGGCGAACGGCCTGCCGCCACTGATGGAAAACACGGTCAGGGCCGCTGCGGGACGCTCAAGGGAATTGCGCAATGGCTGATCTGATCGGGATCGAGGATTTCCTCAAGGTAGATATCCGGGTCGGTACGGTCACCCGCGCCGAACCATTTCCAGAAGCGCGCAAACCCGCCATCAAGCTCTGGATCGATTTCGGCCCGGAGCTGGGTGAAAAGAAGACCAGCGCCCAGATCACCGCGCATTACACGCCCGGAGAGCTGCCGGGCCAACAGGTGATCGCCGTGACCAATTTCCCACCGCGCCAGATCGGACCGTTCATGTCCGAGGTCCTGGTCCTTGGGCTTTCGGATGAGCAGGGCGAGATCGTCCTTTTGCGCCCTGACAGCCCTATTCCTAACGGGGAGAGAATGCATTGAGCCGCGTCTATCTCACCCGTCCTCTGCCCGAGGCTGTTCTGGCGCGCGCACGCGAATTGTTCGAGGATATCGAGGTCCGCGAGGAAACCGCGCCGCTGAAGATTGGCCAGATGCGCGCCGCGCTGGCGCTTTATGACGGTGTCCTGCCGACCCTGGGCGACATGTTTTCGGCCGAGGTTTTCCGTGACACTGAAAATCCGCGCTGCAAGGTTCTGGCGAATTTCGGCGTTGGTTACAATCACATAGATGTCGCCGCCGCCAAGGCCGCCGGGGTGATCGTCACCAACACGCCGGGCGCAGTCACCGATGCCACGGCGGATATCGCCATGACCCTTATCCTGATGAGCGCGCGGCGTGCCGGAGAAGGCGAACGCCTTGTGCGCGCGGGTCTTTGGCAGGGCTGGCATCCCACGCAGATGTTGGGCCTCCACGTGACGGGCAAGACCGTCGGGATCATCGGCATGGGCCGCATCGGACAGGCGATTGCGCGGCGCTGTCACTATGGTTTCGGGATGGATGTGATCTATTTCAACCGCTCGGAGAAAAGCCTCGATTTTCCGGCCACCCGCGCCGAGACCCTGAAGGATCTGGCCGAGGCCGCGGATTTCGTCGTGGTCGCGGTGCCTGGCGGTGCCGAGACCCATCACATGATCGGCGCCGATCTGTTTTCCGCGATGAAGCGCACCGCCTATTTCATCAACATCGCGCGGGGCGATGTGGTCAAGGAGGTGGCGCTGATCGCCGCCCTTCAGGTTGGCCGGATCGCGGGGGCCGGGCTGGATGTCTACGAGCACGAACCCAAGGTTCCCGACGCGCTGCGCGCCATGGATAACGTGACCCTTTTGCCGCATCTTGGCACGGCGGCACTGGAAGTGCGTGAGGCGATGGGGTTGATGGCGGTCGAGAACCTTCATGCCGCACTGAGCGGCGCAGAGCCGCCCAACCGCGTCAATTAGACTATCGGATCGTGACAGGATCGCCTGCCGTTCCGTCACACTTGACCCGGCGGCACCCATGCTATGATCTGGCCCGACCATTCGGGAGAGAGTTTACATGCATGTACCCGCGATCAGCGGCACCGGCGTCTACACACCCGACCAGACCATCACCAATGACGAGCTGGTCGCCGCCTTCAACGCCTATGCGCAGAGATTCAACGCCGAAAACGCAGAGGCCATCGCTGCGGGCGAACGCGAGTCCAAGCCGCAATCTTCATCCGATTTCATTCTGAACGCTTCGGGAATCGAGCAGCGATATGTGATGGACAAGAGCGGGATTCTCGATCCCGAGGTCATGCATCCCCGCTTGCGGCAGCGCAGCGATGACGAGCCGTCGATCATGGCCGAAATGGCCCTCGAGGCCTGCAACAGTGCCTTGGCGCAAGCGGGTCTTGGTGCCGACGCGATCGACCTGGTGATCTGCGCGGCCTCGAACCACGAGCGCCCCTATCCGGCGGTGGCGATCGAAATACAGGAAATTCTGGGCGCGGGCGGCTTCGCCTTTGACATGAACGTCGCCTGTTCTTCGGCGACCTTCGGTATTCAGGCGGCGGCGGACATGATCCGCACAGGCTCGGCTCGCCGTGCGCTGGTCGTCAATCCCGAGATCTGCTCGGGGCATTTGGAATGGCGTGACCGCGATTGTCATTTCATCTTCGGGGATGTCTGCACCGCCGTGGTCCTGGAGCGCGCAGAGGACGCGCAGGGTGCACATTTCCTGGTGCGCTCGACCCGCTGCGCGACGCAATTTTCCAACAACATCCGCAACAATAACGGCTTTCTGCGCCGCGCCCGGCCCGACGGTATGGCTGACAGACGCGACATGCTGTTCATGCAGGAGGGCCGCAAGGTCTTCAAGGAAGCGCTGCCGATGGTATCTGCCCATATCGCCAGCCATCTGGCCGATGAAGGTATCGAGGCCGGTCAACTCAAGCGCCTCTGGCTGCATCAAGCCAACAAGTCGATGAACGATTTCATCGGTCGCAAAGTTCTGGGCCGCGTGCCGGAACCCGACGAGCAGCCAAATATCTTGCAGGATTATGCGAATACGTCGTCGGCGGGTTCGATAATCGCTTTTTCAAAGTACTCCAACGATTTAGTTCCGGGCGAGACCGGCCTGATCTGCTCCTTCGGGGCGGGATACTCGGTGGGTTCCGTGCTGGTCGAGCGGATCTGAGAAGCAACCGCAAAGCCATCCGCGACCGATGGACCCATGTCATCCCCCGGAAGCATCCCAGAGGCAAAGTGGGGTGAGGTCACGACCTCTCGCCGTGGCGCCTGTGCTGGGATTTGACTCCCGGGGATGGGCACATGCGCCGCGTCGAGAGGCTGGGCTTGAGGCTTGAACCCCAGTAAATGCCCGACCTCACCCCGTCCCGCAGTAAACCGCGGGACATCAGGCCTCCCGATCATCGCCGGGATTGCTTATCGATGACATTTCGAGATAAACGCCATAATGGGAAACGGCGTTTTCGTTTCCCCTGCCACTTCATGGCGTTCGGTGAGGATGAGTGAATGTCGACCATTCGGAGCTATCTCAAGAAGCATACAGAGGCGCTTGTGAAGGATGTGGGTATCGAACCTGCCTGCGCGTTGACCGGCAAATCCAAGGCGACTTTGGGGAGATATTACTCGGATCATGACGAGCATGCGGATCGGTTCATGCCGGTGGATGCGGTGGCGGCGTTGGAGGAGGCGGCGTCTTATCCGCATGTGACGGGCGCGCTGGCCGAGCTGAAGGGGATCAGCCTGAGCTTTGGCGACGGTGATCGCAAGAACCGCCGCAGCAATGGCATCAATAGCGACGTGATCGCATTATCCCAACGATTTGCGATGCTTATGGCCGAATACCAGCAGTCGATCGAGGACGGAGTCATCACCGTGAACGAGGCCAAACGCCTGTTGCGGGAGACCACGCAGCTACAGCAGGTGCTGATCGATATGAAGCTCCATCTGGAAGAGGAAGCCACCTGATCCGCCCGCGCGGCGCAGTACAAAACGTCTGTTTTGTACGCCGGTTTTGTACGAAAACCGGGGCGCCCGGCCCGAAACCTGTACAAACCCGCATTTCCGGGGTGGCCGTTACCGGCCGGATGGCGCGCGCCATCCTCATCCGCGCGACTGCGATTGCGGCTGAAACCCACTGAAGGCACCGGGGAAGGTTCGCCCCTCACGTCGAAAAACGACGCCACCTGCCAGGGTCAAAATCGCTTGACCTGCTGGCGTCTTCAGACAGTCTTGGCCTCAAGCGGAACGCAACTGTGGAGTGTAGGTTTCATATGATTTTCAATCCGGATATTCGAGCGCTCTGGGCGAATTCCACGTTATGGATGGTGCTTGCGGCGGTCCTGACGGTCCTTTGCAGCGGGGCCGCACTCGCAATGCCGCGCGACTTGGCGCGCGGTGAAGACCCCGCCGGAACCTATACCGCCGTTATCCTGTGTTTCGCCCTCGGGGTTCCGATGATCATCTTTGCGCTGCGACGATCCCTGCGCTTGCGCCGCGCGACCAGGGAAGACGGCGAGGTCGCGCTGATCCTGAGCCCCGAGGGGCTGGAATACCGCCATGGTGAAAACCCCGTTTCGGTCGCCTGGTCGGAGATCATCGACCCGCTCGACGCTGCGTCGCATCTCCGCCGCCGCGATGGCGGTGCATCGCTTTTGCTGATCCGAAAGGATGTAGCGGCGCTTTCAAGGCCCGTCCTGCGCCGTCTGTTCGGGAGTGTCCTGAACTCTGTGTATCTGTCCCGGTCCATGCGGTTTCAGATACTCAAGCGTCGAAGCGCTCGCCGAACATTATGGCAAAC
>NZ_JAPTNL010000032.1 GCF_026891095.1 Roseovarius salincola
TCCGGGGCAAAGCGTTCATGCACGAAACCCACCAACAGGATCAGCAGTAGAACCAGCGCAAGATAGGGTTGGTACCCGGTCACAAAATCAGTCAACATACTATCCTTGCCCAGATGCCAAGGTCCTCGTGTTCTGCCCTGTGCCGGGACCCCATAGCGTCTTCCGCATGGCAGCACTGTCGGCCGGTTTGCTCGCTGCCATCGTTTCACCTCTACTTGGTTGTGGTTGCCGATAGAGTCACAGAGTCAATGACGCTGGCAGAAGGTTCCCGGATTTGGCACGGTCGGGACGCACGCTTGGAAAGCACGATGCCCCGTCAGCTCACGGGCGGTCTTGCTGCTGCCGCCCGTATATCGAACTTGCGCGCACATGCCAAAGATTGTTCGCTTTCATGATTGTCTTGTCACCCGACACAGACCGGGGAGTAGCCGCCACGGCCTCGATCTGCCGGGTGGTCCCGCTCGTGATGAATGGCCAGGCCTGTTCCCGGTGGACGGAGCCCGGCCAGATCAACCGAGAGGCTGATGCAGGTAAGTGCCCGCTTTCTGCAATCGACGCAGTCTGAATATAAGAGATCGCGGAGGTAGCCGACCGGCAGTGCCCCGGGACTTGGTGCATGGCCGCCGGGGATACGGCCCGAAGGCGTTGAGCGAACACCCTGTCCCGAGAGCGGGGCCCAATTATTGATGGCGTTTGCCAATCAAGGTCGGAAAAGGCACCTTGAATCCATGATCGACAATCCCGAAAGTCTGCCCCGCGAAGCGGCCGACAGATTTACAAAGCCCTTTGCGCGTTTCCTGAAGATTGAAGCGGCATCTGGCGGTCTTCTTGTGCTGGCCGTTCTGGTGGCGATGGCCCTGGCCAACTCGCCCTGGCGAGGCGCATATCTGGCGCTGTGGGAGACACCGGTCGGCCTGAGCTTCGGTGCGCTCGACTTTACCCGGTCGTTGCAGCACTGGATCAACGACGGCCTTATGACGCTGTTTTTCTTCGTGATCTCGCTTGAACTCAAGCGCGCGCTGGTCCTTGGTGAGTTGCGACATCCGCGAATGGCTGCGCTTCCCTTCGCCGCCGCCTTGGGCGGCATGGCAGTTCCGGTCGCGCTGTACCTGGCCTTGATGGTCGGGGAGCCGGGCATGCATGGCTGGGGCACGGTGATGGCGACCGATACCGCGTTCGTCATCGCATGTCTTGCCATCTTCGGGACCCGGGTCCCGCCCAGCCTACGGCTTTTCCTTCTGTCATTGGCGATCTTCGATGACGTCGGTGCCGTTCTCGTCGTCGCCTTCAGCTACGGGGAGGCGATGAACTGGTCTGCGCTCGGTCTCGGGGCGCTTGGGATCGTGGTCGTTGCCAGCGCCGCGCAGCTCGGGGTGCGCCGCATCCCGGTTTACTTCCTGATGGGAGGCGCGATCTGGCTGTGCTTCGACGCGTCGGGCATCCACGCAACCATTGCCGGTGTCATTCTCGGGCTCATGACGCCGACCCGCGTCTGGGTCAGCGACACACGTCTACGCTCCATTCTCGGGGGGGTTCTCGCCTATCCAGCCGGCGACCATTGGAGCGGCGACACCGAAGATCGCGAGGACCTGCGCCGCGCCGGCAGGGCCGTAACGGAATCGCTCTCTCCCGTTGAACGGCTCGAGATGATGCTGCACCCTTGGATGGGCTTTGTCATCATGCCACTCTTTGCGCTGGCCAATGCCGGGATCACGATCGAGGGAGCGGATTTCGCACAGCCGGTTTCGCTGGCGATCGTCGTCGGACTGGTGCTGGGAAAACCTGTTGGGGTGTTCGGGTTTAGCTGGCTCGCGGTTCAGTTCGGTCTGGCTACCCGCGGGACCGGCCTGTCATGGCCCTTCATCGCCGCCGGGGCATTCCTTACAGGCATCGGCTTTACCATGTCGCTGTTCATCGCGGGCCTTGCGTTCGAGCAACCAGTCCTGGATGCGGCAAAGTTGGGTATTCTCGGCGGATCGGCACTTTCCGCGATCCTTGGCAGCTTGCTGCTGACCTGGCTCACATTGCGACCGCGATGACGGCACCACGCAGCGAGACGCGCACGTCGCCTCTGGTTTCGATCCCGGACAAAGCGCGCCTCGCTTACGCGCCAGTGGGATTGACAGGCATTACGAACAGATGGGACGGGAGCCCGCGTTCAGGGCTCATCCAAGTCGCCCTTGGATCCGTGAGGTCGTAGGGCGAGCGCTTCCCCGTGCGTGATACTACCTTCACCGAGAGATCTTTTCCCTCAGGCGAAGTGCAGGCCGACTGCCACGCCATGACAGGCGGTGAGGCTTTCACTGTGGCGACGCTGGGCCTGACGCATATGGAAATTGGGCAGAATATCCCGGCGGTGAGATCGGCGGAGCAGCAATCTGCAAACTTGCCGCTTGAGCCTTACCTCAACACGCTTGGCTGTGTGTTTATCTGTGTCGCGCTCAGTGGGAACGCGCTTACTGTCTACGCTCGGCTCGACGATTGGAAGCGGGGGCGGCGATGATCGGCGGGTAGCCCGTTTACAGATCGCATAGCTGTATCTGCAGCGAAATGGATTATTCTCGCCCGAGCGCTTCGGAAGGCTTTGCCGGGCGTGGCTTTCCAGTGAGTGCGACTTGAGCTGCCCGGTAACTGTGATCGATATCGGCGATATCGGAGGCTTCCGATGCTCCGCGCCGCCCGGTTTCGGCAATGACGGCGGCGTGGTCCAGCAGGACATCACGTTGGTCGACCAGTCGGACGTTGGGCGCAAGCAGCGCAATGGTGCGGAGCATGTGCATGGTAACGGCTGGGTGGCTGGCACCGGCTTGCCGGATCTGGTGGAAAGCAACGTTCGTGAACCCACGGAAGCTCGCGGCTGGGGCGATCACCCGCACATCTCCCGCCGGGTCGAAAAGAACCTCATGCCGAAGCTCGCGCCGCATCACTTCGCCGAGCGCAGCGCCCAGACGATCGATAACGGCGATAGCGGTAAAGGGGTCATTAATGCCCGCCGAAAGCGCCCTTACGGCGATTTCGACCAACTGGCGCATCGAGAACTCGAGATCCTGAAGCGGCGTGCGTTCCTCACCGACCAGGATCGCGCCTTCCAGTTCGGTCGCCAGTTCCGAGTTGAGCAGACTCCCCGGATAGATTTCTGCCTTGTACGATTTTTTGATCACGAAATCGCCGGCGCGGAAGTCCAGGCGGACGATCACCTTGTGCCGACAGGCGATTTCCACGAGCTGCTCATACTCGATCGCCTGAACGTAGCCTTCGCCGGAAAGAGGCAACGCGGAAGCACGTTCGTCGAAGTCGGCGGGCAGCACGTCGGCGATTGTCGGCTGTTCGGGAATCGACTGAACGTCTTCCTCCGCCGGCAGCAAGCGCGAGATCGCACTGCGGAGATCCCTTTCGACACGCCGGATCTCTGTGTCGGAAATGATCGATCGGGCGAGAATATGGATAAAGAACAGCAGCGCGAACAGGTTGATGAGGGCAAGTACGGTCCCGAACGTGACGGCAATGTGGGGCACCTTGGAAACGTCGAGGTCACTGTTCAGGGTCCGAAGCACCAGCAGACAGTAGATGATGGTCATGAGGAACGTGCCGAACACCAACTGCGTGCGGAGATCGCCCATGAAGTTTCGGACCATTCGCGGGCCGAGTTGGCTGGCTGCGAGCGTCAACACCACCATGGTGATCGATATGACGAGCGTGGCCATTGTGACCATCGAGGAAAAGACGGTGGAAAGCAGATTGCGGGCGTCCTCCGGCCCGCCGCTGTGGATCCAGAACTGCCGGGCCTTCTCCTCCGGCAGGCCCGCATCGAGGTTGAGAGCCACGATGGCCAACCCAATTGCGCCGACAGCCATGAGCGTCGGTACGAACCAGAAGCCGGCCCGCAGATTGGCCCAGAGAGTGTAGAAGCGGCTAAGCATCGTCGCCTTCGCCGGACGCGATAAGATTGACCATGCTCATCTCTGTCAGGTCCGCCGTGCAAGCACCTGGACAATGTGCGGTCCGACGCGGCATCGATGCTGTCGTACCTTGGGGCACGATTGCCCGCGGCTTCCAAGCGATCATGCGGGCGCCGGCAACGTATGGGGCGGTGATATAGGTGCAGGGGCGCTCGATTGGCATCTCAAGCCGGCCGTTCCACAGTGACCTGCGTCACGTCACAATCTCCGCTCGCGAAACCTGCAGCGCAGGAGGTGAGATAGAAGTTCCACATCCTGCGGAACCGCTCATCGAAACCTTGTCTGGCGATCTCGCTCCAGTTTTCGTTGAACGATTCATGCCAGCGGCGGAGCGTCTGGCTGTAGCTCTCACCGAACTCGACCGAATGGACGAACTTCAGTCCGGCACGCTCTACCTCGGCAAGGAGCACACTGCGCGAGGGCACCAGACCTCCCGGAAAGATGTATTTCTGGATGAAGTCAACGCCGCGGCGATAGGCCTCCCAGCGATGGTCTTGCAGGGTAATGATCTGCAGGGTCGCGTTGCGCCCCGGCTTCAGGCAGTCGCGGACGGTCTCGAAATAGGTTGGCCAGTGGCGCTCGCCGACCGCCTCGAACATCTCGATCGAGGCGATGCCGTCGAAGCGGCCACGCGTGTCGCGGTAGTCCTGAAGCCTGATCTCGACACGGTCGTCGAGGCCCGCGCGCCGGATCCGGTCCCATGCGTAGTCGTGCTGCGCCGGGCTTATGGTGAGCCCGGTGACGCGCAGTCCGCGCTCGGCGGCCGCGTATTCGGCAAAGCCGCCCCAGCCGCAGCCGATCTCCAGCACGTGGTCGCCCGACGCGACGCCCATTCCGTCGATCAGGCTCGCGTACTTGGCGATCTGCGCCGCCTCGAGGCTTTCCTGCCCGGTCGTGAATTTCGCGGAAGAATAGGTCATCGTCTCGTCGAGCCAGAGTCGATAGAAGTCGTTCCCTAGGTCGTAGTGGGCGGCGATGTTGCGCCGCGCCTGAAACCGGGTGTTGTCGCGCAACAGGTGCCGCGCCCGCTCCAGGAGCCGCAGCAGGCCCATGCCTGGAAAGCCGTCATAGATGTCGTCGCCGGCGGCGCGCACGAGATCCATGAAAGCCTGCAGGTCGGGCGTCGACCAGCCGCCCTCCAGATAGGACTCCGCGAAGCCCAGCTGTCCTTCGCGAATGAGCCGCGCGAAAAGGGAAGGATCATGCACATGCAGTTCGGCCACGGGCCCGGGCCGTGCGCCGTCCGCGCGGAACCGGCGCCCGTCAGGCAGCACGAAGGTAAGTCGTCCTGCCTTCATCCCGCGCGCTTTCGCGAAGACCGCCGCGAAGTAGCGCGGCAGGTCGCTCTGGCCCTCGGTCGTCGTCACTGCCTTCATCTGATCCGGTCCTGCGGTCCCCTCGGTTCAAAGACGAAGTTTCTCCGCCGCCGGTCGTCCGCGTTAGTCCACGTCTGAACCATCCCGTAACGGCATGGTGATGTCGGGGTCGCTGCATCCACGTTCATGCTGTGCTGCAAATGCGGAAATACGATGTTCAACCGCGACGGAGCACCACCCGCGCCGACGAAGACTATCAAATCCCCGTCTGCGACGCCACGTAAGCCGCAGGTCATTGCTCCGGTCATATGCGCTTCCATTCTTGTTTCACAGATTCAACGCGGAACGCCTCGAGCGAAGTTATGCTGAATAGAACGCCGAAACTGCTTGTTTGTCCCCCGTGCAATTCACGACGGGAGCGCGACTTTTCGCAGGATCGCATGACTATGAGTGGCGAGCCCGTGGCGGAGCGGTTTCCCCCCCATGATGCAGCCTCGGATGCGGCGAAAAACGCCAAGGCCGACGGTAGCCTGCCCGTTCCAACCTGATCGCTGCGGCTCAGGGTCAGAACCAACGCCCGCGACCGTACCAACCGCCTCCGCCGAGCAGGGCAATGACGAGAACGATGATGAGGATTGTGGTCAAGTCCATGAAAGTCTCCGTTGGGTGCTTTCGCGGCAACCGCAGCTCAGGATGAGCAATGCATCTCGCACGATCGGCACTTGGCTCACGTTACGCCCCAGCACACCGGCGCGCCTTAACCTGGAGCAACGCAGAGGCCTTCGATCTTCTTTAGGCTGCGAAAACGACGCAGCGGCTGTTCTTGGCGTCCCAGCGCCTGAGGATGAGGCAGCGGGAGGCGGGGCATCATTTCAAGATCCCGCCCGACAGCGTCAGGAAGCTGCTGCCGTTCGCGGCTCTGCCCGATTCTCTGCGCCGGGCCGCGTCAAACCCCAAAAGTCAGCGATGTGCCGGGTCGAGGAAATTCCAACATCCAACATATACTTGCCTTCTTCCCCCAGGCCCTCGTCGCCATCGGCACTGATAGGCGTGCCGTGGCCCATGTCCTCGATGATGTAATGCTCGATCACCACCCGCCCGTCGGGGTCGCACCAGACTTCCCGAGGGAAGCCGTCAACCATCTCGACGCGTGTCGGCGGGCCTTCGACCTTGTGGATCTCCTGCCACTGCCGGACGATCGCGCTGGCGTTGGAATTGTCGACGGTCTTATCGCTGTCGCCATGCCAGACCGAGATCGTCGGCCATGGACCCGTGAATTGCGAGGCTCCGCGCACAAGCGCGTCGAGCCTGCGGTCAGAGGGTCCACCATATCCGTTCATGCGAAACACTGCCTGCATCAGGGTGTTTGCGCTGCGGTAGGGCAGTCCTGCGATGATCGCACCTCCCGCGAACACTTCCGGATAGGCCGCCAGCATCACGGATGTCATGGCACCACCCGAGGACATCCCCGTGATGAAGACCTGCGACGGGTCAATGGCATGATCGTCAACGACCTGGGTGATCATCTGCCGAATAGAGAGCGGCTCGCCGCCGCCGCGGTGGCTGTCGCCCCGCTTGAACCAGTTGAAGCTGCCGATGGCGTTGTTGGCCTTCTTTTGCCCCGGGAACAGAAGCGCTATCCCGAATTCGTCGGCGAGAGCAGACCAGCCTGATCCGGTATCGTAGCTCTCCGCCGACTGGGTGCTGCCATGCAGCACGACGACAAGAGGGCCGTTCTTCGTGAAGTTCTCCGGAATATAAAGCTCCGCGCTCAGCGACCCGGGGTCAGTCCCGAATTTTTCCATAACGGAGAGACGATTGGCGGTAGTTGAAGATGCTGACATAAGAACCCCTGTACATGAGCCGGTCCTGCCCACGTGAGACGCGCGGACCCGAATTTTCGGGCCGGGCGCGATATGACTGCCCACGGTTCAAGGTGGACACGAAGAGACCTTTGCCGCCCGCGGCAGATGAGATCCATCAGACGGATACGCCAAGCGTCTCGGTGATTGGGCTGCACCTTGCTGGTTTCCCGGTCCGCTTGCACAGATGCAGGTTAGTCCGGGCACCAATAAAATGCAGGAGCTCCCGTGCGCAGCCGATCACCTGCCGGGCGTAGCCGTACAGCCCTTCCCCTTCCCGCATAAAAAACTGATCAAACATCGCTTCGCTTTCGACCGATTCTTCTTGGCCACAACCACCAGGATTTCACGTACATGAAGCGCCTTATCGGTGTCTTCACGACAAGAAGCAGAATTCCTATTGATAAGAGGCACCAGATCGCGGCCACTTCATTGGGGTTGCTGGTCAGGAGCATGGCCAATTGCGGTCCGACCAGGAAATGGTACACGGTAAACCGCCAAGAGCCGTAAACGAAGGGCAGCAAGATTCCAGCGATAAAATAGGTCGGATAAATGCTCAGGAAAGAAGCCCAAGAATCGACGGTGATGAAATTCAGCATGCCGTTCGTCGGCACATCCCAGGCGATATGCCACTCTCCGGAAACCGAGCAAAGTCGATCCGCACACAGCCCGCGCCCCAGTGGACACGACCCTGCCCATTCGAACGGGTAAAGCTGCAAAAGCATGACGACTGCCGAAGCAAAACAGACTGCATAAACCGGCCACCGGATCCTCTCTCGAACAGCAGTTGGTATGAAATACATCGACAGCATGTTGATGAAGAATGGCTGGAACACGATGTGCAAGTAGCTCAGGAGAGTGGCGATCTGATTAGAGGGGAGCGAGCATTGATCGATGACCGGATATGTGAAGGCCTGTAAAAGCTCCATTGACGAGAAATAGCCGAGGGCCATCCACAACGGCGCCGGTTCCTTCCTGTAGGCGGCATAAGCAGTGGTAGAGATACCCACGACTGCCAGTACTGCCGACGCTTCACCGCTCCAACACATCAATTCTCTTTCTCGACAGGAAGAATAGTCGAGCTGACACCGCAACGTGCTGATTGGGCGTGACAGCACATCGGGAGCGCCAGTCAATCACCAGGATCAGCTTCCTCTTTTGGGCTGTCATGCAGAGGGGGTCTGCAGGACGGGTAGTTTCTTGGGAGTTCCGTCCGTGGCACGGGGTTCCGGTCCACCCCAGCGCGGGATTGTCAGCTTGTTGTCAGGGTGACGCCCTGGAAGGCTTCTCTCGCCCGGTGTGTCGAAGGCATCATCTCCAAGGCCCAATCCTGTACCTGCGTGTGTGTCACCAGAAGACCCGCCCAGATCAAAGCCCGGGCGGTCGATCTTGCGAGCGCTGTCTTCGGCCGTGCGGGACTCGTCTTGAGCCGGGTTCTTCGGAATCTTCTTGTCGGAAGCGTCGGTTGGTTCCGGCACTCCGGACGATGCGGGTGTTTTTTCTCGGTGTTTCATGCCTTGACTCCTTCGCACGGCGCTGGGGTTCTAACCTGCGGCTCAGCTTGGCAGCACCGCGCGTCGCCGGGTCCGCGATGGGCTGCCCGGCCTTCGAAGGTATATTTCATCATAGATCATCCGGGCGGTCCGATTGCTGATCCAGGTTAGGAAGACGGGCCTGATATCGATCGGCGGCTGACCCGAAGCTGACAGCCCTGCAAAGCATATCTGCCTCAGCTTCTGCGCGCGATTTCCGCTCCATGATGGAAACCGCCGGTCGCAAGACCGACGCAGCGGACCCTGACCAGAATGGAGTCCGGGACATGGCGCTACCGCAGAAGAGGGCCTTCCTGATCGAGGTAGGCGCGGTCGAATTCGGCCAGATCGGCCAGCCTGTCGAAATCGTGGATCGTCACCCGGCCCTTCTGAAAGGTTGCCAGCCCGTCCTCGCGCAACTCGCGGAGAACACGATTGACGTGCACGGCGCTGAGCCCCAGCGCATCGGCCAGATGGTATTGCGTCAGCGGACAGGCAAAACCGTCGCGGGTGCCGCGTCCCACCAGGGTCAGCCGAGCGCTGAGTTCGAGCAGGAAATGCGCCATCCGTTCCCGTGCGTCTCGCCGACCGATGCCGACCAGATGCTCGACCACCATCGCCTCGTCCCGCGACGCGGCCCATAGCACCGCTGTGGCCAAGCGCGGGGTGTCTGCAAAGGTTTGCAGCAGGTCACTTTCCAGCACTTCCGATGCCTCGACCGCCGTGACTGGCTCGACGCTGTGGTCGGCGGTGCGAAAGAGGACCGACCGCAGGCCGAGAAAGTCGCCCGGTATCTGGAAATCGACGATCTGTCGCGAGCCGTTGCGCATCAACTTGTAGGAACAGACCCAGCCGTCGGCGAGGATATACGCTGCCTGGTGGGTCTGCCCCTCAAACACAATATCCCGTCCCGCGGCAAAACTGCGACGCCGCCGGTGCAAGGTATCAAGGACAGCCAGCTCGGCCTCAGACAGGGCGACGAAGTTGCCCAGCTTGCGGGCGAGTGGGCTTTGGGTGCTGATCATCGGATACCTTTTTTCCCCGGTTCCACGGCGGGGACGGGTTCTGACAATCCTAGATTATCGCGCATCGCTCCCAGCAATCCTGCCGTGGATCAGTTCATGTTACGCGCGATGTGCGACAGTTGCGATCAAGTTCTCCGGGGCTGGACATGCCTTGGCCAAAACTAGAAAGAATCAGTCCATGACAACGCAAATACCTTCCAAGCCAGTACTTTTGGGAATACCGCCCGGAGCAGAAGTGACGGCCGTCGCCGCCCTCACCATCTGCGAATCGCTTTTGATGGCCCTCAACGATAGAGACATCTTACCAGAGCACCAGATCGTCGGCGTGCTGCGCGACGCTGCGGCAGCTCATTCAAACGATCCGGGCGAAGATGGGCAGGGGGAGCTGCATTCGGCGGTCGCCGACCTGATTAACCGGATCATCGATGGTGGCAATTCGGTACGACGGCCATAACGCTCGGCCAGCCGATGGCACCCGAACTCGGGTGGCGTCCGCTCGGTCTCGCCACTTGCTTGCACAACGGCATACGGCCTCATTCGTCGCTCGGCGCGCGGAACGCCCGATCGCGCAAATCTTACCCAGCCACCGCCGATCCCCGGCGGCGGAGTAACCAAAGCGGAGGCCCACTTGGAAGAAGCCTGGGACCGGTTCAGACAAACCGAGCCGCCGCTTGGTTGATAGGTGCGCAACAAAGCGACGGCGTTCCACTTAGAGACTGTTGGCTTGAGGTGATACCTGACTGTTTCGAGCAGCCAAATGTAAATCGAAGAGGAAATTATCATGATCCGTGCAACCCTGATTGCGATGACGCTTGCGACCCCGGCCATGGCCGAGGTGATGACCGTTCAAACGACGAAGTATGTTCCAGCCGCCATGGACGCGCTGGAGGCTGCGGTGCGAGAGGCCGGGGCCAAGGTGTATGCCCGGATCGACTATGCTGCCGAGGCCAACAGCGCGGATATGGAACTTGTCCCGGCCCAACTGCTGATCTTTGGCAACCCGGCCGTTGACACGGCCGCGATGCAGGACGACATTCAGACGGGATTGATGCTGCCTTTGCACGTGCTGGTCTATCATGGCCCAGATGGCGACACTCAGATCGCCTATCAAGACGTGACCGATATGTTCGATGGCATGAGCATCAACGTTAGGGCGGACTACGTGAACGAAATGGAAGACACCTTGCAAATGCTGATCAACAAGGCCGTCGACTGAATTCTTAAACTGACATTGCCCAAGTAGAATGGCCTCTGAAAGCGATGCAACGGGCCCTTCTATAGCCCGTTAGCACGTTACCCAACCCTCGGTCGCGATCAGCTAGTCTGTCCGCCTCGCTCTCGGTCTTCTGCCAAAGCGTCTGTTCCCGTTCCCGTGCGGCCTGCCCCTGCGCCTGATGCCGTTCCCCGGGTCCATCCTAACCTGGAGCAGCGCGACCGGGCACGCGAGATGCAACGCTGACGAATTGAACGCCCACGAGGCAATCCCGGTTCCACGCGGGAACCCGCGAGCACGTCGAGCTACCCGCTTAAAGAACACCGCGTGCGACAGTGGCTTGGTCAACTAGGCAGAATACAGGAGACCCAGACATGATCGACCGTGACGCCCAGTCGAACGCCAGTCAGGTGACCGAAGCGAATCACCGGATCGCAAATCATCTGGCCCTGCTTGCCTGCCACGTCCGCCTTAAAGGCGCCGAACTGGTCCGCCGCGACCCTCCCCCAAAATTGGCTGATCTTTCGCTTCTCCTCGACGCGATCGGCGCGCAGATCACGGCGATCTCGCAACTGCATCGGTTGCTCTCGTCAGAGGGGACCGAGAGCTCGGCTGATCTGAGCCACCACTTGGGCATGATATGCTCGGCGCTCGGGTCGGGCGTCTCGGGCGATGTTGTCATCGTGGAGTCGCTCGCCAGCGATTGCACGATAGCTCCGCAGCACTTGCTTCCCACCGCACAGATCGTCACCGAAGTTATGACCAATGCCATCAAGTACGGTCGGCGCCCCGGCAGGTCGGGCCGGATCGTGGTTTGTTGCAGCAAGGACGCAAGCGGAACCGTTCTCGTCGAAATCCTCGACAATGGACCTGGCTTGCCGGCAAACGGATTGGGATCCGGATTTGGCTATCGTCTGGTGCAGGCGCTGGTTGGACAAATCGACGGAGCCATTGAGTATCGCTCAACAAATCAAGGGCTGACTGTGTGCCTTTCGCTGCCGCTGGAAGAAACAAAGGCCGACACTGAAATTCCCACCCCGGTTGGCGCCGGTGCCGAGACGCCGAAGCTTCACGTATTTGTTTAAGATCATATACTTTCAGCAAGAAAAGGTTAGACCTCAGGCCCATCCCCTCCAGCAATCTGCCACCAGACTCACCCCCGCAAGCGAACATTTGCTTGCCGATGGAGGAATGGAAGGTTTGTCCTCCTGGATCAATGTCCTAGCCATTGGAGGTGTGCAATTCATGTGCAACCCAAAGTGAAGGTTCGAAAAATGCACCAAAGCAGCTACCCGAGCAAGTGCAGCGAAAGCACGCTCTGTCCGCACACTACCAGTTCGCCACCGGCGCGATTTTGCACTCGCAGCGAATGGCCGGTCTGGTGAAGCCGCACCGCGGTGGCGGTGAATGGGATGAATGTCTCTAATGGGCCGTTCACGGCGGCGCAACGCGGCATGCTCTCCTCACCACGCGGTCCCTGGTATGTCACACCGCCACATTGCGGATTACTAGCCGGTGGGTTTCGTCGTCGTGCTTCTGCACCGGTCAAAAAGGAGTCGATCCGGTGCGGGATGGGGTGTTCCCCGGTCATATCCTGCGCTTTGCGACCGATGTGCAGGCAAACCGTGGTCGCGGCTTTTGTTCGATTTCATGCCGGGAAGAACCGCGAGAGTGAACCTAAGCACGAGAAAAGCGCGTTTGACGCACTTCGCGGCCCAGGCTGGTGGAGCTGCGAATATTATCCCAAGTGTATCGATTGACCACTGCATTGATTTCATTCGCGGAGCTTGTTCAAAAACCTGCAATTCAGACGTCAGTTAGCGAAATACAAGATGCTCTGCAGGTTCCCTTGCCCCCACGGTCGCGTTAAAATCTGCACAGTAGACATCTACAGGTCGCGCCATGAACTTCGAAGAACACCCGTCCAAAATACATGAAGAGGCGAGCCAAACGGAGGACCCCGCCGATCATGTTTATATGCATTTCGACGGGATCAAGGAGACACTGCCTTTGCGTCTGGACGACTATGACGATGACGGCGCGTTGCGCGAAGATCAGATCCAGGACCTGGCCAAGGATTTTCAGTTGGACATAAACCTCGCCCGGGATCTCTCCGTCCTTGTGGGCTATTCCCTTGATATCGACTCCGAGGTCAGCCTTGTCCGCGTGACGCGGGAACAGCGCGGCAATAAGAGAGGTCGCCAAGACGAACAGTTCAGAAAGTTTTTCATCGAGGGCAATGGCGACGAAGTCCCCGTACAGCCTCGCGACAAGCGGAGCGTATCGGATGATCGGCGCATTAGCTTGATTGAGAGCTGCTGCTATATTTGGTTGGACGCCGGTCGCAAACTCACATTTACAACCCGTCCTGACAAACCGAGTTCCGAGCAACGTGAAGGCCAGCTGATCAGGTTTATCCAGACTGTTGTCGGCATGGTCACGAAGCCGATGAGCCAGATTCCAGGTGAGACACTGCGGAGTGACATCGAACTCGTTCGCCGACGTTTTAGGCGACGCGGTGCTCTCGATCCGATCGACGGGGCCTGACCCGCACAATCGATACACTTGGTAATGGTGCGCGGACCCACGGCATGCTTCCGGCATGACCCGCGAGCCAGAATACCCAGACCATTCGACGGACGATCAGGACGTCACTGACGCCGCACTGGCGTTGGCGCGCCTGTTCGCTCGGATGATCGCGGCAGATATGCAGGAGCTCGCCCCCCACCCTGCTGAGGAGCGTGCCGATGGCCAAGACCCCCAATAATTCGACCCCGCACCATGCGCAGCCGTTGATGACCGTGAAGGATGTCGCACGAGCAGACAACGTGTCCGAGAAGACCGTGCGCCGCGCAATCAGTGCCGGCCTGCTGGAAGTGATCCGCGTCGGCCCCGGCGGCCGGCTGATCCGTATTTCGCCGGCGGCACATGCCGCCTACCGCATGGCCCTCAAAGGCAATCTCTAATTGCCACGAAGGCCCATATCTCCGTTGCCAAGTAAGCGCGGAAAACCCCACGACTTCGATCTTTCGGCACATGATCCCATGCGGCGCGCACCCGGAGCACCAGTGACCAGCAATGTCCATTCATGTCAATAATTTAGCCACTCGTCGGGACAACACACCCTCCGGAAGGAAGAAACTTTCCATGGTATAGTTTTCCCGAATGTCACCCCGTGTCCACTGAAGTCATCCCGAGACCCACCATGACCAATAAGGAAACTCCCGAATGAAGACTTTCAGCACCGAGGACCTGAGCAAGGCCCTGCTGCCAGCAGGAACGCCGATGTTCAGCGACCTCATCGAGCAGGTCAAAGCTGACTCGTCCCTGCCCTCCACGCGCAAGCGCGATATGGTATCCGGCCTTCAGCGGGTTGCCACGGCTCTTGGCATGGCGCCCTCGAATGTGCCGGCGGCACCTCAATGGCTGCAACCCCGTCTGGAGGCTACCTCACACGCCGCACTCAACATCACGCAAAAGTCCTGGAAGAATCTGGTCAGCGATGCGCGGTCTTCTTTGGCTCATTGCGGGGTCGTCAAGAGACGCCGGAACCAACACGAGGATCTGACACCCACCTGGCACGCCCTGTGGGAGAACGCCTGCAAGAACGGGAAGATTCATTCCTCGCTGAGCCGTTTTCTCTATTTTCTGGATCGCCTGGGCGTCCAGCCCGAAGAGGTCGGTGATCAGCATGTGACGGTGTTTCATGAGGCTCTGGTCGGGGATGAGATCCGGAAGAACCCCAAGGCATCACTGCGCAATGCCGTCAATGCGTGGAACCGCGCCGTCAAACATGTCCCCGGCTGGCCCCAGACGCATCTCAAGGGGCTGGCCCCGAAAGTCGACAAAATCAAGCTACCCCTTGAGAGCTATCCGCCGAGTTTCGCTAATGACTTGGCCCGTTTCAAGGAAAGGGCCGGCCAGGTGAGCTTCTTTGATGAGTCGTATAAACGCCCTCTCGCCGCCAGTTCGATCTTTGCATATTCCCGGGTCCTGGAACGTTTTGCAGGCGGGCTTGTTCGGGCCGACGTACCCCCTGAGCGTATTACCGATCTCGGCGCACTCCTGTCCGAGGACATGATCGAGACCGGCCTGCGCTGGTTTTATGCGCGCTATGAGAACCAAATCACGCCCGGTATGAAAGAGATGATCTTGGCTCTGCAGCAGGTCAGCCGGCGTCACCTCGGACACGCGGAACATCCCCTGCTCGACAAGTATGTGCAGCGCCTGCCGAGCAAACAGCCTGGCCTGACCGCTAAGAACCGCGCGCGCCTGCGCCCGATGATGGCCCCGGCTATGACATCCCAGATCCTCAAGCTGCCCGAACTTCTGAATGGGCGGGCGGGCCAGGAGACCTCTCAAAAGGCCTGCCTGATGCGCGAGAGAGCGATTGCGCTTGCAATCCTGCTCTACTGCCCAATCCGGCGCGGCAACCTGGTCTCGCTTGAGTTGGATCGCCATCTGCAACGCCCCGGCGACGGCAAGGTCTACCTCATGTTCCCAAAAGATGAGGTCAAGAACCGCCAACCGCTCGAGTTCGAACTGCCGCCGCAGATTGCCAAGATGATCGAGCGCCACATCTCACTGCGCTCGCCGCGCCTCTGCCCACCGAGCACGCCCTATCTGTTTCCCAAGCGCGACGGTTCACGCCCGATGCAGGCAGAACAGCTGGCCGACAGCTTGAAGCTCTGCCTGAAGCGCGAGCTTGGGCTTGACGTCAATATGCACCTCTTTCGCCATTTTGCAGCGCATCTGCTGCTGAAATCCGCGCCCGGCAACTATGAGGCGGCGCGCCGTCTCTTGGGCCATTCCCGCCTGAGCAGTACGATCAATGCCTATACGGGCATTGAGACCACAGAGGTGTCGCGCCACTATGGCGAGATCATCGAAGGGTTGAAGCAATGAGCGTGAATGGCCGTATCCTTCCCATTGAGGACTGGCCGCCCATCGATCAGCAGATGTGGCAGCGCGCGATACAAAACGGCGGGCTGTTCGATGAGGTCGGTCCACTGGCTCATATGGCCGAGCCAACCCGCAACATGATCAAGGCCGGCTATGGCAAATGGCTCGCTTGGCTGACCGAGGTCCAACCCGCGTCACTTTGGGCTCATCCGGCCGATCGTATTGACCTCGAGACCTTTGTCGGCTTCATCGACTCCACCACGCACCTTTCGCCGCACACCCAGCATTTCTACGCCGATACCACGCTGCGCTTGCTCAGCCTCTGTTTCCCTGATCATGCGTGGGACCCGTTCAAGCGCATCGTGCGGTGCTTGCAAAGGTTAGCCAAGGAGCAGGTCAGCCACCGCAAGGACGGGCGAATCCTTTCCGGGGTGCATGTCTTGGCAAAAGCTCAGGAATTGGAAAGCTCTGCAAATCAGAACTTTGGAAATGACCAGCAGAGGGCGCTGCGACAGCGCAACGCGACGCTCATTGCCTTCCTGACGCTGATTCCGATCCGGCGCCGTGCCCTCTCCAGCCTGCGCCTCGGGGAGTCCGTGCTGATCGACGACGATCAGATCCTTATCCAGACGGCCCCCGATCTGAACAAGACCAAAACTTATTGGGAGACGCTCGTGCCGCCATCCATTGTGCCTCTTTTGGGGCGCTACATCCAGCAGACGCGACCCGCCCTCATGCTCCGAGGCGATTATGATCACGACTATCTCTGGGTTACGAACCGGGGCGCACCAATCAGTGGCACCTCCATGGGAACGCTGATCCGCAACCAGACACGCAAGCTTTTCGACGTGCCGATCTCACCGCATCTGTTCAGGGATATTGCCGCCACGACCATGGCCCGCTCCTCACCCGAAGCCGTGGGGAACATCCGACCGCTTCTGGGTCATCGTGGCCATGAGACTGCAGAGAAGTATTATAACCACGCAACTGCGCTTGAGATCGGCCGCAATCACGCGCAGCTTATCGACAGCATCCGGCAAGGAGACTGAACATGCGAATTGCGATTTACGCCCGATTTTCCTCAACGATGCAGAGCGAGGCATCGATCGAGGATCAGACGCGCCTGTGCCTGGAGCAGGTCGAGCGACTGGGGGGATCGGTTGCAGGCACGTTCAGCGACATGGCGCTGTCAGGAGCCTCGATGCATCGCCCGGGGCTGGAAAGCTTGATGAAGCAGGCCGAGCGCGGTGCGTTCGACATGGTGCTGACTGAAGCCTTGGACCGGCTGAGCCGCGACCAGGCCGATGTAGCTACCTTGTTCAAGCGCCTGAACTTTTATGGAGTGCGGATCGTGACCCTGTCAGAGGGTGAGATGGTAATCCCCCCGAAAATCAGTGGTGTTCAAAAGTAGAATTTTCTCGGCAAGATATCTGAGGAGATTTACGATGAAGAACGGACGATACAGCGATGCAC
>NZ_JAPTNL010000033.1 GCF_026891095.1 Roseovarius salincola
ATCTGTTCGTCTGAAAATCTGCGTTTCATGATCCATCCTTTTCTCGGACGGATTACTAACACCTCAATGGCCTGAGTTCAGGGGGCTGGGTCAACATCCGCACGGCTCTCGCGCGTGTCTCAGGTGAATAGCGGTTCGCTCTGTTGTCTTTTTCCATGGCTCCAATCCTTCCTCGATTTGGAGCCTCCGGAAAACCCGGAGCGGTTCATCAGGTGGCGATCCAGTCGCTGATTAGCCGGCGAGACCGGAAATCATCCCGGAGGTCGCCGGGAGAGGCGGTTTCACTGAACGGTCTTTTCAAAGTAGTGGAACCCTGAAATGTCTGGTCTGTCCGCAATGCCCTTGATCAGAGTGAGCAGAGGCGTCTTTCCCAACGGGTAAGCCGTATCTATCGGACCGGCCTGTTTCAGGGCGCTGTATTCGCGCTCGCCATAGAACGCGGCCAGCAGTAGGTCATCGTCACTTTCGAACGGTCCGCGGCTATCACGCAGCCGGTTGATCGCGGGCGCAAGAAGCGCGCCCGGACGATCGGTGATCGGATCTGCACCGCGGGTAATCTTGTCGTAAAGGTTTTCATCGATGTTTCCTGCGATCTCTCCATAACCCCCGCGCACATAGAGACGCACTTCATCGGGAACGGAGTCATAGCGTTCCTGACCTTGATCGCGCCCCACCACATTCAGGATTGCCTGGGTTACGATGTATTGTGCGAAGGGGCTGACGATGATCGGGTATCCGAGATCTTCGCGGACATGCCAGGCTTCTTCGAGAATCTCGTTCAGCCTTCCATCAAGACCCATGGTTTCAAGTTGGTAGGCTAGGTTCGACACCATGCCGCCCGGGCACTGATGGTAAAAATGGAACTCGTCATATTCCTTGATCTCGCCCACGGGCTTGTCTTCGGCTGCGGCGATGAATGCCAGGCGTTCCGCGGCTTCCTTGATCGGCTCGAGATCGATCTGAACATCGTAACCGCGGCGGCGCAGATTCTGGGTAACCCTTTCGGTCGGGCTGTGGCTGACCCCATTTGCCAGCGTCGAAGTTGCGGTATGCACAACGTCCACGCCGTGTTCGACGGCCTGGAGAACGACATAGGGTGCCAGCCCCGAATTGCAGTGTGTGTGGATCTGCAACGGCATGTCACCCATGACTTTCTTGAGTGCAGGAACCAGCGTCGCGACGCGTTCCGGCCGCAGAAGGCCGCTGGCGTCCTTAAGAAAAATTCCGTCCACACCAAGTGCAATGAGTTCCTTGGCTTTCTTGACGTAATAGTCGTCGGTATGGACCGGGCTGTAGGTGAAGACCACGCCTCCCACGACGTGAATGCCGTGCTTCTTGGCTGCACGAATGGGAATCTCCAAATTGCGCATGTCGTTGAGCGCGTCATACGGCGTGTGGTACCGCATACCGTTCGCGGCGAAGCGCTCGGCGGCCAGTTCGACGATGTCGTCGGGAAAGAACTCGAAGGTGAACAGGCTTTGGCCACGCGTGTGAATGATCAGCGGGGTTTCAGTCACCCAGCTATTGAGAATTCGCATTCGTTCCCACGGATCCTCGTGCAAGTAGCGCACGCAAACATCGAAGACGGCGCCGCCGACAAGGTCGATCGCTTCAAAGCCGGCCCGATCGAGGCGAGGTGCGATTTCCTGCATCATGCCCGTCGTCATGCGTGTGGCCCATAGGCATTGATGAGCATCGCGCAGTGTTACGTCCACTAGGCGGATCGAGCGGTTCATTGGTCTCTCCCGTGAAGTTCCGGCAGGAAGCGTTCTTCGACCCACTTCGTATGGATATCGCTCTCTATGAAGTCCGGGTTGCTGACGATCTGAAGGTGCAGACCGAGGGTCGTGTCGATGCCCTCGATCCTGAACGTTGACAAAGCAGCGCGCGCACGCTCCAACGCTTGCGGGCGATCAGCGCCATGGACGATCAATTTTGCGACCATGGAGTCATAGTAAGGCAGCACTGTGCTCCCTGTGGTTACAAACCCGTCGATGCGCACGCCCGGGCCGCGCGGGGGTTCCCACTGCTGGATGCGACCGGGGGAAGGGCGAAAATCGTTTTCAAAGGACTCTGCGTTGATCCGGAACTCGATAGCGTGTCCAGCTCCGCTTTGCGGCGGTTCAACCGAGATGCTTTCGCCACGCGCGATGCGGAATTGTTCCGCGATCAAGTCCACGCCGGCCAGCATTTCCGAGACGGGATGTTCCACCTGTATGCGCGTATTCATCTCAATGAAGAAAAACTCGCGAGTTTGAGGGTCGAAAATGAACTCGACCGTCCCCGCGCCGCGATATTTCACGCCCTCAGTGAGCCGCACCGCACTGGCCTGGAGTTCTTCCCGCTCTTGCCTGGTCAGAACCGGAGAGGGAGCTTCTTCAAGAAGTTTCTGATGGCGCCGCTGAACAGTGCAGTCGCGTTCGCCAACATGGACGGCATTGCCTTTGCCATCGCCGAAAACCTGCACTTCGATGTGGCGGACCTTCGATATCAGACGTTCGAGATAGACTGATGCGTCGCCAAAGGCCTGTTCCGCTTCGCGGCTGGCCTGGTCGAAAAGGCCTGGAAACTCCTCGGGTGTCTGCGCAATCCGCATGCCTCGGCCACCGCCGCCTGCGCTCGCCTTGATGAGTATCGGAAATCCGATGCTCTCGATATCCGCGGCGCTGGACTCAGCACTGCTGACGGCTCCCTCCGAACCCGGGACAACGGGCACACCATGTTTCTTAGCGGTCTTTCTTGCTGCCGCCTTGTCGCCCATCAGGCGAATCGTTTCGGCGTCAGGGCCGATAAAAACCAACCCTTCCTTTTCGCATCGTTCGGCGAAATCGGCATTCTCTGCCAGAAAACCATAACCCGGATAAACGGCATCGCATCCGTGAGAAAGCGCGACGTGTAAAAGCGCATCCGTGTTCAGGTAGCTTTGCGCACTTGGGGCTGGTCCAATGCAGGCAGAATGAGTGGCTGCCCATACATGTGGAGAGGCAGCGTCGGGGGCGGAATAGACGGCCACCGACTCAAGGCCGAGCGAGTTGCAGGCGCGCACGGCGCGGAGCGCTATCTCGCCTCTGTTTGCGATCAGAACTTTCTTCACATCAATCCCGAATGGTCAAATTTCGATGTTCTTTAACGTGCCATAAATAAGATCAATGGCAATCAAAATTTCATATTGTAAAACAAAAAATTTCATTGTTTGGTATTTTGTAGTTTGATTCTACATTTGGAGACCAACTTCGTGACAGCGCCCGACATTATCAGCAGCCCAACAGGCGACCGCACCAGCATTGCTCAAAAGACCTTCGCGGTGATGGAGTGCGTCGGGTCTTCGGACCGCCCGCTCACCACTTCGGAGCTGGCGGTATTGCTCGATATGCCGAAGCCGACGGTGCACAGGATCGTGCATCAACTGGATATGGACGGGTTGTTGGTGCACGAGCCAGGCGGGCGCGGCTTTGTTCCTGGCCCCCGTCTGTTCAGCTTTGCTTTGAATGTCGTTCAGGCATCTGTGCGGCACGGGTCGAAGCGCGCTGTTCTCGAGCGGCTGTCGAAAGTGACCGGGGAAACCTGCAATTTTGGGCTCATCTCTGGCGGCGCGCTTCTATACGCGGATCGTGTTGAGTCATCCTGGCCGTTCGGACTGCGCTTCAGTGTCGGCTCTCGCGTGCCGTTGCATTGCACGTCGATGGGGAAGATGCTTCTTGCGCACCAGCCCAAACGGCGGCGGGAGCATCTGTTGGCGCTGTCGGATTTGCATGGTTACACCGACAATACCATTACGGATACCGATCGGCTGGAGGAGCATTTCGCCGAGATTCGCGCATCCGGCTACTCAATCGACGATCAGGAGTTTTTGGCCGGGGTGGTCTGTGCCGCTGTCCCTGTGCGTGATTCACGCGGCAAGGTTTGCGCCGCCATAGCGGTATCGGCTCCACAGGCGCGGATGCCAATTGCATTGGCGGTCGAACACATCCCTGCGCTGCTGGAGGCGGCGGAAGAGATATCTGCAACCTGGCTCATGGATGAAGAATAAGGGGAGCACCATGCTCAAGTATCAGGAAGTAGGCGAAATTCTGAGTCTGATCGACTCGTCATCCTGCGATGAGGTCGTGTTGGAAACGGAGGGTGTGAAACTTGTCGTGCGACGGCACGGTAGCGGAAGCGCCGTCTCTTCGGCGACTGCGCCGCCAGCAGCGACAGAAACGTCACAACCGACAATAGTCAACCCCGCGCCATCGCAGAGCGCAGAAACGCCTGCCGCTGCTGCTTTCGAAGGCGCGGGCGGCGAAGTCGTTCGCTCGCCTATGGTCGGAACTTTCTACGCGGCGCCCTCGCCCGATGAGCCCCCCTTCGTCGAGGTCGGCTCACGCATTCACAAGGGTGACCCGCTTTGCATGATCGAGGTCATGAAACTGTTCACCACGGTCCATGCCGAGACCGAGGGAACGGTCAGGAGTATCGGCGCCGAAAATGGTCAGTTGGTTGAGTTTGGCCAGGTCCTTTTCAGTATCGAGCCAAACTAGGGAGAGCCATTCGACGAGGGCATCGGGAGCTGCACAGGATCGTTGTTTGAACGCGGATATCAGGGAGGAAGCGCATGAAACCGAGACTTCAATCGACGGACAAGGTTGTGCTGACGGTCGCACCAACGGGAGGGCTTCACGGAAAGGAAGCGAACTCTGCTCTGCCGGAGCAGCCCGAAGACATCATCGATGCGTTTGCCGACTGCTACGAGGCGGGAGCGACGATTGCGCATATCCATGTCCGCGACAAAGAAGGACGCACCTCATGTGACCCGGTGATCTATGGAGAAGTGATCGCAGGCATCAAGGAGAGATGCCCGGACATGATCACCCAGGTCGGCAATGGGATAGGAATCCGGCGCGAGGGAGAGGGCCGCTGGACCGGCTTCACGCAGGCGGAGCGGATGGCGCTGCTGGATATCGATCCGGCGCCAGACATGCTGACCGTCAACGCGGGCACGTTCCATTTTCAGCACAAGGATGCGGAGTTCCTCTTCGACAACTCCAAGGCCTGGAACCGGGAGTTCATTACCGGCTGTCGCGAGCGCGGGATCGTTAACGAGCTAGAGGTGTATGACATCAGCCATGTCCTGAACATGGTGCAGCTTCGCGACGAGGGCATCCTGACCGACCCGATGCATTTCAGTTTCGTTCTGGGCATCAATGGCGGAGTGGCGGCCGAGCCGAAATACCTTCTCACGATGCTCGAGGCGATCCCCGAGAACTCGAACTGGCAAATCGTCTCGGTCGGACGCTCGCAATTGCCGCTCACCACGATGGCTGTCGCAATGGGCGGCAACATGAGAACCGGTTTCGAGGATACGGTTTTCTATGCCAAGGGCGAGCTTGCCCAGAGCAATCGGCAATTGGTTGAACGTGCAGGACGGATCATCAATGAACTCGGGCGCGAGGTCGCGGATATCGACTATGCGCGCGCCATGTTGCACCACAAGCCAAACGATCCGACGGGTCGTGGCGTGAGCGGCTAGATCATGACGGATCCCATTTTCGATGTTTCGGGCCGTGTCGTTCTGGTCGCCGGAGGTGCGCGAGGGCTGGGACTGGAGCTTGCCAAAGGTCTCGCGCAACGGGGCGCGCATATCGTGCTGGCCGACAGCTTGGCGGAAGAGGCCGCGGAGGTTGTCACACAACTCGACGGAAGCGGGCACTTTTCCACCTCCCTCGATGTGACGGATGAAAAGAGCGTCAAGGATGTTTTCCACCTGATCCGGTCGCGGGTCGGACGTCTGGACTCGCTTCTCAACAGCGCCGGAATCGCAAGATTCGCACCCGCAGTCGACATGCGGGCGGAGGATTTCGTCCAGACGATGGCAGTCAATGTGACCGGTGCCTTCTATCTTTCTCGTATCGCCGCACGCGTCATGATGGAGCAGGACGAGGGCGGTCAGATCGTACACCTGGCGTCAGTGTCAAGCACTGTCGTGAACGAGAACTATGCGGCTTATTCGCCCAGCAAGGCCGCGCTGGCGCAGCTCGTGAGGATTCTCGCGATGGAATGGGCGCGCAAGGGAATCACCGTCAATGCGATTGGCCCTGCAGTAATCAGGACACCGATGACGGAAACCACCTTGCTGGCTGACGCGGAAACCCGGGCACACGCACTCGCGCAAATCCCGATGGGCCGGTTCGGAGAGCCAAGCGATCTTCTTGGAAGCGCGCTGCTGCTGATGTCGCCCGCAGGGCGCTTCATTACCGGTCAGACCATCTATGTCGATGGCGGCAGGACACTCAAGTAACGCCAAGGGAGGAGGTGCAGTAAAACGAAAGCAACTGACAACAGCGTCCTGACGAACATGGGCGCGACGATTGAAAAACAGGGAGGAAAAAATGAAACAAGAGAAATTCTGGAGTGTTCGGTCACTCGTATCGGCCGCGACCATCGCGGCGGGTGTCATGACCGGTTCGATGGCCACTTCCCAAGAGGTCATCCCCATGCTGGCTTGCCCTCTTGGCTGCGGCGTGGTGCAGACCAACACGGTGCTGGCGGCACGGATGGCGCGAGACGATTCCGACATCCTGCCGGCGGCACAGGAGACCCCGGGCTTCATGTATAATGTCCGGGCCATGGCTGAGGAGGCGCGTTGGAAGACAACGGTTTTCGGCACTGAAGACACGGTTATCCAGGCCGCTTTTCAAGGCGGCAGGGAAGGACTCGAAAAATTCATGCCTCAGGCGGTGCCGATCAAATTCAAGCTGCTTTTCGGTATCGGCGGTGTTGCCCAGGGGAAATTCTTCATCACGCTTGATCCCTCGATCAAATCCATTGAGGACCTTAAGGGAAAGCGTGTCTCGCTTGGTCTGCCCACCCAGAGCGACTGGGGCATGGCTGCAACTCTTTTGCTGGAACATGGATATGGTATCACGGATGAGAATACCGACATCCGCAACGTGACGCCGCCTGTGATGACGCAGGAGCTTATTGACGGCACGACCGACGCAGCACTTGTAGCGCTTCTGACCAATGCCGACAATGATCTGTGGTGGACCAACGATCTTGCCAGCAAGATCGAGGCGTCAGGCAAGGAGATCACCTATCTTGGCGTGACCGAGGAGGCGATTGATGCCGTCAACGAAGAGTTCGGGATGACGCTGATCAAGGTCAACGTCCCAGCGGGCAGCATGCCTGGTCAGAAGGAAGATTTCCTCGCTGGCGTGAACCGCGCCTATAACGCGGTTCACCCGGAGTTTCCGGAAGACAAGGCATACAAGCTCGTCATGGCTGTGCACAAGCATGGTCCGGCCCTGCGTGATACCGGAACCGGCTTCTGGAAGTTCTGGTCGGAGGCGACCATGATCGACGGTCTCTCGGAAGAAACAGCTCATCCCGGTGCCATCAAGGCCTACAAGGAACTTGGCATCTGGGATCGGGCCGCGGATTTCTCGCCGGTCAGGTATCCCGAGAAATAAGCACTCGTCCGCAACCCAAGAAGACAGAAGGCGTGAGCGCCTTCTGTCGCTTCAATGATGTCTTGAAGATAGGACCGATTGATGTCTCATCAGGTTTTAGCCATGTCCAAGATGTCCCTATCGGGCCGTCTAGTCGAGTTTGCGGTATGGTTCGTAGGGTTGAGCCTCGTGGGTTACCTGGCAATCTCCGTCTTCGGCCTTGTGTCGCATGGGCCGGAGTTCTACGTGAACTTCGCGATTGGCATCGTCGCCATGAGCGGCTTGCTGGCCCTGAGTGAAATCAGCAGCCCCGCACAGGTAAGCGATGAGGATGCACAGCACAGGCGCTACCCTGCTCTTCAGAGAATCGGCGTCATTCTCGCCATGCTCTGCGGGCTGGCGGGACTCGGATATCTGAGATGGTATCTGGACTGGATTGTCCTCAATGCCCCGTTCTTCGATCAGGTGACAGTCGCTTCCGGCTTCCTGACCATGATCGGAATCATCTATCTCACATGGTTTCACTGGGGGTTATTGCTGGCCAGTCTTTGTGCCGGTTCGATCCTGTATTTCTTTTTCGGCCAGCATATTCCAATAGCGCTTCTCAAGCACCCGGGGTATTCGGACGCCTTCGTCATGAACTACGTCTCCCTGAACACGAACCAGGGGTTTTTCCAGTTCTCCGGGGTGGCCGCAGACCAAATCTACCTTTTGGTGCTTTTCGGGACGACGCTTCTCGGAGCAGGTATGCTCCGACTGACCATTGAACTGGGCAAGGCTGCGGGACGACGGGTGCGCGGTGGTGCGGCGCTGCCGGCGATCATCGCAAGCGGCTCGATTGGCGCGGTCATGGGACAGGCGGTGTCCAATGTGGTGCTGAGCGGTCGTTTTACCATCCCGATGATGAAGCGTCACAAGTTCGGCTCGGCTATGTCCGGCGCGATTGAAGCATCCGCATCCTCGGCAGGTCAGATTCTTCCGCCCATTCTGGGCCTCGGCGGTTTCCTGATAGCGGCATTTCTCGGGCTTCCGTATGTTCAGGTCGCTCTTGCTGCATTGATACCGGGTCTGCTCTATCTGACGGGTGTCGCTTTTGCGGTTGGAAACTATTCTCTTTACCGAGGCCTTCCAAAACTGGATGAACCTGTGGATCATCAGCTGATCTGGCGGATGGCACCCACATTCCTCGTGTCCTTCGTCGTCGTGATCTGGCTTCTGCTCGGCTTCCGGTCCGCGGGATATGCCGCTTTGGCGGGCATTGCGGTGGCCCTGGGCCTCTCGCTTCTTCAGGGGCGCTACCGCCCCTCCGCTGCCGATCTCGTGTCCTCTCTTCGCGAAGGACTGGTTCTGACGACACTTCTGTCGCTTCTTATCCTCGCGATAGGGCCCTTGGGGCAGGTGATGACCAGCACGAACCTTTCCGGCCGTCTGGCGACATTGCTGGCGACCATGCTTCCGGACAGCGAGATACTGCTCCTGATCGGGGCGATGCTATTGTCGCTCGTCTTGGGCATGGGGCTTCCGACACCGATCGCATATGTGGTGGCTTCGCTCGCTGTGGTGCCTTTCCTTCAGGAGGTGGGCGTGGATCTGCTTCGCGCGCATTTCTTCGTGTTCTATTTCGCCGTGTTCTCCACTTTGTCACCACCTGTGGCCGTATCGGTTCTTGCAGCGGCAAAACTGGCGCGCGCGTCCTTCTGGTCCACGATTGTTCGTTCGCTTCAGATCGCCAGCACGACATTCATCATTCCCTTCGCTGTCGTCTTCAACAAACCGCTGCTGGATTTCCCGAATGTCAATTACCTGATCATCATGCCGGTCCTGGAGGTCCTGGCGACGCAGTTTGCCTGTGCAATCGCCGCCTTCGGGTATTGCTTCATGAAACTCGGATGGATCGGGCGCGGATATTTCCTGATCGTTGTCGCCATCGGATACGTCACTCTCACCCAGCATGGTCGGCCCATCGTGCTTGATATCGCCCTGTTCGGCAGTCTGACGATCGGGCTTGTGGCCTGTTTGGTCTATTCGCGACTGCGACCCGCAACGGCCACATGATCAGCGTCCCCAAGCTTTTGTCAGACGCGGACATGCTTGGGGACCGCAGTTGAACACGCGTCAGACAAGAGAGACCCCATGATTCTGATCGGTCGATTCCTTTCCCCATACACCCGGCGTGTCGCGGTCAGTCTGAACATCTTGGGAATGCCGTTCGAACGCAGGCCATTGACCGCCTGGCACAATCTCGAGGACGTGCGGGAGGTCAACCCGGTCGGTAGGATTCCCGCGCTCATCCTGGACGATGGCGAAGTGTTGTTCGAAAGCAGCGCCATTCTGGACCACCTGGACCAGGTCGTGGGGCCGGGGCGCGCGTTGCTGCCACCTCGTGAGCCTGATCGCAGGGCGGACCTTCGCATTCTGGCGGTCGGACTGGGGGTCATGGATAAGGCCGCTGCGGCCCGCTACGAGATGGTGATGCGCCCCGAGGACAAGATCCACCAACCTTGGGTGGATCATAACCTAGGGCAGGTGCGATCGGGCTTGGATTGGCTCAATGCGCATTTCTCGCCACGTCCCGCAAGTGACGATCTTCCTCAGACGGTCATCACCACAGTCGTAATGTATGACTTTCTGAATATCGCTCTTGGCGATCATCTTGAAATGGACCGCTATGAATCGCTTGGCGCCCTGAGCCGCAAATGGCGCGAAACGGACATCTTCCGGGAAACCCACCCCGATATCGATACCAAACAGGAGTAGTAAGCCGTGGCAAAACCTTGCATCATCTGCGTCGCAATCACCGGTTCCGTGCCAAGAAAGAAAGATAATCCAGCAGTTCCGATCAGCGTGTCGGAACAGGTGGAATCGGTGCAGGAAGCCTATGAGGCCGGCGCATCCATCGCTCATTGCCACGTCCGCAATGATGACGAGAGCCCGACGACCGATCCCGAGCGCTTCGCGCGTCTGAAAGAGGCGCTCGAAAAGCATTGTCCGGAGATCATCATCCAGTTCTCGACCGGCGGGCGCACTGGGACTGGCAGGGATCGAGGAGGGATGCTGCCGCTTCGGCCGGAAATGGCGTCGCTCACGACCGGATCCAACAATTTTCCCAACAGGGTGTACGAGAATGCTCCGGAACTCATAGACTGGCTAGCTTCGGAAATGCGCAAATATGATGTGAAACCTGAAGTTGAGGCCTTCGATCTGGGACATATCTTTCAGGCGGCCGCCATGAACCGCGACGGACGGATACCGGGTTCACTGTATATTCAGTTCGTGATGGGCGTGAAGAACGCGATGCCAGTGGATCGGGAAGTTTTCGATTTCTATGTCAAGACCGTTCGCCGGCTTGCACCCGACGCAGAATGGTGTGCAGCCGGGATCGGACCGCATCAGATAACGCTCAATGAATGGTGCATCGAGAATGGCGGACATTGCAGAACCGGACTCGAAGACAACATCCGACTCGACAAGGAGACGCTCGCTCCGTCGAATGCCGCACTGGTCCGCCGCACTGTGGAACTTTGCCAAAAGCATGATCGACCGGTTTCGACGCCGACAGATGCGCGGCGAATTCTCGGCCTGCAACCGAGGGGCTCGTGAGACGGTCAGGCGAACTTGGTTTCCACAACGCTTATCTTGACTCGTCGTCGTTATCAGCCGCTATCATGATCGCATGAAATATCAGATTCGTCTGCAAGGAGGTTTTTCGGGGGGAAAGTTTCATGCCGACACAAGACTCGACTGACAAGGATTTTCACGACTATCTCACTGGCCTCAATACCGGATATTCGGGTGGGACCATGATGGGTGAGTTGGGTAAGTCCCATCGCGGTGAGCAGCCAGCAGCGCCTACGACGCCGACCTCGGGGTCCAGCCCATTCGTGATGATCAACGACACAGTGTTCGACGGGATCGCGGACGGCATCAACGACTGGTTCGTTGATCTCACGACCGCTCGGACCTTCCATGTTTTCGCACTCCTGGTTGGTGTCGGAGTGGCTCTCGCAGCTATTTTTATATGGTCACTGACGCTCGGAATGGCGCCGGGTGTCGGCATTATCGGTTGGGTGTGCGTCTATGCCGTCCCAAGACTTCTGGGTGGCTCGGCGTTGCTCGCCGCCGCATGTATAAGAATTGCCTACGGTCTCTTGAAAATCGCGACACTCATGGCCTTGGGCTTCGGGCTACTCTGGCTCGCGGCCACCTATCTCATGCAGTGAGCGGGTAGAACTGAGCCCGCACGGATTTCTCCTCCTTTGGCAGTGTGCTCCCGACGCGAGCAGAATGTGCTATGGTTTCGATTTGGATGTAAATTTTCACATTGTCATTTGAAAAGGGCCTCAAGTTATGAGTTGGAATGCTACGTGGCGTGCTTGCGTTATGGCAATAGCATTCCCACTCACGCTCGCCACCACATCACCTGCACACGCTTATCTCAACGACGTCTGCCGAGGCCCCGCCCTGACGCGTGGCTATATTCAGTATCACGGCGGGGAACTCCGAAAACATTACAATGCTCAGAAGGCTGCACTGGAGGACACGTACTTCGAGATTTATCACCGGCTCTCAGAAGAAAACTCTAAAGAGCGAAAGCAGATCACCGAGTATTACGAAAAGACGATCGCTGCCGCACGAGATGCGGATGACAAAGCCACAGCCAAACGCCTTGAAGAGGACCGCAAAGAAATCCGGGGTATTGTAAGAGAGGAGTATTCTCAGCAGAAACAGGATTTGTTCGACTGGAAGCGGGCCAAATCGGATGAACTTCATCGCGCATTCAAGGCAAGGGAGCTATTGATACGTGCGTCTGCGATTGCGGTGACTCTGCCAGGGCAATTGCGTTGCGGCATTTCGCTGACACTCGGCGCCGCAACCGCGGTCTCGCCGGCGGGGCTCGCTCGTTCTTTGGCAGTTGCTGAAACTGTCCTCGAACCGGGCTGGGAGACGGGGCTTGGGCTTCTAAACAACAAGGCCCTCAGTGCGGCGGTCCAATTCAACGGCTTGCTTCGCCAGAATCTGGATCAAGCTTGGCTTGATAAGAATCTCGAGGCCGGACTGAATGCGGGGTTTTCCCACGACGATATGGTCCGGTTTTCAAAACAACGCGTTCGACCTTCTGAAAAGTTCATGTCCGGTTTCGAGCCTATTCCCGGATCACAGCCGATACCTTCAGACGGAACGTCAGAGATCATACCCGGCCAACCAACAAGCGCGCCCGCTGCTCAGAGCGAGAAGTCGGGAGATCCGACAATTCGTTTGCGTGACATGGACTGATTGTTCAGCCGCTTGCTGTCTCTTGAGGCGCCATAAATGACGCTGACTTTGAGAATTAGGCGATTCTATGATAAAATCGGGGCCTTATTTTGCAAAAAGAGATTCTGGTGTGATCATGTTGAAGCGTATCGCAATTTTTTTGACCCTCTCGATGGGTCTTCATTCTACCCCCGTGCACTCTGACAGCTTGAACCGAATTCTCAACGGGGCCCGGATAATCAATGAGGCCGACCGGATATTGCGGCGAGGGCAGGGAAATGCGCAGACGCCCAGCACCGCTCAGAACCCCCAACGGTCCGAGCCGCGTGTTGTTCAGCAGCCGAGCATGTCTCGGCAGGATATCAGAGAAATCCAGTCACTGCTGTCACAAGCAGGTTACGATCCGGGTCCCGCCGATGGGATTATGGGCGGAAGAACGCGCGACGCAATTACCGCCTTCCAGCGTGACAACGGTATGCAGGCGACTGGTCGCCCCAGCACACGCCTTCAGGACGACCTACGTTGGGCCGCAGCGCAAAACCCCGTCCAGAAAGATCGCAGAACGTCCTCATCCGGCCCAAGCTTCGATTGCGGCCGCGCATCGACGCCAACCGAGTTTGCGATCTGCGGTTCGCCAGACCTTGCTGAATTGGATCGTGCGATCGCGCGAAACTATTCAGCTGCCATGAGTGGTGCGGATTCCAGAACCGAAGCGCAAATCAAGAATAGTCAAAAGGCTTGGTTGTCACAGCGAAATTCTTGTGGCGCAGATGTCCAGTGCCTCGTCAACTCCATGGCGGTCCGGTCTCAAAATCTGGCAGTTGTCGCATCAAAGAGCGGGGGACGTGTCGGATCGGACGAAACACGCCGATCTCAAGGAGAGGATCGGGATGTCGCTCGTAAGCCGGATCAAGAACCCGGCCCAACGGTTTCCGAAGCCGACATCTTCATTGCCTACATGGGAGGGTATCTGAACCGGGAGTGGAAAAATAACAGCCGCGGGCAAAACCCGACGGACACCGTCAAATCCCTCGTTGGCACACAACTGCTTGGAACAGAGCTTGAAGGGCCTTTTCTGGCATCATTTCCGCTGAGCGAGTGGGAAATCCGTGATGCCCTTGCGCGTGCTGATGTACAGCCATCAAGAACGCTCGATCTCATGCTTTCTAAAGGGCAGATCACGTCACTTTTACGGCTCAGGGAATTCTCACGTATAGACCAGAATGAGTTTGCCCGGAGGCGGGTAGAAAGTGAGCTCCGGAAAACTCTGATTGAGAAAGTCCGCGCGAGCGCAAGAGAGGCCGTTGACGTTACGCTGGTTTGCTCGGTCAACGTGGGTGATTATGATTTCGATCGTCAACTATACCCGCTCGACCCGGGTGATATCGAAAGGTGTTTTGAGGCGGAGCCCAATGCTGTCGGTAATGTAGCGGGCCTGAAGGTAAAACTGCCGATCGAGGCCCAATCCAGGCCAGAAGCCTTCCCGATCGACCCCACCAGCGCAGAAAAGATCGTGGAGCGCATCGGAGGTACACGCTTCGCAATCGCAATGCCTGCCACATTGCGTGGGCACCTCACAGAAGAACAGAACGGGCGTCCTGCCTTGAGGATAACGGCGACAGTAACCGGCCCGATTGAGCTGCGGTCAGCCTTTGATCTCACCGAGGTGCTCTACCGGTTTTCGGAATCCGATCTCAGGGATGTCGATGATACACCAGAGGCGCGGCGCTTATCCGACCTCGATCGGGCGTGGTGGCTGGAAAATGCTGATGAAGTTGCTGTCATCGCTGCCCGCGCGCAACAGAGCACGCTCGACGATCTTGCCAAGCAGGATTTCTTCTCTGGCGAGACCGGCCTGAAGTTTGCCTTCAGAGCCAATTATGATGACGAGCTGGCAAGGTCCGGACGCTCGCTTTCTGATTTCGTTCATCTGCGAAACCGCGACCTCGACTTCGTGGCCCGGGCTCTTGGCCTGCCGCTCGATGCCATCATCCATACTGCGGTCCCGGCTCCATCCTCGGTATCTGCGTTCGACAGCGTCATTCTGCTCCTCCCACAGTCGGCTGACGCGTACCCGGTCGACCAGGCACTGCCTGCATATGAAAACAGAGACGGAGGGCGTCCGTTTTCAAACCTTGAGATAACAGTCACCGCAGAGCATATTGTGACAATGCCGGATGGGTCTGAGCGCCTGGTTTTGGCGGGTCATCCAAGGCGGCTCGTCATCCGCCGTGCGCACAACAAGATCAGATGGCAAGATGCGCCCGAGATAGCGCATGTCGTGTTCTCTGAAACGCAGCGGCAAGACTATGAGAGCGTGGACCTCGCTTGGCAGTCTGACCTGATCTTAAATGCCCAAGAGTTCGTCGATCTTTCTCCAGAGGAAATCATCCAGCAACAGGTGGAAAATAGCTGGGTTGGCGGCTCTGATGCCTTCGCCAAGAGAGCCGCAGCTACTGAACTCCTTGAGCTGTCCAGAGACAGAGCGAAAGCTCCTTCTGCTCCGTGGGTGAAGGCTGGCATCCGTATGGACGCGTATGACTTCAATCGAGAGGGCTGGCCGGTCAGAAGCATAAGCCTGACCTTCAACGAAGGGGCGCCTGAAGCCGACAGAGCGATGTCGTTAACTGCGATGAGTGATGCAAAAGATCGCGGCATCTTCATTCCCGCGCTTCCCGATGTGGCACAGAACCTTCAAAATAATTCTGAATCCTTCCCCAAGCTCGATGCGCTCATGTCCATCAGGGTTACGGGCATCGACACGTCTTATGGCTCCAACCTTGGGCAGCATATCACGTTGCTTTACACGCCAGTTGAGGTCGTTCTGTTCGACGCCGGTAGAAGCCAGCTTGTCATTGAGGACGAGGACGTGTTGCTGCGCCATCGCTACGCGGAGCCCGAAGTGATCGCCCAATCTCAGGACGATGCAACTGACGGAATTGACGTGTCGATATCGTCTGGCTCTTTCTCTATCCTGGATGTCGCCATTGGAGATGATTTCCAGGCGTCAGTAGATTCTCTGTCGCGCCGCATTGGCGCGGACATGCGTTACCAAGCAACTTTGGAAGGTCGGCAAGAATACGTTAAACAGAATAACGTTGGATCAATCGAGAGCTTCGCCGCCTACCACAGCGCCATTTTGTTGGAGGCCTCCGGAAAGAAAGAGCTCGTTGCGATCTACCATGAAGCTCCGGGGCTGGAAGATACCGTAACTGCGGTTTCCAGGACGCGCATTTTCCCGGAAGGCGGTGGACCCACCTGGAAACAGCTTCGCACGCAACTGATGCGGACTTATGAAACGCTAGACACAGCAGCGTTGCCAGAAGATGGACAACCGACCAACATTGAGATTTGGGACTGGCCGCAGGATACCGACCTTCGTGCGACAACCTCGGATCAGAGGACTTGCATGCGTTCTGTGATGACAGGCAGCAAGGGTAATGCCAGCGCCATGGTCCGGGACAAGAAAAAGCGTACCCAAGGATATTTCGCTCCCGTGGACACTCGTGCAGCGTGGTTTGATGAGAATGGTGATGCAACTGTGCCGCCGGTAGCGAGCCCGTTATCACTGCCAATGCTATTTGGAGATGCTGCGGAATGCCCAGACCATGAAGTGATGGTGCTTGCCTTGAGCTATGGTGCAGACGGAAGAATCGTGGAGTTCCGGCAAGCCATCTCGAATCCGGCTGCGATCAACAGAATTGCTGAGAAGCAGAGGGAGGACGGCGCTGAAGTTCAGTCAACGGAGGCAGAGGACTTTGATCTTTGACAGTGAAATCTGCCAAGTGTTGTCAGGCACCTGACCTTTAATCGTTAAGCCCAGAGAGTACTTGTTTCTCCGGATTTCCTTTGAGCCTGGTTGTTCAAGAGACTTGATGCGACCCGTTTCTTGTTCTCAGCAGCGCTGCTCCGATCTGCTTTGTGATCGCTGTGGCGCATCCTGCGGCAGCGCAATCATTGAAGCCCAGCAAAAAATCTGGGTGAAAGGTGTCCTGTGCCGCCGATCGGGGTGCTTTGGAAAACAGGGAAAGAAGTAGGTTTCTCGGCCCAGCCAAAATCATTGTTGAGCTATGCGTGATTTTGGGTGACGCGGCCTGATCAAGCGGCGCGGTTTGCAGTGTCGTTTGTGGCGACACCGTCGGTGAATGTGACGCCTTCGATGAC
>NZ_JAPTNL010000034.1 GCF_026891095.1 Roseovarius salincola
GTGCATCGCTGTATCGTCCGTTCTTCATCGTAAATCTCCTCAGATATCTTGCCGAGAAAATTCTACTTTTGAACACCACTGATTTTCGGGGGGATTACCTTTCCATGCGACCCGATCACGCTCCCCTGCCGCCGCGCTATTTGCGCACCAAGGAGGCAGCGCAGTTCCTCAGCCTATCCGCGCGCACCCTCGAGAAGCACCGCACCTATGGCACCGGCCCAGCCTATCACAAGCTGGGTGGGCGGGTCGTCTATTCGATCGAGGATCTCGAAGCCTGGGTCCAGCGCGGTGCCGTGACCTCGACGTCCGATCCGCGCGGTGGCCGGGTACTACCCGCGAAGCGCCATGTCCTGACCGCGACCCCGCCCGCGGGCCGGGCCTTCCGCTGATCCGGTCGAGGCGTCCAAGATGTCCCGCAATGCGTCAGAACGCGGCCAGCTCGATCTGTTTCACGCCCTCCCGGGCGAGTTCGCGGTGCGGGACGCGCAAGACCTCATGTCTTATCCGTTTTTTTCCCTGTCCAAGAGCCATCGCACCCGGCCCATCGAGTTCGCAGTGGGCGGTGTCGAAATCCGCGTCGAAGCCGTGGCCGACCATGGCATGGCCACGATCTGGGATGCCGATATCCTGATCTGGGCGGCAAGCCAGATCGTCGAGGCGCGGGATTCCGGCCTGTGCACGTCGCGGCTTATGGCGGCGACGCCGTACCAGATCCTCGCCTTCATCGGGCGTGGGACCTCGGCGCGCGATTATCACAGGTTGAAGGCCGCGCTGGACCGGTTGCAATCGACGACGGTCTGTACCTCGATCCGCCAGCCCGCCGAAGGACGTCGCCACCGGTTCTCCTGGATCAACGAGTGGACGGAGCGGACCGATGCCACCGGTCGCCCCGACGGGATCGAGTTGATCGTGCCGGACTGGTTCTACCGGGCGGTCCTCGATGATGCGCTGATCCTCACCATCGACCGGGCCTATTTCGACCTTACGGGTGGCCTGGATCGTTGGCTCTATCGCCTCGTGCGTAAGCATGGAGGCCGCCAAAGGGCAGGGTGGCGGTTCGAATTCCGGCACCTGCACGTCAAATCCGGCAGCCTCTCACCCTTCAAACGGTTCGCGTTCGAACTGCGGCAGATCATCCTCCGCCAGCCCCTGCCGGGTTATCGCTTGGCGCTCGAGATGGAGGCGCGGGGGCGGCGTCTGCTCGCATTCGAGCCCTGTGGACAAGCTGTGGATGGGCTCGTGCTATCGGGAACCCCCGGTATCGTGCCATCGGGAACTGGACCCTCGTGCTATCGGGAACCCGAACCGGGCGCACCCTCTTCAAATACCGGCAGAATTCGTGCCCGTAACTTTGAGTCTAACACAGAATCTAACTCTTGTTGCGCGCGGCTCGCTGGGGACAAATCCGCGGGCGCACGCTTTCAGCCCCTCAAAACCGGCCCATGCGAGGACGTGCCTGAGCTGCCTCTCGGCGTGCCGAGGGGGGCGAAGACATGAGCCCAATCCGCTTCGAACCGCGCCAGTTGGATGCGCAGACAGATGCACGCGATCCTGACCTAACCTTTGTCGAACTGACGTGGAAGGAAGGCCGGGTCGAGCAGTGGATCCGGTTTGGTGATCCGGTCTGCGAAGAACGCCTTGGTCCTCACCGCCGCCGCTTTGGCTTCTCGCCGGGCGCGATCTTCGGGGTCAATCGTTGGGCGGCTAACGCCTATGGCACGGTCCTCTCGCGCTTCGACATCCTGCGGGCTGCGAGGCCCGGAACTCCCATGCAAACGCTGCCTTACCTACGGCCCGGAGGGACCTTGCTGCTCTTCACCCACAGCTGGCCCAAGGTCGAACGTGTGTTGCAGGCCGTTGACGCCATCGAGGCGCTCGGCATCGATCCGGCGGATGCGTCACCGGACTATTGGCGGCACCTGCACAATCGCCTGGCCACCGCGCAACCGGCCCATCTTTATACGCCCTTGCAGCACCGGGCTTGGCTCAAGCGCCGGAGCCTCGGGCTATGACCGCGCGGCGCATCCTCGTCTGGGCGACAGCTCTGTCGGTCTCCCTGATCGTCTTTCCCCGCGTCGCTGCGTGGTCGCCCCGACTGCTGTGGAATGCCAGCGCAAGTGTCCCGATCGGGCTCTACCGCCTGCATCCCGCCGATCACGTTGCCATCGGTGATCTGGTGGCCGTTCAGCCGCCACTGGCGCTAGCGGATTTCCTTGAAACGCGGGCCTACCTGCCGCGTGGCGTCCCGTTGCTCAAGCATGTCATGGCGCTTGAGGGCGCGTTGGTCTGCCGCTTGGGCGATCGCGTCACTGTTGACCATCGCCATCTTGGCCGTGCCCATGCGCAGGACCGCAACGGCCGCGATTTGCCCATCTGGCAGGGCTGCCACCGGCTCGCCGCCGGGGAAGTCTTTCTCATGAACCCGGATGCGCCCGACAGCCTCGACGGGCGGTATTTCGGGCCTCTGCCGCGAACCGCGATCACCGCCCGGCTGACGCCGCTTTGGATCGTTTCCGACCGTGCCATCGCAGGGTCAACGCATCCGGATCCCACACCGCACAACAACAGAAAGGAGGCACGCCATGCCCCAGATCGGTGAATTCACCCGCACGAAATCCGGCTTTGCCGGCTACGTCCGAACGTTGACGCTCGACCTCGAGGTGTCGCTGACCAAGGCCGAGGCGACCGAGGCCGAGAACGGCCCGGACTACCGCCTCTTCCATGGCGATGGCGACCTCGGCCGCGAAATCGGGGCCGCCTGGGCGCGGACCGGGGAGAAGGCCGGCGAATACTTCTCAGTGCTCATCGATGACCCAATGCTGGCGCAACCGATCCGCGCCAACCTCTTCCGCAATGGCGAAAGCTCGGTCTGGTCGCTGCAATGGACCCGTCCGCCGAAGCGCAACGGGGCGGCGTGAGCGATGGCGCTGATCAGACCGAAATGCAGCAGCCGGATCACGGTTGATCGACCCCGCATCGCCCGACTCTGCGCTGCCTGCCTCCTTTCCGGCCTTGTCGCGGCGGGACCAGTCAGCGGTCCGGCACTCGCCGAAGCACCGACCGTTCTACGCGATCCGATGCGCGATCCCTATACGGCCGCCATTGCCGAAGCCTCTGCGCGCTTCGCGATCCCGGAGCACTGGATCCGTTCCGTGATGCAGGTCGAAAGCGCGGGTGATCCGCGCGCGATCAGCCATGCCGGGGCTATGGGGTTGATGCAGGTCATGCCCGGAACATGGGCCATCCTGCGGCAGGACCACGGTCTCGGCGCTGATCCCTTCGAGCCCCGCGACAACATACTCGCGGGCACAGCCTATCTGCGCGCCATGCTCGATCGCTATGGCTCCGTCGGCGGCATGCTCGCGGCCTACAATGCCGGGCCGGGGCGGTACGATGCATACCTCTCGGAGGGCCGTCCGCTGCCCGCCGAAACCCGCGCCTATGTCGCGATGCTGGCCCCGCGCATGGACGGAACGGCGCCGCTGCCGAACCGCGCAACCGTCGCCGATTGGCGCGAGGCGGCGCTGTTCACCGACAGATCGGCGGAGCATCCACAACAAAATGGCGGCAGCCCGGATGCAGATCGACCGCCCCGCGAAACGGGTCCGGTCGGCCCCAATTCTGGCATTTTCGTTGTCCGGCCCGGCGTGGAGACACGGCCATGAGCGTGATCGCGGTTTTTCGAGCTCTGGCGGGCCGTGGCGTAGAGGCGGCGGAAGGGCGTGCTCTGATAACGGGCGGGAAGGGAGATGGGCAAGATAAAAGGGCATGCCACGAATGCCGCAAGTCCCTGACAGGGCTGGCGTTTTCGCGTGCATGGCGGCCGGTCGTGTGCAGGTTTCCGGGATTTTCCCTGCGATTTCAATGCTCCGGCATGCACAGAGGCGTTCCGCGAAACGGGAGTGTTTTCGCATGACCGAACCCGAGCACGACTTCCGCATCAGGCCCGGAAAGCCCCGCAGCACGCGCGCCCCGCGTCCGAAAGCTTTCGTCGACCAGGTGCTGCGGGCTGCCCACAAGGCAGGTCACGTTTCGACGCGGCCAGGCGGCAAACAGCGAAGCCATTCCCACTTCGGGCGCGGGCAAAGCCGATTTGGCAGATCGCGGCTTTTTTCGTCATCGCGCCGGGTCATGGTGGCTGCGCGCATTGCGCGCCACAAGGGCCGGGCCTATCGCGCGGCCCCGCTCTCGACCCATCTTGCCTATCTGCGTCGCGAAGGGGTCAGCCGGGACAGGGAGAAGGGCCTGCTCTTCGATGCCGAAACCGACGGCCTTGACGGATCCGACTTCGCAACGCGCTGCGAAGACGACCGTCACCATTTCCGTTTTATCATCTCGCCCGAGGATGCGGCAGAGATGGAGGACCTGCGCGGCTTCACCCGCGACCTTGCGCGCCGGATGGAGGCCGATCTCGGAACGCGGCTCGACTGGGTCGCTGTCGACCACTGGAACACCGACAATCCGCATGTGCATCTGATCGTCCGAGGCGTGGATGATCGTGGCGGCGATCTCGTCATCGCGCGCGACTACATCAGCCGCGGGTTTCGGTCCCGTGCCGAGGATCTGGTTGCCCTCGAACTCGGCCCGAAGCCGGAGCACGAAATCCAGCATGCACTGGAACGCGAGGTGACGGCGGAACGCTGGACGCGCCTGGACCGGGAGCTGCGCTATCATGCCGATGATCTCGGATTGCTGGATCTGCGCCCCTCCGCGACCGGTCCCAAAGACCCGCAAATCCGGCGATTGATGGTCGGTCGTCTGCAACATCTTCGAAAGCTCGGTCTCGCCTCGGAGGGACGCCCCGGCGAATGGATGCTGGGGCTTGAGGCCGAACGCACGCTCCGCGATCTGGGCAAGCGCGGCGACATCATCAAGACGATGCACCGCGCCTTCGCCGAGCGAGGACAGGACCGCGGCTTCTCGGACTTCGCCATCGACGGGGGCGGGGCAAGGGACCCGATTATCGGGCGGCTGGTCACAACCGGATTGCATGACGAGCAGTCCGGCACCGCCTATGCCGTGATCGACGGCACGGACGGACGCGCGCATCATGTCCGCTTTCGCGGTCTCGACGCCTTCGATCACGCGCCTGCGCCGGGCGGCATCGTCGAGGTACGCCGCTTCGGCGGTCCCGACGATCCGCGCCCGACGCTTGTCCTGGCCAACCGCTCCGATCTCGACCTGCAAGGCCAGGTCACCGCGCCCGGCGCGACCTGGCTCGATCACCGGCTCGTCGAACGATCCCGGATGCCGCTCGCGATGGGTGGCTTCGGAGCAGAGGTCCGGGAGGCGCTCGACGCCCGCGCCGAGCATCTGGCGGACGCGGGGCTGGCCCAAAGGCAGGGACAACGGATCATCCTGCAGCGCAATCTCCTCGCCACCCTGCGGCGGCGCGAACTCGATGCCGTAGGCCAGACGCTCGAGGCCGAGACTGGCCTCCAGCATCGCCCGGCCAAGTCCGGCGAGCATGTGACCGGCACCTACACCCGCCAGTTGCGCCTGTCCTCCGGCCGGTACGCGACAATCGAAGGCATCGGCCCGGACGGCGGGCGCAGTTTCCAACTCGTCCCCTGGTCCCGCGAGATCGAGCCCCGCCTTGGCCAGCACATCACCGGCATCGCGCGCGGCGGGGGCGGGATCGACTGGAGCCTCGTGCGCAAGCGCGGGCTCGGCATCTGACGAAAGGACCCCGATCATGACTGCCACGAAAATCCTCTGGGGACAGATCCTCGCCGTCTTCCTGATCGTGCTCACGACGACCTGGGGCGCGACGCAATGGGTCGCCTGGCGGCTGGGGTTTCAAGCGCAGCTGGGAAGCCCGTGGTTCGAGGCCTTCGGCACGCCGATCTACCCGCCGCCCGCCTTCTTCTGGTGGTGGTATTTCTACGACGCCTATGCGCGCACGGTCTTCTGGGAGGGCGGGGCGATCGCGGCCTCGGGCGGGGTCATCTCCATCGCTGTTGCCATCACCATGTCCGTCATCCGCGCCCGTGAGGCTGCCGACGTCGACACCTATGGTTCGGCCCGTTGGGCGAACAGGTCCGAGGTTGAGGCCGCCGGGCTTCTTGGCTCCGACGGCGTTTTTCTGGGCAAGCTGGATCAGGACTACCTGCGTCATGACGGTCCGGAGCATGTGCTCTGCTTTGCGCCGACCCGGTCGGGCAAGGGCGTGGGACTCGTTGTTCCGTCGCTCCTGACCTGGCCGGGCTCCGCCATTGTGCATGACATCAAGGGTGAGAACTGGGATCTGACCGCCGGTTTCCGCGCGCGCCATGGACGGGTGCTGCGCTTCGATCCGACCAGTATGACTTCTGCCGCCTACAACCCGTTGCTCGAAGTCCGCCGGGGCGAGTGGGAGGTGCGTGACGTCCAGAACGTGGCCGATGTGCTGGTCGACCCAGAAGGCTCGCTGGAGAAGCGAAACCATTGGGAGAAGACCTCGCACTCGCTGCTGGTCGGCGCGATCCTGCATGTGCTCTATGCCGAACGCGACAAGACCCTGGCCGGCGTCGCGGCCTTACTGTCCGACCCGCGTCGCCCGATCGAGCAAACCCTCGAGGCCATGATGGAAGCGCGGCACCTGGGCGATGCCGGATCGCATCCGGTCATAGCCTCGACCGCGCGGGAACTCCTGAACAAGTCCGACAATGAACGCTCGGGCGTTCTGTCGACGGCCATGTCCTTCCTCGGCCTCTACCGCGACCCCGTCGTCGCCCATGTGACACGGCGCTGCGACTGGCGGATTGACGATCTCATCGGCGCGGACCAACCGACGACCCTCTACCTCGTCGTGCCGCCATCGGACATATCCCGTACCAAGCCGCTGATCCGATTGGTCCTGAACCAGATCGGTCGCCGCCTGACCGAGGACCTGAAGGACACGCGTCGCCGCCATCGCGTGCTGATGATGCTGGATGAATTCCCGGCGCTCGGGCGGCTCGACTTTTTCGAAAGCGCACTGGCCTTCATGGCGGGCTACGGGATCAAGAGCTTTCTGATCGCGCAGTCGCTCAACCAGATCGAGAAGGCCTATGGCCAGAACAACGCCATTCTCGACAATTGCCACGTCCGCGTGAGCTTTGCCACCAATGACGAACGCACGGCCAAGCGTGTGTCCGATGCTCTCGGCACGGCGACTGAGATGAAGGCGATGCGGAATTACGCCGGACACCGGCTGGCACCCTGGCTGGGTCACCTCATGGTCTCGCGATCCGAGACTGCGCGCCAGCTCCTGACGCCGGGCGAGATCATGCAGCTGCCGCCCGACGACGAAATCGTCATGGTCGCAGGCTCCCCGCCGATACGCGCGAAAAAGGCGCGGTACTTCGAGGACAGGCGGTTCGTGGACCGCGTGGTGGCGCCGCCAGAACCGGAGCAATGCGATCCGGTCCGGCAGCATGATCCATGGTCATCGCTGCCGACCATCGAAGCCGACACGCGAACGGCGGCTTCAACGCCGTCGACCAACGCCTATGACGCGAACGCCGGTCTTCGCCGGGAGCCAGAATTGCCCGAGCATGTGGCTGCTGCCCGGGAAACGCCGAAAGAACCGGCGCGGGAATTCGAGATGATGCTCGATGATGAACCGGAAGATGCTGCACGGCAACGGCAGGCCCTGCAGAAGCAGATGGGGCAGGTGGCCCGCCAAGCCTCGATGGACCGAAATGATGGCATTGATCTTTGAGGACTGACCCATGCGCGACCGTCTCAACCTGTCCTTGCCAGCCGAACTCATCGGGCGGATCAACGACATCGCCGACCGGAAACGGGTGACCCGCTCCGCCATCGTCGAGGCGGCCGTCGAGTCCTTCCTCTCGCCTGATCATGCCGACATGCAGGAAGCCGCCCTGACGCGCCGCCTCGACCGCCTCTCGCGCCAGGTCGCACGGCTTGAGCGCGACCAGCGGATCACGACGGAGACCCTCGCGCTCTTCGTGCGCTTCTGGCTCACCATCACCCCGCCGATTGGGCCAGAGGCGCAGGCCGCAGCGCAGGCCAAGGGGCGTGAGCGGTTTGATGGCTTCGTCGAGACGCTGGGCAAACGGGTGCAGAAGGGAAGGTGGTTTGCGGATGAGGTGGTCGGAGACACATCGCAATCGGGTGAGGGAGAATAGATTCACTAACGATTTTCGCGCACAGCCTTTAGATACTCAGATACCATGCGGCTTCAATAATTGGGTTTGAAGCATTCAACTAATTCGCGTCTCAGGGCGCCGAAACAGTCCGAAACACAATAAAACCGAAAATAGCTACGTACTTCCATGCGCATACACTATTGAAGCCAAATCCGACAGCATAAGTCTATCAAGCAGCATGTTACGTATTTCGCAGCTTGTTTCTGGCGCAAGAAGGCACGCATTGCATGCAGCTCCATTTACCAATGACCCATCAAAATGCGCCTGAGGCGTGCTTTCGGAGCAAATTGGATCATTCGAACATACTTGCATCTTTTCAACGGCAGCAGACAAAAGAGAGACGATCTTAGGCGCCATTGCGACCAAGCCACCCAACGAGCCCTGTGCGCCTGATGCAGACGTGTAGATCAAGATTCCAAGCCGACCAATTGCGGTTTGCTGTCCATCAATAGGAAGCGCGTAAACGCGTTCCTTAATCGAAGTGGCAGGGTAACCACATTGCAGGGCGATCTCTGACATCAAGGCGTGTGAGAGCGAATGCAAAAATGTGTAGGCGGCGCCAGGGAATGTTGGCGAATTCTTGAACTTTCCAGCCCAGTCTTGGTAAGCTATGCGAAGCTCGTTCACTCGAGCGATGTTGAACTGCGACTGCACAATCGTCGATATGGCGTGCGGATCGAACTGTAGGAAAATACCCTCACCATTCTGTTCGATTGCCGGAAGCCAGTCCGCCTCTCCAAGGCTCGCACCCTCAACCGCAAGTAGGACCTCTTCCAAACTGCCGTCGGATGCAACTGGCGCGGGTTCGAGACGGGTAAATCCGTACAAACAAGTGACTTCTGTCAGTCGCTTAACCGCCACCACGCGAGATAGTAAAGCCTCGGAGTATTCGCCGGTTTTCCATTCATGGTCTAGAAGTGTCTTTGCGTGCAGCCGGGAGTCGATGGCGTTAGCGCCGATCAATTTTTTTCCTGATGCCAAGATGTCAAACTCAGCAACTTTTGGCGAAACACTCGTGCTTTCAGATGGGCTTGTCGCCGCAGTCTTGATCTCTTGGATTTGTGAAAACAGCTTGTCCGGTGAGGTCCCTGCAAACAGGCGAGCCAACTCGTTGCTGAACGCCAGGGCCCCTTTCAACCCTTCGATACTCTCAATTCCCTCAAGCCTACCCATGTTGGCCTTGATAGCATCGCTCACTAGGTCGGAATCGATGGGAAGGGCGATAACATTTGCAACCTGAGGGAAATATGCATTGCTTGCACCACGAACCAGAAGCTTCAAATTTTCGCTGCAACCATTGGCATCTATGGATTGGTCGCCGAGCCAAGGTTGATGCCCATTGCAACCACCAAGAATACCTTCGGCAAATAGAAACTCGAATTCAACGCGTGCGCCGCAATCGCACTCAATTGATAGGTCCTTCGGATCAGCGCTGGTTCCTCGATCCAGAAACCACATTGCCGATCTGCAACCGGTCTGCCCCTGCCCGCGATGAACAAGCCCTCGCCAGTTGATGTCCTGCATGTGCCCCTTTTTACATGCCGCAACAAAACGCATCGGCGTGACGCTAATGGTCTTGCTGCCGTCCTTGAATTTGCCCGTAGACCATTCAAGCTCCTTCCACTGCACCATCCGGCGCCGTGATCCGCCGACCGATGGCGACGTTCCAGACTCTGGGTCGCAGACAAACCAAAGGGGAAAGATGAGTGCGGGGACATCTCTCTTTAGCCGGTCACCTTCGTTGGTAGCATAGGGCGGTTGGCGTAGCGTTAGCCGGACACCCTCAGCGAGCCGACCACTCTGGGTCAAGTTGCGTTCAAGCATATCCTGAAGGCGGGGCTCTATGATGATCCGTGGCTCGATTTGCTGTCGCCATAGAGGAAGTCCGCCGACGATAATCGACCGAGAAGGCAGATCAATCATAGCTCCTGGACCGAACCCCATAATCATTTGGCTAAGGCGGATTTCGTTGTCGCTCATGAGTATCCCTTAGCTCTGAAGTGGGCGGGCATTTGGGCCGCAAATTTCCAGCCGGACTACGGGTTCGACATCGCGCATAGAGCGCCCCGCAGTGAAGAGCTGCCGTTCGGTTTCGAGTGTCTTGGTCTGAGGGTCCAGAACATCTTGCAGCAAGCTGTTTTGTCCGCGCCGATTGTAACTCAAACTTCCCCCATTTTCGGTTTGTGAAGCAGCCGTCCTCGCCCAAATATCTGCAAGCGAGTTAATGTGAGCTTCGAGATCAGCACGTGTATCCGTGAATGGAGCCGCGCGTTCGACGACGTACCTCAGAGCGCGATCAAAAACCACCTGAGGCAACGAGAAGGTCCCTGCCGCCTCATCGCTACCAAATTGTTGATCGGCATGTCGAATGATGGCAACGATAACGGCGGCGAGAGCGCGATCGAGCGCTCTGTCAGCCCAAGGCGTGACGCTTGTTGCCTCAACGCCGCGGTAAAAACTCTCGTGAAAGTACCCAAATCGTTCATAGTGTGCGCGGTCGCGTGGCTTGTGAACGTTCAACAAGGAAAGTACTAGGCCTGGTCTATGGTGGTCCCGTCCTACACGACTGGTTGCCTGTATATATTCAGCCGTTGCTTTTGGCTGGCCCATGACGACCATCAGACCAAGTCTAGTAATATCTAGACCGACAGAGATCATATTCGTGGCTAGCGCCACATCGACAGCTTCCTTCGACGCAGCTTTGGAGTCGAGCCGCCGCTTCGATTGCGCAACCTGATCAGTGCTTTCGCGCGAAGTTAACTCAACCGGAGCAGCGATCTTGCGGTTGGAGAACGGTGTTTCGACAGGATGAATCCTGCGTCTTTCGGTTCCGTAGCGTTGGGCCCGGTCGCGAACTTCGTCTTCCACGATCCTCCGTGCACCGCCGAGTTCTCTTAACGCATTGAAATAGCACATTGCCGTCATGTAAGGATCCGCTGAATTACTTTCGGCGGCCCCTTGCGCTTCATACTCCGACTGCGCGGCAGCCTCTAGCGAAACGAGCGCACGGAGGAAAACCAGCTTCGGCCCACGGCCAAGCGCCGCTAGACCGACGTACTTTCTGGCTGGGTTTTCTTCACTGGCACGCAGCGTTTCAGCGAAAAAGCTGTTGCGTCGGCTGACACCAGGCGGGGGAAAAATGGCAGTTTCGTTCCGATCAAAGAGGGCGCTGATTTGGGACTGGGCCCTTCGAACGGTGGCTGTCGATGCAACGATCTTTGGACGGATCCGGACATCCCCTTTCGTCCGTGTCGCCAGATAGTCAATTGCGGTTTCATAGAGACCAGCAACCGTACCGAGTGGCCCTGAAATCAGGTGAAGTTCGTCCTGCACGATGAGGTCCGGCGGGTCTAATTGCCAACCGTTGCTCAAGCGCGCGCCACTGCGAGGTTCGGAGGCTCCGTAAAAGCCTTGGTTGTCAGCGCGATTTACATGACCAAAGAAGGCGCCCGTTTGCCCAACCCACGGTAATGCCGCAAACTTGTCGATGGTGGCCACGATGAATGCTGGCAGGCGCCGGTAGATTTCGTCGTCGGTGGCCAGGATCGGAAGGGCGCGATCACCGGTGAAGTCACAGTCGACATTCGTGCAAACTATCAACATGCGCGAAGGTGCGCTTCGGTTTGGGTGACATTTGAAGCTGTTGTGGCCCAAGTTGGAACCGCACCACGGGCAGTTCCGGATGGGTGCAGGCGCAGGACCTCTTCGCTTTAGATACGCCTCGACCCGAGTGACGGCCCGGTCCGGGCCCGTGTCACCCTTACCGCCCAGCCGGTTTGGCGATGCGGCCGAACCGATCCAGAGGCCGATTTCGATGTCCCAGTCGCCAAGCATTCTACGCCCTTGGTCGTCTTTCCAGGCGTCCGAACAGCGCATCAATTCGAGGGCGCAGATCACACCCGCAGCCCGGCCGAGCTGGTCAAGCGTCAGCAGACGCAGGGTATAGCGCATGATCACGGTAACACCGGCGCCCAGAAGGCCCGAGGCACCGAGCCGCCGCAGCGCGATGGTATAGGCGGCGAGGCCAAGATAGGCTTCGGTCTTGCCGCCGCCTGTGGGAAAGAACAGCAGATCGACAATCTCGCGGTCGGGATGCGTCTTGTCGGTCAAACCAGACAAGTTCACCAAGATGAACGCCAACTGGAAGGGTCGCCATTTCAAGGGACCGATCTCGTCCAGTGGCACGCCCCGTTCAGCGGCGAACCTGCGGCGACCTGCGGCTTCGACCGCCTCGTTCATGGCGACAAAGGCCAGGCGGGCCATATCGTTGGTCAGCAGCAAGTCGATCCCAGCTTCCATTCGGCGCTTGGTGTCGGTTTGTGCGTTGATCAACTCCTTCGCCATCTGATGACGGCGGGGCTCGTGCGCGAACTCATCGGCAAGGGGGCCCTGCGCGGCGATCCATTCGCCATACTGACGCGGCAGGTCGGACAGGGCGGCGCGCAATTCATCCGCCCCGGCGCGGGCGGCATCGCGCAAGGCGACCATGTCGAAGGTCACGCCGGTGATCCCCTCGTTCGGTGCCACACGCTCCACCTCAGCCACCGGCATCGGCTCTGTGCGGGCGCGGCGGACCACGCCATCCTCATCCACGTCGTGTGCGCAGGAGGTGTTCCGTCCGGCCGCGTATTGCGTGACGTCGTGATAGTGCAGATCGTGCATCCGCAGGTCGGGATCGTCCGACCGATAGCCGGTCAGGTCGTGGCCCGCGACGATGCCCAAGCCGCACTCCACCGTCATCCGCACCTGGAAGGCATAGGACATCTCGGCAAAGCGGCGATTGCGGACCACGGCACGGCGGTTCACCACAAAGACCGACAGCGACCAGATGTCGATGTCTGGCCCCTCGGCCTGGCGCATCTTTGTCTTGCGGCAGATCATCGACAGGACCATCGCACCGGGCCGGTTGATCAGGGTCCGGCTCGCCGAAAGGACCTCGTCCCACTTCCCTTCCTTGAGGACCAGCTTGTGCTCCACATGCCGGGGCTTGCGGCACCAGCGCACGTCGGGCATCGCGGTACGGCCCTCGGCCTCGAGGATGCTTTCGGGCGGCATCGGCTCGGCGATGTAGTCGCCCCAATCAAGATGCACGGTCACTTCGGTCGCATTGATGGGCAGGGCCATCGACAGGCCGAGGGAGGTGGGCAGGAAGCGTTTGCGCGCGCTATGGTCCTGCGCGGTGCCTTCGTCATCGGGGGCGGTGCTGGGTGCCTCCAGTCCGGCAAGCGTTTCCTCGGCCGGGGCGTCAACGTCCTCTTCATCCAGAGGCGCGGTGCCGTCCTGCGTGGGGGCGATCCAGCCTGTCAGATACCATTTCGAAGGCTCCTCGGGCAGGATTTCCTCCTCCAGATCAGCATCCTCAGGCCCTGGGTTGGGGCCGATCAGGTCGCGGCGCAGCTTGGTCAGGATGGTTTCGCGGACTTCCAAACTCGTCGTCATTCACTTGTCCTGTCAAATAGGGGGCCGTCACCAATATCGAGCGTGCTCTGCCTGGGTCGTTTGCCGGATTGGCCAGAGTGCGGGGCATCGGGGGCGGTGGCAATGGCGACGCCTTCATTCGCCTCTGCGGCGAAGCGTTCCCGGTTGAGGTCGAGCAGGCGGGCCAGTACCTCGTCCCGGAACTCACTGCGCCAGAACAGGCGGCCCTGATAGGTGAATTCCGTCTCGGTTTCCTCGGTCAGGAAGACCGGGTTGGCGGCATCGGCCAGATCGTCCCAGCCATAGGCGCGCAGAACGGCGCGGTCCATTTCGGCATGTAGATCACGCAGGCGCTGGATGGCGGGGTCATCATCGTAGGAGTCGTGGAAGCGGTTGTAGCTGGGGGTCAGACCCTTGTTGGTGTCGATCATCAGTTGCGCACGGTAGTCGTGATAGGCTTCGCCCGCAGCTTCGAGGTCAGGGTTCGTGTCGTAGCCTCGAGGGAATGGGAAGGTAACGAAACAGTCGGACGGGGCGTAACGAAGGCGGTCTTCAAGCGACGAGGAGAAGAATCGTGCCCAGATTTCATGAGGCCGAGATTGGATTGTTCCGAATGCTGCTCTGGAAGACAGTGCAATCACTGCCAATGTGTTTGCGAACACTGAACCGTTTTCAAGGTCCGCGATTGCAAGATGCGGTGACGCTCCGCAATTCGACGCCAGGACTCGTGAATGCCCAAGTGTGGCAGTAGCAAGCTCCGGTCGCGAGCGAAGGTAACGCCACCAGATATCCTTCCCAACCTGGTCGTTTTGCTTGTTCCGTTCAGGCCTAACCAGCCGCTCGACGATGGCTAACAGGTCTGGCCAATCCGCAGCAACGGGGCCTGGATAGTCAGAGGGAACGATGCCGTTCCTCAGCCAGTCTTGTCTGCGTTTATCGCAAGCCTCAGTTCCTTGGTTGAAGAACCATGACTTGAGACTTGGATCCTTTTTCAGCGGGAAGTCTTCGAAATCAATAACGTAGCGATGGTGCTGATGGCGTGGGTCATTGGCTGCTTCGTCGCCTCCAAGGTAGGGTTTGATCCGTTCTGCGTTGCGCGGGTTTATGGAGATCAACCGCTCCATGTCAGCGATAGAGTAGGCCGTTCCTTTGGCCGCAGCTGAGTCGTCAAAGGTGAAACCCATTCCCAAAAGGATAACCCCTTGGAACGCCTTTCCCTCATTCTCCGCAAGTGGCATCGGGGGAGTGTCCTGAACTCTGTGTATCTGTCCCGGTCCATGCGGTTTCAGATACTCAAGCGTCGAAGCGCTCGCCGAACATTATGGCAAACTGGTTGCGGG
>NZ_JAPTNL010000035.1 GCF_026891095.1 Roseovarius salincola
CCGACGCGGCGACGATGATCGCCGCACAGTGAACGAGCAACACCAGCTATGAAGAAGCAGGTGGACGCCAGTTCCTACACCACTCCTCGGGGCACTACCCATGGGCTACGCCCCCATCCAAGGTCAGTGCGGGCAAGGGACCGGAGTCGCTGGGCGCCAAGAATCCGAGGTCAGCGACAGCGCGCTCAAGGCTTGCGCATGGGTCTGCACGCAAGCGTGCGATCTCGCCGACTGACAGCTTTTGCGATTGTTGCCGCTCGGTCGTGAACTTGACGGCATTCTCCGAGAGAGCCACCAGGGCAACGACATCGAAATCATCCGGGGCGTAGCGCTGCACACCTGTTGGCGAGCGATGATAGCCCTTGGTCAGGCTGAAGTGAAAATGCCCGTTGCGCGGCCGGCAGCAGGTCTTGATCTGCACCCGAAGGTCTGCGGCCGGGTGATAAACGATCCGATCGGCAGGCAGCATCTCGGGCAGATGCGACGTGTAGATCCCGAAGCGCAGCAGGATGCTGTCGACCAGATACTCACCGGAGAGGCCAAACCATTTGGCGTGGCGAGTCAGCGTGGCTCGCAAGAGGTCCGGAAAATCCCTGATGTCATCAGTGGGTGGTGGCGGGTATGAGGAGAACAGCTCTTCGAAGCCGCTCAAAGGCGGTTGATTGGGCATCGGTTATTCCTTTGGGAAAATTATTGAGGGCCAGTCGACGCGCTAGCGCCGACCGGAGAAATCGATTGTTTCGAGATCCCTGAAAATCAGGCGGCAAGCGGCAGCGCCCGTGCGGACAGCGCATCACCGTCGCAGGCACAGGCATGCTCGATCATTTGATCGATGGACGCCAAAGCTTCCTCGGCGAGATCGTGAACCGCGCGCGCGAGGTGCATCGGGGCATGCGCAATGCAATGCATCGCCCGGGTTCGAATGACCTCAAGGGCGTGTACGTTGGTCGCCGTCACCGCCTGTCGCACCAGTCCGGCGATCCGATGCAGCAGCAGGTCGTTTGCCGAGAGCGGCTGTAGGGCTGTCACCGTCTCGGCCTGGATGGCGACCAGTTTCCAAGCCGCATCGGCATCGGACGCCGTCTGGCCAAACGCGATATCCCAGTCGGCGTCTTGCGACCATTCCTCTTCTTCGAAAGCGAGGAAGAGCCGCGTCACGAGCTCGCAAAAATGATCGAACAGGACACTCTGCGCCTTGTCGGCGGCTTTCGGAGCGGACAGCTCAGTGATAGTAACGTCTTTAGTCATGATGATCTCCCTTATAGATCGTTGTGATTAGAGCGAGACAGGAGCACCACCTCTTGTTTCGCTTGCCATATAATGATATTATTTAATATAAATGTCAACCTTGATTCTGGATTTACTGGAAATGGCACAACGCGGACGCCCAAAAACAGACACTTCCGCCGTTTTGGTTCGCCTGCACAATACTATGTTGGAGGCTCTTGATGCAGAATGTGAGAGACGTCAGGACAATCCATCACGCCCGGAGATGATCCGGCGGATCCTGGCGGATTGGTTCGAGCAGAGATCAAGAGACCCGGACTGAAGCGCCGGCCTCGATGGCAAGCCACGCTCCGAGCTGGGCGCTCAGGCCGCTCCTTGCCTATGACGCTGGGTACTGTGTGTGGGGATCGGGCTGCCAACCCCAGCCCCGATCCGGCGCGCGGACCGGTGTGCTGGCTGATACGTAATCGAACACCCACGACGCTTCCGGGGTCTGACAGCGGATCTTGATGAGCCGCCATTCCTGACCCTTGCCCGGGTTTGCATGCGCGCTGTCCGCGCGCTTGGCTCCGGTGATCTTGAAGGCCAGGTGGGGGGGGTCCTTCATACGCCTTTGCTGCGACCCTCACGCCCAGGTCGTCACAAAACTCCGATGGCCGGCACCCCGTCAGCATCAACGTGGCAATACAAGCGCGCCGATAATCATCGAGATATGGATCAGGAAGCACGGCCGCTATCCAAAACTGGTCACGCCAGTTATAGGTTGGATCTGTCTTCACGCGGCGTCGTTGATGCCGATTGAGCGCATAGAGCGTGTCCGTCTTCGACGCATCAGCGCGCGGCCCTGGCTTCTCTTCCACCGCCCCGGGCGATGGGTGCCTGACGGCGGTGTGATCGGGATCCGGTGGCACCTGCATGATGAATGCGACGGCGCGTTTGAGCCTGTGGACGCAATCGGGCGAGAGCGCCAGATCGGCTGCTTTGATGCGGCGACGTGTTTCCGCATCGACATGGGGTTCGAGGTCGCGAATGCGTTGGCGCCTGGCTTGCGCATCCTTGGTCTCGTCGATCAGCTGACGCCAGAATCCGGGCGCCAGATCCAGAACATCCCGCGCCGCAAGCCGCGTCAGGGCCGAGCGATAACTCTGACGAGAATTGGCGCCTGTCCAGCTGCCATGTGCATCATGCGACAGGTAGGCCGCGAAAGGATCACGCGTGGGATGCTTGCGCGCCAAAGCCGCCGCGCGCTGTTCGTATTTTTGCCAGGTGCCGCTCTCATAGAGATCAGCGAACGAGAAATGCCTGTTGCAATGGAGAGCCACGTCATGCGCCGCGCGACTTGCATGAAAAAGCTCGAGCATCGGGCGACCGAGTCCCTCGGTACCGTTTGGCTTGGCACCGGGGTCCCCGACCGGTGGTGCAAAATGATTGCGATCATATCGAGTCATTTGAGACATCTCCCTGGATTGAAAAACAGTGGTCAAAAAAGCCGATGAAACATGGGCCTCTAAAATTGGCGCGCAGCCGCAGGCCGTAGTGATCCCCCTCCGCGCGAGGGGGAGGATGGTTGTCCGGGTCCGGCAAAATCGCCTCGAAGCTGAAAGGCGACCACGGAGATCCGTCACCGGGGCAAACGCGGTCTGACCCGATCCGGTCGCGAAAATGCGCAGTACGGTAACGGAAATGTTGAAACCGACGGGTCGATTGGGGACAGGGATCAGTCATGGTTCCGCACCAACTCGAGATGGCACAGGGACAAACGGTCGCCATTCGCGCAAACCGCAGGCACCAGACTGATGATCAGGCGTGCCTCGTGCAGCTCGATCACGCCTTGAAAGTGACCCGGTCTGTCGGTCGTGCGCCTGAAATCGAAGGGCCGTGTTTCCTGGGTTGAGAGCAGTCCGCGCAGCATTCCCCGCCAGCACCTTTGCCCTTCCGCCTCGCGCTCAACGGTGAACCTGACCTCGATACTGCGCTCAAACCCATCGAGCTTGATCTCCGCCAAGTAGGTCGGCGTGCTCGCGGACTCGCGTTTGCGAAACACCCCCGCGTAATTCCGGCGCCGAAAACCCGCGAGGCTCATTTCAACGAACGTTGCCTTCGCCTGCTTTGCCGCTGCCCGTCGTCTCCTGTTCGCCTCGTCGTGAAATCTGCCCATGTCGGTCTCCTTCTTGAGACTCACATGGGCGAGAACATTGCTGGATCTTTAACGGGTTTGGGCCTGTTGCGATCTCCGCAACTCGTCGGCGAGAGGTAGTGGATGTCCTGCGCACCGGTGTCCAGATCGACGTGGCGACCCTCGATTCTTGCCGTTCCGGACGAACGGCAGTTTCACCCGGACGCGCGGCAATTCCGGAACTCGCGGCCGGATCGTATGCCCTCATCACGGCTTGCGGCATGATGCGTGGCCGCCTCACGGAAGTGGGATCGGCGATGATTTGCCGCTCTAGCAAAACCCATCATGGAAAAGAACGATGAATGCCTACGCAGACTACCTGGCGAACACTACGGCCTCCCAAGATGAGCCTCGGGTCCTCGCGGCCATGGCCTCCGTCCTGCGCCGGATGGATGGCGCGCTGAAACGCGGTGCTCAGACTGACCGCTTGCGCCGCATGGCAATCGACCTCGAGCAACTGAACGACAGGCTGCTGAAGGACATCGGCATCCGACGCGAGCACTTCCCAAGCGGAGCCATACGCATCGTGCGGCGCTGATCCCACCCCCCAACTGAAACAGGAGAAACCTCATGAAACGCTACACGACCACCCTTCTTGCCGCATCGGCCAGCCTTTTCGCACTCGCAGCGGGCGGCGCGGCGGCCGAGCAGACCGCCCTCGTGCTCTACGAGACGAAAGGCGCTAACCAGAGCCAGCGGCAGGACGGCATCGCCTTCGTGGAACTCGATCCGAGCGCGCCCGACTATGGGCAAATCCTGGCGCAGGTCCCGCTGCCGCCGGAGTTCCACTCGCACCACATCTTCTACAACCCAGGCGGCAGCAAGGCCTACGTCACCTCGCTCGCTACGCCGGAGTTGCGCGTGTTCGATGTCACCGAGTTCCCGTACCGCTCGAAGACGGTGGAGGTCGCGGATTGCGAGGTGGGCGAGGACGTGTCGTTTTCGCAGGCGCAGGGCAAGTGGTATCTCACCTGCATGGGCTCGTCGGTCGTCATCGTGGGCGACGCTGAGACCGACGAGGTACTGGAGACGATCGCGATGCCCGCGCCCTGGCCGCACGGCATCGCGACGCATGACGAAATCGACCGGCAACTGGTGACGAGCACTGCCAATCCCTATTCGGAGACACCCGAGTGGGGCGAGGACATCGTGGTGCTGCAACCCAGTACCGGCGAGATTCTGTCGACGCACAAGGTGTCGAACGCGCCGTCGCCGTCGGGTGCAGGGCCGGTCGAGGCATTCTTCGTTCCCGGAGTGGAACCGCCACTGGTCTACATTACCAACATGGAAGGCAGCCTGTGGCTGGCCGAGTGGCAGCCGGAGACCGAGGAATTCACTTTCCGCGAGGCGTTCCGCTTGGACGAGCTGGGCCAGGGGGTGACACTCGAGGTCTACTTCAACGAGGCGGGCGACCGCGCCTATGTCACGTCGGCGATGCCGGGGCACCTCAATGCCTTCGACATCACCGATCCGATGGCGCCGGAGCATCTCTGGGCGGCGGAAGCCGCGGGCGGCGCCCATCACCTGGTGTTCTCGGAGGACGGCAGCCGCGCCTATGTGCAGAACAGCCTGCTCAACATCGACGGCATGAACGATGGCTCGATCTCGGTGATCGACCTCGAGACCGGTGAGAAGACGGGCAGCATCGACACGTTCAAGGACGCCGGGCTCACGATCAACACGATCGTGCTGACGCCGGAAGCCGATGACTTCCACAGCCACTGAGACGGACGGCGGCGGCGGGACCATCCGCCGCCGCGCCGCCGATCAGACATCCGAAAAACGCGCTGCCTGCGCTCGGTTTCGGCACAAATCTGCACCCGCGCACGGCGGAAATCGGGAGAGATCAGATGACGAAGCAAGTACTATCCGCACTCGCGCTAATGCTGGTGGCCGGCTTGTCGCTCCGGGGTTCAGCCCAGGCGCAACCTTCCGACAGCACAGGGCATCAGCATCTCCATCGTCACGCAGACGTCGCGCACATGAGCGGCGGTGGTTCTGCGCCGGACATCGGACTCATGATCCGGCCGGAGACCTTACAAGCCGGCGAGCGTGCGACGCTGACCTTCCTGTTGCGTCATCCTGATGGCGAACCGCTGGACTCTCGACTCCTCACGCATCATGCACGGAAGGTGCACGTCGTGATCGTCGGCGAAGACATGACCACCATCGGACACGTTCATCCTCAGGATTTCGACGAACCGATCGTGGAGGGCCGCGCGACCGTCCGCTTCGACTTTCCGCACGGCGGCCGCTACCTCGTCGCGGCCGACATCATGACGAAAGACGGTCCGCATTCGGAAACCTTCATCATCGAAGTCGCCGGAGCGCATCGCCCTGAGAAACCGACCACGCCAAGGCTGTCGGTCGTGGAAATCCGGGAAGGCGACCGTTACACGGCATCGATCTCGTTCGACGACGCCGGATTCACCGACGGTTACGAAATCTCGACGCTCGGCAACGCCAATGTCCGGGCGGGAGTGCCGGTCCATTTCTCATGGGCCGTCGAACGCGAGGGAAGGCCGGTCATTGACCTGAGGCCGTTCCTCGACTCCGCCTTGCATCTTGCTGTGGTCAAGGATGACCTGAGCCGATTTCTGCACGAACACGGCGAGGCGGCGGAGCCTTCCGCCGGATCGCACGCTACTTCGAACCAAGCATCCGGTGTGGGATCGCATGCCCCGGACGATCATGCGCACGGGCATGACACGGTACCGCGGTCGTTCGGCCCCGATCTCCAAGCGACCGTCATCTTCCCCGAGCCGGGGCGCTACGTCCTCTTCGCTCAGGCAGCCCACAAAGACAAGATGCTGGTGCTGCGGTTCCCCGTTTCGGTCGAATAGGTCGAAACGCATAAGATCAGCGCGTGTTCAACGTGGACTGCTGCCGCTCAGAGCGCCAGATCCCGGGGGAGAGGCCGGTGGCGCGGCGGAAGGCCCGGCTGAAGGAGGCCTCCGACTCGTATCCGGCGACCTCGGCAATGATGTAGACGGGTTTTTCAGTATCGGCGAGCAGGCCGGCCGCGAGCTGCATGCGCCAGCTTGTGAGATAGCTCATAGGCGGCACGCCGAGCGTCGCCTTGAAGGTTGATGCAAGGACGGTGCGCGACACGCCACTCTCCCGGGCCAGCGACGACAGTGTCCAGGCGCGCGCCGGGTCATCATGCAGCAGCGCGATGGCACGGGCGACGTGCGGGATGCGCAGCGCAGCAAGCCAGCCACGCGCGTCGGGCGGCAGGCGCTCAGCATGGATGCGCACTGCCTCGATGAAGATCAACTCGCTCAGGCGTGAGAGCACGTTGCGACCGCCCTCCCGACGGTCTCGGCCCTCGGCCGCGGCGGCGCGGATCAGGCTGGCGAGCCAGCCATCGCGCTCGGAATACCCGTCGGTGATGACGAGCATGCTCGGCAGCGCATCCAGCAGGGGATTGAACGGAAGCACATCGCAGCCGAGAAAACCGCAGATCAGGCGCACCGTCTGCGGACCGTCCCCGTTGCGGCTGAGCATCAGCGGCTTGATATCCTCGGGCGGCGGCGCGTCGAAGATCGCCGGGTCGAACGGTGCCCTGAGGCCGGGCTCGCTCGATAGGACATGCGGCTGGCCCTGCGGAAAGACGATCACGCTTCCGGCCGGCAGCCGAACCGGCTCGGCCTCTTCGTCGAGCAGCCGTGCCCAGCAGACCCCGTTGGCGACCACGTGGTAGTTTATGACGTGCTGGGCACGCGGCATGATCAGCGCCTTGAACTCGCGCGAGGGCGGCGCCTCGGCGACCCATGGCGCGCAACCCTCGACGTCGAAGAAAAGCGCACCCGACAGGTGCACCTCTTTCAGAACGTCCGAAAGGATGTCCGTAGCCATTCGATTTCCCTCAAGATCACATCCGTCAGGCTAACCGATATCGGCTGCGAACGCGAACGCCACCCTGCGTGCGGCGTCAACCGGCGGGTTCGGACGATCGGCCACGATGGCAGAACTGCCGGACGTGGGGCAAGAGCGGATACCGGCGTAGGAGCAGGGCGACCTCGGGGCAGATGACCGCGTCGAGGCGAACCCAAAACGCGCCGCGACGGCGCCCTACCAAGGAGACCCCCATGTTGACCGATTGGAGAGGCTTGCCGTTGACGGCGAGCGGAGACGCCACCGTCGAGGCCATCAACACCTTCGTCGAAGGACTGCTCGGCTACGAGAACAAGGCCGCAGGCATCGTCGCCGCCGCAGACGCCGACGAGGAAAGCACGCTCGCCAATGCCTATGCGGCTATGTTCTACATGTTCCTGGAGAGCCGTGAGGCGCCGGGAATGGCCGCCGGCTACATCGCCCGGGCCGAGGCCGCGGCGAAACATGCGACCGAACGCGAGCGCTTGGTGCTCGATGCGGTCCGGGCATGGTCCGCCGGTGACATGCCCCGCGCGATCGCCGTAGGCGAGGAGCTGGCCGTCAGCCACCCGCGCGAGATCGCCACCGCCAAGACGACGCAGTACCACTACTTCAACCTGGGGGACGCGGCAGGCATGCTGCGCATCTCCGACAAGATTGGCGCCGCCAACGACGACCTTTCTTACGCTCACGGCATGGCCGCCTTCGCCTACGAGCAGGCGCATCTGCTGGAAGACGCCGAAGCCGCAGCGCGGCGCGCGATTTCGCTGAAGCGCAAGGAGCCCTGGGCGCACCATGCGCTGTCGCACGTCTTTCTCGCACAAGGACGAACGACCGAAGCGCGCGGATTCCTCGAAGATGTGAAGGAGACTTGGACCGATCTGAACTCGTTCATGTTCAGCCACAACTGGTGGCACATGGCCTTGGTCATGATCGACCAGGGCGACAGCGAAGCAATCCTGGGATTCTATGACAAGAACATCTGGGGACTCTGGAAGGAGTACTCGCAGGACCAAGTCGGCGCCGTCTCGCTTCTGGCGCGGCTGGAACTGGTCGGCGTCGACGTCGGCGACCGCTGGGCCGATCTCGGGCAGTTCTTGGCGGCGCGCGTCGATGACCACGTTCAACCGTTCCTGAGCGCGCAGTATCTTTACGGTCTGGCCCGCGCCGGACTGCCCGAGGCAGCCAGGATGATGGCCAGCATCCGCGCCCACGCGGCCTCGGCGCCGGATTTCATCCGACCCGTCTGGACCGAAGTCGCCGTGCCGCTGTGCGAGGCGCTCCTCGCCCATGCTCGCGGCGATGGCGAAACGACGGTGCGCAGGCTCGGCCCAGTGCTGCCGCGTCTGACCGAGATCGGCGGCAGCCACGCGCAGCGGGATCTTTTCGATCAGATCTGGCTCGATGCGCTGATCCGGACCGGCAGGCTGGGTGCTGCGCAGCGCATCCTCGAACAGCGCCGCGAGGCGAGCCCGGAGGCCAAGCCAACCTACGGCAAGCTCGCGCTGATCTACGACCGGCTCGATCTGCCGAGCGAGGCCGGCCGGATGATGGCCCGCGCCCGTGCGGCCGCTCTCGTCCACTAAGGGCGTCTCGAAAAACCTTGATCGTCCGGGCGATCCATCCCTCCGGACGATCACCACGCTGCTGCCTGAACCCGCAGCGAACTGTCGTCGAAAGACCCCATACAAATAGGCGCATCCGCCATCAGGACGACCGATCCGGTACTCCAAAATCAAAGGAAACTCTGAAAATGTCCGATTTCTTCATCCAGTCCCGTCGCCATGCGCGCCCGTCGCGCGTGCCATGGGCGAGGCCGGAGACCGCGGAGATCAAGGCGCTCCTCCTGCTGGCGGTGCCGATCGCCGGCGCCAGCATGGTCAGCATGGGCATGTCGATTACCGACACGCTGATGATGGGCTGGATAGGACCCTCGGCCCTCGCCGCAGGCGCCGTGGTCAGCGACCTCTATTCGCTCGTCTTCTACTTCTGTTCCGGGATCCTCGCCATCGTGGCGACTCTGGCGGCCAGCGCCATGGGCTCGCGCGACTCAGATGCGTTGCGCCGTGCCGTCCAGAGCGGGTTTGTAGCGGCACTGCTTCTGATGGCGCCCGCCTTCGCCGCAGTCTGGCATGCCGCCGATTTTGTCCGGCTGCTGGGCGTGGAGGCCGGCGTGCATGAGCTCGGTCAGGGGTATGCGCGTGCCATGGCGATCACCATTCTGCCGATGCTATTGCTCGCCGTCTGGCGCAACCTCTTCGGCGCTCTTGAACGGCCGCGGATCTTTCTGATGGCACTGGTGGCTGCCGTGCCCCTGAACGCCTTGGCGAACCTCATCCTGATGTTCGGATGGGGACCGGTCCCGGCGCTCGGTGTCACCGGCGCCGGCATTGCCTCCGCCCTCGTCGCATCCGCGCTGCTCGCTGGCTTCGTGGCGTTCAGCGTACTCGATCCGCAGTTGCGCAATCTTCGTCTGCTGCAGTCGCCATGGCGCGCAGCCTTCGACGACGTGCGGGAGATCTTCCGGCTCGGCCTGCCGATCGGTGTCTTCACGCTGGGCGAGGTCGGGCTGTTCCTGATCGCCACCGTGGTCGTTTCCCTATTCGGGGCGGAGGCCCTCGCCGCGCATGCGGTCGCGCTGCGTATGGCCGGCCTCGTCTACGCCATTCCGACCGGCCTCTCCCAGGCCGTAACCGTGCGCGTCGCTACAGCCATTGGACGCGGTGAAAGCCGCCACATGAACAGTGCCATGGGGTCCGCGATGACGACCGGCATTGCGTCGGGCGTCGTGATCTGTGCCTGCCTCGTGGCTGGCGCCGAGGCAATCCCGGGCCTTTTCGTCGCGGGAGGCAGCGACTCCGCTGCGACTGCGACCGGCCTGCTCGTCCTGCTCGGCCTGTTGCACTTGGGCCAAGGTCTTGCCGGTCCGGCAACCGCCGTGCTGCGCGCATTCAAGGACACCCGGATCCCGATGCAACTGTCGCTCACCGGCTATTGGGTCATCGGTATGCCCGCCGGCGCGCTCCTGGGGTTCGGGCTGGACCTCGGAGTGTTCGGGATCTGGTGCGGCCTGGGATTGGGCGTCTTCGCTTCCGCATTGCTCCAGAATCTCCGCCTGTTCCGGTCGTTTCTTCGCCCGGGACACGCCGCCCACGCGTCGGACCGTTCATAGGCACAGTGGAGGAAGTCAGGTCCGGTCCGCATGGCTTCGAGTGATTTGTTCATGCTGGGTACGCTGGTCATTCTGCGTGTTCCATGGCGTCGTCGTGGAGTAGCCCCCTGAAAGTGGTCCACCAACTGGGATAGATTTGTCCCGCAAATTGGAGGATCAGCGATGGCTGGGAAACGAGAGAAGCCTGCTTAGATCGTATCGAAGCGTCGACAGGTACTCCACCGCACAAATTGCGGTATTCATCTCGGACCCCGCGATGCAACCCGAACTGCCGAGCCGAGTGCTTGCCGATTTGTTCGATCTGACCCTGACCGGCCTCGCCTCCATCGCGCCAGGCTAACCCGAAGCCAGTCGGCTGCCGTATATGGCGATCATCGTCCTTTGTCGGACGTGCGGTAAATTTTCTGCGGTTGCTCCCCTTCAAACGAACGGGGACAGGTGAAACCTGGCGATGGTATACGCGAGCTCGATCTCCCGTGGAGAGCACACGATATAGATCGCCACAATAAATGCATGGACTGCGGAGACACTCGAAACGACAGGCACGGTGAGACCATGAAGCATTCCGCAATGGCTTCGGCCGCGTTGCGATTGGTCGTTGCAATGACCTTTGCCGTACCCGCCTACGCCGAAGGTGAGAAGGTTGTTATCGTATGCGAGGGGTCCAGCTCCATGTGGGGCCAGATCGACGGTACCACAAAGATCGAGATCGCGCGGAGCGTGTTTCTGTCTCGCAAGCTAATCAAGGTGGAATGAGTTCTACCTGACGCCGCCGGTATTTCCCTTAAGAAATTCTGGCCACATTGACCAATGAAAGGATATGTTTTGCGAAATCTGGTCATCATGTTCGTCGGTGCGGGGCTCCTCGCTGGCGGAGGCTATTTTCTGTACCTCCAATTCGACAGGAGCTGTGCTGACGCGGATTGCTTTGTCGAGGCTGTTCAGGCCTGCGAACCCGAAACATTTCGCACACAGGATCCGGCAGGGACCGGAGCCGAAGGCGTGTACAGGGTTGTCGGTCCGGTTGGCCCCGCCTGCGAAGTCAGTTTCGAATACAGCAAGAATTCCAACCCCACCTTCGTTGACAAGCCGGTGACATTCATCCTTCCGCCCGAAGACGCATCCGAAGACGGGGTTCTTGGCGCTCTCGAGGCGTGCATGACCGGGCGCACTGGCAAGTACCAGTGCGCTGGCCCACTATTCGATCAACTCGCAAGCGCTGCCCCGGGTTATGCATCGCTGGAATATGGCGGCGATGGTCCGCTGCCCTGTGGCACCCCCGTCGAGGTTGCTGGCGAACCGCTCTATCCCATGCCAAAAGACGGCAAATGGGGCTATGTGACCCGCGACGGCGACTGGAAGATTCCGCCGCAATGGGACAGGGTCGGAGATTTCCACGAAGGTCGCGCCATCGTCGGTGGCAAGAGGGCCTGGGGCATCATCGACCGTGACGGTAATGACATCATTGAACAGGAACACGCCTCAGCCGTCGACGGACAGGCGCCATTCACGCCGTATTCCGAGGGCTGCACTCTCGCCAATATCTTTACCGACACATCGCAGCCAGTGTTCTTTATCGACCGCGACGGCAAAGCCTTCTGGCGCGATAAACGCCCTGAGGCCTTGGCCGCACTGGAAATCAAGGAATTCGGCAACTTTTCCGAGGGGCTCGCGTGGTTCTGGGATGGCGATATCATCGAGCCGAAATATGGCTGGATCAACGCCAGCGGCAGCGTCGCCATCGCGCCGGAATTCGTTGACGCTGGCGATTTCAACGGTGGCCTTGCCCCGGCCAGCTCGCGCGAGGACCAATCGGGCTTCATCTCGCCCGATGGGCGCCTTGTGCTACCTCGAAAATGGACCCTTCACAGGGCCGAGCCATTTTCCGACGGTCTGGCGCAGGTCTGGACCGACGCTTTCGAAATCGCTTTCATGGACAGCAACGATTTCGCCTTTCATGACGTGACGATCCCGGCCGCGGAGGGCGGCGACCCCGTGCGCGCCAAAATCAACGCGGCCGGCGCCTTTCACGACGGGCTGGCGCCGGTGGTCGCCGAACACGACGGCATTACGGAGTTTGCCTATATGAACCAGCAGGGCGAAGTGGCCTTCGTGCCCGATAAGCTCGAGGGCATCGCGTTGTGCGACGCCAGGTCGAGGCCCGAGTTCCACAACGGACTGGTCCGGCTGGTGGTCGCGGACAATGGCGAAAGCTGCAGCAACCAAGAGGGATACCTCGACGGAGCACCCGCCTATGACGCGGCGCATTACGTCTACCTTGATACGCAAGGCCGTGTCACGATGCGTCAGGTCAAATAGCTTTCGACCAGGTTTTGGAGAATGCCACCTGGCCGATCTGGTGATGACATTCACACTTCAGGAATTTAACCGGCGACCGGGCCGGGGACGGATCATCTGGTGATCGACGCCTTTGCATCGGATGCCACCGGGATGCAGATGGTCACTTGCGTCCCGTTCCTGACCCGACAGAAATACCAGGAGTTGACGGGTAGCCAGCGCTCGAGCCTGCCGGATAGATGGTGCCTGATGGAAAGCCGCGACCGTCAGACCAAAGGATGGGTTTCGGCGCATTATTTGCAAGAAGTCACGTCGGGCGCGCAACCGAATATGGACCCTCTGGTCGCCGAAGCGACCGCTCTGGTGCGTCACGTCTATGACCTGCGCCAGAGCGCGCGAAACGACGGCGCAATCGGGCCGCTGCACCCGTCGGTCGCACGGAATTTTTCTTCCCGGATTCCGTCGTGCGGCCGGAGCAGGGCAGCGTCGGAGCGGACCCGCTCTTTGGAACCCAGGACACACAGATCAGCGGGCTGAACATCTTTGCGCCGGCCGAGCGGGCGATATTTCGGGGCATGGTCACAGTTCATGCGGCATTCCGGAATTTCGGGCACTCGCAGCAGTCGGTTTTCCGTTTGCGGGTTGACGGCGCGCTTACCGATCCGGCGCTGCGCATCATGCAGATCGAACACGATGACTGGGTCTTTCCATGACCGGTCTTGATTTCGCCCATCGCGCCCTCCCGGCTCGATACCCAGGTTGGCGTGCCGAGTGATGGTTACAGCGATGGATGACGCGCGGAACCAGACACTGCCCCTGTTCGGTTTCAGGTTCGGTCGGGCGCTCATATGGTATCTTCAGTGACGTACCAAGTCGATTTCATGTGCAAGACTTTCGTCTGCCACGCCGAAAGTCACGGCGCGCGCCCGCTGCCCAAGGGGCCGATTTTGGCGCCGCCCGCTTCCAGTTGCGCCACTGTGTCCGTCATCCCCAGCGTCAGGGCGGCCTCTCCGCGCCCGACCACTTTGCTCTCGGCTTGGGCGAGGATCTTACCGGTCTCGATGTCAATGATTTGCGCAAAGACGTCGTAACCGTCGGGATTTTCCACGGGATAGTACTTGAAGTTCAACAACCGCCGCGGCGGATCAAGGTCGCCCGGGTCGGCCCCGCAAAGTTCTTGGAATAGTGTCTTTCCGCGCGCGGCGGGCAGAACCGAATTGCCGCTGCCAAGAAGAAACCGGATATGCCGTGTGCGGCCTGCGCGGGTCTGATTGGCAACCTGGTGCTCGGTTTCGGCGGCGCGGAAATAGTCCTTGGGCGAAAACTCGGTCGACGGCGGGCTCATCCCTTGCTCGGTCAGAAAAGCGCGGGCGGCGGCGTTCTCAGTCGAAAAATCCTGCTGCTCCCTGTCGAAAACGCAACTGGTGGGCTGCCCCTTGGTGCCCGTTTCCAGCGTCAGCTTCATGCCGCGCTGCACCGTCAGCCCGCCACCCGTTGCAACCATCCAGCTATCGATCCGGCGAGGGGTCAGTGCGCTGAAGTTGAAGATCCGCGTCGCACCGCCTCCCGTCAGCTTCGCGGTCCAGCCAGAGGTGGCGGAACGGATCAGGTCCATGCGCATGGAGCTATGCGGGAAACTGGGTGACGGGGTTTGAGAAGGCGGCGTATCGTGGCGGGTGATCAAGCCTGCCAGAACTTCCAAGAGGAACGATACGCCTATG
>NZ_JAPTNL010000036.1 GCF_026891095.1 Roseovarius salincola
ATAGGCGTATCGTTCCTCTTGGAAGTTCTGGCAGGCTTGATCACCCGCCACGATACGCCGCCTTCTCAAACCCCGTCACCCAGTTTCCCGCATAGCTCCGAGGCGGGGAGAGTCACCTTCTGTTGGCTCGGTTCCTGAAACAGCTTCCACAGTAAATATCCTGTACCCGCACATGGCGAAAAACAGGTTCATATAATGAAGCCGCATATGCCAGAACAGGAACAGCACAAAGAGAAGTGCGACAAAGATCGCGATTAGGTCTCGATATCCGCCAAGGTTGGCATCGAAAAGCGGAATTAGCATTGCGAATAGATAGGTCAGCAAATGCTCCCGCTGATCTTTCGCCGAGTGAACGGTGATCGTTTTATCGTTCTCTTGCCGCTTGGCCCGTCGGAAAAACAGCCAGAGCAAGATCGTGGGCAAGAGGAAAATCGCCAAGCAAGCCGGGAGCCAGATCTTATCCGGGATTTTCTCGACGCCCCTGATCGCCCAAAGAAGAAACACCGGGCTCAAGCTCGACCACACCAGCAGAAACCGAACGCCCCCCAAGCTTTCTTTGATTTTTGTTTTCCTCGTCATAACGTCGTTTTACGTAAGCCTTTATTTTTAATTTCGCGTAGGTCTTTATCTGTTAACCAAGCGACGCACAGGCAACAGATTGGCAGTAGCCGGCGTTCCTGTCTACAGGTTCCGAGTAGCGCCTCAGGTGGAGGGGAGGGGTTTCCCCTCGCTGCAGCCCGCCGTTTCTATGCGAACCTCTCGATCGGCGGAGACCCCGCAATGCCTCCGGTGCGCCCTACCAGGGGCAGCGGCTATGTCCTTTACGGAACAGCGCAAGCCGTCGATCTGCATCTTGTCCTTGTGTTGAACGAGCGCCACGCGCTTGAATCCTACTTTCCAGATTGTGCCGGCCTCCCTAGCCGTGGTCAGCGAGGCCGTCCGGCCGCTTCCGCTCCATTCGTTGTCCCCCGTGTTCGCGATCGCCGAACCTAAGCAGTATTGAATGTTTCATACCTCTACGAACCGGCGCTTCGCGGAAGAAGTGCCCCGGCGCGTGACTGTCGATAGATGGCGGGAAGGTGATCTTGTCCGCGCCAGGCTTTCGATCACGCACACGCGGCACCTTCACTTGCACCGGACCAATGCCGGTCATCACCTCGCGTTCGGGCAGATGACCGTGTCGGACCAGGCGTGTCCGCTCGTCCTCGAGCTTGTCCCCGGAAAAGGCGTTCATGAGCGCGGTCAGCTCGGCGTGGATCGCCTGTTCGATCAGCTTGCGCGCTCCATCGCGCAGGACGTCGGTGAATGGGTCGGATATAAAACCCGATGGATCGGGCAGTTGAGTGATGGTGGTCTCTGACATGTGGCATATCCCTTTCTCAGCAGAGAATTGACGGCGACTCGACACCGCCATGATATGCCGCCCCTCAGGGCATCACCAACTTTCGCGCGTTTCTCGCAAGTGCTCTCGCGTTCCTCTTCAATCGGCTAAATTTCCCTCGACCAATTCAAAATTTCCAATCGCAGAGCGTAGGTTTTCCATGATCTCGGCTGCCAGAATTTCAGGTTCGGGGAGGTCTTCGAGGTTTGTCATGGACGCATCGCGCAGCCAGAAAAGATCGAGGCTCGCCTTGTCACGCGCCAGCAGGTCCTCCCGGTCAAAAGCGCGCCAGCGACCATCCGGGGTATCCTCGCTCCAGGTCGGTGCGCGATCATGCCGGTTTCCGGGATTGTAGCAGTCGATGAAATCCTGAAGGTGGGCGTATGTCAGGGGCTTTTGCTTCAACGTATGATGCACGTTGGTGCGGTAGTCATAGTACCACACCTTCGAGGTCTGCGGGTCCGGGCTGGCCGGTCGGTTGTCGAAAAACAACACGTTCGCTTTCACGCCTTGGGCGTAGAAAATGCCGGTCGGCAGGCGCAGGATCGTATGCAGATCGGTGGTCTGCAAGAGCTTCCGGCGGATCGTCTCACCCGCACCACCCTCGAACAAGACGTTGTCTGGCACGACCACGGCGGCGCGGCCCGTCGTCTTCAGCATTGTCCGGATGTGCTGGACGAAATTCAACTGCTTGTTCGACGTGGTCGCCCAGAAATCCTGACGGTTGTAGGTCAGGTCATCCGATTCCTGCGCGCCTTCCGCATTGGTAAAGCTCATCGAGCTTTTCTTGCCGAAGGGCGGGTTGGCCAGAACGTAGTCGAATGTCTCGGACGGCGGCGATATGAGGGCATCGGCTGGCGAGACCAACGTTTCGCCAGTCATTTCCCCGATCCCGTGCAGGAACATGTTCATCAGGCACAGCCGCCGCGTTCCGGCGACGATCTCGTTGCCGAAGAAGGTCGAGTGTTTCAGGAAAGCTTTCTGGTCCTTGTCGAGCGCCTGGTTGTCCGGGTCTGTCAGAAAGTCATGCGCGGCGAGGAAAAATCCGCCCGTCCCGCAGGCCGGATCGGCAATGGTCTTGCCGGGTTCAGGGCGGATACACTCCACCATCGCGCGGATCAGGGGGCGGGGCGTGAAATACTGGCCCGCGCCTGATTTTGTATCCTCGGCGTTCCGCTCCAGCAGCCCCTCGTAGATATCGCCTTTGACGTCTGCGCCCAGCATGACCCATTTCGTGCTGTCCACCATGTCGATCAGGCGGAACAGTTTGGCCGGGTCGGTGATCTTGTTCTGGGCCTTGGTGAAGATCTGGCCAAGCATCCCGGTTTGTTCACCGAGCTTGCGCAGCAGGGTGACGTAATGCGCTTCCAGCTCTGCTCCGCGGCGTGAGGTCAGGCTGGTCCAGTCATATCCTTCAGGAATACCCACATCGCGCTTGTAAGGGGGCTTGGCGTATTCATCGGCCATCTTGAGGAAGATGAGATAGGTCAGCTGTTCCAGGTAATCGCCATAGCCTACGCCATCATCGCGCAGCGTAGTGCAGAAACTCCAGACCTTTGAGACGATGGGGGCGGTGTTCATGCGGACTTCCTTGTCTTGGAGAACTTGATCAGCTCTTTCATCAGTCGTGGAATGGCCTCAGTTCCCTCCAACTGCATTTCGACAGATCGCTGATTGGTGGTGATCCAAGTCAACAGCTGAGCAACATCAAGTGCTGTTCTTATCGGATAATTGTCACCGGGCACGCGCCGGTGCTGGCCCACTCGGTATGCGGACAGGGGATTTTTTTCCTTTTTGCCGGTGGGTGATGTCACGGAACCATCATATCCGGTTTCGATGATTGCCCAGAGGCGGGCACAATTTTCGACAGTCCATCCGCTTTTTTCCCGTAGCCAACCCTCGCACCACACCTGGGCGGTATCTTTGTCGATCTTGAGTTTTCTCCAGTCATGCAATGCGGCCACCATATCCGGCTTTTTGGATAAACGATCTTTGATGAAATCATGCACCAGACCAGTGCGGGACAGGTCCACTCGGTGGATCGATCGCATTCGATCTTCTTCGGTTGTGAACATTCCATTCAGGCATATCAACCGGCGCCATCTCAGAACAATATGAAACGCGGACGATCGATCGACCGAGTTGGTCACCTCGATTTCTGGTCTGTATCTGTCAGGCGCAAACAAATCTTCCGCGAAATCGAAAACCTGATTCTCAAGAGGAACCGTGATCCGCACCCTTTCGCCGTATTCTGTCATCGTGATTGTAGCTTGGGCATTCTGCAGGCCCGCGTTTGAAAGGTTCTCAGTCAGCCATGTGGCAAGGACCCTGTGTTGCAGAAGTTCATATTGGTCGGAAACCGACGCGACGGGACGTTCGAAGTGGTCCTCGCCGAAAGGCATTCTCCAGATGGTGCGCAGGCGTGGGTTGTTGTTCGGTGGCTCCCCGAAGTTGCGCAGCTCGAAATCCGGCAAGGCATCCCGCAAATCAAGGGCCTGCACCGTGTGAGTGGTGAAGTCATTCGCCAAAGACAGGCCTTTCCAGCTTGAAAGCTGATAGGCGTCATCAAATGCGTCAAGCGCCATTCGCGGTCTCCTTTCTTTTGGTGGTCCGTGCTTTCTTTGGCCGACTGCCTTTGGAGCGTTCAAGCCGCTCGACCTTGATCCGCTCCAGAAGGGCCGAGGCAGGCTCATCATTGGGGTCTTGCGCGACCAGTTGGCCGGAGAAGGCTTTTTTCAGGATGGATTGGCGCAGGGCGTCGGCGCGGGTTAGGGCGGCGTCGATCTCGGTTTCGAGCGCGTCGGCGGACTCGAGGCGGGCGTCGAGGCGACGGACGATTTCGGCTTGTTCGGCGGGGGAGCAGTAGGGAAACGGGTATTCCTGCAGCTTGCTCGCATTGATGTTGGACTGGTTCACACCATCAGTCTTCACTGATTTTCCGTGTTTGCTGGCGATGGGCGAATTCAGGAAGTAGGTCAAATAGGGGCCGGATGCGATTTCCTCGATCTGGTTGACCCGTACCAGATAGCCCGCGAACAACGCTGGGCGTTCGCCCTTGTAGATCGAAGTCTTGCCAACGAGTTCTGGGCTGTTTGTGCGGTTGAACAGGACATCACCGGACTTCAACGAATACTTTTCGATTTCGTCCGGATCGGATGTAAACGCCAGATTGTCCCAGTCGATGCGGCCATGCTGAAGGTTGCCCATGCGGATCACGGGTACTGCGCCAGCGTCTGCAGACTTCGCCGCGGTTCCATACTCAGGCCCCGACGAGCACAGGCCCAGCTGTGCCCATGTCCATACGTGGGGTAGATCGGGCAACTCAATGCCAAGGTTTTTCAGCTGGTCAGGGAACGTTGTTGGCCGCTTCGGCTTCGCGGGTTTCTTGCCCTGCTCGCCATCGGCCCGCCATTGGGCAAGGGCGTCTTGCCAGGTGTCGAGGGCGGCTTTGTAGCGGGTGTCGCGTTCGGCTTGGATGCGGGCGAGGAGGGTTTCGGGGGCTTCCAGCTTGTCGGCGTTCTGCGCGCGCCAGTCGGCGGTGAGGCGGCCTTCGAAGGCGGATTTCAGCAGGGACTGGCGGTAGAGGCCGAGGGTGGCGCGCGCCGTTTGCAGGCTCTGGATCCCGGCGTCGATCTCGTCGAACATCGCCTCGATCTTCTCCACGATGCGGCGTTGTTCGTTGAGGGGAGGGAGTGGAGCCGGAAGCACACCGAAGGCAGCGCCAGAGAGTTCCTTGAACGTCGTTCCGGTCGCGCGTTGTTCGGCCATATTTTTGGAGGCTTTGAGATAGTGATACAGGTATTCGTTGAAAATGCCGGTGTACGGAACCACCGACTTGAACCCCTGATTTGTCGCAGCCGGCACGGAAGTGATGGCGACGTATCCGACCGGAGCGCGAGATGAAAACATCACACTGCCAGCTGGCATGATCCGTGCGGATGAGTTCGCAAGGCCCTCTTCGGTGAGTGTTTTTGCGCCGCGCGCTATGAATTTCTGTTTATATCCAGTGAGGTCAGATGGCGCGAACCAGATGACGTCTCCGTCCCAATAGTCGCGGACCTTGGTTGAAGGAGTGGCACCGGAAACGATGTCCCCGAGTTCCTTGATGACTGTCCATTCCCAAGACGAAGGGACTTCCCACAAACGTTCCGTCATGCCGAAAGCGCCTCATTCATCTCGGTCATGACCTCATCCATCCCTTCTCCAAACAGCGCATACATCTGCCCCATCCCGCCCTTGCCGTCAAACGGGGACATGTCCAGATCGTCGCGCTCGATGGTGAAGGAGGTGGCGAGGTGGTCGCGGATCATGCGCAGCCAGTCCATCTGTTCCTCGGTGAATTTCTCGCCGTGGCCTGCATGGCGGTTCAGCACCCAGTTCTGGAAGCTGCGCCGCACCCGTTCAGAATGGCGGGTGAGGGTGTCATCCAGCCCCGTAACCCGGCGGATCAGCGCCACAAGGGCCGTCAGGTCGCTGGCCGGGCCCGAGCCCTTGTAATCGTCAAGATGCGCATAGGCGCGCCAGACGGTGAGCGGGGCGAGGCGCGGGCGATCCTCGGTTAGCTTTTTCAGCACATCCTTGATCATCGCGTAGGTGACCTGCGCCCGGCGGGCGGGGGTGTTGAAGTAGATCGACAGCGCCTCGATCTCGTCGCGGTTCTCGGTCAGGTAGTCCTCGAACTCCTGCGCGATCTGTTGCGCATTCTCGGTCACATCGCCCGCCCATTCGGCGCGCAGAAGCGTGTCGAGATTGTCATGGTCGATGGTCTGTTCGTTGTCGCGGCGGATCGTGTCCATCAGGTTGATCAGCGGGCCGGTGAAGACGTTGGCGGCGTGTTTGATCCGTTCCTCGCGCGCGGCCTGCATGGCGGTGTCGTCCGGCTCGGGGTTGCCCGCCGCCTTGGCATCCGCCTCGACCTTGTCGGGGTCTATGGCGTCGAAAAGGTCGCGGACGATGGCGGTGAGGGATGTCCCGGCCTCGGTCGTGATCTTCTCCTGATCCTCGGCCCCCAGCTTGTTGTCGAGCCGTGAGAGGCGGGCGGCGAGCGAGCTGACGGTGTCCTCGGACCGGTCGCCCATCATCAACCCCATGGCGAGATCCTTGAAGGGGATCGAGGGCTTGGTGTCGAGCGGTTGGCTGGCCGTCTTGAGCGATTTGGTGACGCCGACGGCATCGACGATGACGTAATGGGTCTTGGCCTGGGCGGAGGGGGTGACCTTTTTGAGGTCGTCAGGTTTCAGGACGCGGGTGCCGCGGCCTTTCATCTGCTCGAAGTAGTTCTTCGACTTCACGTCGCGCATGAAGATCAGGCATTCGAGGGGTTTCACGTCCGTGCCAGTGGCGATCATGTCCACGGTGACGGCGATGCGCGGGTAATAGGCGTTGCGGAATTCACTGAGCGAGGATTTCGGGTTCTTCGCACCGTTGGTGATCTTGCGGCAGAAGTCGTTGCCCTCGCCGAACTCCTGCCGGACCGTCTGAATGATGTCGTCGGCGTGGCTGTCGGTCTTGGCGAAGATCAGGGTTTTCGGGAGTTCCTTGCGTCCCGGGAAGATCTCGGGCCACTTGTCGTGGAAGGTCCGGATCACGGTGCGGATCTGATCGGAATTTACGACAGACCGGTCAAGTTGTGTGGCGGCGTAGGCCAGCTCATCATCCTGCGTTTCCCACCGTCGCGCGCGGGTTTCGCGTTCGCGCTTTTCGACCAGTTGCTCGGGTTGGAGGGTTTCACCGCCCTGGGTGATCTCGGTGTCGATCAGGAAAATTTCGTTGCCGACGTTGACCCGGTCTGCGACCGCCTTGTCGTGGGTGTACTCGCTGACGACGTTCTTCTGGAAAAAGCCATAAGTGCGATTGTCGGGCGTGGCGGTCAGGCCGATCAGGTAGGCGTCGAAATACTCGATGACCTGGCGCCACAGGTTGTAGATCGAGCGGTGGCATTCGTCGATGACCACTACGTCGAAGTATTCCGGCGGCAGCTTGGTGTTGTAGACGACCGGCAGCGGTTCCTTCCGGCGCCATTTCTGCTCGGCCGGGTTCTCCTCCTCCGCGCCGTCGTTCAATTCCTCGCCCTTGAGCGTGGCGTACATGCGCTGGATCGTCGAGATGACGACCTGGCTGTCGTTCGCGATGGAGGGCGAGGTCAGGCGCTGGACGTTGTAGAGTTCGGTAAACTTGCGGTTGTCGTCATTCGGGATGAAGGCCATGAATTCCTGTTCAGCCTGTTCGCCGAGGTTCTTGGTGTCGACGAGGAACAGGATGCGGTGCGCGCCTGCATGTTTGAGCAGGCGGTAGACCTGAGTAATCGCAGTGAAGGTCTTGCCCGAGCCGGTCGCCATCTGGACGAGCGCGCGGGGCTTGTCGGCCTTGAGCGAGGTTTCGAGGTTTGTGATCGCCTTGATCTGACAGTCGCGCAGGCCGTCCGGATTGAGCTTGGGGAGAGCGGCGATCCCGGACCGGAATGATCGTGGTGACTGTGCCCAGGCCTTGAGCGTTTCTGGTCTGTGGAACGTGAACACTTCGCGGGATCGCGGCGCTGGATCCCGGCCATTCGTGAAACGCGTGATCTGGCCGGTGCTTTCGTAAAGGAACGGGAGCGGTTCCGCGTTGGAGACCCATTTCAGCTTGGCGTTTGCATAGCCTTCTGACTGTTCCTCGACAGATGTGAGCTTGACACCCCAGCTGTCGGGCTTGGCCTCGATCACGCCGACGGCTTGGCGATCGACGAAAAGCACGTAGTCGGCCGGGCCCACGTCGGTCTGGTATTCGCGCGCGGCGATACCGAGGCCGGCGTTGAAATCGAGCCTTTCTTTGTCTTGCACGACCCAACCAGCCGCATTGAGCCCCGCGTCGATGGCATCGCGCGCTTGCTGTTCAGGCGTCTGGTTCAAAGGTTGATGCACGTATAACGCTCATACTTCGGGAAATTTTCGCCATACTGCCGGGCCGCTTTCAGATTTGCAAACCCGTATCTCCATGGACTGAGGAGCATGGGCTGAGAAGCGCGAGCCGCATTAGACCTCGCCGGGTGCTTGCCCTTCATGTCTTCGTCACCGAGCGTCGACGCCAAGAGATGAAGAAGGTTTGGGGCGGTGACTCGAGTCGAGGGCGGGTCCCGGATTAGAATCGATGCCTCCAGTGCGACAGGTTTCGAACCTCCATCACATTTTTCAAAACAACCTTACGTGTGTCTTTTCGGTTACGCTCCAATCCGAGTGTCGCCGGCGATTTCGTAGATGAGACAGGCGCGGAGGGTCCGGCGCAGATGTTTTTTTTGGCGCGAGATGGAGGTCGGCAGGAAAAATAAAGTAAAAACAGTATCTTGGGATTTACTGGTATCGATTAGACCGGCGCGGAAATGATTTTCAGAGAAAAATTTTGGGCGAAATCAGCAGTTGCCCGAGGAGGCGCGCTGGGTACTTTGACCCTCGAAACGAGGCCCGGGACGGCGGATTTCACAAGTCAGCTCTACCGGGTCGTTTCGCCGAACATGCAACCAGCCAATGTCCTGGCTGCCCAACCCGAGAGACCGGGGACAGCGGCGCAGGAAACGCGATGGAAAGATAATGGAGAACAAAGTGAAAGCCCAAAGCTAAACACTCAATCCAACCACTTGGATCTTTGGATCCACGAAGGTGAAATGACCGCCAACTGAGAGTCAGTCGGTTCATTTCATGAAATCCCGAAAATATGGCCGCCGCCTTCGGGCAGCGTCGGACTGAAGTCCGGCGGGTGGTCTTCCTATGCGAAAGGAAATCAAAATGCCGATTTATTCGGAGGGTCGCGTATTGCCTGCGCAATCCCGTGGGGACCGCGATATCGCGAGTGCGTCGACAGCGCATTGTACCGCTTTTTCCGTCCTCGGTGAGCAATCGGGCACCCGTAGCCAAGCGGAGTCCTACACCGAACTCTGTCACCAGAAAATCGAAAGCGCCCGTTCTGATGTTACCAACATCCAAGAGCAGGTGCTGTTCACCTTCGGCCGGCAGGACGAGAAACGGCACTTCTTCGACATGGTCGTCACCAAAGCCTCGGGAGAGCGCATTGCATATACGGTCAAGCCCGAAGCGCGCCTCAAGTCCGGTCGCCATGTCGAGGAAATGCGCACCATTGCCTGGTGGGTTCAAAAGCAGGGGTTCGCCAAGTCGGTTCGTCTCTTGACCGAGGCTGATATCGACCGTGTCACGCTTCACAACGCGAACATCAACACGGCGCTGCGCGATACGGATCCGGAGGCCGAGGAGGCGGTACGCGTTGTGGCGAGCGGCCTGCGCGGCGCGGTGTCGCTGAATCACCTCACGCAACAGGTCGGCCTCGCCGCACGCGGCTACCGGGCCCTTCTGCGACTTGTCTCAGCAGGGGAGCTCGCGCCCCTGCAGTCCGAAAAAATCACCACTGAAACCCTCGTTGAATGGAAAGGAAAGCGTCAATGACCATCGTCCCCAACAAGCACAGCCTTGGCGAAGCCAAGCCGGTGAAGACCGGATTTCGTCTTGATATCCATGATCGGCTTCTCATTCATGGCAAGCCCTACCGTTTCCTCGGCATGTCTGGCGACAACGCCGAGCTGATACCCGCAAGTGGCGTCGGGCTGACAGAGGTCTTCCCGATGGGCACGCTGGCCCGCTTGAGCACATCGGGTGATATCAAGCACGAGGTTGGCTATTACCTTCCGGACGAGCTAAAGCCATCGCCGGCAACTTCGGCCTTTGATTTCCATCCATCGAACCTGACCGGAAAAGCCAGGTTCAGGTTTGACTCGCGCCTCAGCCAGATCAAGGCAATCAGTGACATGGAGTCTGAAGGTCTCATTCGTCCAAACACAGTGGAGATCGAGGCCGCGCGCCCCGAGATTGCATCGCGCGCAGAAGCTTACTTGAAAGCCGAGGCGACGGAACGCGACCTGCTCGAAAGCGAAATGGAAAAAGGTCGTCTGCCGGATCGGGTACGCAAGGGTGTTCGCCGAAATCGTGGTGGCGTGGCCAAGGAGGGCGTCAAACTCTATAGCTCCGACTATCTACGGAAACTCTACGCAGATTACCAAGCCCACGGACTTCCGGCATTGGCCGACGACCTCTCGAAATCCGGGAACAGGACCAGCCTTCTTCTGCCCGAGGCACAGGCACTGCTGATGGACATCATCAAGAGCAGTTATCTCACGCCAGAGCGGAAGTCGATCAAGGCAACGGTCGTGGATGTGCAGCGAGGGTTTAGGGACGAAAACAATCGCCGTGCGAAAGAAAAGGTTACACCGCTGCACGTGCCGGGCCGCGATGCAGTTCGTCGGACAATCAATAAGCTTGACCGCTTGACGGTTCTTATCGCCCGGTATGGGCGCGAGGAAGCGATGAAGAAGCTCCGGCCCGTCGGTAAGGGGCTCGAAGTCTCACGCCCGGGCGAGCGCGTCGAAATCGATGAATGGTGCATTGATCTGCTCTCCATCATGCGATCTGCAAAGCTCGAAACGGTCTTTGGCGAAGAACATCTCAAAGCGCTTGGTCTTGATGGTGAAAAAGCCCGGTGGTGGCTTGTCGCCGCCATCGATTGCCGCACCAGGATCTGCCTCGGAATGAAGCTGACCCGCAATCCATCGGGCAGCGCAGCACGCGAATGCCTTCGCATGGTTGTCAGCGACAAGGGCGAATGGTCTGACAGTGTCAGATCGAATTGCACGTGGCCACATGCCCTTGTTCCGGAACTCCTCGCTGCCGACAATGGTCCAGGTTTCAAGGCGAGCGTTTTCCAGAACGCCTGCCTCGATCTCCAGATGATTGTGTTGCGCACGATTGGTGGTATTCCTGGTATGCGCGGGGAAATCGAACGACTGTTCTACACCGCTGTCCTCGATTTGATGCCGCGACTTTTTGGTCGCACGTTTTCCAACCCTCGCGAACGGGGCGATTACCCGGCCGAGGACCGCGCCTGTCTCGACGCCGAAGATGTGGCATTCGCTTTGGTGCGATGGATCGTCGATATTTACCACAACAAGCCTCACGAAGGTCTTGGCGGTCGTACGCCGCTTGAACAGTGGGACGCTGACATGGAAAGCGGGAATTACCCCTTGCGTGCTCTGCCCGATGTTCGCTCGAAACGGCTCGCCTTCGGAAGCCAACTCCCCCGCACCGTAACGCGCGAGGGTATCACGGTGATGGGCGTTCGGTACCACAGCGAAGACCTCGCCCTGTTCTACATGCAGCCGGGCTCCAATCGGGTGAACGTAAGATGGGATCAAACTGATCTTGGTGCGATCGAGGTTTATCTCGACGGTGCGTGGCGTGAGGTGCCCTCGGTGCACGACCGGTTCCGTGGTGTGAACCTTCATGTCTGGCTGAGAGCCCGCCGTGCCCTGCGCGCGAAATCAGCGTCACGACGGGCCTGGGAAGAAGAGGTCGTGTTCAAGGCCATCGATGACATTGAGGCCCTCATGCAGGAAAAGTCCACGGCCTTCGGCATTCTGGATACCTCCATTTTCGACAAACGTTTAGAAGAGCTCGAGGCGGAGCTGTTCATGTCCTTCCGCACCACAAATACGCAAGCACTTCGGGCCGACGGCAAGGAAGCAGGTCGTGAAATCACCCCGCGCGAGCCCGATCCCGACCGTCCGGTCAGGACCACAACACGTCGCAAGACCTCCGATGATGTGCCCGCGTCGCCGGATGTCCAGAACGACCAAGACCCTGATCAAGTATCCGCGGCATCTGGCAGCAGCCAGGACACGGCCCCCGTCAAGCCAGCCACCCGCCAGCGGACGACATGGGTTCCGCGCAAACCCAAGGAGGACGGCCAATGACCATTCAAATTCCCAAGGGCAAACTGGTGCAGAGCCTGCGCGACATGCACGTGCCCAACGAGCGCACCGATGCGGTGGAGAAACACCTTGCCCGGCTGCTGCAGGTCGACGACGAGGATCGCCCGACCGCCGAGCCATGCCGGTTTACCGCGGACAAGGAAACGCGCGGCATTGCCGTCATCGAAGCTGCTGGAGGCGGCAAAACCACCGCGATCAGGACCGTGCTGCAATCGACCGAAGCTTTGCGGACGAACCCTGAAACCGGCCTTCCGCGGTATCTGGAGATCCAGATCCCCAGTCCCGCGACGCACAAGAGCGTTGGTCTTGCGATCCTGGAGGCAACCGGCATGTCCGGTGTCTCCTCGAATGCCAAGGCTTGGGAAATCTGGGGCGCCGTGCGGAAGCGGTTGGGTCAGATGGGCATCAAGGTCCTGTGGTTGGATGAGGCCCAGGACCTCGTCATGGCGCAGTCGGCAAACGAGACCGAAACGACCTTGAGGACGATCAAGACGCTCATGCAAGGCGACAACGCGGTGATCCCGATCCTCAGCGGGACACGGAGGCTCGGTGAGATGACCAGCTTCGATCCGCAGGTGTCGCGGCGCTTCACCAAGATCGCGCCGTCGGACCTCGACCACAGCACGGACCAGGAGGACATTTTCGGGATGATCGACGCCTACTGCGACGAGGCTGGCATCACGGCGCGGCTGCCCGATGATTTGGCGGTGCGCCTGATGACGGGCAGTCGCTATCGTTTTGGACGGGCGATCGAGACCATCGTCAACGCGATCGAGTGCGCCGTTTTCGATGGTGCGGCCTTCCTGACCATCGATCATTTCGCTGAGGCCTGGGCCATGCAGGAAGGGTGTGATCCCGGCTCCAACATCTTTTGGGCGCCTGATTGGATGTCCATCTCACTGGATGCAGGGGCCGAGGAATACGAACATGCGCGCTCCAAGCGCCAGCAGAAGAAGATCGAGCGGGGTTGAACCATGGTCATGCTACCTGTCCTCCCACTGATCGAGGGTGAGAGCACCGTTTCCTGGTGCTCTCGGCTCGGTCCGTTTCACGCCGGCCTGTCCGGTCCAGACTTCCTGAAGCTGATGCAGATCAGTCGCCAGAGCGTCGTCGACACGACCGATGACTGCATTGGCAGGCTGGCTGACCTTACTGGGATCGCCGCGGACCGCATACGGGCCTCCGGCGTGCAGCGTGTCGGGGAGGCGCGCTTCAAGCATCGCGACGAGGTTTTCGGCATGCGGTTCGCACTGCGAACCCATACAACCTTTTGCCCGGCTTGCCTGTTGGACGATGCTGATCCGTCGGGACCAAGCGCGGGGCGGCGCGTTGGCCGGATCGGCTGGATGTTCAGCCCGGTCAGAACATGCCCCCGGCACGGGCTTGTTCTTCATCGGCGCCCCAACCGCGGGTTTCATGAGCAGTTTCAGGACATGACCCTCGTGGCGCCGGACGATGCCGCCCTGCAGAAGCTGGCGGGCAATGCGCCGTCAGCGAATACCTCTGGCTTGCAGTCCTATGTCGAGCGGCGCTTCGATGGCGTGTCCGGTCCCGACTGGCTCGACACCCAGGACGTGGACCAGGCGACAAAAGCCTGTGAGATGCTCGGGGCCTGCCTTGTGTTCGGAGCGCATACCAACCTTGATACGCTCTCCCTCCGTGATTGGTCGGAGGCCGGCAGCGCCGGATTCGAGGCGGTTCGCGATGGCGTCGACGGCTTGCGCAAGGCGCTTGAAGAGATTTCACGCGTGTCCTTTCGCCAAATTTCCAAGGGTGGCCCGCAAGCGGCCCTGGGTAGAATGTACCAGTGGCTGCAATTCAAGAAGTCGAAGACCGATCCCGGACCGATCCGGGATGTCGTGAGGGAGTTTGTCTTGGACACGATGCCGGTTGACCCCGGCAGCACCTTATTCGGCACTCCCGTCGAGACGCGGCGCCGTCATTCGCTGGCCAGCCTGTCGCGGTCGACCGGTGTTCACCAGGCGACCTTGCGCCGGGCGCTGAAACTCACAGATGTGTCTGACGTCAGCACCCATGGGACAGATTTGATGTTTTCGTAACGGAGGATTTCTGGTTCATCGCAGCCATCAAGGAGCGAAGATGAACAAGAAATCC
>NZ_JAPTNL010000037.1 GCF_026891095.1 Roseovarius salincola
CCGATGATCTGTTCGTCTGAAAATCTGCGTTTCATGATCCATCCTTTTCTCGGACGGATTACTAACACCTCAATGGCCTGAGTTCAGGGGGCTGGGTCACACACCCTTGAGTGCGTTCCGGTTGCTTCCACAGTGCTTCCACGCGCAAAATCGCGCAATGGACAGCTGCCCAAGCGCGCCGCATAACTTACTGTAGTTATTGGGATATTTTGGTTGCGGGAGCAGGATTTGACCTTTGCCGAACTAAAGTTTCCTTCAAACGGAATGACCCGACAATCGAATAAAAAATAAATTAAATCAATTGGTTAGGCGAAAAGAGGTCATTCGCTGCGAGTGTGCGGTAGGGCGGTGATTGACCCAAAAGGGGACATAGAACTCGCTATGAATCTGCGTCCCATGTTTGCGCTGTGGCAACTCGCGCGCGAATACACACGTCATCGAGTTCTCGGCACGTGCCGGATTCCGACATAGGACAATAAACACCCGCCTTGACGGTTGGTTGCCCGGAGGCTCGTGGACCGCTCCACCGGCATGGTCCTGCGGCAGGTCGGGCTTGAGGAGCCACGGCGAGTCAGTCGCGGCGGATTTCAGTTGCTGCATCGTCCTCAAAAGCGGCGATGACAGGCGCGTCGAGACTGAGCGGTGCGCGCATCAGGAATACGTTGTAGAGCGGTTTCCACCGGGACATCGTGAAGCGGACCTCCGTGTCGAGCGCTTCGCCCGGCACAATGTAGGGGGCATAGAGGCCCGGGTAGTCGCCAGCATGCGCTACCGTCTGCGCCGCGCTCCATGGACCTACAAGATCGGGCGCGGTGCGCAGGACGATCGCGGCCATGGTCTCGTCGAGATACATCATCAGCCAGCGGCCGTGCGTCTCGCTCCAGGCGACCGAGAGCTCGCCTGCCGGTGCCGGCACCACGGTCGCGGCCCCATGGTGATCGGACACCCAGCCGCTGCCATCCCAGTACCTGTAGGCGGCAGGGTCGAACAAGGCATCGCGCGCGACACGGCGCAGCCGTACGCTGCCGAAGCGGCCCTCGGGGATGCCGAAGCTGTAGATCATCTCGCCCTGATCGACGAAGGCCACCTGCTCGAAGCCGGACCCGTTCGGCCAGACGGCCGTTGGCGAGCGGTGCCAGCTATGTCCATCGTCGTCGGAATAGGCGAGGCCGGACTTACTGACCAGCCAGCGGCCGTCCGATGTCCACATCCTCACGGACATGTAGTGCAGCACCATCCGCTCGCCCAGCGAGATGCCGTTGGTAGGGATCACAGTCCACTCGATGCCAGGGATCTTCGCAGAGCGGATGAGTTCCTTTGCGTTGCCGTCGGGGTCCGAGATCATCTGCGCGAAGTCGAAGGCGCCGCCCAGGTTGGAGATGCGTGCCATCGTGCTGCTGCGCCACGCGCCGCCATCGGGCCCGTAGGTATCCCCGAACACCATGTAGAGCGCGCCCTTGTGGCGGATCATATGGCCAAGGTCAGTGCCATGGACATTCCAGCGGTCGGTCGCATTGGCAGACATCGGGCCGGTCAACTGCCGAACCATTTCGGCCGGGCCGATGCTGAGAGTCGCTACGCCGGGCGTGCTCTCCGGCCCTGGTGATCTCGACACTGCGGGCTCGATCGCGACAACCCCGTCGCCCGCTTCCTGCGCAGTCGGCATTGCTAACTCCTGTACTTGCGCCAGAACCATTCCGGCGGCGGCGCAAATTCCGATTGTTGCGAGATGAAAACTCACCCGTGGACTCCTGATTTCAGAAAATCTGCAGCAGGCTCCACTTGGCCAGCGGACCATGCCCTTTGATCCCTTATAGGCAGAAAATCGCCGATAACACCAGCATAGAAGCAGGTTCTCGCGGTCACGATTTCGTCGACGAGGCGACGTGGCAACAAGATTGTGGTCCGATTCCCGCTACCTGTCGCCTTCGGGTCCCGGTTCCGCATCGGTGGCGCCGTCGCGGGCGCAAAGAAAGCCATAGGCGGGCCACGGCGTGCCCTCCGGCTGGTCGAGAGCCCAGGACCGGCAGGCGAGTTCGGGATGGCGATGCTCGATCCAGCGCAGGAGTTGCTCGCCATCGGTCGGCACGACGATGCCACCCACCTCCTCCCGTTCGACGGCGGCTTCTTCCGCGCGCCAGGGCACGCGATAGCGGGCCTGCGGCGTTTCGCCCAGCAATTCGTGGTAGAGCGTGGCCATCCTGAGCCCGTAGGGCATTGAGACCAGCGGATCCTCAATCGGGGCCTGGGCGATCAGCGGGGCGAACGTCTCCGGCAGGTCGGTGAAGATCGGTTGGCGCGCGGTCAGGCCCTCCGCCATCACCGCGGCCCGCCAGATGCCGAGCGCGATCAGCAACAGGGCCGTGCCTCGTTGCAGCCCCCGCCAGCGCCCGGCCCACCAGCCGATCGCCGCCACGGCGCCGACGAGCAGTGGCCCCAGCACCGGCAGGTGGAAGGCCTGGATATCATAGGCACCGTACCAGATCACGAAGGGCACAAAGGACAGCGCCACACCGAACACGGTTGCCACGCCAATCCATCCCGCATCGCTCCGGCGCCAGCCAATCGCGAAAAGAACCACGCCCGCAACGATGAGCGGCGACGAGATCCACGGATGCGCCGAGCGCAGCGTCACCAGCAGCGTCTCGGAACTGTAGGTCGATCGCAACCCGGAGCCGTAGAGGCTGCTGAAATAGGTGCCTGTGATGTACTGGAGGAACTCCCTCAGGGTTGGCGGCAGCGGCAGGTATTCCGAATAGGCCGTCTCCGGCTGGTGGGTGATGTAGGCGAGGTAAAGGTACTGGCTGGCGCCGAGCGCGACGAGGACGAGAACGGAGGCCACGATGCGCGGACGCAACAGACGCCGCCAGTGCAGCGCGATCACCACCAGGCCCAGCGGCGCCAGCATGATCATCATAAGATGGTTGCCGAAGGACAGCGCGTAGACACCGCAGGCGGCCACGAAGTAGCCTTCGCGCTTGGTCTCAAGGAAGAGGACCAGAAGGAAGGTCGTTGAGAGCACGAAGGCCAGGGCGAGCGGGTAGACCTCCGCCTCGGTCGACTGGACGGCCATCAGCCCGGCGCTGCCCAGAAGGAGCGACCCCGCGATGCCGAAGAGCAGGCTGCGGGTCACGCGTGCGACGATCAGGAATGCCATCGTGTTGGCGACCGCGCCGGGGAGCGCCGCCATGGCGAAGGTCATCGCGCGCCAGGGTTCGACCGGCAGGTCGAGCGCGCGCAGCACGGCGCCAAGGAACTGGATCAGCGGGTAGCCGGGCCCGTGGACGAGGATCTGGGTATGCCCGAGCGTCTGGAACTTGGCCGTATCGCCGGCATTCATGACACCGCCCAGCCCGGGAAACAGGCACCAAGCATAATACGCCGCCCAGAACGCGAGCAGGCCAAGCGCGATGCAGACCCGGAGCAGTCCCGACCGCGCCCGGTCCACCTGCATGCCCGGGATGGTCCGCGGTGTTGTCTCGGTCGCGGTCATGGCGCGCCCCGACGGGCGGCCGGCCCGATGCGCACCGGCGCCCGCTCTTGCCTTCGTGCAGCACCCGGCCTCATTCGACTTCCCCCTCTGCGGTGGCCCCGGACGTCAGCTCGTCGCCTCTGCGCGGCACGCCCGCCGCCACGACCGGCGCCGTGAGCGTTCCCCCCAGTCCGAAGGGCAGGTCGACGATCGGGGACCGGTCTGCGTCGTCGGCGAGGTCGTCGAGGAGCCTGGCCTGTCCGTCTGCGCGGATCGCCCCGATCGCGAGGTCAGCTTCGCCGAGCATGTCGATGTCGTAGCGCGCGCCGCGGATTCGAAACATGGAGATGCGCGCGGCTCCGGGGACGAAATCGATCAGGCCCTCTGCCGTGTCGAACTCGGTGCGGCCGGCAGACGGGATCAACGGTCCGTCCCGCTCTGTCATGATCTCGCGGCCATCCGCCAGCCCCTCCAGGGTCATGGCCAAATCGGCCCCCGCAACGCTGCCGTCGCGCGCTTCAGCTTCGATTGCGCCGTCCATGGTCATGACCATCGCGCCCAAGCTCGCGCCTCGGGTCGCGAGGTCGATATCTGCATCGAGCGTGCCTTCGGGCATTGCCGGCAGACTGACGAGCGGGGGCGGCGCGAGCAACAGGAGGGTGCGCCCGGTCGCACCCATGTCGACGCTTTCCAGACGGCCATTCACCGCGACCCGCGGTGGGCCACCAGAGGGCACGGCATCAAGCGTCAGGTCGCCCTGCAACCGCCCCAGGTCGCCGACGGCCGCAACTTCGAGCCGGGCGCGGCCGTCCCGCGCGTGAAGCCGGATCCGCCGGGCCTCGACAGACCGTCCGGCGAGCCTGCTGTCGCGGAGCCGTGCGGCAAGCGTAAACTCCAGCGGCGCCAGCCAGTCCAGCATGACAGGGGCGTCCCGCCACGCGCCCGCCTCGATGGAAGTGGCCGCGTCGCGCCAAGCTGCCGCCGCTCCGCGGACCACGCCGTCCAGCTGATCGACGGGCGGCTCCTGACCGGCGAGGGCGACGGTCATGTCGCCCTCTGCCAATAGGCCGCCGAACGAGACGCTCGCATCGGCGATCCCGAGCGTTCGCGGCGTGGCGGAGACCCGTCCCTCGATCGCAACCCGACCGGCGCCCGTCAATCCGACGACAGCTGCGATCCGCCTCAGACCAGAGATCACCGGGGTCTCCTGCGCGGCACCGGGAATGTCGGGCTGCGGCTGCGGTGGCGGCGTGCCCGCATCGTCCGCGGTGGCCGCGCCCCACAGAGCCAGCCGCGCGTTGCTGCCAGCGCCCGTCAGGACGGCGACCGGATCATCGAGCCGACCTTGCAGATGCAGCCGTCCTCTCCCGGCGGGAAGGGCGCCGGTGAGCAGAACCGCGGTCGAGCCGGGCTCCGCCGCCATGCGCAGATCCATGCCATCGAAGCCGACCCGCCGCCCGGCCGGCCCCATATAGACAAAGCTCGCATTGGTGACGATCACCTCGCCCTCGGGCTTGGGGAGGTCCGGCTTGTCGGCCGGTAGGTCGCGCAAGGCGGCCATCGCGGACTCGTCGTGGTCCACCAGGCGCAGGTGCGGCGCCTCCAACGTCAGGGTCTCGATCTCCAACTTGCCCCGCAGCAAGGGAAGCACCCGGACCGTGGCCTCGATCGCGGCCACCCTCAACTGCCACTCGGCGCCGCCGAGGGTGCCGCCGAATTCCGCGTTCTCCAATGTGATAACGCGGCCCCGCACGGACGAGACCGCCGTATCCGCGGGCAGGAGGACTTCGCCACCGCTCCAGATCGCGGCATGGGCCGTCAGAGCCCTGCGCAGCCTATCTTCGGACACGAGGCTCGGGAGGGTCCAATAGGCCGCCGCCGTCCCGGCACCGACCACGACCGCGGCAATCGCCACGATTAGGATGTGGCGCGGCTTCGGACTGATCTTGGTGATCCAAGTCACTGTTCCGCGACCTTCCATTGCTTGCACCGGACGTCACGCGCGGAACGTGCCATCCATCGCGGTTCACTTGCAGGGCGGGGCACGGTCGTCTTGCCCCGATACGACCGCCGAAATCCCTCTCGGCGTTCGATTTAAAGGGAACTCGGACATCGTGCAAGGGCGGGTCCGAACTGCTCGGATCAACGGGTCGGACCCGCGCGTCCCGCCTCCATCGCCGGACTCACTAGTCTCCGCCACCCTCCGGCCCCGCATCCTGGGTCCGGCAGTCCGGCAGATCGCCGCCGAAAAACGTCTCGGGCACATGACGCGCCTCGGTGACGACGAGGTTGCGGTCCGCGTCCCATGGCAGGTGCCGCTCCCAGACCAGCCGGCCCCGGGGGTCGACCTCCAGCACCCGGCCCCGCTCCGCCTCTGTCAGCAGGAGGTTGCCGCCCGGAAGCACCTGATGCTTGCCGCGCCGCCACGAATAGAAGGGCTCCTCCGCACCGCCTTCGAAAACCACCGACAGGCGGCCATCGGCGGGATCGATCCGGCGGATCAGCGACCGGCCGGTGCTGGTGCCGTTGTCATAGACGGTGATCGTCCCGTCGGGCTGGAAGTCCGGGTCGTGCTGCTTGATCCAGGGGCCGTGATGCCACCATTTCAGCCGGCCGGTCGCTGGATCGGCCACCGCGATAAGGTTGATCTCCCGCAGGCTGAAGAGGATGTCGCCCGGCGCGAACATCGGGAAGGCGACCGCCATCTCCGCACGCAGCGCCTCGGCGTCGTTGGGGTGTAATGGATCCTCGAGGTAGACCGTGCGATCGCCGACCTCCTCCAGCGAGACCGTGCGCAGCTCGAGATAGCCGCGCTGTTCGTTCTCGGCCGCTGGGATGACGTCCCGCCGGATGTCGAGCACCGACAGCTCCTCCCCGGTCTCCTCGTTGAGGCGCACGATGGCTTCGTCGCGCCATGTCACCAATGCGCCTTCACCGTCGCGCGCAATGGAATGATGGTAGTTGCCGTTCACGACCCACATGGGCTCGCCGCAGGCGTCGATCCGCGCGATGGCATTGCCGACGTCGAACGTCACCGCCAGCGAGCCGTCCTCGAAGACCTCCATGCCGTGCAGGACGACGTTGCGCGGACTCATCTCGTCGTCAAAACTTTCATAGCGGACCGGCCAGCGATGCACCTCCCGGCCCCCATCGTCGAACATCTGCACGAGGTGGCTGGAATTCGTCTGGTCATCGCCGAGTGTCGTGACCAGCACGAAGCCGGGCGTCGGCTCGGCCCCCGGCGCGGGGCGATAACCCCGGTCGGGGTCATTTTCGGCGGCAGGCACGAGGTGACGGGTGGGCGCGAGGCCCAGGTCATTGCGCCAGAACAGTGCCAGATCGACGATCGTGTCATGCGCCAGCTCGATCTGCGGCGCCGGGAACCAGCCCCGCACCGAGGCGACCGCGCCGTAAACGACGGAGAGCACCACGATGGACAGCACGAAGACCGCGGCGGCGAGGCGATCGGAGAGTGGCGTCTTCATGCCGACCACGGTGCCGGATCGGGGCCGAGCGCGCGGCGGCACAGCTCGGTGTGCAGCTCGCGCGCCCGCCGCATCAGGCCGGGCGATGCGTCGGCGAGCGTCGGCGCAGGCGGCGGCGGCCGCAGCGTGCCGACCTGGTCGGCAAGGACTTCGGGCGCATCCAGTCCCAACGCCGCCGCAAGCGCGTGAAGGCGCGGCACCGGGTCGCGGCACAGCGTGTCATGGTCGATGAAGATTACCCGGTCTCCGCCGTTGGACAGGACATGTTCGTACGCGCTGATCCAGTAGCGCAGCCAGAAATCCACCTCTCCAGCCTCGGCGGGATCGGGGGTCGACCCGTCAAAGGCGATGGGCCGCAATGCCGCGCCGAACTCGAAATGGCCAAGCCCCTCCATGTATTGCCGAGCGAAAGGCTCTTGGGCATGCAGCTCAGAAAACCGCGCGTGCTGGCGCATCAGCGAGGCGACCTGCGCGGGGGGATCGCGCAGGGGGATCACGATGGTCGCGTCGGGGTGCATCGCTTTGAGCAGTGGCAGGCGCGCGATGTTGGCGTTGTTCTTCGACAGGTAGCGCCGTGCGCCGGGTTTCGTCGCGACGATCTTGGCGAGGTGGGTGCGAAAGAACGCCTCGAACTGCGCATCGCGTTCGTCGCCGCGCCAGGGGCGGATGTGATCGCGCCGGTAGTGGTCGGGCCAGAACGCCAGCCAGACCATCTCCTCGAACGCCTCGGGGCTGTCCAAGCCGACTTCGATCCCGTCGCCATGGGCGCGTTCGGCCGTGCCGGATGACCTTTGGAAAGCGGAGGAGAAGCCGCCCCAGAGCAGCGGTGCGAGCGTGAAGGGCATGTGCCGGTAGGTGGCCGAGGCCAGCTCCGGGCAGCGCGCCAGCATCTGTAGCAGGATTGTCGTGCCGGCGCGCGGCAGCGAGGTCACGAAAACCGGCCGCGCCGCCCGCGCCGGGTCAATGCTCCGACGGCAGAGCCGCGACTCGACCTTGGCCAACCGCCGCTGCCGTGCGGGCGCGGCGAAGGCCAAGTTGTGCAGCGCCTTGTCGAGCGGACCGTAAGGCACCTCGCGCCCGTCCTCATCGCTGCCGCGTGCGACCCTGGCCCGGCGATCAAGGAATATCCAAGCCGCCACGGCACTGGCGCTCGAAACCAGGATGAACGGCCAGCCGGTCCCGACGCGCACCGCCCCTTCCAGGCTGTAAAGGCCGGCGGCTGCGCCCGACCATACCACCAACCCTGCCACGGCCAGCGCCGCGATCCCGATGCCGGCGATCACGAAGAAACGGCCGACAAGGCGGATCGACGCGCGCCGCACGGCCGCTTCCTTCGCGTCTTCGGAAAGATCCGGGTCGGCCATGACCGCGAGCGCGTCCTGCGCCGTCCTGACGACCTCCTGGCCGACGGCGGCCGCACGCATCAGCCTGATCGCGGCGAGAAACGCAGCCAGCCCCGCGATGAGGAACACGACCGTCATTCGGGCTCGCGGTCGGCCTTGTCGCCGTCGGACGCGCGCTTGCGTTTGCGCCGCAGGCGTTTGAGCGGATACCAGACGAAGCCGACGATCGCGAGACCCAGCGCCAGGATGAGCGCGATGACGGTGCCGAGCGCCGTCAGCCCGGCCCCGGGGCCGATGTAGGCCTGCGCGGCCTGCGGAAGCGTCGCGGCCGCGGCGAAGGTTGCCCGGAACGCGACGGATTGCGACCAGAACGTGAGGGGCCGGCGGGGCGGCATGGGTGTCTCGTGTGTCATCGGCGGAAAAATGATCACAAAGCGCAGCGGATGGCCAGAGCTCCGTCTTTGTACTAGATTACTGAGCATGTCCTTGCCAACCGACGTGAACAGAGCCGAAACCCCGAGGGATCAGACGCATCGCCGCGCGGCCGCAGGCCAGGTGGCGCACTTTCGGCAGCATCTTGCCGAGGGGTGGGGTGCATGACTACCGCGAAGCCTCGGGGGGGGGCGTCGGCGGAGGCCAACCCGTTGCCCGATGTGCTGGCGGTCGATCTCGACGGCACGCTCATTCGGTCCGACCTGCTGTTCGAGACGTTCTGGGCCGCGCTGTCGCAGCGCTGGACGAGTATCGTCGCGATCTTGGGCGCGCTCCCCGAGGGCCGCGCGCACCTCAAACGGACCCTTGGCGGGCTCGGCGCCGTCGATGTCGCGGCGCTGCCCTATAACGACGACGTGGTGGCCTATGCACGGCGCTGGCGCGAGGCCGGCGGGTGGGTGGTTCTGGTCTCTGCCGCCGATCAGCGGATCGTCGATCGCGTCGCCGCGCATCTGGGGCTTTTCGATGCAGCGCATGGGTCGGACGGGCAGACGAACCTTAAGGGCGCGCGCAAGGCGGCGTTCCTGTCGGAACGCTTCCCCGAAGGCTTCGCCTATGTCGGCGACAGGGACGCTGATTACCCGATCTGGCAGCGCGCGACGCGCGCCGTCACCGTCGACGTGCCGCGGTCCCTGCGGGCGCGGGTCGATGCACTTCCCGTCGCGGCCGAACACCTGACGACCTGCGGATCGCCCTTGCGACCGCTCTTTCGCGCGATCCGGCCGCAGCAATGGCTGAAGAACGTGCTCGTTTTCCTGCCGCTGCTCGTGGCGCACCGGTTCACCCTGCCGGCGATCGGCGAGGCCGCGCTGGCCTTCGTCGTCTTCAGCCTCGTCGCCTCGTCGGTCTACGTGCTCAACGACCTTCTCGATCTGGAGGCGGACCGCGCGCATCCACGCAAGCGCGAACGCCCCTTCGCCTCGGGCGCGCTGCCGCTGTCGTGGGGCACCGCGCTGGCGCCGGGGCTGCTGCTGGCCGGCGGGCTTCTCTCGCTGCCGCTGGGGCCGGAGTTCCTCGCGGTGATGGCGATCTACTACCTCGTCACCACCGCCTATTCCTTCGTGCTCAAGCGGCGGCTCGTGGTCGATATCTGCGCGCTTGCCGCCCTCTACACGCTGCGGATCATTGCCGGGGGCGTCGCCATCGGCATCCCGCTTTCGGTCTGGCTTCTCGCCTTCTCTATGTTCTTCTTCTTCTCGCTCGCCGCGATTAAGCGGCAGGCCGAGCTGGTCTCGAGCGCCGAGGAGGGCACGCAGGTAGCGCCTGGGCGCGGCTATGTGACGGACGACCTGCCGCTGGTGTCGAACATGGCGGTGGCGTCGGGCTATGTCTCGGTGCTGGTGATGGCGCTCTACATCAATTCGCCAGCGGTGCAGGTGCTCTATTCCGCGACGGTGCCGCTCTGGGGCATCTGCCTCATCCTGCTCTACTGGCTCAGCCGGATGGCGATGCTCGCCCATCGGGGGCAGATGCACGACGACCCGGTGGTCTTCGCGGCCAAGGACCCCGTGTCGCTGCTCTGCGGCGGGCTGATCTTCGCCCTGGTGCTGTCGGGCATGCTGCTGTGACCCGGACGACGCTGATCATCCGTTACACGGCCTTCGCCGTCGCCGCGACGCTAGCCAATCTCGGGGCGCAGCGGGTGGTGCTAGCGATCGATGAGGGCCCCCGGGGCTTTGCGGCAGCGGTCTTCGCCGGCACGCTGGTCGGTCTGGTGCTCAAGTACCTGCTCGACAAGCGGTGGATCTTCGAGGACCACACGTCCGGGGCCGCAGCGCATGGCCGCAAGTTCACCCTTTATACCGCGATGGGTATAGCCACGACCGCGATCTTCTGGGCGACCGAGACGGCGTTCTGGATCATCTGGCAAACCGATCTCGCGCGCGAGGCGGGCGCCGTCCTCGGACTCGCGGTCGGCTACGTCATCAAGTACCGGCTCGACCGGCGGTTCGTGTTCACCGACACCGTGGCCGGGGCGGCGTGATGCAGGCCTTTCGCACCGAAGAGCTTACCGGCTGGGGCCGCTACCCGCGGCGCGCGGGACCTGTGGCGCGACCGCGCCACGCCGAAGCCCTGGGCGCCCTGATCGGTGCGGGAGGCGTGATCGCCCGCGGCAACGGCCGCGCCTACGGCGACAGCGCGATGGGGGCGGAGGCAACGCTCGACCTGCGGCGGCTGAACCGGATGCTGTCCTTCAATGCAGAGGCCGGGCGGCTCGTCGCCGAGGCGGGCGTGCTTTTGGGCGACGTGATCGCGACCTTCCTGCCGCGGGGCTGGTTCCCATGGGTGACGCCGGGGACGAAATTCGTGACGCTGGGCGGTGCAATCGCGGCTGATGTGCACGGCAAGAACCACCACCGGGACGGCGCCTTCGGCGCCTTCGTCGACTGGATCGACGTGATGGGGGCGGACGGCGAGGTCGTGCGGGCCAGCCGCGACGAGAACTCTGAGCTTTTCGCCTGGACCCTTGGCGGCATGGGGCTGACCGGCGTGATCCTGCGCGCCGCGATCAGGCTCCGCCCGGTGGAAAGCGGCTGGATCGCCCAGACGACGGTCCCCGCGCAGAGCCTTGCCGAGGCGATGGACGCCTTCGAGGCCGCCGACGATGCAAGCTATTCAGTGGCCTGGATCGACTGCCTCGCCTCGGGTGCGGCGCTCGGCCGGTCGCTGGTGATGACCGGAGAGCATGTGCAGGCCGATGACCTGCCGCCGCAGCGCCGGACGCACCCCTACCGCACAACGCGCAAGCGCCAGCTGTCGATGCCCTTCGACGCGCCCGCCGCAGCGCTCAACCGGTTCTCGGTCGGCGCCTTCAACGCGCTTTACTGGCGCCGCGGTCTGCGCGCCCCGCGAGAGGCGCTGGTCGACTGGGACAGCTATTTCTACCCGCTCGACGCGATCCTCGGCTGGAACCGGATTTACGGCCGCCGAGGCTTCGTGCAGTTCCAATGCGCATTGCCTCTGAACGCATCCGAAGCGGGGCTGCGGGCGCTGCTGTCCGAAACGGCCGTTGCGGGGCAGGGCTCGTTCCTCGCGGTGCTGAAACGCTTCGGCCCGCAGCAGAGCCGGTTCTCCTTCCCCATGTCGGGCTACACGCTGGCACTGGATTTCCCGGCCAATGCACGGACGCTGGCGCTTCTCGACCGGCTCGACGCCATCGCCACGGACCACGGCGGGCGATTCTACCTCGCAAAGGATGCGCGCCTGTCGGCAGCGACACTGCACCGGGCGGATCCGCGCGCCGCAGCGTTTTGTGCCATGCGGCGGGAGACCGGATGCGACCGCGCGTTCGCTTCTGCACAATCGGAAAGGTTGCTCCTATGACAGATACCGTTCTCGTCCTCGGCGGACGCTCCGACATCGGGCGCGCCGTCGCGCACCGCTTTGCTGCGGCCGGGCATCCGGTGGCCCTCGCCGCCCGAAATGCGGCCGATCTTGAAGCGGACCGCGCCGACATCGCGATCCGCCATGATGTCGAGGCGACCTTGCACGAATTCGACGCGCTCGACACCGGCGCCCTCGGCGACTTCGTGGACACCTTCGATCCGGTGCCTGGCATCGTGGTCTCCGCGATCGGGGCGATGGGCGATCAGATCACGAGCGAGGCCGATCCGGCCGCCGCGGCCCAGGTCATGCGCATCAACTACGAGGCACCCGCGCAGGTGCTGGAGCTGTTTGCGGCCCGGATGGCGGCGCGGGGCGGCGGCACGCTCGTCGGCATTTCCTCCGTAGCGGGCGATCGCGGGCGGGCGGTGAACTACGTCTACGGCTCTGCCAAGTCCGGGTTCACCGCCTATCTCTCGGGGCTGAGAAACCGTTTGTGGGGCACTGGCGTGCATGTCGTCACAGTCAAGCCGGGTTTCGTCGAGACGCGAATGACCGAGGGCATGGACCTGCCCGGTGCACTGACCGCGCGCCCCGAGGCCGTGGCCGAGACGATATTCCAAGCCGTGGCCCGGGGCCGCTCCGTCGTCTATGTCAAGCCGGTCTGGCGGGCAATCATGATCATCATACGCGCCATTCCTGAGCCAATCTTTCGCCGGACCCGCATCGGCAGTTGAACGGCCAGACGCTGACCCACCTGATTTCGAGTGGCCCAATCCGGGCACCGACTTGCAAGGACCCTATTGTCCAGAAGGTTTTGTCTTGTGAACTGCGCCCCGTGGAGTCCGCGTTCATGAGTTGGCTCTGTTCAGGTTTTGGTCCTCTTCTGACCGTTGGTGATACTCTCGCGGGGTGAGCCCGTTGAGGCTCGAATGCGGGCGGTGGTGAGGTTCCATTCGACATCTCTGAGTTTGAGGAATTGGTCGGTGAGCTTTCTCACGCAATTGTTTTGTTCCCTGAAGCGCCTGGATCAATCGCTGAAACCGGGTATTTTTCGGCAAGACCGGACTTGGCGCGGAAAATTGTGCTAGCAGTAGATAGGAACCGCCAAAGGAACGATAGTTTCATTTCTCTGGGGCCAGCAAAGAAAATTCATGATGCTTCTCGATTTCAGCCAAACATCGAATTTGATTACGATGACCCTGATTTCACAATTATTTCAAACCGAATTGTTGAACGCGCACCGCTTCATAGGACTAAAAAACACCTTGAGATCAAAGCGTTCTCAGAAACGCCTACTTTCGAATTGTTTTCTATTATTCAACAACTCGTATCACTGCTGGTATCCCTGAGGCCCCTTGGTCGGCCCAAGGTGTCCAGTCGAAACGGGGGCGGGTTCAGGTATCGAAGGGATGAGCACTGAGAAGGCCCTACGAGAACCCTACTCTAGATATGAGTTGTCTGAGGCGTTGATTGGAAACCTGACCTCGCATTAGTAGAATAAGATTTGAACCTATTCCTCCAAAGTGGCCCCCTGTCGTTCCTTTACGTGGACTCCTCGCATGTCGTCTTGTGACTGAATACGCGCAGCGCACCTATGTCTGTGGTGTGTTCAAGGCAATCATTGGCGGGCGCACAACAGATCACCGCCTAGCAAAAGTGCCCATTCACAAGTCGCCTTGGGGAAGCGAAGCCGGCCACCTTGCCGATAATTGCATGCCTTGGAATTTCTGGAAGGGATTTTAATCCGGCGCTTCGAGGACAGAAGACTTCCGGAATATGGCGATTGCGATCGATGCGACAATCAAGAATAACGCCAGCGCCTTTTGCCATGTCATCGGCTCCCCCAGCATGTCTGACGTCAGCACCCATGGGACAGATTTGATGTTTTCGTAACGGAGGATTTCTGGTTCATCGCAGCCATCAAGGAGCGAAGATGAACAAGAAAT
>NZ_JAPTNL010000038.1 GCF_026891095.1 Roseovarius salincola
AAGCAGTTCGTCCAGGATTTCTTTCGAGATGGTCATGCATGCTTCCTTTTGGTGAAGCATGAACCGGATCAGTCATACACAAAAGATCGGACACTCTCCGGAGGTGGTTGAGGTGCTGTCCGATAATGGCAGCGCCTATACCGCGAAGGAAACGCGTATCTTCGCTCGCCAGCTCGGCTTGAAACCTTGCTTCACACCCGTTGCCAGCCCGCAATCCAACGGCATGTCCGAAGCCTTCGTCAAAACATTCAAGCGCGACTACGTCCGCGTAAATCCATTGCCAGGCGCTGAAACCGTTCTGAGGTTGATAGGAGAATGGATCGAAGACTATAACGAGAACCACCCACACAGCGGCCTGAAATGGCGCTCGCCTCGCGAGTTCATCAGGGCCAAAACCGAAACCGCTTAGGTGTCCGGTGAAACAGGGGCTGGATCAAGCCGCTTGTTTTCCTCGTCGAGTTCTTTCATCCGCGCCATCAAGCTGGCATCCATGCCTCCATACTTCGAGCGCCATTTGTAAAAGCTCGCAGAACTCATTCCATGCTCGCGGCACAGATCAGCAACCGGCACACCACCTTCGGCCTGCTTCAAAATGTTCATGATCTGAGCGTCGCTGTATTTCGATTTCTTCATCAGAATCTCCTCTTTCATCATTCGAGAAAATTCTACTTTCAAACACCCTTAAATTTCGGGGGGATTACCGTGGAAACTGAGACAATCCATCAATCTTGTGCGCAAGTAGCATATCTTATTTTGCCATCTAACTGCTTGCGACAACGGCACTGGCGCACATGTCAGAGAGTTCAGAAAATACCGGTCGTCGAAAGGTACTAGACCGCGCATGCAGGATTTTCTTCCTCTGAGTGGTCACCAATCTGGTGTTCACCTTTATCATGTAAATTTGTCCCCTTCGTTGACCCCATGCAGAATTTCTCACTCCAGAAACTGTACAAGCGGAGTACTTTCCAGATCAGCGCGAATTTCATCGGAGATGCTTGATGGGAGTGATTTTCGCCACTTGTCATCCACCATTTTGCGCTCACGAAAGACCGTATAATCACTTGCAGAGTTGCCCACTATCTCTCCGCGCAGGAAGCCCTTTGTCTGATTTCCGAATTCCAGATTACAGAAGGTGAATAGCTTCTGCACAGTGGATTCTGTGTATCGAAGAAGGTCTACATACTTTACGAGTCTGACACGATCTGGATACCGCTCGCGAAGCGTAGTGAAAAGGTTTGTGGACTCTTTCCACTTTTCGAAACCGAAAAACTCCTCCGGGCGGTCTTGGTTCTTTTTTCTCGCGTAGCGCCATTCATCTTCGATACGCCAACCCAGATCTCTGCGAAATTCCTTCGCAGCACTCAAAAACGACGATACAACGGCGCGCGGGTCGCGCACCAGAAGGACAGCCTTCAACGCGCTGTCGCGCTTCAACAGATTGGGCAGAATGTGATGGTAGCGCACCTCCTTATACAAAAGGTGAGTTGGCGTATTTTTAAAAAAATCGGGAACAATCCCTCGCGAGCGCTCCTCAACTTGAAGTATGTATCTGTCCTGCGTCTTCAGTAGCGCCTGGAAGAAGCAGGCGACCTCTGCTTGATTGCTGCGATCAGACAGGAACCCTTTGAACGCGTATGAAAACAGTGGTTGATGACAGTATTTAAGTTCCGGCGCACTGTTAAATATTTCTGCAAGCCACGTTGTTCCCGATCGCGGCGTGCCATGCAGGACCACCTTGTCTGATATGTTCTGTGGCGCAGGTTCTGCGTATGTATTCATCCCGGCTCTCCCGGGAGCCCACCAAAAAGATGGGACAGACACAGTTCGGCAATACGATCCATGTCGGAAGAGTCATATCGCTGATCGATGGGTAACGGCACCATATTGCGTGACAGTTCATTTTCGAAATTCGACGCTTGCTTCATTTCCGCAACTTCAGGCCAGTATCGAGCCGCGAAGACGCGGTTTTCTACCAATTTTTCTCGAAGTCCTTCCCCTGAGGGCCAGAAGGGATAAACCATAGGCACGGTGTCGTCGGTCATCGGCAAATTGATCCGGTTCAATGAGCGCAGCCGCTTATCAAGCGCTTGAAAGTTTTCGCGCCTCTTCGCTGCGAACCGTTCAGTATCCAAATGATCGAGCAACTGATCCGTCAACGCGGACATCTGCATGGGCGGCTCTTTCGCGATTTCCGCTTCGGCCCACTTATAGTATTCGAAGAACGGCTCTGGACCCACATCCGCCCTCCCAAGCAAATATTGTGCACGGTTCGACGACGTGGCCTGCTTTTGTGGTAGATCAATTAAGGCGTCGCAAACGACGATCCCACCGTCCGGTACCGGCAGGAACTTGCGAGGACTGTAGATACAATCTGCTTCGGCAAAAGGCTGGCTGTAATAGGCCTGTGAATTATCCAGAATGACGTGTCCCGGCTTATCCGCAACAATCGCTGCAGCGTATTCGTTCTTCAGACCAAAATAGTTTACGAGCAGGAGAGGCGCTTCCGGGGATGTTTCGGGCATATTGCTGATCTCGAATTCCTCGTTGATCTCATACCAGCAGATTTCAATGTTCTCGGGGATGGCGCTCTCAACGGCTGAACAGCAGTAGCTGGGCAAGTGAACCTTGGACGGTTGGCGCGCCCGCAAAATCAGCTCCAACGCACTTCGTGCTGAATTCACGCCGATCCCATCGGGTCGCCAATTGGCGACCGGAGCAAGGTCGAGACCGAAGTATCCACCGATTGCGTCGAAATTCATGAGGGCTTTCCAGTCGGTTTGTGATGCGTAAAAGTCAGTCAAAGGTCGTTTGATGTCAACGTTGCCTGCGCTGCCGTTTCTTGTTCCGGGATTGTCTCTAGATGCCTGCGTGTTTGTCCGGTGGTACCATGACGATTCACAAACACTGAGGTTCACGCAAAATCCTCAGAGTCGACCGATCCGGGTAGGTCAGACAAACTCGCCCTCTACGCGGCTCAGCGCCTCGAGCAGCGCGTAGTCGCGCGCGTACCATTGCGACACGGCATTGCTCTGAGCTGCATTCAGTTCAACCCGCTCCGTCGACCTGTGCGCTGCCTTGTCGGACTTGGGCAGAGTGAGTTGGCCCGCGAGGGAAAGTCGCGAAAGCAGGCGGTCGAAATCCTCGGTCAGGGTCTCTTGGTGTCCGATCAGGATAAACTCGTTTCTGCGCCGCCGAAAGGTTTCAAGGTCACCGCCGCACCAGTCAATCTGGAACTGCGCCACATGTTCGATGCTTCGCATTGCCCTTTTTGCCGCCGCCTGTTCGGCGGGATCACCCGAGAGCAGGCCATTTGCAAGCGCATTTGGCGTTTCGAACTGCATGAAGGCGCGCTTTTCGGCCTTGGTCCAGGGCACGTAGCGGCGCGGCATGCCCTTGCGCCTGCGGCTGCCGAATGCGCTTATGAAACGCGCCACCGGATCGCGCAGGAACACGATTGCCGCACTGCCTTGAGGCAGATCCGAAAGCGTGACGGAATGCGTATGAAAGATCAGGAGGTCACCCGGGGTCGCGAACCATGGGAAGGGATATGCTCCGAACGCGGCCTTGACGGCTGTGCCTCCGGTCTTTCCGACATGCAGGAAATGCACCGGTCGGCGCCCTGTCAGACGGGCCAGAACCGGCGCTATCCGCAACAGCGCAAACCTGTAGACGGTTCGCTTCAGGGACTTCAAACCCGCGACGAGCATGGCACCGGACCGACGCTGTCTACCTGAGCCAGGTCTTCAGGATCGTGCGCGCAAAGAAGAAACCGTATTTCGCGGTGGCCGCCTTGCGCGTGTCTCCGCTTTGACGGCGGCGCCATGAGATCGGAACCTCTGCGATACGGAAATTGTTCTTCGCCGCTTCAACCAGGACTTCAGCCGACTGATATTGCTCCTGCTCGAGGCGCACCTTGTCGATCATCTCGGCCGAGAACGCCCGGAAACTGCTCGCACAATCCGTGATCTTCGCACCCGTGATCGTGCTGAGTATGAAATTGAAGAAGTGAACGCCGACGGTCCGGCTGATGTTGGTTTTCTCGAAATCCCCGAGGAGACGCGACCCGATGACCACATCGGCCTCGTGATCCAGCACCGGCTTTACCACGCTCTCAAGTTCCCGGGCCACGTTCTGACCGTCGGCATCAAGCGTTGCCACGACCTCGGCACCAAGTGACGTGCATGCCTTGTAACCCGCTTTCAGGGCGGAGCCTTGTCCGGAGTTGATCGGCATCCGCAATACGAAGGCGCCCGCTTCCTTTGACAACTGCCCGGTTTTGTCGGTGCTGCCGTCATCGACCACCATGATGTTGACGGGGTGTCCGCACACTTCGCTTGGGATGTCTGCCAAGACGGCGGGCAGGGTGTCTTCTTCGTTGAGGGCGGGGATGACGACAAATACCTTTCTGTCGCCCTCGGCCGCGTTCTCGTTCGCCTGCATGAAGCCGTTGACGGCCACACTGTGCAGCAAGGCATTCGAGCGTTGACGCACATGCTCGATCCGCGAGCGCATCCAAAGCAACAGAAGCCACGAAACGATGGTGGAAAGGACCAGCAGGAAGATCAGCGCGCCGCCATCCACATCACCGATGAACAGCAGGTCAGCAGGCGCGCGGGCAATGGTCGGGAACAAACCGACGATGAAAAGCAGCGCCCCCATAAGCAGCAGCGGCAGCGGGCTTGAAGACCCCGGGCTCCGCCGACGTCCCCACCAGATGCTCGCAAAAACCAGTGCCAGACCGACAATGACCCCGAACAGGCGCAGACCCGAAAAATCTTCAAACAACACGGCTGTTTCTCCTTCTAGCTGACCTGTTTATAACCCAGTTCGCTCTGCTGGGTCTCGATGATACTCTCGATCAAGGCGACATTGTCCTTGGAAAAATACGCCTTCCACTTCCCCAGACTGCTGGGGCGCAGTTCAGCACCCAGATCGGGTTGATGATCGACAGACAAGAACGTCTCGATCTCTCGGATCGTTTCTTCACGGTTCTGAACCAGGTCCTCGTAGCTGATCCTCAGGATCCGGGACGGATCAATCCCTTCCAACCCTGCTCGCGCTGCCTGGCTGCACTCAGCCCATTGGCGCGCATTGAAGGCGACAGGATTGTCGCAGCGGTCGAGCTCTTGCTGCCAGCCCGGAAAACGAGGGCCCCAAGCGGCGCGGCCCTGCCATTTGGCCTTGTTGAAAAGGCGGCCCGGTTTCAGCGAGAAGTTCTGTGTCGCCTCATGGATCAGCGCCAAGACGCGGTGGCGGTTGTGTTTTTGGCGCATGACCATGCGCTTGGCCGTTTTCCAGAGCGCTTTCAAATCGCGCTTTTGCACCATGTCGACCCGGCGGCGCCACTCAATGTTCATTGATGCAATGACATCGAGACCGTTGCGATAGAGGAAGATCCACTTCGCCTCGGGAAAGACTTCATGCATGAAGGGCACGCGAAAGCAGTTCTCCGGTGTCTTCTCGACGAGTATCTTCTTGCCGGAGTTTTCGAGAGCATGCGAGAACTCACGCCGGATGAAGCCTGTGTTTTCGGGCGTGGCATCCGCCGCCGTTCTTACATCATCCAGCCCGCCTCCGGACTTCCAGTCCCAGATGAAATACGGCTCGCTGATGCTTTCAATCTCGCGATGCTCACCAAGAACATCACAGAGAATCGTCGTACCGGAGCGCGGGGCGCCAATGATAAAGGCGATTGGAAGGTTGTTTTTCATGATGGGCTTCGTCGTCTGCTGTGGTGGCATGTGTTGCTGCGACCGGCCAGCAACATGGGATGCCAAGGGCGCACGGGTTCGGACTCGTTAGGCTGTTAAATGACTGATGCGTGAATGTCAAAAGCCTTGACCGAACACCTTCAGCGACCTGCGCGACCCGGCTTTGCCTTCTTCATTCCAGGCATTCGAGGAAGACGGGCTGCCTCTGCGCGTCGCGCATGAAACAATCGACGTCGCGCGCGCGCAGTTTCTCGAGTGCCGCCGGCGAGAGGCCCATTTGCCCCAAGAGCACTGCATCCTTCCAGCGCTCATACTCGGATGGACGCTCAGCCTCGAAAACGTCCAGGAACCGCGCGATCGATATGTCGGCCATCGGGTCGGCATCGATTGCTGCAAGCTTTGACGCGTGTACACGGTAGAGGATCACCGACTGCCGCATGTCGAGATATGGTTGCTCGCCGAAAACCCGGGCTTGCTCGAAGGCCGGATGCGCATCGAAATATGCCGACATGAAAGTGTAGGCTGAGGATACGAGCAGCCAGTCAGCCCCGGTGTCCTTCATTTGATTGAGAAGGTCGTCCTCACGCAGATAATAAATCTTGCAGAACCTGCTGCCACGCACCTGTTGGACGGGGTCTATGCACTGGATCAGACCGTCAGGTGAATAGTTTGCATCTATCCAGATCAATCTGTTTTGCGTATCGCGCTGGGTAGGTTTCGCTTCTGGCGCTGCGCTCTCAAGCCAGAGCATGACGTTGTGTTTCTCAATAGGGCTATGTTCTACCCTGTTGTCCAGAGCAAACGATAGGTATCGGGTGTCTCTTCGATGCGCCGAATATATCACGTCATTCGTGTCCGCATTCTGCTTCAGCCATGAAGCCGCTTCGACGGCGGGGCGATTCAAGGCACCGACTGGCTGCAATGCGCTGTCCAAGCTCCGCAGAAACGACATCGCCTGCCTGTCGCCTCGCAATTGTTGCATCATGGCACCGTTGAGCGTTGAGACGTAGGCGGCTGCGCCACCAATCAACAACGAGAAGATCGCAACAGTCGGAACCCTGTTTTCAAGCCAGGGCGAGATGTGTCTCGTCATCCCGGCAACCGCATTTGGCATTGCGCCGATGGTAAGTGAGGCCAACATCACGATAACAAGAGCCTGCCGCGCATCATACAGCATCCAGCCAAGGAAAATCGCGAAGGGTAGGTGCAGGGCAAGTGCGCAAATAACAAGTCGGTCGCCGACGTTTTGCGGCCAGAGGGCTCTTGTCGCGGCCGTGATGACACCGGCCAGCATGAACCAGCCATAGCTGCCCATGGCTGCAACGGCATGCCCTGGTTTTTCCGGATCGATCCAGTGCCCATTCAGCAGGTAGGTGGTCATGAACTCCTTCAGATTGGTAAGAAGGAAAACGGCGATTTCGGAAGGTTGGTTCAGAAACCTTGCGATGAATGCATCAAACGTACCCGAATTCTTGATGTTGTTGCCAAGGAGGTTGCCGGCGTCTTGGGCCTCGATCTGGACATAGAGCGCCCAAGGCAAGACCAGCGCGGCAAAACCGAGCGCCGCCGCGCCCATTGCCTTGGCATGTACCCTCCAGGGAAGCTGTGGGAAGAAAAGCCACCCAAACACCCACAGGGGAAGCATCATGATGGCCGTTTCTTTCGTTAAAAACGCCAGCCCGATCAACAGACCCGAGATTGCCCCGAGACGCCGCGATCCGCTTTGCAGCGTTTCATAAAGCAGCCAGAACGCGAATACGATGAAGCCGAGCAGGAAGATATCCACGTGGTATCGGGTCGCCGGCCAGTTGAGCATCGGCGCAAAAGCGAAGTAAAGAACCGCCAGCCATCCGGCCCAACGCCCATAAAGACGCCAGGCCAGAGCTCCGAAGCCGATCACGGACAGAAAATAGAAAACCCTGACGGAAATTGACAGAACGATCGCTGATTTACCGAACAGGGAAATGAATAGCGCACCGATGGCTGGCATCATCGGTCCACGGGTCAAATCATCATATTCGAAAGACTCCGCGATCCGCTCCGCCTTCAGGATGTAGGTCATCGAATCCGTCGAGTAAAAGATGTTCGTGACCGGCAGCAAGACCGACAGAAGTACTGCAAGAACGATAAAATCCGCTGTGTGAAGCTTATGTGATTGCATGGGCCTGATTTCTGTTCCTGGATCGAGGGAGCGCCGGCAGGCCCTGCCCGCAGTGCTGCGCAGCACGTCGATAGCGCAAGCGCAATTGTGCAACAAGTCTCAAGCGACGAGCTATGCGGGAAACTGGGTGACGGGGTTTGAGAAGGCGGCGTATCGTGGCGGGTGATCAAGCCTGCCAGAACTTCCAAGAGGAACGATACGCCTAT
>NZ_JAPTNL010000039.1 GCF_026891095.1 Roseovarius salincola
TCCCTGTCGCCAGAAAGGGTAAAGGTGGACGACTTTTACGCCGCCCGCAGCAGGCTCATCCCGCCGCTACCGTGGCCGACTTTCGCACCGCCGTTCTCACTCCCGCGCGCTCGCGCTCTTCGCGCCGGATCTCGTCAAGGGACTTGCCAGAAAGCTGGCCACGCCGCGCCTGCTCGATCCTCGGCTCCAGGAAGTTGGCCAGCGCCATGAAAGCCTGGTCTTCGCTCATCCCGGCAAGGGCAGGGGCGTCGCCAAGCGCTCGGCTCAGAACATAGTCCTTGATACTCTGCCCCTTGAGAGCAGCGATGGCCTTGAGCTTCTGATGGTCTTCCGGCGAAATGTCGATCGAGAGTCTGGGCATGCCAAGAGGGTAGTCGATTGCGCCCCACATTACAACATTTGTTGAAGTTCATCTGCCGAAATGTCAGCGAAATGCGTCGCGTTCGTTGGGACCTCTGGCCTTCGACAAGATCCGTCTTTCTGGCCGGAATGGCATGGGTCCACTCATGGCGGGCTTCACCAGCCATAATCAAAAGGCTGTCGGGCTGGAGCAGAAGGTCCATTTTCCGGGCAGACTTCTGCGAGGCAAACCGCATCACGCATGCCGAGAGCAAGCTCAGGGAGGCGATCGTCTCCCCAAAGCAGGGTTGGCAGTCGATATGGGCAGAGATGCCCTGCCCGGGCTGATATTCGTTGACGATGACCTGATCCGGAACGGCTTGAAAATGGCCTTCAGAGGTCAACCGTTCCGCCAGGTGCTGAAATAGGTCGGGCAGTAGCCCGAGATAGTCCTCCCGCCGGGCCTGCCGCGCCTTGTAGTCGTAGCGATAGCCATAATGCTGGACGCGTCGCTTCAGATCGGTGCGCCAAGGGGCTGCGTCGATCTCACGGACGAGCCTTTCGGCCTCATCCTCGTGGATGAAATTTGCCAGATAGGTCAGCCCGTCCGGCCACTCATCCGGAAAAAACGAAAGTTGCGAAGGCGGTATGGCCATCGGTGGCGGACCCCTCGTTGGCCATGTTCTGGTGAGAATATCCCGCGTAGTCTTCGGGGTCGCAACTGAAGATCGCCGGAGCGGCAAACCCGGCCTTCCGCGCCGCCTCGTCCAACTTGAACGCGCCCTCGTAAAACGGGCTGTCCACGGTAGAGATGACGACCAGACCGCCCGGTTTCAGGTGGTTCCGAGCGCTCTTGAGAAACCGGGTCACCAAGACATGATTTGGGTTCTGTCCGTAGCGTGGATATCGGGAGGCCACGTTTGGAAACTGGAAGATGATTGTTCGAAACTGGCGTTTCCCGATGGTGTCGGAGAGCCCTGTGGTATCCACGCCGGTTTTGACGCTGCATCCTAGCTTCAGAAGCTTGCGCGCATTGTCACAGGCGGTGTCCGTTAGGCCTTCCTCTGCCTCGTCCACTGTCGCCAGGATCGAGGAGGCTGGATCACGCGGCGTGCGCGACATCGTCAGAGCAAAGCTCAGATTGCCTTCCCCGACAAACAGAACGCTTCCCATGCGCATACGGGCGGTGAAGTCGAATTTCGCCGCCATCTTGGCCAGCGTCTTTGTCGACAACGCCGGATATCGGACCGCCTGGTGAATGGCGTCCTGAAGCGTTGCGCCGCGAAATTCATACATGGTGATCCCCAGCCCGGTTTTGCAAAACCTCAGCAGACCAACGCATTGCGGTTAATCCTCGGTTAATCCTCGGTTAATCATGCGTTCTCTTGTGGCATTTTAGCTGGTTGCGGGACAGAGGACCGGACCAATCAGGCCAGAAGGCACTATATCATTTGATAGAACATCTTTCGAATTTGTGCACGTGAGTAGGCGTTGAGAGCCGTAGTGGCCTGTAGTATCTGCGGGTCGCCTGCCGATATGTCGGTCGCGGCGCTGGGCAGTGTGGACCGTGGTCAGGTTCTCCCCACGTCCCGACACGCGCAGGAACGCAGGGTTCGATCGTGACGGCGCTTCAACGCAACCCTACCCAAACGCCGCTGTTTACCTGTCTTTGCGCGGGGTGGGGTGGCAGTACAGTCGCCGTGTGCGTATGGTGTGCACAGCGGGTCCGTTCTGGTATTGGGCGCATCCGAGGAGATTGCCGAATGCCCAACAACGCAGCCACCGAGGCAGCGCGCCTATCTATCGCGCCGATGATGGACTGGACCGACAGTTCAAAAAGTCTGTGATTTTTCAAATTTCTAAGGTCATGTTGTAGCCCGTGTTGTAAATCATGTTGTAAGTCCGTCCCGGTCGTGCGCACAAAAAGTAGGCAGAAAATCTGATAGGCCATCGTCGCGCGGCCCCGTTTTCGAATTTGATTTCAGAGGGTTGGGATCGGGCTGGAAAGGTTTTGCCCAGTTTTTCACCGGCGAAGCTTTGGCCAGCTGGATTGGATGGATCGATGCGGTGACAAAACCCCTCGCCAGATCACTTTTAGCGGGTGTTCTGGGCCACAGGACGAGCCTCCTCTGAAGAGCCGAAGATCACTACTTGAAGGCGTCCCGCTCGTACAGCGCGACCTCGCGACGCTTGTCGAGATAGGTGGCGAGATCCGAGAGGTGGACGCCCTTCGCGCTCTTCTGGCTACGCTCCGATCGCACCAAGGGCAGATCGATTTCACCGGAACTGACCTTCCTGAGAAACTTCGGCAAGGTCAGATGGGAAAAGTAGTCTTTGCAGACCGCATCGACCGGCACGACCGCGCGGCCATCATATTGAGCCATCAGGAGAAAAAGCGTGTTCATCGGTCAGTCTCGGTGGTTTCTCTGCTCCACATCCTGACCTCAGCCACGTTGTCCATCAATGCGAGCGGGCGGCGGTGTTTGGTGTGATCAGGGACCTTGATCGTGAAAAGGGCGGCAATCGGTGGCAGAAGGGGGCGAACAAATAGGACAGAATGCGATCAAATCGGCGGACTTCCTGCGGACGTTCACCGGATTTCCGAGAGCCAGAGGCGGGCAGGGAGGGCCGTGACGGGTTGAGGGCTGGAGGAGAGGCTTCCGGCGCCCGTCGCGGAGGTTTCCCAATGAATACCGAAATTATCGATGCCGGGCGTGACATCAGCGGCGGCTACAAGGTGGATGTGTCGCGCGGCACAAATGTGGACCGGGTGTCGTCTGAGTGGTTCTCGCGCCCGGATGACGAGCGGTATCTGTCGCTGAACGATCTTTTCGCCTCGGTGAAGGGGCGCGCTGAGCGGAGCCGCACCCGCACCGTTGAAAGCGCCGCGATCCGGGTCGAGGCACATCGCGACAACCCGGAGAAGCTTGGGCTGGTTCTGCCCGGTGCGGATGAGCCGATTGAACCGACGCATTGGTCCTTCGGCCAGCTCTCGAGCCTCGTCGGCGCGCCCGCGGCCTATCTGCGCCAACTGCCTGCGCCGCTGGCGGGCATCAACCTGCAATACGGGCTGACGAACCACCGGGCCGAACAGATCAAGACGCTGGAAACCGGAGATGGACGCACCGAACTGCGTGCCGTGACCGGACCCGACTATGGCCGCATCTACGATCACGAGTTGGTCTCTGCGGTTCAACGCATCGCGGGCAATGGCACAGGCGACACGCGCTGGAAGGTCCCCGGCGTGCTCGACTGGTCGACCGGCATCTACAACCCGCGTGTGGACGTGACGAAGGAAACGACGACGCTTTACGCCTCCGACCGCGACGTGTTCCTGTTCCTCGTCGACGATCTGAATCCGATCGAGGCGGGGCTACTGCCCGACGGCTCGCCCGACCTCTACTTTCGGGGATTTTATTGCTGGAATTCGGAGGTGGGGGCGAAGACGCTCGGCATCGCCAGCTTCTACCTGCGCGCGGTCTGCCAGAACCGCAACCTCTGGGGTGTGGAGGATTTCCAGGAGATCAAGATCCGGCACTCGAAATACGCCGCCTCACGCTTCGCGCATGAGGCCGCCCCGGCGCTCAGCCGCTTCGCCGAGTCCTCGCCCGCGCCCTTCATCGACGGCATCCGCGCGGCGCGCGAGAAGATCGTCGCGCGGTCGGACGACGACCGGCAGGATTTCCTGCGCAAGCGCGGGTTCTCGAAGGCGGAGACGGGGCGGATCGTCGAGACGGTGCTGGCCGAGGAAGGCCGCCCGCCGGAGAGCGTCTTCGACTTCGTGCAGGGGATCACCGCGGTGGCCCGGTCGAAGCCGCAGCAAGATGCGCGGTTGGTGATGGAGGGGAAGGCGAAGGTGTTGCTGGAGAAGGTAACTTAGTCTGGAAAATGGGGAGGTGGTCAGTCTTTCAACCACTTCCCTCGCTGCACAATGGCAACGTTTGCCATGAGCCAATAGTATCGTTTGCTTTGCGGCACACCAATGCCTGCTGCTCAATGCGGGCTAGCAAAGCGCCCAACAAGTCATTCTATGTTCCACCTACAGAATGCAATTCCATAAGTAGGAAAAAGCAAAAGATACGCCCGATGTTTCTATTACGCTCCTTGTACAGCGGGTCTTTTCTTCAATCGAGTCAGTTATCGGCACCCTTTCGATGCGTATATATGGCATTCCCTCCCCCTCGTAGGCGCGAATATGTACTGGGCCTTCAAAATGGAAGCTATAGTCCTCCGCTCGGTAGTCGCCTATAATGGAGTAAGGGTTGCTGAGTAGTTCTTGTACTGGAATAATGAAGGTAACTTCGAGTCCATTTATCTGATACCGTGAAAAGAATATTGTAGGGTCTTCAATATTAACGACAGATGGTAAGTCACTCCTTTCGAAAGAGAGTGTCAAATACGCCACGTCACTTTCAAAATTACTGTATAAACTAGAAACTTCATCCGAAGATACTGAGTTAAGGTCAAACTCAGGCAACAGCCTATTGGAAAAGAATAGCTGATAAACGAGAGGTACCAAAGTCACAAATGCTACAATTCCACTGAAAGTAATATACTTCGTTTGCATTAAGCATTTGACCCTATGCATGTTGCGGCGTCACGACATCCGTCCTGAAGATGTAACACTGGGTGAGCGGCTCGTCGAGATGATTGCCTCCCGTCTAATCGTTCTGCAAGCTATCGCACTGCGAAGCGCCCCAAGAAGTTGTCCTGATAACCCTTTGAAGCGTGCGTGCGGACGACTTGCGGAGTATCGTGCTGCCGCTTGCAGTACGAGGACGCTAGAAAGCAAACGCAGGGCTACGCCCTTCCTTAGAGTGAGAGGTGGGCCGGGTTTTCCGTGACGGGTTTGGAGGTCGGGAGAGAGGCTCCCGGCTGGCCCGTCACGGAGTAATCCCGATGACAAAGCAACAGAAAATCACCCTCAGCGCCTCGCGCGACATCCCCTTCAACAAGCTGATGCTCAGCCAGTCAAACGTGCGCCACGTCAAGGCGGGCGTGTCGATCGAGGAGCTGGCCGAAGACATCGCGCGGCGGACGCTGCTCAGCTCCATCACCGTGCGGCCCGTGCTGGACGACAATGGCGCCGAGACCGGCATGTACACGATCCCCGCCGGCGGGCGGCGGTTCCGGGCGCTTGAGCTGCTCGTCAAGCAAAAGCGCATGAACAAGACCGCACTGGTGCCCTGCATCGTGCGCACCGACGGGCTGGCGGAGGAGGACAGCCTGGCCGAGAACGTCCAGCGCGCGCCGCTGCATCCGCTCGACCAGTTCCGCGCTTTCCAGGCGATGCGCGAGAAAGGCCGCACCGAGGAGGAGATCGCCGCGGCCTTCTTCGTCTCGGCCAGCGTGGTCAAACAGCGGCTGAAGCTCGCCGCCGTAGCACCATCGCTGCATGATGCCTATGCCGAGGAGGAAATGACGCTCGATCAGCTCATGGCCTTCACCGTCAATCCCGATCACGCGCGGCAAAGCCAAGTCTGGGAGGCGTTGCAGCGGCACTATTCGCGGCAGCCCTACGAGATCCGCCGCATGCTGACCGAGGGGGCGGTGCGGGCCTCGGACAAGCGGGCGCAGTTCGTCGGACTCGACGATTACGTCGAGGCGGGCGGCGAAATTCTGCGCGACCTGTTCCAGCAGGATGACGGCGGCTGGCTACAGGATGCCGCCCTTCTCGACGTCATGGTGCGCGAGAAACTGGCCGAGAAGGCCGAGACGGTCCGTGCCGAGGGCTGGAAATGGATCGAGGTCGACACCGAGTTCCCCTATGGCCACACCTTCGGGATGCGCCGGGTCCATGGCGAGGCGGTGCCGATGACATGCGAGGAAGCCGCCCGCTACCAGGCGCTGAAGGCCGAATACGACGCGCTCGAGGCCGAGCACGCAGAAGCCGACGAGCTGCCCGACGATGTCGATGCCCGGTTGGGCGAGATCGAGGAGACGATGGAGGCATTCGAGGCGCGCCCGATCCGGTTCGAGTCCGAGGATCTGGCGCTGGCCGGGGCCTTCGTCAGCATCGACAGCTCCGGGCGGCTGCGGGTCGAACGCGGCTATGTGCGGCCCGAGGATGAGCCGGTCGAGGAGGTGGAGGACACCGGCGAGGTCGCATCGGCAGCGGCGCCGGACGAGGACGCTGATGACACCGCCGTTTCTGCCGCGGACGAGGAGGAAGAAGACGACGGCCTCAAGCCGCTCTCCGACCGCCTCGTCATGGAACTCACGGCCCATCGGACCCTGGCATTGCGCAATGCGCTGGCCCAGGACCCGCAGGTCGCTTTCCTCGCGGCGCTGCACGCGATGGTCTTGCGGCTCTTCTATCGCTACGCGGTCGACAGCTGCGTCGAGATCGAACCGCGCAACGCGGCTTTCGGATCGCAGGTGCCGGGCCTCGGTGATACGCCCTACGCGCAGGCCATCGACCAGCGTCACGATACCTGGGCGCGGAACCTGCCGAAGGCACCCGAAGACCTCTGGGAGGCCCTGACCGAGTTCGACAGTTGCAGCCGCGAGGCGCTCTTCGCCCATTGCGTGGCGATGAGCGTGAATGCCGTCCACGACCCCTACCAGCGCCGCCCGCGCGCCATCGCGCATGCGGATGTGTTGGCCGGGACCGTCGGACTCGATATGGCCAAGGCGGGCTGGACGGCGACGGGCGACAGTTACCTCGGCCGTGTGACCAAGGCCCGCATCCTCGAAGCAGTGCGCGAGGCGAAGGGTGAGGACGCCGCTGACCGGATCGCCGGGCTGAAGAAGCCCGAGATGGTGACGGCAGCAGAGGATGTCTGACGTCAGCACCCATGGGACAGATTTGATGTTTTCGTAACGGAGGATTTCTGGTTCATCGCAGCCATCAAGGAGCGAAGATGAACAAGAAATC